>NZ_ANBB01000001.1 GCF_000341105.1 Nocardiopsis potens DSM 45234
CGGGGCCGGCTACCCGTGAAACCGCTGCCCCCCTCTGACCTCGGTGAATACGCAGGGTGATGGTGGTGCGGGGTGCCCTGCGCACCGCGAGAGCACCCCGGTGATTCCCGGGCGCGCATCCCGGCCCGGAACAGGCCTCTAGAGGCCCGATTGGGGCCGTTCGGGCCGGTGTTGGGGGGTTCGAGCCGCCCGCAAGGCCGCAGAGCAGGGGGCCGGAACCCGGGCAGGGGCGGGGCGGGGGCGAGATGTCGCTTTTGCCCTGCCAGGAGGGCCCACCTTGGCCACTCCGGGTAACCGGAGAGGGGGCAGTGGGGGCTTCGGGGCTACTACTCGCTGGTAGATGTAATCGGGGTGCTGCGGAGGTGCGCAGGGCACCCCCGCCCCTGCCCGATCCTCGCCGCAAACCAGGCATATAGGGATAAGGCCACCCCCGGCGGGGGCACGTGCCGAGCCGGGCCGGTGAACGCGGCACCCCGCCCCCTCCCGCCCTCGCCGCCCGTCTTGACCTTCGCTCCGCGATGCGCCGCACCCGACCGACCAGCCGGTCCCCCTCCCTGCCTTCGCCGCCCGCTTGAACCCCGGCCCCGTGGGGCGCCGCGCCCGGGTGAGACGCCCGGCCCCGCCCCTACCGCCGCCGTCGCCGCCCGTCTTGACCTTCGCTCCGCGATGCGCCGCGCCTGACCGACCGGCCGGCCGGTGCCCCTCCCTGCCGTCGCCGCTGCTTGAACCTTCGCTCTGCGGGACGCCGCGCCCGACCGACCGGCCGCTCCTCCTCCCCTCCTGCCCTCTGGTGTGCGGTGTTGCAGCGGACGCTGGAAACCAGCCCGCGTTGTTCGGGTCGCAGCGTCAAGATCATCGAGGGGGCGGGCGGAGGCCGGGGTCCGGGACTGTAGGGAGCGTTTACCGGGCGTTGGCGCTTCGGGCTCGATTTCGGAGCGTGACCGGTGTGATGCTCTCGGTATGGAAATGAAGGGTGGGTTCACACGGAGCCGGCCGCGCCGGCGGCCCGGTGCGCTGGCCGCCTGCGGGGCCGCGGGGGCGCTCGCACTGGCGGGGCTGTGCGCGGGGGCCGAAGCGGCGGAGTCCCGGAGCGACCGGCCCGGATGTCGGGCCGAGTCCTGCGGCGGCGACTCCTCGCAGAAGGGGAGCCACCCCGTCGCGATCCAGGACGACGGGGTCAACGTGTTCGTCGGCGGTGACTTCCGGGTGCGCGAGGGCGCGGCCGGGGCCGAGGGCAAGGTGATCGTCCTCGGCGGCTTCGACATGGACAAGCAGGGCGAGGCCTACCGGGACGCCTACCGGGTGGGCGGGGCCGGGCCGAACTCGCGGTACCGGCCCGAGGCCGGATCGGACTTCATGACCGTCGGCGCCGACATCGCGGTCGCCGACGGGCAGCGCCTCCTCGCCGAGCAGGACGACGTGCGCGGCGTGGTGCGCTACGCCGGCGCGCTGGCCGGCGCGGTCTCGCCGAGCGCGGTGCACGACCCGGAGGCCGCCGCCCCGTTCCGCGGGCTCCTGGAGCGGGTGGAGGAGGCCAGCGCCTGCTACGCCTACCCGGAGGGACGGCTGCGCGAGCCGACCGGGACCGCGCTGGACGCCGGGGCGGCCACGGTCTTCACCGGCGACGGGGCCTCCCGGCTGCAGGTCTTCACCGTCGACTTCGACCTCGCCGACAGCGGCGGGCGCCCGCAGCGCCTCGTGTTCCGGGAGATCCCGCAGGAGGCGACCGTCCTGGTCAACGTGGTCGGCGAGGACCCGGTCGTGGACACCTACAGCGGCTCGCTCCCCGACGGCCTGCGCGGCAGGCTGCTGTGGAACTTCCCGGACGCCTCGGCGCTCCGGCTCAAGGGCAGCGGGCAGTTCCAGGGGAGCGTGATGGTCGGCGAGCGGGACAGCGTCACCCGGCTCTCCCTCCCCGGCACCAGCGGCCGGCTGTTCACCGCGGGGTCCCTGGTCCACGCCTCCGAGGGGGGAGGCGGCGGGCAGCGCATCCACGCCCACCCGTTCGAGGGCGACCTGCCCGACTGCGGCTGAGCCCCGCCGGCCCCGGCCTCCGGCCGGGGCCGGCGCGGCCTTTCGGACGGGCGCCCGGCACGACCCCCCGTCCGTCCCCCCGCCCCCCCGCGCCCGGGCCTCCGCGCCCGCGGCCTTCTCCGTCCTCCGGTCGGGAGGCATATCGGAGCGGCCCCCGTGATTCCGCCGAGACCCCCGCTGAGCGGCCTCTTCCTAAAATGCTTAGTAGGAAATGCGGGCCCCCGGCCCGGTTTCCCCGGCGGGCGGGAGCGGCGTTCCGGGAAAACCGGGCATTCTTCTCTGTTTTCCCTCTGGTCCCCGCTGGCCTGGGGTTTTGCAAGGTTCCACTGAATTCGTCGTTTTTCCTGAGCGGCGATTGCCGCTTTGCTAGTGTGGGCCATCGAATCGGTGGAACATCGACGGTTCGACCGAAACGCCGAGTTCACCGTGCCGAAAGAAGCCCATGTGATCGGAGGCTTTATTCCCGCCCGGGGTGAGCGGTGAACCCCAGAAAGGGGCGCCGGGACCACAGGCCGCGCAGACCCCTGAGAAGCAGGACGGGGCCGGCGGAGGATCCGCGCCGGAGCGCGGGTTCCGGCCGGAGTACCGGGCGCGCTCGCGCTCCGGTGGCCGGAACCGAGGTCGCCGTCCGCCCCCCACCCGATCAAGGAGACGTGTTGTGGCACACGCGCCGTCACCGCCAGGTCGCGATGGAAGCCCGTTAGCGCACATGATGACGAACGAGAACGCACGCCACCGGCAGCCCGGAAGACTCCGGCGAATGATGTCCCGGATCGGTCTCGCCCGCAGGAGCCCGGAGACCGCCCAACGAACCCCCGCCCCCCAGGAGCAGGAGCCCGCTCCGCACGGCCCGGAGGGGCACGGCAGGGACCCCCGGCCGCAGGGCGACCGCACCGCCGAGCCCGCGGCCCCCGGCCGCGATCCGCACGGCCCGCAGCACGGCCCGCCCCCGGAGGGAGCGGGGCAGGCGCCGGCCTCCCCGGCGCAGCCCTCCCCCTACGCCCGCCCGCAGTCCCCGCCGCACCACTCCGCCCGGCCCGAGGCCCGGACCGCCGCGCAGCAGCCCGGCGCGCCGGGCGGCGAGGCCCCGCGCCGCCAGGACCGGGTGCTGATGACCGACGTCGTGGCCGGAATGGCCATGCGCGACCTCAACCTGGTCGACGCCCTGCTGGGCACGGTCGAGGAGCTGGAGGACAGCGCGGACGACCCGGCCCTGATGGACAAGCTCTTCGAGATCGACAACCTGGCCACCCGGATGCGGCGGCACAGCGAGAACCTGCTGCTGCTCACCGAGCAGAGCGCCACCGACCCGGACGAGGAGCCGGTGCCGGTGCTCGACGTGGCCCGCGCGGCGATCTCCGAGATCAAGGACTACGCCCGGATCCAGGTGGGTCGGCTGCCCAACGGGTACGTGCTCGGCACCGCGGCCGACGACATCAGCCACCTCCTCGCCGAGCTGCTGGACAACGCCACCGAGCACTCCCCGGAGCACGCCCAGGTGGTGATCAGCGCCCAGCCGATGGCCGACGGCGGCCTGCTCTACGTGGTGGAGGACGAGGGGATCGGCATTCCCCGGGAGGAGATCGCCGACCTCAACGCCCGGCTCAGCGGCCCGCCCGTGCTCGACCAGCGCGCGCTCCGGCACATGGGGCTCTACGTGGCCAGCCGGATCGCCTACCGGCACGGGCTGACCGTGCAGCTGGAGGCGCGGGCCTTCCGCGGGGTGAGCGCCTACGCGGTGGTCCCGGCCCGGCTGCTCACCGACCGCGGGCCGCGGCCGGAGCGCGGGCGCGGGGGCATGTCCGCGAGCCGGAACACCCCGTCGCTGCCGCCCAAGCCGATGCACCCGCCGGCGCCGCTCGTCCCGCCCCCGTCGGCGCCGCTCTCCCCGGGGTCGGCGGTCACCGCGGCGGGGCTGCCCCGGCGCAGCGCCCACCGGGACCCGGCGAAGGCGGCCCTGCTCGCCCAGATCAGCCAGGACCTGGCCGCGGAGGACGAGGCCCGGTCCGGCCGGGGCCGCCGCGCCCCGGAGGCGAACGGCCCGGTCGAGGACCGGGCCGCCATGATCCGCGACGAACTCGGCGGCTTCCTCGAGGGCGAGCGGGCCGCCGGCCGGGAGTTCGAGTGAAGGGGCGGGTGCCCGCGGGGCACGCACCGCCCAGGGCTTCGGCCCCCGGCGGCCCGCCCGCGCAGGACCTCCCCCACACCACGGCTAGCAAGAGGCTGGTACATCCATGAACGAGCAGTTGAATGTGACCGCCGATGATTTCTCCTGGCTCGTCTCCAACTTCGTCCGGGACGTGCACGGAGCCGAGCACGCGATCGTCGTGTCATCGGACGGGTTGCTGCTGACCGCCTCCCGGGACTTCCCCGAGGAGCACGCCGAACAGCTCGCGGCCATCGCCAGCGGCCTGCAGAGCCTCGCGCTGGGCGGCGCGAAGCTGTTCGGCAAGGGCGAATGCCAGTCGCTCATCATCCGGATGCGCCAGGGGCACCTCATCGTCATGGCGATCAGCGACGGGTCCTCCCTCGCCGTGCTGAGCGACAAGCGGGCCGACATGAAGGTCGTCGCCTACGAGATGACCCGCCTGGTGGAGCGCGTCGCGCACGCTCTCACCCCGCAGCTCCGGTCCGAGCTGCGCGAGGTGATCGGGAAGTGATCCCGCGATCCGCCCCGCTCCGGCCCGGGTCGACCGGATCATTCGGATCATCCGAGTCATTCGGATAGTGAAGAGGACGCCACAGTTATGAGCTACCGCAGGCGCAGGAGCAGCACGCGTATCCGGTCCTTCACCTTCACCGGTGGGCGCACCCGGTCGCGGCACCCGCTCATGGTGCAGACCCTGGTCTCCACCGCGGACCCGGGCCACGACCCGCCCGAGAACCTGATGCCGGAGTCCCAGGACATCTACCTGCTGTGCCGCGAGACGCGCTCCGTCGCCGAGGTCTCCGCCGAGCTGAAGATCCCGCTGGGGGTCACCCAGGTGCTGCTCAGCGACCTGGCCGAGCTGGGCCTCGTCTACATCCACCCGACCATCACGGGTAACAGCCCGTCGGAAAACCAGGTTCTGGAGAGGGCTCTTCGTGGTCTCGAACGACTTTTCCAGTGACGCCCAGACGAAGATGTCGACCAAGATCGTCGTGGCCGGCGGTTTCGGCGCGGGAAAGACGACCCTGGTCGGCGCCGTCAGCGAGATCCCGCCGGTGACCACCGAGGCGGTGATGACCGAGGCCAGCCTCCCGCACGACGACACCAGCGTGACGCCGACCAAGGTCACCACCACCGTGGCCATGGACTTCGGCCGCATCACCGTGGATCAGCAGCTGGTCATGTACATGTTCGGGACCCCCGGGCAGTCCCGGTTCTGGTTCATGTGGGACGACCTGATCCGCGGCGCGGTGGGCGCCGTGGTCGTGGTCGACTGCCGGCGGCTCGCGGACAGCTTCGACGCCGTCGACTACTTCGAGACGAACCGGAGGATCCCCTACATCGTCGCGCTGAACCGGTTCGACGGCCGGCTGGAGTACACCTCCGAGCAGGTGCGCGAGGCGCTGGAGGTCGGCGCGACGGTGCCGATCATCGACTTCGACGCCCGGGACCGCACCTCAGGCGGAACGGTGCTCAAGACGCTGCTCCGCTACTCCCTGCAGGCCGGGGCCGAGGCCGAGCCGGTCGGCTGACGGCGGTCCGGGCCGGCGCTCCGCCCGCCGAGCCGGCGGCGCGGGCGCCGGGCCCGCCGACCTTTCGAGAAGGAAACACTTCAGATGCGCAAGATCCTCATCGTAGGAGCGGGGCACTCGGGTCTCCAGCTCGCCCACGGCCTGCTGAACAACGGCTACGACGTCACCGTGATCACCGGCCAGACGTCCATCGAGATCCGCACCAACCGGCCCGCCATCACCCAGCTCACCATGCCCACCGCCCTGGAGCTCGAACGCGAGCTGCACCTGGACTTCTGGAGCGCCCAGGCGCCCAGGATCGAGAAGTTCAAGATCGGGCTGTTCCCGCCCGGAGCGTCGCCGACCATCATGGCGAGCAGCTTCGAGAACGGCGGCTACGGCATCGCGATCGATCGCCGGGTGAAGATCGCCGACTGGCTGGAGTACTTCGAGGACTGCGGCGGCAAGGTGGTCATCCACGGGGTCACCGTCAGCGACCTCGACTACTTCTCGCGCATGTTCGACCTCATCGTCATCGCGGTGGGCCACGGCGAGCTGGGGGCGCTGTTCGACCACGACACCAGCCGGTTCAGCGCGGCGCGCAAGCGGGCGCTGGCCCAGGCCAACATCTTCGACGTCGCGGTCGACCCGGGGGAGAAGGACAGCGTGGGCTGGGCCGGGACCTCCCCCGAGCTGGGCTGCTTCTTCCTGGTCCCGTTCCTCACCCGGGAGGGGCCCTGCCACGCGCTGTTCATGAGCGACCGGCCGGGCGG
The DNA here is from genome assembly GCF_000341105.1 of Nocardiopsis potens DSM 45234. Classification (GTDB taxonomy): domain Bacteria; phylum Actinomycetota; class Actinomycetes; order Streptosporangiales; family Streptosporangiaceae; genus Nocardiopsis_A; species Nocardiopsis_A potens. The sequence goes on from NZ_ANBB01000001.1 coordinate 6,468, forward strand.
CTCGATGGGGGCCTGGCCGGCCCGGCCGCGCCCGGACGACCAGTTCGCCTGGATGCAGGAGCTGCTCCGCAAGTACGCGCCGCCCTACTACGAGCGGGTGAAGGACGCCGAACTGGTCGACGGGCGGAGCACCATCGCCGGGATGCTCCAGCCGCAGGTGCGCAATCCGGTCGGGGTGCTGCCCTCCGGCGGGCTGGTTCTGGGCATCTCCGACGTGGTCATCTCGATGGACCCTTACGTCCTGCAGGGATGGAACCACTCCGCACGGTGTGCGAAGAGCTACCTGGAGAGCATCCTGGCGCACGGGGACAAGCCCTTCGACCGGGACTTCCTGGAGCGGACCTTCGAGGAGTTCTGGGAGTACGGGCACACCGCGCAGCACTGGTCGGAATGGGTCTCCACGATGTGGGAGCAGCGGCTGCCGGACTGGGTGCAGGAGATCTTCGGGCTGATGGCGGAGGTCCCCGGGGTCGGAGACCGGCTGCTCAAGGGGTGGAATTACCCGCCTGACTTCTTCACCTGGCTCTACGACGAGCAGGGCGGAAAGAAGTGGTTGGAAGAACTGAAGGCGGCCCGCGGCCGCTGACCGAGGGGCCGGCGCAGAGGGCGGCGCGCACCGGGAAAATACGCAAAACGGATGGTGTGGGGCCCGGATGTCGAAACGGTCGACATCCGGGCTTTTTTCGTTCCCGGTGAAGAACCGGTGGTGTGCGGGGCTCGTGTTGTCCGTGTTCTTATGGGAAGAAGGTGTAGGTCCGAAACGAACCTGCATATTGCCGTGCTTATGCATGGGAGTTAGGATCGCCGCACGTCGTCACGAGGGGGGCAATTGTGTCGATTCATGTCGAATGGGCTTTTTAACCGGAACCTTTCCGGTCCTCTCCCGCCTTGAACGACTGATCAGCGACGGACGGCGCGATCCTGGAGTGATTCCCGATGCGGTCGACGGTTCGGCTTTCCGATGTCCACCTCGACGAGGCGGTCGCCGTGGTCGGCGTGGCGTGCCGCTTCCCGGGGGCGCCGGGGCCGGGGGCCTTCCGCAGACTCCTCACCGAAGGGCGGCAGGCCGTCACCGGGGTCCCGGGCGACCGGCTCTTCGCCGGCGACCCGGCCGCAGGCCCGGCCGGCCGGTACGGGGCGTTCATCGACGGGGCCGACCTGTTCGACGCGGACCTGTTCGGCTTCTCCCCGCGCGAGGCGGCCGAGACCGACCCGCGCCAGCGCCTCATGCTGGAGCTCGGCCGGGAGGTGCTGGAGGACGCCCGGATCCCGGCCGACGCGCTGCGGGCCACCTCCACCGGGGTGTTCGTCGGCGCCTCCGGCGACGACTACGCACTGCTCCGGCAGGTCCGCGGCGGCCCGCCGGCCCACCACACCATGACCGGCCTGCACCGCACCATGATCGCCAACCGGCTCTCCTACACGCTGGGGGCGCACGGCCCCAGCGCGGTGCTGGACACCGGCCAGTCGTCGTCGCTGGCCGCGGTGGTCCAGGCGGTGCAGAGCCTGCGCGCCGGGGCCTGCGGCGCGGCGATCGCGGGCGGGGTCCACCTCAACCTGGCTCCGCACGCCGCCGCGGCCGAGGCCGGGTTCGGCGGCCTCTCCCCGGACGGCCGCTGCTTCACCTTCGACCGGCGGGCCAACGGCTACGTGCGCGGGGAGGGCGGCGGCGCGGTGCTGCTCAAGCGGCTGGCCGACGCGCTGGCCGACGGCGACCGGGTGCACGCGCTGATCCTCGGCGGCGCGGTGACCGGGGACGGGGCCACCCCCGCACCGGCCGTCCCCGGCCGGGAGGGGCAGGAGCGCGCGCTCCGCGCGGCCTGCGCCGACGCCGGGATCGAGCCCGGGCGGCTGGACCACGTCGAGCTGCACGGCACCGGGACCCCGGTCGGCGACCCGGTCGAGGCGGCCGCACTGGGCGCGGTGCACGGCGCCGCCCGCCCCGCCGGCCGGCCGCTGCCGGTCGGCTCGGTCAAGACCAACATCGGCCACCTCTCCGCCGCCGCGGGCATCGCGGGCCTGATCAAGACGGTCCTCGGGCTCTCCTCCCGGGAGCTGTTCCCCAGCCTGAACTTCACCGCCCCGCCCCCGGAGGTCCCACTGGACCGGCTGGGCCTGCGGGTCCAGACCGAGACCGCCCCCTGGCCCTCCGGCGGACACCCGGTGGCGGGGGTCTCCTCCTTCGGCATGGGCGGCACCGACTGCCACGTGGTCCTGGCCGCCGCACCGCCGACCGCGCAGCCGCAGGCCTCACCCGGCACACCGTCGAAGGCGCCGAGGACCACGACGTCGGGCACGCCGCCGGGAGAGCAGCCGGGCAGGCCGCCGGAGGCACTGGGAGCCGCGCCGCCGGCCGGCCGGCGGCTGTGCTGGATCGTCTCTGCGGCCTCCGCCGAGGCGCTGCGCGCGCAGTGCGCCCGCCTCCGCGCGCACGTCGAGGCGGACCCGGCGGCCGACCCGGCCGACATCGCGCACTCCCTGGCGACCACCCGGGAGCGGCTGCCCTACCGGATCCACCTGTACGGGAGGGGCCGGGAAGAGCTGCTCCGCGGGCTGGCCGCGGCCGAACGCGGAGACGGGCCCACCGGCGCCGTCCGTACCGGCCCGGACCGCCCCGGCACCGCCGAACCGCCCGACCCCGGCCCGATCCCCGGGGCGCGCACCGTCGACCTGCCCGGCTACGCCTTCCAGCGGAGCCGGCACTGGTTCGCCGAACGGGCCGGAGCGGACGCGGCGCCGCCCGCCGCCCCGGATGCGCCGGCGCCCTCCGCCCCTCCCGGTGCGGGGGCCGGGGACGCCCGTCCCGCCCCGCGGCTGTCGGCCGGCGACGCGCTGGACCTGGTCCGCGGGCACGCGGCCGAGGTGCTCGGCCACTCCGGACCCGACCGGGTCCGGGCCGAGCGGACCTTCCGCGACCTGGGCTTCGACTCGGTGATGGGGACCGAGCTGCGCACCAGGCTGGAACGGGCCACCGGGCGGCGGCTCCCCGCCGGCCTGGTCTACGACCACCCGACGCCGGCGCTGCTCGCCCGCGCTCTGGAACACGGCCCGGAGCGGGGCCGGGAGGCCGCGGGGGCGCCGCCCGCCCCGGGCGGACCGGCCGGGCCGGTCGCGATCGTCGCGATGGCCTGCCGGCTCCCGGGCGGGGTGGACGGCCCCGAGGCGCTCTGGCGGCTGCTGGAGGAAGGGGCCGACACGGTCTCCGGGTTCCCGGTGGACCGGGGCTGGGAAGGCGGTTCCGGCGGGGTGCGGCTGGGCGGGTTCCTGCACGACGCCGCCGGTTTCGACGCCGGCTTCTTCGGGATCTCCCCGCGCGAGGCGGCCGCCATGGACCCCCAGCAGCGGATCCTGCTGGAGCTGGCCTGGGAGGCGGTCGAACGCGCGGGCATCGCCCCCGACCGGCTTGCCGGTACCCGCACCGGGGTGTTCGTCGGCGCCACCGCGTCCGGTTACGGCGGTCCGGGCCCGTTCCGGCGGGAGGGCCACGAGGGCTACCTGATGACCGGGGCGGCGCCGAGCGTCGCCTCCGGCCGGATCGCCTACCTGCTCGGACTCGGCGGGCCCGCGCTCACCGTGGACACCGCCTGCTCCTCCTCCCTGGTCGCGGTGGACCGGGCGGTCCGCTCGCTGCAGCGCGGCGAATGCTCGGCGGCGCTGGCCGGCGGGGTGTGCGTGCTGGCCACCCCGGAGATGTTCACCGAGTTCGGCGCGCAGGGCGGGCTGGCCCCGGACGGCCGGTGCAAGCCGTTCGCCGCCGCGGCGGACGGTACCGCCTGGGCCGAGGGGGCGGGCCTGCTGCTGCTGGAGCGGCTGGAGGACGCGCGTCGCAGCGGCCACCCGGTGCTGGCGGTGATCCGGGGGTCGGCGGTCAACTCCGACGGGGCGTCCAACGGGCTGACCGCGCCCAGCGGCCCGGCGCAGGAGAGGGTGATCCGGGCGGCGCTGGCCGACGCGGGGCTGAGGCCGGGCGACGTGGACGCGGTGGAGGCGCACGGCACCGGCACCCGGCTGGGCGACCCGATCGAGGCCGGGGCGCTGAGCGCGGTCTACGGCGCGGACCGGGACCGGCCGCTCCGGGTGGGGGCGCTCAAATCCGTCATCGGCCACACCCAGGCCGCGGCGGGGGTGGCCGGGGTGATCAAGACCGTGCTCGCGCTCGGGCACGGGGTGCTGCCGGCATCGCGCAACCTCGACGAGCCCACCCCGGAGGTGGACTGGGCGCGCAGCGGGCTGGCCCTGCTGCCCGCCGCCGAGCCGTGGACGCGGGGGGAGCGGCCGCGCCGGGCCGGCGTCTCCTCGTTCGGGATCAGCGGCACCAACGCCCACCTCATCCTGGAAGAACCCCCGGAGCACCCGGCCCGGCCCACCCCGCCTGCGGCGCGCCGCCCGGCCGGGCACGGCCCGTCCGGTGCTTCGGCGGAGCGGCCGCTTGCGCAGGGCTCTCCCGGGGAAGCGGACCGGGAGGACTCGGCCGCCCGCCCGAGCACGGAGGAGCGGGCCGGGGGCGTCCCGTCCGGTTCCCCGGCGGTCCGGCCGTCTTCGCCGGGATCCTCTGCGGAGGCGGATCGGGGCGGTCCGGATCCGGTCGCCCGCCTGACCGGGGGAGAGGCCGAAGAAGAACGGTCCGGGGCGGCTCCGGCCGAGGGGCGCACTCCCGCCGGGCGCGGCCGGTCCGACGCCTCGGCGGGGCGGCCGTCCGGGCAGGGCCCTGCTGCGGCGGACCGGGACGAGCCGGGGCCGCTGCTGCCCTTCGTGCTCTCCGCCGCCTCCCCGGAGGCCCTCCGGGACCAGGCGCTGCGGCTGATCGACCATCTGGAGCGGGACGGGGGCACCCCGCTCGCCGAGGTGGCCCGCGCCCTGGCCGCCACCCGGGCGGTTCTGGAGCACCGCGCGGTGGTGCTGGCCGCCGGCCGCCCCGCGCTGCTCGCCGGGCTCGCCGGCGTCGCGGAGGGCGGAGCCGGGGTGTTCGGCGCCCCCGAGAACACGGCGGAACCGGCCGGCCGGTCCGGGCAGGGCGGCGGGGCGCCCGCCCCGCCCCCGGCGGCCGACCCGGACGGCCCGGTGTTCGTCTTCCCCGGGCAGGGCACCCAGTGGCCGGGGATGGCCGCCGAGCTGATGCGCGGCTCGGAGGTGTTCCGCCGCACCGCCGCCGAGTGCGCCGAGGCGCTGCGGCCGCACGTCGGCTGGGACCCGCTGGCCGTGCTCCGCGGCGACCCCGGAGCCGCCCCGCTGAGCAGGGTCGACGTCGTCCAGCCGGTGCTGTGGGCGGTGATGGTGGCGCTCGCCGAGACCTGGCGCTCGCACGGGGTGCGGCCGGCCGCGGTGGTCGGTCACTCCCAGGGCGAGATCGCCGCCGCCTGCGTCTCCGGTGCGCTGACCATCGCCGACGGGGCCGCGGTGGCAGCGCTGCGCAGCGCCGCGATCACCGGGATCGCCGGCAGCGGCGCGATGGCCGCGATCGCGCTCGGCGAGGCCGCGACGGCCGAGCGGATCGCCGCGCTCGGCGGGGACGTGCACGTCGCCGCGGTCAACGGCCCCTCCTCCACGGTGGTGTCCGGCGCACCGGAGGCGGTGCGCGCGCTGGTGGCGCGCTGCCAGGCGGAGGGCGCCGACGCCCGCCAGGTGGAGGTGGACTACGCCTCGCACTCCCCGCACGTCGAAGCGGTGCGGGAGCGGGTGCTGGCCGCCCTCGCCGGGGTGGCGCCGGCCGAACCGGCGGTGCCGTTCCACTCGACCCTGCTCGGCGGACCGCTCGGCGGGACGCCGCTGGACGCCGGCTACTGGTACGCCAACCTGCGCTCGACGGTGCGCTTCGCCCCCGTGGTGCGCGCCCTCGCCGAAGCGGGCCACCGGACGTTCATCGAGGTCAGCCCGCACCCGGCGCTGATCGCGGCGGTCACCGGCGCGATCGGGCAGGCCGGCGTGGAGGGCACCGCGACCGGCACCCTGCGCCGCGGCTCGGGCGGGCCGGACCGGATGGCGGCGGCGCTCGGCGAGGCCCTGGCCCACGGCGGCCTCGACCTGGGCCGGGCCTCCGGGACCCTGCTGGCCGCCGCGGCCCGCGCCTTCACCGAGGGCGCCCCGGTCGACTGGCGCGGCCGGTTCCCGGACCGGCCGGACGGTGCGGGCCCGCCGCCGGCCCTGCCCACCTACCCGTTCCAGCGCCGCCGGTACTGGCTGGACACCGCCGCGCCGGCCGCCGCGGACGGTACGGAGGACGACCCCGCCCTCTGGTCGGCGGTGGAGGACGGCGACGCCGACCGGGCCGCCGCCGAGCTCGGCGTGGACCGCGCGGAGCTCGCCCCCGTCCTGCCCGCCCTCGCCGAGCGGCGCCGCCGCCGGCGCGCGGACGCCGAGGCCGACCGGCTCCGCTACCGCGAGGCCTGGGTGCGGGTACCCGCCCCGGACCGCCCCCGGCTCACCGGCACCTGGCTGCTGGTCTCCGGCGCGGACGGCGGAACCGGGGCGCTCGCCGCGGCGGCCGCCCGCCGGATGGCCGGCTGCGGCGCCCGGGTCGTCCCCGTCGCCGCCCCGCCGGGCGCCGACCGGGCGGCGCTCGCCGCCGCACTGTCCACCGCGGCCGGAGCCGGAGAGCCCCCCGCCGGGGTGCTCTCCCTGCTCGCCTGCGCGGACGGCGGACCGCTCGGACCGGACACGCCGTCGGTGCCGCGCGCCCTCGCCGAGACGGCGGCGCTGGTGCAGGCGCTCGGCGACGCGGGCATCGGCGCCCCGCTGTGGTGCGCCACCCGGGGCGCGGCCGCCGCGGCCCCGGAGGACGCGATCACCGACCCGCGCCGGGCCGCGGTCTGCGGCCTGGCCCGGGTGGCCGCCCAGGAGCACCCGGCGCGCTGGGGCGGCACGGTGGACCTGCCGCCCGACCCGGGCGAACGGGACCTCGGCCTGCTCTGCGCGGCGCTCGGCGCCCCCGGCGGCGAGGACCAGACCGCGGTCCGGGCGCAGGGGCTGCTGGCCCGGCGGCTGGAGCGGGCACCGCTGGGCGGCGCGCCCGCACGGCACCGGATCCGCCCGGGAACGGTGCTGGTCACCGGCGGAACCGGGGCGCTGGGGGCGCAGGTCGCCCGGCGGCTCGCCGCCGAACCCGAGCCACCGCACCTGCTGCTCGCCGGGCGGCGCGGCATGGCGGCGCCCGGCGCCCCCGCCCTCGTCGAGGAGTTGCACCGGGCCGGAGCGGAGGTCACCGTCGCCGCCTGCGACGCGGCCGACCGCGGCGCACTCCGCCGGCTGCTCGGCTCCGTCCCCGCGGACCGGCCGCTGCGCGCGGTGCTGCACGCCGCCGCCGTACTGGACGACGCCCCGGTGGACGCGCTCACCCCCGCCCGGATGGAACGCGCCCTGCGCGCCAAGGCCACCGCAGCGCTCCACCTGCACGAACTCACCCTCGGCGCCGACCTCGACGCGTTCGTGCTGTTCTCCTCGGCGGCCGGGCTGGTCGGGGTGGCCGGGCAGGGCAACTACGCCCCGGGCAACGCGGTCCTGGACGCGCTGGCCCGGCACCGCCGCGCCCTCGGCCTGGAGGCCACCGCCGTCGCCTGGGGCGCCTGGGCCGGCCCGGGCATGGCCGCCGAGGGGACCGGCGACCGGCTGGCCCGGCACGGCCTGCCCGGGATGGACCCGGGCACCGCGGCCGAGGCGCTGCTCCGCGCCGTGCGCAACCGGGACACCGCGGTGGTGCTGGCCCGGTTCGACTGGTCCCGCTTCCCCGCCGCCTTCACCGCGGTCCGGCCCGCCACCCTGCTCGACCGGATCCCCGAGGCGGCGCCGGATCCCGCCGCCGGGTCCGCCCCGGCGGAGCCCGCCGCCGGAGAGGACCGCGGGCGGGCCCTGCTCGCCCTGGTGCGCCGGGAGACCGCCGCGGTCCTCGGCCACGCCTCGGCCGGCGACGTCGCCGACGGCCGCGCCTTCAAGGAGCAGGGCCTCGACTCGGTCACCGCCCTGGAACTGCGCAACCGGCTCGCCGCCGCGCTGCGGCTGAAACTGCCCGCCTCGGCCGCGTTCGACCACCCCACCCCGGCCGCGCTCGCCGCCCACCTGGACGCCGAGACCGGACCGGCTGAGCCTGCCGGACCGGCGGAGCCCACCGCGGAGGAGCGGCTGGACACCGCCCTGGCCCAGGTGGAGGCGGCGCTCTCCGCCGCCGGCCCGGCCGCACTGGAGCGGAGCGGCGCGGCCGGGCGGATCCGCGCCCTGCTCGGCGGGCCGGGGAGCGGGCGACCATCGGGCGACGCCGAGGTCGACGACGCGACCCCCGAGGAGCTGCTCGCCCTCATCGACGCGGAGCTCGACGGGGCCTGACCCCGCGCTCCGGAACACCCGCGGTGCCGCTCCCGGGAACCGGAACGGGGCCCGACCGCAGGGCCCGCTCGGCACCATCGCCGGACAGTCGCCCCCCTGACAGAGAGGCCGTGATGGCGGACGACCGGAAACTCCTCGACTACCTCAAACGCACCACCGCCGACCTGCGCCGGACACGCGCCCGGCTGCGGGAGGCCGAGGCCGCCCGCCGGGAGCCGGTCGCCATCGTGGCGATGGGCTGCCGGTTCCCCGGCGGCGCGGACACCCCGGACCGGCTCTGGGAGCTGCTCGCCTCGGAGACCGACGCGGTCTCCGGGTGGCCGACCGACCGGGGCTGGGACACCGAGCGCCTCTACCACCCCGAGCGCGGCCGGGCCGGCACCTCCTCCACCCGGGAGGGCGGCTTCCTGTACGGCGCCGCGGACTTCGACGCCGGCTTCTTCGGGATCTCCCCCCGCGAGGCGGCCGCCATGGACCCCCAGCAGCGGATCCTGCTGGAACTGGCCTGGGAGACCGCGGAACGGGCCGGGATCGACCCGGCCGCGCTGGCCGGCACCCGCACCGGGGTGTTCGCCGGGATCGGCAACCACGACTACGCGGCCGACGCGCTCGACGCCACCGAGGAGGCCGGCGGGTTCTGGACCACCGGCACCTCCGGCGCCGTCGCCTCCGGCCGGATCGCCTACGCCCTGGGCCTGCGCGGCCCGGCCGTCACGGTCGACACCGCCTGCTCCTCCTCCCTGGTCGCGCTGCACCTGGCGGTGCGCAGCCTGCGCGGCGGCGAATGCACGCTCGCGCTGGCCGGCGGGGCCGCGGTGATGGCCACCCCCGCCCTGTTCGTCGAGTTCTCCCGGCAGCAGGGGCTCTCCTCCGACGGCCGGTGCCGGGCGTTCGACGCCGGCGCCGACGGCACCGGCTTCGCCGAAGGGGCGGGCCTGCTGCTGCTGGAGCGGCTGGAGGACGCGCGGCGCAACGGCCACCCGGTGCTGGCGGTGATCCGCGGGTCGGCGGTCAACTCCGACGGGGCCTCCAACGGGCTGACCGCGCCCAGCGGCCCGGCGCAGCAGGCGGTGATCCGCGCGGCGCTGGCCGACGCCGGGCTGGAACCCGGAGACGTGGACGCCGTGGAGGCGCACGGCACCGGCACCCGGCTGGGCGACCCGATCGAGGCCGAGGCGCTGAGCGCGGTCTACGGCGCGGACCGGGACCGGCCGCTGCCGATCGGCTCGGTCAAGTCCAACATCGGCCACACCCAGGCCGCGGCGGGGGTGGCCGGGGTGATCAAGACCGTGCTCGCGCTCCGGCACCGGCTGCTCCCCGCGTCGCTGCACATCACCCGGCCGACCCCGCACGTCGACTGGGACGGCTCGGCGCTCCGGCCGCTCAGCGCCGCCGAACCCTGGACGCCGGGGGAGCGGCCGCGCCGGGCCGGCGTCTCCTCGTTCGGGATCAGCGGCACCAACGCCCACCTCGTCCTGGAGGAGCCGTCCGCCGCCGGACCGGCCGCGGACGGCGCCCCGGAGGCCCCCGCCGAGGGGCGGACCGCACCGGCCGAGCGCCCCTTCGCCCCCGGCGGGCCGGTGCCCTGGACCGTCGCCGGGCGCACCCCGGAGGACGTCCCGGCGCAGGCCCGCGCGCTCGCGGAGTACCTGGACGCCCACGCCGCCGAACCGGGCCTGCCGGAGGGCGCCGGGCACCTGCTGGCCGGGCCCCGCGCCCGGCTGGAGCACCGCGGAGCGGTGCTGGCCCGCACCCCCGGCGGCCTCGCCGACGGGCTGCGCCGCCTCGCCGGAGGACGCGCCGGCGCCGCGCACGGGCCGGCCGACCGGGTGCGGACCGTCCCGCCCCGGCGCACCCGCCCGCCGGAGCAGACCGTGTTCGTCTTCCCCGGGCAGGGCTCCCAGTGGGCGGGCATGGGCGCCGCGCTGCTGGAGGAGTCCCCGGTGTTCGCGGCGCGGGCGGCCGAGTGCGAGGCGGCGCTGCGGCCGCACGTCGACTGGTCCCTGACCGACGTGCTGCGCGGCCGCGGCGGCCCCGGCGCGGACCGGGTCGACGTGGTGCAGCCGGCGCTGTTCGCGATGATGGTGTCGCTGGCCGCCGTCTGGCAGGCCTGCGGGGTCCGGCCCACCGCGGTGGTCGGCCACTCCCAGGGCGAGATCGCCGCGGCCGCGGTGGCCGGAGCGCTCACCCTGGACGACGCGGCCCGGCTGGTCGCGGTGCGCAGCAGGGCCGCGCTGCCGCTGGTCGGCCGGGGCGCCCTGGTCTCGGTCGGGGCGCCGGCCGACCGGCTGGACGCCTGGCTGGCCGGCGCGGACCGGGGCCTCACCGTCGCCGCCCGCAACGGCCCGGCCGCGGCGGTGGTCGCCGGAGACCCCGCCGCACTGGCCGTACTGGAGGCCTGGTGCGCGGCCGAGGGGTACCCGGCGCGGCGGGTGTCGGTGTCCTACCCCGCGCACAGCCCCGCCGTCGACGGGATCCGCACGGACTTCCTGGCCGCGGCGGGCACCGTGCACCCCGGGCCGGAGCAGGTCCCGATCCACTCGACGGTCACCGGGGCCCCGGTGCGCGGCACCGCGCTGGACGCCGGGTACTGGTTCGCCAACCTGCGCAGGCCGGTGCTGTTCGAACCGGTCATCCGCGATCTGGCGAAACGCGGCCGCACCGCGTTCATCGAGGTCAGCCCGCACCCGGTGGTCGCGGACGGGATCGAGGCGACGCTGGAGGCCGCGGTCGGCGCTCCCGCCGACCCGGGCGGCGCCGTGCTGTCCACCCTGCACCGGGGCGACGGCGGGCGGGACCGCTTCACCGAGGCGCTCGCCGAGGCGCACGCCTCCGGCGTCGCCTACGACCGGGACCTGCTCTTCGGCCCCGGCGCCGCCCACCCGGCGGACCCGCCGGTCTACGCCTTCCAGCGGGAGCGGTACTGGCTCGCCCCCCGCCGCCGCACCGGCGGCGACGCGCCCGCCGCCGCCCACCCGCTGCTCGGCGCGGAGCTCCCCCGGCCGGACGGCGCGGGGCCGCTGCTCACCGGGCGGCTCTCCCTGGCCGAGGAGCCCTGGCTGGCCGACCACGCGACCGACTCCACCGCCCTGCTCGCCGGGACCGCCCTGCTCGACCTGGCACTGCACGCGGGGGCCCGCTGCGGCCGCCCCGTCCTGGAAGGGCTGGAGATGCTCGCCCCGCTGGAGCTCCCCCCGGACCGGGACCTCCGGATCCAGCTCACCGTGGACGCCCCCGGGCCGGGCGGCGGCCGCGCGCTGCGCATCCACTCCCGCCCGGCCGAACCGCGCGGGGCGCGCCCGGAGCACACCGGCGGCGGGTGGACCCTGCACGCGGAGGGGGTGCTGGCCGAGCCCGGCCCCGCCGGGGAGCCGGCCGGGCCGCGCGCATGGCCGCCCCCGGGCGCCGAACCGGTCCCGCTGGACGGCGTCTACCGGCGCCTGGCCGACCGGGGCTACCGGTACGGGCCGGCGTTCCAGGGGCTGCGCGCGGCATGGCGCACCGCGGACGCGGTCCACGCCGAGGTGGAGCTGCCCGAGGAGAGCCCGGGCGGCGGGTTCGGCCTCCACCCGGCGCTGCTCGACGCCGCCCTGCACGCGATGCTCGTCGACGGCGCCGGGGAGCCCCGGCCCGGGCTGCGGATGGCCTTCGCCTGGGAGGGGGTGCGGCTGCACCGCGCGGGCGCGTCCCGGCTGCGGGTCTCCCTCACCCGGACCGGCGGCGCGGAAGAGGAGGTCTACCGGGTCGAGGCGGCCCTGCCCGACGGCGCCCCGGTGCTCACCGCCGACGCGCTCACCGTGCGCGAGGCCGCCGGGCCCGGGGGCGGAGGGGCGGGCCGGTCGCTGTACCGGCTCGACTGGGTGCAGACCGGTCCGCGGCCGTCCGGCCCGCCGCCGGCCGGCCGGTGGGCGCTGCTCGGCGCCGACCCCGCCGCCGGGGCCCTCGCCGCCCTCCCCGCCCACCCCTCCCCGGCCGGGCTGGCCGAGGCGGTGGCGGCGGGCGCCCCCGCCCCCGGACTCGCGGTCGCCGCGGCGCCCGGTGCCGGGGAGGGCACCGGGCCCGAGGCCGCCCGGGAGGCGGTCCGCGCCGCCCTGGACCTGGTGCAGCGCTGGCTCGCCGAGGACCGGTTGGACGGCACCCGGCTGGTGCTGGTCACCCGCGGGGCGGTGGCGACCCGGGCCGGGGAGGGCGTCGCCGACCCGGCCGGCGCCGCGGTGTGGGGGCTGCTGCGGTCGGTGCAGACCGAGCACCCGGGGCGGTTCCGCATCGTCGACCTGGGCCCGGGCGAGGAGCACCTGCTGCCGTGGGCGCTGGCCTCGGACGAGCCCCAGGCGGCGGTCCGGCACGGCGAACCGCTCGCCCCGCGGCTGGTCCCCGAGCGCGCCGACCCCGGGGCGCTCACCGACCGGGGCTGGCGGCTGGAACCGGACGGCAGCGGCCGCATCGACGGCCTGGCCCGGGTACCGCACCCGGACGCCTCCCGGCCGCTGGGCGAGGGGGAGGTCCGGGTGGAGGTGCGGGCGGTCGGCCTGAACTTCCGGGACCTGCTGCTCACCCTCGGCGCCTACCCGGGGACCGCGAGGGTCGGCTCCGAGGCCGCCGGGGTGGTCACCGAGACCGGCCCGGGGGTGCACGGCCTGGCCCCGGGCGACCGGGTGATGGGCCTGCTCAGCGCGGCCGTCGGCCCGGTCGGGGTGGCCGACCGGCGGCTGCTGGCGCCGATCCCGCCGGGCTGGGGCTTCGCCCGGGCGGCCACCGCCACCGGCGTCTACCTCACCGCCTACCGGGCCCTGGTGGACGTCGCCGGGCTGCGCCCCGGGGAGCGGCTGCTGGTGCACGCCGGAACCGGCGGGGTGGGGATGGCCGCCGTGCACCTGGCCCGGCACCTGGGGGCGGAGGTCTTCGCCACGGCCAGCCGGGAGAAGCGCCCGGTGCTGCTCGGGATGGGGCTGCCCGCGGAGAACGTCTCCGACTCCCGCTCCGCCGCCTTCGAGGACGACGTGCTGCGCGCCACCGGCGGCACCGGCGTCGACGTGGTGCTCAACTCGCTGACCGGCCCGCTGGTCGACGCCTCGCTGCGGCTGCTGGTGCGCGGCGGCCGGTTCGTCGAGCTCGGCAAGACCGACCAGCGCGACCCGGACCGGGTCGCCGCGGAGCACCCCGGCGCCGTCTACCACCCGTTCGAGCTCCAGCAGGCCGGGCCGGACCGGACCGCCGAGATGCTCACCGAGATCACGGCCCTGTTCGACAAGGGGATACTGCCCCTGCCGCCGCTCTCCTGCCTGCCGGTGCGGGCGGCCGGGGAAGGGCTGCACCGGCTCCAGCGCGGCCGCAACACCGGGAAGATCGCGCTGACCGTGCCCCGACCCCTGGACCCCGGCGGCACCGTGCTGATCACCGGCGGCACCGGCGCGCTCGGCGGCCGGCTCGCCCGGCACCTGGCCGCCGAGCACGGGGTGCGCAGCCTGCTGCTGCTGAGCCGGCAGGGCCCCCGGACCCCGGGCGCCGGCCGGCTCCGCGCCGACCTGGCCGCGCTGGGCGCCGAGGCCGCCGTCCTGGCCTGCGACGTCTCCGACCCGGAGGACCTGGACCGGGCGCTGCGGGCGGTCCCCGAGGACCGGCCGCTGACCGCGGTGGTGCACGCGGCCGCCGTCATCGACGACGGGACGGCCGCCTCGCTCACCGCCGAGCGGGTCGACGCGGTGATGCGGGCCAAGGCGGACGCCGCCTGGGCGCTGCACGAGCGGACCCTCGACGCCGACCTGGCGGCGTTCGTGCTGTTCTCCTCGGCGGCGGGCGTGCTGGGCACGGCCGGCCAGGCCGGGTACGCGGCGGCCAACGCCTACCTGGACGCGCTCGCCGAGCACCGCGCCGCCCTCGGACTGCCCGCCGCCTCGCTCTCCTGGGGGCTGTGGGAGGTCCGCGGCGCCGCGGCGCAGGAGCTGACCGGGACAGACCTGGCCCGGATGGGCCGGGCCGGGCTGCGCGCCATGCCGGTCCGGCTGGGCCTGGAGCTGTTCGACGCGGCCCTGGCCTCCGGCCGCCCGCACCTGGTGCCGGCCGCGCTCGACCTGCCGGGCCTGCGCGCCGCGGACGCCGGCGACACCGCGCCGGTGCTGCGCGGCCTGGCCGGCGCCCCGGGCCGGGGCGGGCGCGCCCCCGCCGCCGAGGTCGACCGGTCCGACCTGCTCACCCTGGTCCGCACCCGGGCCGCCGAGGTCCTCGGGCACAGCGGGGCGGGGGCGGTCCCGCCCGACGCCTCCTTCCTGGAGCTGGGCTTCGACTCGCTCACCGCGGTCGAGCTCCGCAACCGCCTCGGCACCGACCTCGGCACCCGCCTCGCCTCCGGCGCGGTCTTCGCCCATCCCACCCCGCGCCGCCTGGCCGGACACCTGGAGACCGCGGCGCCCGCCGCCCCGGCGGCGGGCACGGAGCCGTCCTCCGCCCTGCCCTCCACCGCCTCCGAGGCGCCCGCCGCACCGGGCACGGAGGCGGGAACCGCTCCGGCGGCCCCGCCTTCCACCGCCCCCGAAGGGCCTGCCGCCCCGGTCGGCACCGGGACGGCCACCGGGGGAGCGGCCCCCGCACCGGAGGCCGGGGCGCCCGCCTCCGGCGCGGCCGCGCCCTCCGCTCCGCCCTCCACCGCGCCCGACCCCGCGGACGGCGGCCTGGTCGGCCTCTTCCTGGAGGCCTGCCGCACCGGAAGGGCCGCGGAGGGGGCCGCCATGCTGCGCACGGCGTCCGTGCTGCGGCCGGTGTTCAGGTCGGCCGAAGAGCGCGGGGAGCCGGTGCGCCCGGTCCGGCTGGCCCAGGGCGCACCGGCGGACGGGCGGGCCCTGCTCATCTGCTTCCCCTCCCTGGTGATGGCCGCCGGGCCGCACGAGTACGCCCGGTTCGCCGCGGCGCTGCGCGGGAAGCGGGACGTCGCGGCCCTTCCGCACCCGGGATTCGAGCACGGGGAGGCGCTGCCGGCGGGCCTGGGGGCGCTGGCCGAGGTGCACGCGCGCGCGGTCCTGGAGTACGCGGCGGGGCGGCCGTTCGCCCTGCTCGGCCGCTCCTCCGGCGGGTGGGCGGCGCACGCGGCCGCCCGGCGCCTCGAAGAGCGGGAAGCGCGCCCCGAGGCGCTCTTCCTGCTGGACACCCCGGCCCCCGGGGACGACCGGACGCTGGACGTGGTGGGCGCCGGGATCGCCGCGCGCGAGGCGGACCTCGGCCTGGTCGACCCGGTCCGCGCCACGGCCGGCGGCGGCTACCTGCGGCTCTTCTGGGAGTGGACGCCGCCGGAGGTGGCCGCGCCCGCGGTCTTCCTCCGCCCGCAGGAGCCCCTGCCGGGCCTGGACGGGGAGCCGATGCCCGCGGAGGCGTGCCGGTTCGACTGGCCGCTCCCGCACACCGAGGAGCGGGTCCCCGGCGACCACCTCACCATGCTGGAGGAGCACGCCGGGGCGGCGGCGCGGGCGGTGCACGCCCGGCTGGCCGACACGGAGTCCGCCCGCCCCGCCGCCCCGGTCCCGGCCCAGTGCAGGGGGGGAGTGGGAGCACGCCTGACCGTTGAGTGAATCTCAGCGTTCCTCTCGCTGAGTCTTCCTCCCGCTTCACCGACCGCCGCCGACTCCGAAGAGCGAGGTCGACCGGGGCCGCATCCCGCGGCCCCGGTCTCCTGCACTCCTGCGGGCGGTCAGGTCTTGCGGGGGAGGCGGAGGGGCGGTGGGCCCGGAGGCGGCCGGTCCGGTCGCAGGCGGCCCCGGTCTCCGCCGGCCCCGCCTCTCATCGGTTGCTCGCCGTCGGCGGTCTGGAGCGGCGAGCGGCCGACCCGTCAGGCGGTGACCTCGGCGTCCTCCATGATCTCGGCCAGACTCGGGGCTGAATTCTGCCGACCGATTCATCGGCGTTGATCAGTGTTCCTCTGCCATGGTCTTCACGTGCGGCTCAGCGATCGGGCATGCATGCAGGGCGGTCACCATCAGAGCGCCTGAAAGCGGGGCAAGAAGGCGGGACGGCCGTGCCGGTGGTCGAAGACGCCGGCGGGCCGGTTTCCCGTCCCCCCTCTGGAGACAGGGCGCCCGCGGTCGGCCCGCCCGGTCCGGACCGCATCGAGTCTTTACTGTCAGTGCGGGACCGTACCCTGCGGGTCATGGACGAAGGCGAAGCCTCCGAGGAGGGGGCGTGTGCCATGACCGATGCAGTGGCACTGTTCTCCGCCCGTCTGCTGTGCAGGCGGACGGGGAAGGCACTCGCCGTCGTACAGGAGGGCTGCGCGTGAGCCATAAGCAGGGGCTGCGCTGCGAGCTGGCCCCCACCGGCGAGCAAGCGGTCGCCATGGGCCGCCACTGCGGGCTGTCGCGGGTGGTGGAGAACTTCTGCCTGGAGACGGTGCGGAAGAAGTACGCCCAGCGCAAGGCCGAGGAGAGCTACGGCATCACCGGCGAGGACCTGACCAAGGTGCCGTGGTCGGCCCCGGCGTTGGAAAGGGAGTGGCGCGCCGCTCACCCGGAGCGCTACCCCTGGTTCTCCCAGGGCGGGCTGTCCTCCCGGGTGCCCAAGGAGGCGTGCCGGGTGCGGGCGGCGGGTCTGAAGAACTACTTCGCCTCCCGGGACGGCAAACGCAAGGGGACCCGGGTGGGCTGGCCGAGGTGGCGCAGGCGCAAGCACGGCTCCCGGTTCCGCTACGACGCCGACCGCGCCAGACCGCTCAACACCCGCACCGTGCGCCTCCCGGGGATCGGGGACGTGGCGGTGCATGAGGACATGTCGTGGCTGACCGGCCGGACGGCCACCGGCTCCGCCCGGATCCTTGGCGCCACCGTCCGCGAGCGGGCCGGACGGTGGTGGGTCTCCTTCCAGATCGAAGTGGACCGCGACGACCTCAACAAGCGCCGCCGGGTGCCCGATGGTGCTCCCGCCTGCGGGATCGACCTCGGTTTGAAGACCTTCGCGGTCATTGCCAACAGTGACGGCACCACCGAGGAGATCCACGCCCCGAAACCGCTCAAGGCCGCACAACGCGCCCTCAAGCGCGCCGGGCGCAGGCTCTCCCGCTCGGCTGAGGATTCCAAGAACCGGGAAAAGGCCCGGCGCCGCGTCGGGCGGCTGCACCTGCGGGTGGCCGACCGGCGGCGGGACTTCCTGCACCAGACCACCACCAGGCTGGCGAGAACCAAGTCGGCCGTCGCCGTGGAAACCCTGCACGTCAAGGGCATGGCCAGGAACCGCAGGCTGTCCCGCGCCGTCTCCGATGCCGGGTTCGCCGAGTTCGTCCGCCAGTTGGAGTACAAGGCCGACTGGTACGACTCCACGGTGTGGAAGGCCGACCGCTGGTTCCCCTCATCCAAGACCTGCGGCCACTGCAAGCGGGTCAACCGCGCCTTGGCGCTGGCCGACCGCACCTGGGCCTGCCCCGGCTGCGGCGCCGTCCACGACCGGGACGCCAACGCAGCGGGCAATCTCCTCGCCAGGATGCTCGAAGAAAGCGCCGCTTGACATCGGACCCCTCGCCGGGAAGTTGCCCGGAGAGGAAAAACGCCTCGCGGAGACCGCGTGAGACCTCGCTCTTCGGAGCCGGCGGCGGTCGGTGAAGCAGGAAGAAGACCAGCGAGACGATCGCTGAGATTCAAGCAACGGGTGGATCACTTTGACCGCGACCCGCTCGCCGCGCCCGCCGAGCGCCCCGTAGACCGCGCCCATGCCGCCCGCGCCGATCCGGCCCACCAGCTGGAACGGGCCGATCACCCGCGGGTCGCCGGGGCGCAGCGGGGCGAATCCCCCGGGGAGCCGCGGACCGCCGGAGGGGGCAGGGGCTGCTGCATCGGGATCCTTCCCGGGGGGAGGAGGGCGGGGAGCCGGGCGGGACACCGACCAGCGTGGCACCGGCCCGGGACGCGGACAAGGGGGCGGCGGCCGGCCCGGGCGGCCGGTTCGTGCCGTTCCGCGCCGATCGGGTCCGCGCCGCCGTCCACAGATCGGAGCGCGGGTCGGCGCGGCCCGGCGGCGCCGGTGTATGTTGCGTTCTGATCACGGGTGGCCGCACACGGTGACCGTTTCCGGGGCCGCCACCGCCGAGTGACGGAGGAGCACATGCGCATCCCAGCACGGATCGGTGCGGCGGCCCTGGCCGCCGCGGTCGCCTGCACGGGGCCCGGGGCCGCCGCGGCGGAGGCCGGCCGGGCCGCGGACGGCCGCTGCCCGACCCTCTCGGAGGATCTGGAGTGGTACGGCGGCAACCGCGCCGAACTGCAGCGGGTCATCGACGAACTGGGCGTCTGCGGTGAGGACGGCGGGGGCGGCGGGCGCGGCGGCGACCGGCCGGTGGCCGCGTTCGACTGGGACGACACGGTCACCAAGAACGACGTCACCGACGCGACGCTGGTCTGGGCGCTGCAGCACGACGAGATCCTCCGCCCCGCCGACTGGAGCGGCGTCAGCCCGTGGCTGACCCCGGCGGCCGACCGGGCGCTGACCGAGGCCTGCGGCACGGAGGTGCCGGTCGACGAACCGCTGCCCACCTCCACCGAGGCCGGCTGCGCCGACGAGATCCTCTCCATCCGCGGCGAGGCGCGGACGATGAGCGGCGAGCGCGCCTTCGAAGGCCGGTGGAACCACCGCCGCACGGTCCCGGAGTACGCCTGGGTCCCGCAGCTGTTCGCCGGGCGCACCCCGGAGGAGGTCCGCGAGATCGCCCGGAAGGCGCGCAGGCGCGCGCTGGCCGCCCCGGTCGGCGCCGTGCAGCGGGTCGGTACGCACACCGTCCCCGGCTACGTCCGCTACTACCCGCAGCAGCGCGACCTGATCCGCACCCTGCGCCGGGCCGGGTTCGACGTCCACATCGTCTCGGCCGGCTTCGAGCCGATCGCCGAGGTCTGGGCGGCCGGCGTCGGCGTCCCGCCGTCGCGCACCATCGCGATCCGCAGCGTCCTGGACGGCGGCCGGATCACCACCCGCAACGAAGGGTGCGGCGGCACCGAGGGCGGCCGGGGCGAGGTCATCCCCTACATCGAGGGCAAGCGCTGCTGGGTCAACCAGGAGATCTTCGGCGTCGACGGCCCCGACGCCTGGGAGCGGCAGGACGCCGGCCGCCGCATCGCACTGGGCTCCGGCGACTCCGACACCGACGTCTCCTTCGTCTCCGACGCGACCCATGCCCGCCTGGTCGTCAACCGCAACCAGGACGAGATCATGTGCCGCGCCTACGACGACGCCGACGGCGCCTGGCTGGTCAACCCGATGTTCATCGACCCCCTCCCGCAGCGGACCGACCCCTACCCCTGCTCCACCACCGGCTACACCCGCCCCAACGGCGGCACCGCCCCGGTCCTCCGCGACGACGGCACCGCCATCCCGGACCAGCAGGACACCGCCCACTGACCCGGGCCGCCCCGGCCGCCTTCCGCCGCCGCCCCGCACCGCGTTCGGCGCCCGCGGCAGAGCGGAGAGGGCATGTCCTCCGGACCCGCGGCCGCCGCGGTGCCGGCGGCGGGCCGGCCGGGGTCAGGCGGCCGCCGGGTCCGCGAGGTGGCCGTCCGGGCGGACGAGGCCGGCTTCGGTGCGGACGTGCCCGCCGCCGCGCAGCCGCTCGAACAGGGTGCCGCCGTCCTCCAGGCGCAGGTTGCGGACGCGTCCGCCGGTCGCGTAGGCGACGTTCAGCCCCGAGAGGCGCTCGGCCAGCTCCCGGGACATGTCCGGGGACGTCGCGATCAGTCCGCTCACCACTGCGCGCAGCGCCTGGCCCTCAGCGGAGTACGCCGTCATCAGCGCGGTCTGGGCGCGGGTGTGTTCGAGCAGGTCGGCGCCGACCGGGTGGCGTTCCTCGTGGTAGGTGTCGAGCAGCGGCCCGTCGGCGCGGCCGGTGGCGACGGCGGCGAGCTTCCAGCCGAGGTTGTGCGCGTCCTGGATGCCGACGTTCATGCCGACGCCGCCGGTCGGGAAGTGCATGTGGGCCGCGTCCCCGGCCAGCAGCACGTTGCCCGCGCGGTAGGCCGCGGCCTGCCGGGTCGCGTTGCCGAAGCGCGACAGCCACACCGGGTCGCGCATGCCGAAGTCGGTGCCGGTGATGCGCCGGACCGTCGCCCGCAGTTCGTCGAGGGTGAGATCGCCGGGCCACTCCGGCCGGTCGGTGAGCGGGTCGCTGCCGGCGAGGCGGTGGATCCCGCCCGGCAGCGGCACGACCAGCAGGCCGCCCCCGGTGCCGGAGAAGGAGGCGGCGCCGCGCTCCGGCGGGGCGTCGAGCACCACGTCGCCGAGCCAGCCCCACGTCGTGGCGTCGGTACCGGGGAAGTCGATGCCCGCGGCCGTCCGGACCGTGCTGCGGGTCCCGTCGCAGCCGACGACGTAGCGTGCCGGGACGACCTCCCCGTCCGCGAGCACGACGCCGCCCGCCGCCCCGGCGCCGTCGCGGGCGAGGCCCGCGACCCGGCAGCCCCGGCGGACGGCGGCGCCCATCCGCCGGGCCCGGGCTTCGAGGATCTCCTCGGACCGGGCCTGCAGCAGCGCGAGGGTGAAGGGGTACGGGGTGTCCAGCACCGAGAAGTCCATCCGGTCCGGCAGTCCGCCGAAGTGCCCGTCGGGAATGCGCACCCCCTCCGCCAGGAACGGCTCCGCGATGCCGCGGCTGTCGAAGATCTCGATGGTGCGGGGGTGGATGGTGAGCGCCTTCGAATGGGGGTCCCGTTCCCGTCGGCTCTCCAGGACCGTCACGGACGCCCCGCCCAGCCGCAGTTCCCCGGCGAGCCACAGCCCGGTCGGCCCGGCCCCCACGATGACGACGTCGTCCACCGCTCCGCCGCGCCCGTCCGGTACCGGCGCCGCGCCTGCCGCACCCGCGTCTCCCACGTCTCCCACACCCTCCGCATGAGCGTTCTTGGTCACTGACCAACATGTGGTGACGAGTACACTAGGTCAGTGACCAAGAGTCAAGCGGATGTGGTGCGGACGGCCCTGGACGTCCTCGACGAGCGCGGCGCGGCCGCCGTCTCCCTGCGCGCCATCGCGCAGCGGCTCGGAGTGCGGATGAACACCGTCCTCTGGCACGCGAAGAGCAAGGCCAGGCTGGAGGAGCTGATGGCCGACGCGATCGTCGCGGGCGTCCCGCTCGACGGCCTGCCGGAGCACTGGCGCGACCGCGCGGCCGAGATCGCGCGCCGCTACCGCCGCGCCCTGCTGGCCCACCGCGACGGCGCGGCCGTCGTGGCCGGCACCTACGCGGCCGAACCGGCCACCCTGGACGTCGCCGAGGCGCTCGTCGCGGCCCTGCTCGACGGCGGCATGTCCGACCGCGAGGCCGCCTGGACGAGTTGGAGCCTCGTCTACTTCGTCCTCGGACTGACCCAGGAGGAGCAGGCCCTGCCCGACCGGGCGATCCGCACCCGCGACGTGGGTCCGCGCCCCGCGCTGAAGCGGGTGTTCCCCCTGCTGGCCGAGGAGTCCTTCGAGGAGCGGTTCGAGTTCGGCGTCGCCAGGCTCCTGGCCGACCACTGAACGGCCCCCGGTCCTGCCGCCTCCGGCGCGCCGGCCCCCGCGGCCTCAGCGGTGCGGGCGGAGGGCTTCGCGGATGCGGGGGGCGTGGCGGCGGATGTGGGCGATGTCGCGGCGGTAGAGGTCCGCGTGGCCCTGCCGGACGTCCTCGGTGAACTTGGGGTCGCCTGCGGCGGCGCGGGCGAGCATGAGGTCGACCAGGGCCTGGAGGCGGTCGGCGATCTCCCCGGGGAGGCGTTCGCGGGCGTCGGGGGCCAGGCCGTAGGCGTCGCAGAACAGGCGGGCGCGGCGGGCCCGCTCGGCAGGGGAGCCGAAGCCGTCAGGGTTGCCGGGGGCGGTGAAGGGGGCGAAGCGGTAGAGGGCGTAGGCGATGTCCCAGCTGCGCGGTCCCGGGTGGGCGGCCTCGAAGTCGATGACCGCGACCGCCTTGCCGCCGCGGAAGACGCAGTTGTACGGGGCGAAGTCGCCGTGGCAGACCGTCTCGGCGGGGGACCGCGGGGGGAGCATCCAGGTGCCGCCGCGGTGGTCGAAGCCGGCCGCGGCGTCGTGCAGGGCGCGCAGCAGCCCGGCCGCGCCGGCCAGCGCCCCCTCGGAGCGGACCGCCGTCTTGAGCGGGTAGTTCCCCGCCTCGCCCTCGATGTACTCGACCGCCTCCGTGCCGCCTTCCAGGGAGAGCGGGGCGGGGGCCCCGGTGAAGCCCGCGGCGCGGAGGTGGCGGAGCAGGCGGTGGACGGTGGGCGTCCAGGGGCCCGCGGCGCGCAGGACCCGGCCTCCGGCGATCTCGACGTGTCCGATCTCCGCCTCCTCCGCAGGGCCGCCGCGCCACCCGGGCCCGGGGGCCGGGGAACGCGAACGGCAGGCCAGAGCATTCTCTGACCTGCCGTCGAGGTGGTGGGCGATACAGGATTCGAACCTGTGACCTCTACCGTGTCAAGGTAGCGCTCTAACCAACTGAGCTAACCGCCCGGGTTTCCCCGGAACAAGGGGTGGAGGCGGAGACGGGAATCGAACCCGTGTACAGGGATTTGCAGTCCCTTGCCTAAGCCACTCGGCCACTCCGCCGCGAGCACGTGGCCTCGCGAGTGCCTCTCTCCGAGCGGACGACGGGATTCGAACCCGCGACCCTCACCTTGGCAAGGTGATGCTCTACCAGCTGAGCCACGTCCGCGTGATACGCGGGGGCGAACCCCCCGTACCCTGTTTTGTTGCGAGCCGCCAGGCGGCTCAGAGCGGACGACGGGATTCGAACCCGCGACCCTCACCTTGGCAAGGTGATGCTCTACCAGCTGAGCCACGTCCGCATCGCTCTGGGGGTGCCTCCCGGGTCCTCCCGGTCGCCGCCCTCGCTGCGATGTGTTGAACTCTAGCGGACTTTCGGCGCGAGCGCGAAATCGAATCGCCAGAGGGGGTGCCGAGCGGGGGGCGGGCCGCCGCCGCTCGGGCGGGCCGGCCCGGCCGGCCTCACCGCTCGACGCGTGTCGGGGAGACCGGCATGTCCGGCCGGGGAGGGGCGGACAGGTACTGGCCGACCCGCTGGATCACCTTGTTCATCTCGTAGGCGATCAGGCCGACGTCGCTGTCGGTGTCGGAGAGCAGCGCCATGCACGCCCCCTCGCCCGCCGCGGCCACGAAGAGGAAGGCCCCGTCCATCTCGATGATGCTCTGCCGGATCTCTCCGGCGTTGAACTGCCGGCTGGCGCCGCCGGCCAGGCTGTGCAGGCCGGAGGCGATCGCGGCGAGGTGCTCCGCGGCGGACCGGTCCAGCCGGCTGGACGAGGCCATCAGCAGGCCGTCGGTGGACAGCACGATGGCGTGCCGTGTTCCTTGAGCCCGGGTGAGGAGGTCGTCCAGCAGCCAGCTCAGTTCGCCAGGGGCGGTGCTCCGAATGGTCATGACTCTCAAGATCTGTCGTGGGGTGGGGCGGGATCGATCGTCTGGCACGGGCGTCCGCGCCGGAGGGGGCGATCCCCGTAAGCGTTGCCCAGATGATAGCCATTCGTAACCCATGTAGCCGGATTTCCGGCCTGTGTCGCGGCCGCGGACGGGTGTCCGGAGCCCGCCGGGACGTCGGTCACCTGTGCATACGGTGGCCGGAAAGACGGCCGGAAAGCGCGGCGCGGCCACTGCCGGACACGGGGCTTGCGCGGCGCGCGGCGCACCCCTAGGCCCCCTCGCGGGCCGCCCCGGGGCCGCCGGAGGAGGGGCGGGGCGCCCGGCGCCGCCCCGGCCGCGGTGCGGCCGCCGTCCCGGAACCGTCCGGGCGGCGGGGCCGGTCGGCCCGCGCGGCGGCGGTCCGCGTGGCAGGATCGGTCCCGATCGGAACCGTCGAATGATGAGGTGAGAGCGATGCGGGTGTGGATCGCGGGGGCAGGGTACGGCCGCGGGGCGGTCGTGGACGCCGCGGAGGCCCGGATCCCGGCCCTGGACCACGGGATCACCGTGGGCGACGGGGTCTTCGAGACCGTCAAGGGGGTCGGCGGCCAGCCCTTCGCGCTCTCCCGGCACCTGCGCCGGCTCGCCCGCTCGGCGGCCGGCATCGGCCTGCCCGAGCCCGACCTGGAGCTGCTCGCCGACGGGGTGCGCCGCGCCCTGGACGCCGCCCCCGAGGCCCAGGCGGCGCGGATCCGGATCACCATGACCGGCGGCCTCGGCCCGCTCGGCTCCGAGCGCGGCGACGCGGAGCCGACCTACATCGTCGCGGTCGCCCCGATGCCGCCGATGGCGCCGTCCACCAAGGTCGCCGTGGTGCCCTGGACGCGGAACGAGAACGGCGACCTGGCCGGGCTGAAGACGACCTCCTACGCTGGCAACGTGCGGGCGCTCGCCTACGCCAAGGAGCGGGGCGGCAGCGAGGCGATCTTCGCCAACACCGCGGGGAACCTCTGCGAGGGCACCGGCAGTAACATCTTCCTGGTGGTGCGGGGGCACCTGGTGACCCCGCCGCTGTCCGCCGGGCCGCTGGCCGGCATCACCCGCGAGCTGGTGCTGGAGTGGGCCGGGGGCGAGGAGACCGACCTGCCGATGTCGGCGCTGGAGGAGGCCTCCGAGGCCTTCCTCACCTCCACCGGCCGCGACGTGCAGCCGATCAGCGCGGTCGACGGCCGCGTGCTGCCCGCCGCACCGGGTCCGGTGACCCGCAAGACGATGGAGGTGTTCGCGGAGCGCTCCGCCTCCGACATGGACCCCTGATCCAGGCGCCCGGTCCGCCGGGGCCCGGGATACGGCGAGTGCCGCGACTCGACCGGAGTCGCGGCACTCGTCCGTTTGCCGAGAGGCCGGGGGATATGTCGCTGATGCGGTTTGTGTCGTGGAGTGCCGGGGTAAACCACGGGTGGTCCGTGCGTGCTCGGCCGTTCCAGGCCGCGCGGCGGTGCGCCGGGGCCGCTCCCGTAGGCCCCGTGCCGGCGCGCGGGCGGATCAGGAGAGGTGGCGCTCGATCTCGCTGTCCAGATCGATGTGGTCGGCCTCTTCGCCGGCCGGGACGATCTCGTAGGTGCGGTGCAGGAACTCGGCGAGCGGCGCCACCGGCGCGTCGAACTGGGCCTGGCCGAACGGCGAGGAGAGCGCGATGTTGACGGTGCGCTCGTCGCCGCTCTTGGAGGGCCACACCTGGACGTCGCCCTCGCCGACCGGGCGGACGATGCCGACGGTCAGCAGCTCGCGGGCGAAGATCCACTCGACCGGCTCGTCCTCGCCGGTGTGGAAGGCGACCTTGATCGCGTAGGGGTCGTCAGCGGTGTAGTCGAGCCGCGCGACCAGGGGGACCGAGGTGCGCTCCGGGACCAGGAGCTGCAGGCCCAGCTCGGCGCTGGCAGTGGTGCCGCTACTGTTCATGTTCGCCAAACCTTTTCTCGTCCGGCCCCGCGGCGCGGAACCGTATGCCGTCTCACCCGCTCCAACGCGGCCGTCCGCGATCTATGACGCGATGATCGCGGGACTTTTCGCTACCGGATCGCCAAGGGGTGTCCAAGTACGGCCTCTGCGATCCTCGGTCACTGTAATGAGCTGCGGAAACCAGGAATTTCCGGATCATGTGTGTGCCCCGTCACCCACGCGCGGGGGCTCCGGTGGCCTCGCCGCCGCCCGCCGTTCACATCCCCTTTGCCGAGGGGCTTTCACGTTTTACGCGCCTTTGAACGAGCGGAGCCGGTCCGGTCTGAGACCTCGGTCACACCCTGTGCGGTCCTCCGGGGACGCGGGTTGCACGAGCACCCCGACGGATGCGCTAGAGTTTTCATTGTTCGCCCCGCCGAGCAGGCGGGAAGACACCAGGGCGATTAGCTCAGTTGGCTAGAGCGCGTCGTTCACACCGACGAGGTCACTGGTTCGAGTCCAGTATCGCCCACCTCTCGACAAGGTCGGCTCCGATCAACCGGAGTCGGCTTTTTTCTTTTGGGGTTTCGGCCGGGCCCCGGTGCCGCCGCGGCGCCCCGTCCGGGAGCGGCGCCGTGCACCGTCTGGCCGGAGCGCCCCGCTTTCTCCCCGTCCACCCTCTCGGACCAGCCCGGAAGCCGGAAGGTTCGAGCGGGCCGGGGTGAGCTGCGCGACACCGCCGGACGGCCGGGCCCGCCCATTCAGGGCGCGGTGCGACCGGAAAGAGGCGGTCCGATACGGGGACGCCGGTCCGAGCGGCCCCCGGGGGTCAGCGCCGGCCGGCCTTCTTCCGCCGCCGGCGCTCGCGCCGCCGCCGCTCCGCGGCGAGCGCGGACTCCTTGGCCCGCACCGCGTGCGTCCGGGCCCGGCGGAGCAGCCCGTTCGCCCAGCCGAACTCGCTGGACAGGATCGCCAGGCCGAGAACGATCCCGGCGATCCCCGGTCCGGGGGTGACGCACATGATGAGGCCCACGGTGAGCACGGCACCGCCGACCACGCCGACCACCGTCCGCCAGGTGACGTGGAGGAGCGGATGGGAGCGCATCTTCATCCGCCATATGCGCATGCGGACCCGGATGCGGCGCCAGTACCGCTTGTGCGCGGGCGTGGCTCTGGATCCCGCCGGGTCCGGCTCTTCGGTGCCGGTCAGTGGGGTCTGAGTCATGGTGCACACAATATCGGGCGGATCAAGGTCGGGTATACGGGCGGAAACAGGGACGTCAATCCCCGGTCCGGGCGCGTTCCGGCACCGGCCCCCGGGTCACCGGGGACGGCGCGGCCCGCGGATCCGGCGCGCCGCGTCCGCACCGGCGTCGTGCCCGAAGATCCACTCGCTCTCGGCCCGCTCCAGATCGCCCAGGAGCAGGGGGCGGTCCTCCGGGGCGCCCTCGGCGTGCGGGGTGAACGCGCGCAGCGCCCGGCGCCCCAGCGCGTGGATCCGCTCGGTGCGCTCCCGGCGGGCCTCGGCGTACCCGGCCAGCGCCCGCCCGACGCTGAGCGCGTCGGCGTGTCGGAGGAACTCGGCCAGCACCACCGCGTCCTCCACCGCCTGGTCGGCCCCCTGGGCGAAGTAGGGCAGCATCGGGTGCGCGGCGTCCCCGACGAGGACCACCCGGCCGGTGGTCCAGGGAGGGACCGGGTCGTGCTCGTTCAGCTCCCACAGGCCGACCCACTCGGCCCTGGGGACCTCCGCGAGCAGCCGCGGGTCCCAGCCGGTGAAGGCGCTCCCCAGGGCGGCGATCCGCCCCTCGGTGGTCCACGCCCCGGAACCGGGGGGAGCGATGGGCAGGGTCGCCGAGAAGCTGAGCCGGCCGCCCGACACCGGGTAGTCGGTGAAGTTCCGGTCGCCGCCCACCCAGATCCGGATGCGCGGCTCGGCCTCGGCCTCGGGGCGCCGGTCCGCGGGCACCACCCCGCGGTAGACCGCCTGCCCCGAGGTGCGGTACCGCCCGGGGCGGAGCAGGGCGCGCAGCGAGGAGTGCACGCCGTCGGCGCCGACCGCGACGTCGCCGTGGAACTCCCGGCCGTCGGAGCAGCGCAGCGTCACCTCGTCGCTGTTCTCCAGCACGTCGGTGACGTAGCGCCCGGGGAGCACGGTCCCCTCGGGCACCGCGTCCAGCAGGATGCGGTGCAGGTCGGAGCGGAGCAGGGTGAGCAGCGGGGCGCCGTACCGCTTCTCCGCCTCCCCGCCCAGCGGGGTGCTGTGCAGCAGGCGGCCGTCGTCCCAGCGCAGGATGTCGCGGCGGAGCGGCCGGGAGGAGGCCTCGGCGAGTGCCGGACCCAGGCCCAGGCCGGTGAGCAGGCGGGTCGCGTTGGGGGCGAGGCGGATGCCGGAGCCGACCGGGGAGAAGTCCTGGGCCTGCTCGACGATGACGCACCGGCGCCCCGCCCCGGCCAGCGCCGCGGCCAGGGTCAGCCCGGCGATCCCCGCCCCCACGATCACGATCCGCACGTGCAGCCTCCGTGTCCTCGCCGCGTCCGGCCCCCGCGTTGTGCATACCCGTGTGGCCGAACGGTACCCGGCGGGCGGGGGAGGCCGGGGGCGCTCCGGGAGACCCGCTCACCCGATAGCATCGGTGCAGGGAGGCCCGCCCGCCGCACGGTCCGCCGGAGCGCGGACGCCCGCGGGGCGGTGTCCTCCGGACGATCCCGGAGAAGATTTGAGGAGTCACCGTGTCCGCCCAGCCTGAGCTGCACATCACCGTCGCAGGAACCGAGCGCGCGGTGGCGGCCGGCACTACGGCGGGCCAGGCGCTGGAGGCCGACGGCCGCACGACCGTCGCCGCGAGGGTCAACGGGGAGCTGCGCGACCTGTACCGGGAGCTGGCCGACGGCGACGCCGTGGAGCCGGTCGAGATCGGCTCCGAGGACGGCCGCGCCATCCTGCGCCACTCCACCGCGCACATCCTGGCCCAGGCGGTCCAGGAGCTGTTCCCCGAGGCCAAGCTGGGCATCGGCCCGCCGGTGGAGAACGGCTTCTACTACGACTTCGACGTCACCGAGCCGTTCACCCCCGCCGATCTCAAGGCCATCGAGAAGAAGATGCAGGAGATCGTCAAGCAGGGGCAGCGCTTCCAGCGCCGCGACGTCTCCGACGAGGACGCCCGCGCCGAGCTCGCCACCGAGCCCTACAAGCTGGAGCTGATCGGGCTGAAGGGCGGCGCCTCCGACGCCGAGGGCGCCTCGGTCGAGGTCGGCGCCGGCGGCCTGACCGTCTACGACAACATCCACCCGCGCACCGGCGAGCTGTGCTGGAAGGACCTCTGCCGCGGCCCGCACCTGCCCACCACCAAGGCCGTCCCGGCGTTCAAGCTGATGCGCACCGCCGCGGCCTACTGGCGCGGCAAGGAGACCAACCCGCAGCTGCAGCGGATCTACGGCACCGCCTGGGAGACCAAGGACGCGCTCAAGGAGTACCTGGCGTTCCTGGAGGAGGCGGAGAAGCGCGACCACCGCAGGCTCGGCGCGGAGCTGGACCTGTTCTCCATCCCGGACGAGATCGGCTCCGGGCTGGCGGTCTTCCACCCCAAGGGCGGCGTCGTCCGGCGGGAGATGGAGGAGTACTCGCGCCGGCGGCACGAGGAGGCGGGGTACGAGTTCGTCTACACCCCGCACGCCACCAAGGGGAAGCTGTTCGAGAAGTCGGGCCACCTCGACTGGTACGCGGACGGCATGTACCCGCCCATGCAGCTGGACGGCGGCATCGACTACTACCTCAAGCCGATGAACTGCCCGATGCACAACCTGGTCTTCGGCGCGCGCGGCCGGTCCTACCGGGAGCTGCCGCTGCGCATGTTCGAGTTCGGCACCGTGTACCGGTACGAGAAGTCCGGCGTGGTGCACGGCCTGACCCGGGCCCGCGGCTTCACCCAGGACGACGCGCACATCTACTGCACCAAGGAGCAGATGGCCGATGAGCTCGACTCGCTGCTCACCTTCGTGCTGGACCTGCTCCGCGACTACGGCCTGAACGACTTCTACCTGGAGCTGTCCACCAAGGACCCGGAGAAGTCGATCGGCTCCGACGAGGTGTGGGCCGAGGCCACCGAGACGCTCCGCCAGGCGGCGGAGAAGCAGGGCCTGGAACTGGTCATGGACCCGGGCGGCGCGGCCTTCTACGGGCCGAAGATCTCGGTGCAGGCCCGGGACGCCATCGGCCGCACCTGGCAGATGTCCACCATCCAGGTCGACTTCAACCTGCCGGAGCGCTTCGACCTGGAGTACACCGCCGCGGACGGCACCCGGCAGCGCCCGGTGATGATCCACCGCGCGCTGTTCGGCTCGATCGAGCGGTTCTTCGCGGTGCTGCTGGAGCACTACGCGGGCGCGTTCCCGGCGTGGCTGGCCCCGGTGCAGGCGGTGGGCATCCCGATCGCCGCCGAGCACGTCCCGCACCTGGACGGGGTCGCGCGGCGGCTGCGCGCCGAGGGCATCCGGGTCGAGGTGGACGCCGGCGACGACCGGATGCAGAAGAAGATCCGCAACGCGCAGAAGCAGAAGGTCCCGTTCATGCTGCTGGCCGGGGACGACGACGTGAGCAAGGGCGCCGTCTCCTTCCGGTACCGCGACGGGTCGCAGAACAACGGCGTTCCGATCGACGAGGCCGTGCGCGAGATCGTCGAAGCGGTGCGCGAGAGGAAGTAGCCCCGCACCCGGCTCCGGGCCGGCACCGGCCCCCGCCCGCGTCCCCCTCCGCCCCGCGGAGGGGGACGCGGCGTGTCGCACCGTACGGCGCCGGGGGCGCGCGGAGGGTAGCGTGGGGGGCCGCCCGGCACGGGCCGGGCGGTCCGCGGACCGGAGACGACGGAATGCTTCGAAGAACGACCATCATCACCGCCGTCAAGCGCCTGATCATCGGCCTTTTCACCGCTCAGGCGGCCGCGATCATCGGCCTGATCGGCATCGACCTGTGGCGCAAGCGGGTCCGCCCCAAGCGCGCCCGCTTCCCGCGGACCGCGCCCAAGGAGCTGCCGGTCGGCGAGAACCTCGTCACCACCTACACCTACGGCGAGGACCTGTTCTCCGACATGCTGGACGCGATCCGGGGGGCGCGCCGGCGCATCCTGTTCGAGTCCTACATCGTCAAGGGCGACCAGACCGGGCGCGAGTTCAAGCGCGAGCTGATCGCCGCCGCCGAGCGCGGCGTGGAGGTCCACGTCGTCTACGACGGCTTCGCCAACCTGGTGGTGCCGCGCTCCTTCTTCCGCTTCCCGCCCTCGGTGAACGTGCTGCGCTTCCCGGTGGTGCACCCGGGGGTGCTGCTGCTGGACGTCCGCAAGATCGGCCGGGACCACCGCAAGATCCTCACCGTGGACGGCGAGACCGGCTTCGTCGGCGGCTACAACGTCGGCAAGGCCTACGCCACCGAGTGGCGCGACACCCACCTGGGCATCTCCGGCCCGGCGGTGTGGGAGCTGGAGAACGCCTTCTGCGAGTTCTGGAACCGGCACCGCCGGGCGGGCCAGCCCCGGCTCACCGCGATCGGCGAGGCCCAGTGGACGCCCGCGATCAAGGCCCAGCGCAACGTGCCGGACCTGCTCGTCTACCCGATCCGCGGGATGTACCTGGACGCGATCGACCGGGCCCGGGAGCACATCTACATCACCCAGGCCTACTTCATCCCGGACCGGGAGATCGTCGACGCGCTGGTGGCCGCCGCCCAGCGCGGGGTGGACGTGCGGGTACTGGTGCCGGCCGACTCCAACCACATCGTCGCGGACTGGATGTCGCGCGGGCTGTACGGCGCGCTGCTGCGCGGCGGGGTGACCCTGTGGCGGTTCCGCGGGGCGATGGTGCACGCCAAGACCGCCACCATCGACGGCCGCTGGTCCACCGTGGGCACCGCCAACGTGGACCGGCTCAGCCTCACCGGGAACTACGAGATCAACGTCGAGATCTACGACGACGGCGTCGCCGCCCACCTGGAGGAGGTCTTCGCCAACGACAGCACCAACGCGGTGCCGCTGACCGAGGCCGAGTGGCGCGGCAGGCCGCTGCTGGCCAAGCTCACCGAGCGCATCATCGGGCCGCTCCGGCCGCTGTTCTGAGCCGCCGGCCGCGCGGCCGGCGCGGTTCCGGGCCCTTACGTTCCGCCCAAGCGTTTGTTAGAAAAAGGGGATACCGGGCGGGCCCGGTGCGCGGCCGGTGCGGGACGGGCCCGGCCGCGGCCGGGCCCCCGAGCGCGCGGGCCGACCGGGAGGCGGAATGGGCGGGATCTGCGAGGGCCGGGTGGCGCTGGTGACCGGCGCCGGCCGGGGGCTGGGCCGGGCCCACGCCCTGGAGTTCGCCCGGCAGGGCGCCCGGGTGGTGGTCAACGACGTCGGCGTGGGCCTGGACGGCGCCGGCGGCTCCGCGGCCCCCGCCGAGGAGGTCGCGGCGGAGATCCGCGCGGCCGGCGGCGAGGCGGTCACCGCCACCGGCGACATCGCCACCGCCGCCGGCGCGGCCGAGGCGGTGGACACCGCGCTGCGGGCCTTCGGGCGGCTGGACACCCTGGTGAACAACGCCGGGTTCCTGCGCGACCGGATGCTGGTCAACATCTCCGAGGAGGAGTGGGACGCGGTGCTGCGGGTGCACCTCAAGGGGCACTTCCTGGTGCTGAGGCAGGCCGGCGCGCACTGGCGGGCGGAGGCCAAGGCGGGCCGGACGCCGGTGGCGCGGGTGGTCAACACCTCCTCGGGGGCGGGGCTGCTGGGCAGCGTGGGCCAGGCCAACTACTCCGCGGCCAAGGCGGGGATCATCGGACTCACCCTGGTCGCCGCGGCCGAACTGGGCCGGTACGGGGCGGCGGTGAACGCGATCGCCCCGGCGGCGCGCACCCGGATGACCGAGGGGGCGTTCGCGGCGGAGATGGCCCGCCCCGGCGGCGGCGCGTTCGACGCCATGGACCCGGCCAACGTCTCGCCCCTGGTGGTCTGGCTGGGCTCGGCGGAGTGCACGGGGGTCACCGGCAGGGTCTTCGAGGCCGAGGGCGGCCGGATCTGCCTGATGGACGGCTTCCGGCACGGACCCGCCGCCGACCGCGGGGCCCGCTGGGACCCGGCCGACGTCGGCGCCGCCGTGCGCGGCCTGATCCGCGACGCCCCGGAACCCGAACCGGCCTACGGGGCCTGAGCCGGCCCTCCTCTCCGATGGTCTTGACGTTGCGGGGGTATTCCGAGCGCTCGGAATACCCCCGCAACGTCAAGACCATCGCCCGGGGCGGGACACGCGTACACCTTCCCGTCGCCGGATTCCTCACCTCCCGTCCGGAAGAAGTACCCTCGCGTCACCGACGCGTGATGCCATTGCGCCTTCGACCGCCGGGCCCGCACCCCGGTCGCGGCGGAACGATCCCGAAACGGAAGAACCGAGCGATGCCGAAGAAGACGACCGCCTCGTTGAACGCGAACCGCTCCTCGCTGCCGCACAAGGTGCGCTACGCGCTGCGCAACCCCGGGAGGATCCTGCCCTACGTGCAGCGCTCCGCACGGGACCTGAGGTTCCGCCTCCTCCACCGGGACCACGTCTCCTACTACCGGGCGGTGATGGCCTCCGACGCGGCGCGGGACCCCAAGGCGGCGGTCGGCAGCCGGAACGAGAAGCGGTGGCTCGCGCTCGGCAAGATGCAGTTCGACTACCTGGTCGAGCACGGGCTCAAACCGGACCAGCGGATGCTCGACATCGGCTGCGGCAACCTGCGGGCCGGCTGGCGCTTCATCGACTACCTGGACGAGGGCAACTACTACGGCATCGACATCTCCCCGGACATCCTGATCGCCGCCAAGAAGGTGCTGGCCGAGCGCGGCCTGCAGGAGAAGCTGCCGCACCTGACCATCACCCAGGACCTCACCTTCGACTTCCTGCCGGACGGCCGGTTCGACGTGGTGCACGCGCACAGCGTCTTCTCGCACTCGCCCATCGAGGTCATCGACGAGTGCCTGGCGCACGTGGGCCGGATCCTGGCCCCCGGCGGCTTCTTCGACTTCACCTTCGACCGGACCGAGGGCGCCGAGCACCAGGTGCTGCGCGAGGACTTCTACTACCGGACCGGGACGCTCATCGCCCTCGCCGAGAAGCACGGCCTGCAGGCGCGGTTCATGGACGACTGGGAGAAGCGCCCGCACGGCCAGTCCAAGATCCGGGTCACCGCGGGGCCGTGACGCCCCCGCCGCGCCGGCCGCCGCCCGGCCCGGAGCCCGCCGCAGGCGGGCGCGGGCCCCGGAGGGCCGGGCGGGCACTGTTCCGGCGCGGCGGACCCCGGTAGCCTGAGCGGCCGTTCGGAGAACGTCGGCGGCGGGGCGCCGGGCACCACCGGCGCCCCGCTTCGGTGCGGGAGGCGGCTGTGCGGGATGTGACGGTCTGGACCGGGGGAACCGTGTGGACCGGCGAGGGGGACGCCGGCGCGCTCGCCGCGGCGCAGGGGCGGATCGTCGCCGCCGGCGCCGAGGCCGAAGCGCTCGCCGGGACGGCCGCCGACGTCGTCGACCTGGACGGCGGCCTGCTCATGCCGGCCTTCGGCGACGGCCACGCCCACCCGCTCTTCGGCGGGCTGGAGGCGCAGGGCCCGCCCGTCCGCGACCTGGCCGACCCGGAGCGGGTGGCGGCCGCCGTGGGCCGCTGGGCCGCCGAGAACCCCGGGGCCGAGTGGATCGTCGGCGGCAGCTACGACCCCGCGATCGCGCCGCGCGGCGAGTTCGACGCCCGGGTGCTCGACGCCGCCGTGCCCGACCGCCCGGTCGTGCTGCACGCCTACGACTACCACACCGTCTGGGTCAACTCCGAGGCGCTGCGCCGGGCCGGCATCACCGCCGGCACCCCCGACCCCGGCGACGGCGCCATCGTCCGCCGCGCCGACGGCACCCCCATGGGCACGCTGCGCGAATGGGGCGCCGTCGACCTGGTCCTGGACCTGGTCCCGGAGGAGGCCGCCGGCGACCGGGTGCGCGCCCTCGCCGACGCCGGGCGGCGCTACCTGCGCTCGGGCATCACCTGGTACCAGGACGCCTGGGTCGACCCGGCCACGGTCGGCGCCTACCTGGAGGCCGCCCGGCGCGGCTCCCTGCTCACCCGGGCCGACCTGGCCCTGCGCGCCGACCCCGGCGAGTGGCGCGACCAGCTGTCCGCCTTCCCGGAGCTGCGCGAGGAGGTCCGCGCCGAACCCGCCGCGGCCGG
Organism: Nocardiopsis potens DSM 45234; assembly: GCF_000341105.1. Lineage (GTDB taxonomy): Bacteria > Actinomycetota > Actinomycetes > Streptosporangiales > Streptosporangiaceae > Nocardiopsis_A > Nocardiopsis_A potens. The sequence continues at coordinate 41,274 of NZ_ANBB01000001.1, forward strand.
GCTGCTCACCGCGCGCACCGTCAAGTTCTTCGCCGACGGGGTGATCGAGGGCGGCACGGCCGCCCTGCTGGAGCCCTACACCGACCGCCCGCACTCGCACGGCATGCCGGTGTGGCCCGGGGCGGCGCTGGCCGAGGCGGTGGCCGCCTTCGACCGGCTCGGCTTCGAGGTGCACGTCCATGCCATCGGCGACGCCGGCGTCCGCAACGCCCTGGACGCGCTGGAGCGGACGGCCCGCACCAACCCGCCCCGGCCGCGCCGCCCGGTCATCGCGCACACCCAGCTCGTCGACCCGGCCGACCTGGAGCGGTTCGCCCGGGTCGGGGCGGTCGCCAACTTCGAGCCGTACTGGGCCCAGCTCGACCCGCTCCAGGTCGACCTGACCATCCCGCGCCTGGGCGAGGGCCGCGCCGCGCTGCAGTACCCGATGGCGACCCTGCTCCGCGGCGGCACCCGGCTGAGCTTCGGCAGCGACTGGCCGGTCAGCACCGAGCGCCCGCTGGACGGGATCCAGGTGGCGGTCACCCGCCGCACCTTCGCGGGCGACCCCGCCGGGGGCTGGATCCCCGAGGAGCGGCTCACCGCGGAGCAGGCCCTCACCGCCTACACCACCGGCACCGCCTACCAGGCCGGTGCCGAGCACCGCCGCGGCACCCTCCGCCCCGGCGCCGACGCCGACCTGGTCTGGCTGGACCGCGACCCGCGCGCCGTCGACCCGATGGAGATCGCCTCGATCACCGAACGCGGCACCTGGCTGGCCGGCCGGCGCGCGGCCTGACCCTCACGCGGCGGTGCGGGGCGGCGCCCGGCAGGGGCGGAGCAGGGGAAAACGGGTTGCCGCTCCTCCTCCCGCTCCGGCAATCTGGGCGGAAACGGACACAGCGCCCCTGCGCGCGCGTCCCCCGACACCGAAGGAGCCGTTGCGTGCAGGCAGCCGTCGCCGTGACCCCCGCCCGCGTCCCCGAGCTGCTGCTCGGGCTGGCCACCGTCCGCCCCGTCTTCCTCTGGGGCGCGCCCGGGATCGGGAAGTCGTCGCTGGTGCGGCGGTTCGCGGAGTCACTGGGGCTGGAGTGCGTGAGCCTGCTGGGCACCCAGCTCGCCCCCGAGGACCTCATCGGGGTGCCGCAGATCCGCGACGGCCGGTCGGTGTTCTGCCCGCCGGAGGCCATCGCCCGGGACGAGCCGTACTGCCTCTTCCTGGACGAGCTCAACGCCGCCTCCCCGGACGTGCAGAAGGCGTTCTACTCGCTCATCCTGGACCGCCGCATCGGCGGCTACGAACTCCCCGCGGGCAGCATCGTGATCGGCGCGGGCAACCGCGCCACCGACAACGCGCTCGCCCGGCCCATCGCGTCCGCGCTGGTCAACCGGCTCACCCACGTGCACCTGCAGGCGTCGGCCACCGACTGGCTCGCCTGGGCCGCCGACAGCGGCATCCACCCCTGGGTCACCGACTACATCACCGACCGGCCCGACCACCTCTGGTCGGCGCCGCCCAAGACCGAGGAGCCGTTCTCCACGCCGCGCTCCTGGCACATGCTCTCCGACGCGCTGCACTCCTTCGGTTCCGACGTGGACGAGGAGACCCTCGCCGTCATCGCGCACGGCACCCTCACCCCGGCGCACGCCACCGCCTTCTGCGGCTACGCCAAGGTGGTGCGCAGCCGGTACGGCCTGGAGGCCGTCATCAAGGGCGACGCCCGCTGGCCGCACCGCCCCGAGGACCGCGACCTGCTCTACTTCCTCGCCGACGCGTTCCGCGGCCGCCTGGTCAAGGAGCTCCCCGCGAACAAGGAGCACGCCTCCCCGGCGGTGCGCCAGACCGTGCACCGCTCCAAGGCGCTGCTGGTCCAGCTCGCCGAGGTCTCGGTGGAGGTGGCGCGCTCGGTCATCGCCGACGGCCCCGACGGCGAACCGGTGCTGCCCTCCTGGTTCCTGGTCGAGGCGGCCCGGGACATGCCCCGGCTGGTCGAGGCGCGCCGGTGAGCCGGGGCGGTAGGCGCGGCAAGGGCGGGCGCCCCGACCCGGCCCGGGAGGCCTTCCGGGCCGGGGCCGCCGCCGCCGCGGCCCACCCGGTGCTCTCCGCCATCGAGGTGGCCTACTGCGAGACGGGCTGCACGCACGTCGCGCCGGGCGGGATGGCCGCGGTCGACTCCAACGGCGTCGTGCACGTGAACGCCTCCCGGCGGGCCGAGCCGGCCGAGTGGACGTGGGCCATCGCGCACTGCGTGCTCCACCTGGGCTTCGGCCACGTGCCCGCGGCCACCGGGGAACCGGAGCAGCCGGACGCCGCTCTGGCCGCGGCCAGGTGCGCCGCGGTCGCCCGGTTCCAGTCCACCCTCGGCGGGACCGGGACCCCGCCCGCCCACGTCCCGCTCGACTTCCCCGGATCCGACGAGGAGGCCCTCGCCGAGCGGTGGCGCCGCGACGGCGTCCCCGAGGAGTACGCCCGCTGCGGCCCCGGCGGGGCCGGCCCCGACCACCGGCCGCTCCGCTGGCTGGGCCACCGGCAGCGGCCGGACTGGCAGCGGGCGTTCGCGCACGGGCTGACCCGGACCATGTCCGCGGCGATGGAGCAGGCCGGCGGCAGGCCCCTGGGACCGGACGGCCGCATCCGGGACCGGCGCCCCTGGGAGCGGGCGATGGACTGGTTCATCTCCTCCTACCCGCTGCTCGGCGGCATCGCCGCCGGGATGGAGCTGGTCGCCGACGCCGACCTGGCCCGGGCGCACGGCATCGCGATCGCCGCGGTGGACGCCTCGGCCGGCGAGATCTACCTCAACCCGTTCGCCTCGCACACCGACGAGGAGTGGCGGTTCATCCTCGCCCACGAGATGCTGCACGCCGCGCTCCGCCACGGGGACCGGCGCGGCCCGCGCGATCCCTACCTGTTCAACGTCGCCGCCGACTACGTGGTCAACGGGTGGCTGCGCGAGATGGAGGTGGGCGCCATGCCGCACGGGGTGCTGCACGACCCGCGGCTGGCCGGCCTCTCCGCGGAGGAGGTCTACGACCGCATCGCCGCGGACGCGCGCCGGATCCGCCGGCTGTCCACCCTGCGCGGCAAAGGGGCCGGCGACGTCCTCGGCGAGCCCCTGCCCCGGCCGCCCAAGGACTACGTCGACCTGGACGAGTTCTACCGGCGCGGCCTGGTCCGCGGCCTGGAGCTGCACGACCGCGGCGAGCGCGGGCTGCTCCCGGCCGGCCTGGTGGAGGAGATCCGGGCGCTGGCCCACCCGCCGCCGCCCTGGGACGTCCGGCTGGCCCGCTGGTTCGACGAGTTCGTGCCCCGCCCGCAGGCGGTCCGCTCCTACGCGCGCCCGTCCCGCCGCCAGGCGTCCACCCCGGGCATTCCGCGGGCCGGCCGGTACTTCCCGCCGGAGGAGGTGGAGCGGTGCACCTTCGGGGTGGTGCTGGACACCTCCGGGTCGATGGACGCCCGGCTGCTCGGCAAGGCGCTGGGCGCCATCGCCTCCTACGCCGAGGCCCGCGACGTCCCCGCCGCCCGGGTGGTCTTCTGCGACGCCGCCCCCTACGACGCCGGCTACCTCGCCCCCGCCGAGGTCGCCGACCGGGTGCGGGTCCGCGGCCGCGGCGGAACGGTGCTCCAGCCCGGCATCGACCTGCTGCACCGCGCCGACGACTTCCCGCACACGGCGCCGCTGCTGGTCATCACCGACGGCTGGTGCGACACCCTGCGCGTCCGCCGCGAGCACGCCTACCTCCTGCCGCGCGGCGGCCGGCTCCCGTTCCGCCCCGCCGGCCCGGTCTTCGAGGTCCACTGACCCCGGCCCCGGGAGGGAGGCCGCCACCGGCGGGTGCTCGAATGGGGCCATGATCGTTCGAGACATGCTCCCGGAGGAGGCCGCCGAGGTCGGAGAGCTGCGGGTCGCCGCGTACCGGGCCGAGGACCTGCTCTCCGTGCACCCGCCCTACACCGAGGTGCTGCGCCGCCTCGGATCGGGCGGCAAGGGTGAGATCCTGGTGGCCGCCCACGCCGCCGGGGACGCCTCCGACGTCGACGCCGCCGCCGATCCCGGTGGCGGGCCCGGAACGGCGCCCGCGCTGCTCGGCACCGTCATGATCGAGCCCTGGACGCCGAACAGCGAGGTCGCCCGCGGAGCGCACGAGACGGAGGTCCGCGCCCTGGCGGTCGCCCCGCAGGCCCGCGGCCGCGGCGTGGCACGGGCCCTGATGGCCGAGGTGGAGCGGCGCGCCGCCGCCCGCGGCGCCGACCGGATCGTCCTCTCCACCCAGCCCGCCATGGCGGCGGCCCAGCGCCTCTACACCTCCCGCGGCTTCACCCGCCTCCCGGACCGCGACTGGAGTCCGATCCCCGGCTTCACCCTGCTCGCCTACGGCAAGGACCTCTGACCGCCCCGGAGCGGAGTCCCGGGGCGGCCGGAGCCGGGTGGATCAGTCGAACAGTTCGTCCACAGCGGCGACGGTGGCGGCCTTGCGGATCCAGGTCTCCAGGGTTCCGCGGTCGGTGCAGGAGGTGATGCGTTCGCGCGCCTGCTCGCTGACGGGGATGCCGCGCGCCTTGAGGAATTCGATGATGGCGAGTGCTTCGCCTTTGGTCAGGCCTTCGGAGAGGCCTTTTCCGTGGTGCCTGCGGGCGAATTCGGTCTTGAGGGCGCTTCCGCTCTCTGCCATCAGTGCCTCCCAGTGGATTCGGGCCGCCGCTGAGAACTCGGCGACCACGTGGTCATGATAAAGGGCGAAGCGGTCGTCGGACACGGAGCGCAGCGCCTCGGCGAATGCCCGGAGAGTCTTCTCTTGCTCGGAGCCGTGTGCGAGGGCCGACAGCGCGGCCAGTTCCGGGTCGGCGCGGGCGTCCTCGGCCGAAGTGACGACCGGTATCTCGGCGGGGCCGAGGACGATGGGGTGCAGCACCCGGTCCGGGTGCCCGATGTCGATCGGATCGCGGGCCCAGCAGGCGGTCCGCTCGCTCCAGCAGACCACCAGGAGCAGCGCCGGGCATTCCAGCCGGGCCCGCACCGTGGCGAGGTAGACCGGCCAGCTGAACCGCTTGCGCTCGTCCCGGCCGCGCTGGACCTCCACCACGATGCCGAACCGGTTCCTCCCGGAGCCGTCGGTGAGGGCGACCACGGTGTCGGCCCGGTACTCCTTCGGCTGGAGGTCGTTGCAGTCGGTGGGGGCGGCTCTGGCGGAGGCGTACTCCGGCAGCAGGTGGTCGAATACGGATTCGAGGAGGAAGGGGGCGAGTTCCGGCCGGTTCCGAAAGAACTCGGTCCGGATCTCGTGCTCGGGGCTGGGCATGTCGGGACGGTAGCGGCGGTGCCGTGGCGAAGCCGTCGGAAGTGGAGAAGAACCGGGAAATCCGCCTCTGCTGGAATTCCAGGACGCGGGCGGGTCAGCCGGCCGCCAGGTGTTCGGCGGTGGAGACGGTGCGGGCGATCTCGGCGGCGACCAGGTGCGGGGCGTCGGCCATCGGGATGTGGCCGCAGCCGAGCAGGGTGACCAGGCGGGCGTGCGGGATGCGGCGCAGGGCGCGCGGCGCCCCCGACGGCGGCAGGAGCCGGTCCCGGTCGCCCCAGGCGATGGTCACCGGGCAGGGGACCGGGGAGGCGAACCGGTAGGAGGCGATCCGCGGGACCAGGCGGACGAACGGGGAGTCCGCGCCGACCAGGGTCGCGTCGAAGGCGAGGTGCGCGGCGGCGGGGGAGGCCGGGTCGCCGCGCAGCACCCGGCGGGCGATCGCGCGGGCCGGCGGGCTGGTCGCGGCGGCCACCCGGACCGGCTCGGGGACCCGGCCGGCCGCGCGGGCACCCGCGGCCAGCAGCCGCAGCCCCGCGTGCGTGGCGGCCGGGGCGAACCCGGCGGGGGAGAAGGCGGTGACCGAGGCGGCGAACCCGCGCGCGCCCAGCTCCAGCGCGAGCGCTCCGCCCAACGAGTTCCCGGCCAGGTGCGGCCGCTCCAGGCCGAGCTCGGAGCACATCCGCTGCACCGTGTCGGCCAGCGAGGCGACGTCGTAGCGGGCGCCGGGCGGCGGGGCGTCGGAGGCGCCGAAGCCGGGCAGGTCCGGGGCGAGCAGGCGGTGCGCGCCGGCCAGCTCCCGCATCACCGGGTACCAGGTCTGCCGCCGGTGGCCCAGGCCGTGCAGCAGCACCACCGGGGTGCCCGAGCCGGCGAGGTCGTAGACGACGGCCCCGCGGCCCTCCGGTGCGGGGGCGGACCCCCTTCTCCGCCGCCGGCGGCGGGTCGGCACGGGCGCGCTCACCTCGGTCCTCCTCAGGGGTCGCGGTCCGGGCGGAAGGGCGGCGGCGCGGGCGCCCCGCCGGGTACGGCCCGGTCGGGACAACGGTACCGGCCGCCCGGGAGGCGTCCGCGCCCGGAGGCGCCTCGCCGGAGCGGTCGACGGGAGGGGCGTCCGGCCCGGCGCCGCATCGATGCCGGGCCGGGCCGGGGCGGGTCAGGCGGGGAGGCCCAGTTCCCGGGCGATGAGCATCTTCTGCACCTCGGAGGTGCCCTCGCCGATCTCCAGGATCTTGGCGTCCCGGTAGAACCGGCCGACCGGGTACTCGTTCATGAACCCGTAGCCGCCGAAGACCTGGGTGGCGTCCCGGCTGTTGTCCATGGCGGCGTTGGACGCCACCAGCTTGGCGATGGCCGCCTCCTTCTTGAACGGCTCCCCGGCCAGCATCCGGGCGGCCGCGTCGTAGTAGGCCAGCCGGGCGGTGTGCGTGCGGGCCTCCATCTCCGCGATCTTGAACTGGATGGCCTGGTAGCCGCCGATCGCGGAGCCGAACGCCTCGCGCTCGGCGGCGTAGCGCAGGCTCTCGTCCACGCAGCCCTGGGCCAGGCCGACGGAGAGCGCGGCGATGGCGATCCGGCCCTCGTCCAGGATGCGCAGGAACTGGGCGTAGCCGCGGCCGCGCTCGCCGACCAGGTTGGCCTCGGGCACCCGGACGCCGTCGAAGGCGAGCTCGCGGGTGTCCGAGGCGTTCCAGCCGACCTTGGAGTACTTCCTGCCGACGGTGAAGCCGGGGGTGCCGGAGGGGATGAGGATCGCGGAGATCTCCGGGCGGCCGTCCGGCCGCTCCCCGGTCACCGCGGTCACCGTCACCAGCGCGGTGATGTCGGTCCCGGAGTTGGTGATGAAGCACTTCGACCCGTTCACCACCCACTCGCCGCCCTCCAGCCGGGCGGTGGTCCGGGTGGCGCCCGCGTCGGAGCCGCCGCCCGGCTCGGTCAGGCCGAAGGCGCCCAGCGCCTCGCCCGAGCAGAGCCGGGGCAGCCAGGTCTTCTTCTGCTGCTCCGAACCGAACCGGTGGATCGGCATGGCGCCCAGAGACACCCCGGCCTCCAGGGTGATCGCCACCGAGGAGTCGACCCGGGCCAGCTCCTCCAGGGCCAGGCAGAGCGCGAAGTAGTCGCCGCCCATGCCGCCGTGCTCCTCCGGGAACGGCAGCCCGAACAGGCCCATCCGGCCCATCTTGGCGACGATGTCGTAGGGGAACTCCCCGCGCTCGTAGAGGTCGCCGATGACCGGCGCCACCTCCTCGCGGGCGAACGCCTCGACGGTGGCCCGCAGCTCCTCGTGCTCGGCGGACAGGGCGGTGGGTCGGGTCATCGCGGTCATTCCTGCTCCTCGGCGGGTTCGTCCGGTGCGGGCTGGTCGGGGGCGGCGGGTCCGGCGCCGCCCGGCGGGGCCGGGGCGGGGCCGTCCGCGCCGGCGGGGGCGATGGTGGCCAGGACCGCGTCCATGGCCACCGCGTCTCCGGGGCGCACCGCCAGGTGGGCGACGGTCCCGTCGACGGGGGAGGCGACCGAGTGCTCCATCTTCATCGCCTCGACGACGACGACCGGCGCCCCGGCCCGGACCTCGTCGCCGACCGCGACCGGCACCGCGAGCACGGTCCCGGGCATCGGGCTGCGCAGCGGCCCGTCGTCGGCGGCGGCCGGGTCGCGCATCGGCGCCACCGAGGGGGCGTCGGAGAACGACCAGGCCGCGCCGGCGCGGCCGAGCCACAGCTCGCCGTCGCGGGCGGCCCGGGCGTACCGCTCGGTGCGCCCGGCCAGGGCCACGGTCAGGGTGCGGCCGTCGGCGGAGCGCGACGCGGCGGCCTCGGCCGGCTCCGCGCCCGCGACCCGCACCCGGTAGCGGCGGGCGCCGCCGCCGGCCGCACCGGGTTCGGCGGGGCCGATCCGGTGCACGTCCACCGCGACCGGGTCCCGGCCCGGCGCCCGCAGCCGCCAGGTGGTCCACTCCCGGCCGCCGACCCGCCACCCGCTGGGCACCTCGAACGGGTCGGCCCCGGCGCCCTCCGGCTCCAGGCCCAGCTGGTGGTCGAGGGCGGCCGCGGCGTACACCTCCTCGGGGACCGCGCGCTCGGGGGAGGGCACCAGCTCGGGCCGGACCTGCTCGGTCAGGTCGGTGCTCAGGTCGCCGGCGGCGACCGCCGGGTGCGCCAGCAGCCGGCGCAGGAACGCGACGTTGGTGCCGCAGCCGAGCAGGGTGTAGCCGGCCAGCGCGGCCGAGGCGCGGTGCAGCGCGGAGGCCCGGTCCGGCGCCCAGGCGACCACCTTGGCGAGCATCGGGTCGTAGGCGGAGGTGACCTCGGTGCCCTCGTCCAGCCCGGAGTCGACCCGGACGTGCTCGCCGGCCGGCTCGTCCAGGCGCAGCACGGTCCCGCCGGTGGGCAGGAATTCGCGGGCGGGGTCCTCGGCGTAGACCCGGCACTCCACCGCGTGCCCGGACAGCCCCACGTCGGCCTGGTCGAACGGCAGCGGCTCGCCCTGCGCCACCCGCAGCTGGAGCTCGACCAGGTCGATGCCGCGCCGCCCGCGGATCGCGACGGCCTCCTCGGTGACCGGGTGCTCGACCTGGAGCCGGGTGTTCATCTCCAGGAACGCGTACTCCGGGGCGGAGCCGCCGGGCCCGCCCTGCACGATGAACTCCACCGTGCCCGCGCCCACGTACCCGCAGGCCTTGGCGGCGGCGACCGCGGCCTCGCCCATCGCGGCGCGCAGCGCGGGGTCGACCAGCGGGGACGGCGCCTCCTCCACGATCTTCTGGTGCCGGCGCTGCAGGCTGCACTCGCGCTCGCCCAGGTGCAGCACGGTGCCGTGGCCGTCCGCCAGGACCTGCACCTCGATGTGGCGGGGCCGCTCGACGTACCGCTCGACCAGCAGCGTCGCGTCGCCGAAGGCGGCCAGGGCCTCGCGGCGCGCGGCCGCGGCGGCGGCGGCCAGCTCCTCGGGGGCGCGGACCAGCCGCATGCCCTTGCCGCCGCCGCCCGCCGACGGCTTGATCAGCAGCGGGTACCCGGCCCGCTCGGCGGCCGCGGCCAGTTCGGCGTCGCCCAGCGGCGCGCCGGGCTCCTCGGCGAAGCCGGGCAGCAGCGGCACCCCGGCCGCGGCGACCGCGGCCTTGGCGCGGATCTTGTCGCCCATGGCCTCGATGGCCTCCGGCGGCGGGCCGACGAACACCAGGCCCGCGGCGGCGCACTCGCGGGCGAACCCGGCGTTCTCGGAGAGGAACCCGTAGCCGGGGTGGACCATGGCGGCGCCGGCGGCGCGCGCGGCGCGGACGATCGCCGGCCCGTTCAGGTAGCTGTCGGCCAGCGCTGCGCCGCCGAGGCGGACGGCGGTGTCGGCCTCCCGGACGTGCCGGGCGCCGGCGTCGCCGTCGCCGTGGACCGCCACCGACCGCATGCCGAGCCGACGCAGCGTGCGCATGATCCGCACCGCGATCTCGCCCCGGTTGGCGACCAGCACCGCGGGGGGCTCGCCGGGGCGGCAGCCGGTGGCCTGCTCTCGGGGGCCCGTCGTCGTCATCGTCAACCTCTCATCCGGCACGGTGGCTCACATCCTGAAGACGCCGTAGCCCACGGGCTCCAGCGGTGCGCGGCGGGCGGCCGACAGGCCCAGGCCGAGCACGGTGCGGGTGTCCGCGGGGTCGATCACGCCGTCGTCCCACAGCCGGGCGGTGGAGTAGTAGGGCTCGCCCTGCTCCTCGTACTGCTCGCGGATGGGCGCCTTGAAGCCCTCCTCCGCCTCGGCGGGCCACTCCTCACCGCGGGCGGCCATCTGGTCGCGGCGCACCGTGGACAGCACCGAGGCGGCCTGCTCGCCGCCCATCACCGAGATCCGGGCGTTGGGCCACATCCACAGGAACCGGGGCGAGTAGGCGCGGCCGCACATGCTGTAGTTGCCGGCGCCGAACGAGCCGCCGATGACCACGGTGAACTTGGGGACCCGGGCGCAGGAGACGGCGGTGACCATCTTCGCGCCGTGCTTGGCGATGCCGCCGGCCTCGTAGTCGCGGCCGACCATGAACCCGGAGATGTTCTGCAGGAACACCAGCGGGATGGAGCGGCGGTCGCACAGCTCGATGAAGTGCGCGCCCTTCATCGCCGACTCGGCGAACAGGATGCCGTTGTTGGCGACGATGCCGACCGGGTGGCCGTGCAGGTGCGCGAAGCCGGTCACCAGGGTGGAGCCGTACTCGGCCTTGAACTCGGTGAACTCGCTGGCGTCGACGATGCGGCCGATCACCTCGCGCACGTCGTAGGGGGTGCGGGTGTCGGTCGGCACGATGCCGTACAGCTCGCCGGGGTCGAGCGCGGGCGGACGGGACTCGCGCCGCTCCCAGGCGGGCTCGGGGCGCGGGCCCAGGGTGCCGGCGATGCCGCGGACGATGGACAGCGCGTGCGCGTCGTCGTCGGCGAGGTGGTCGGTGACCCCGGAGACGCGCGAGTGCAGGTCGCCGCCGCCCAGCTCCTCGGCGGTGACCACCTCGCCGGTGGCGGCCTTCACCAGCGGCGGCCCGCCGAGGAAGATGGTGCCCTGCTCGCGGACGATGACCGCCTCGTCGCTCATCGCCGGGACGTAGGCGCCGCCGGCGGTGCACGAGCCCAGCACCGCGGCCAGCTGCGGGATGCCCAGCCGGGACATGGTGGCCTGGTTGTAGAAGATCCGGCCGAAGTGCTCGCGGTCCGGGAACACCTCGTCCTGCATGGGCAGGAACGCGCCGCCGGAGTCCACCAGGTAGACGCAGGGCAGCCGGTTGTGCAGCGCCACCTCCTGGGCGCGCAGGTGCTTCTTCACCGTCATCGGGTAGTAGGTGCCGCCCTTGACGGTGGCGTCGTTGGCGACGATGACGGCCTCGCGCCCGGCGATCCGGCCCACGCCGGTGATGATGCCCGCGGCGGGGGCGTCGCCGCCGTCCTCGCCGTACAGGCCCCAGGCGGCGAGCGGGGACAGCTCCAGGAACGGCGACCCGGGGTCGAGGACGGCCCGGACCCGGTCCCGGGGGAGGAGCTTGCCGCGTTCGACGTGGCGGATGCGGGTCTTCTCCGGGCCGCCGAGCGAGGTCTCGGCGATCCGCTCCCGGAGCCGGGCGGCGAGGGCCCTGTTGGCCTCGGCGTTCGCGGCGAACGCGGCGGAGCCGGTGTCGACCGCGGAGGAGAGCGCGGGTGCCCTGCTCATCGATTCCCCTCTTGGTTAATGACCGCTAACATGGCTGATGTTAATGATGATTAACATCGGTGTCCAGGGTCACACCGGCCGGCGGCGGTACGATTCCGCCCCGGTGCCCCTGGCCGGGGCGGGACCGGCGGAGGCCGGGGAGGACGAGGGGAGCGCCGATGGCCAACCGGGTCGCCGGAGCGCGCCGCGCGGAGATCCTGCGCGCGGCGGCCGAACTGTTCGCGGCGCGCGGCTACCACGGCGCCTCGATCGAGGACCTGGGGCGCGCGGTGGGCACCAGCGGCCCCGCGCTCTACCGGCACTTCCCGGGCAAGGAGGCGCTGCTCGGCGCGATGCTGCTGGACATCAGCGAGCGGCTGGCCGCGCAGGGCGCCGAGCTGGCCGCCGCGGCCGCCGGGCCCGGCGCCGCGCTGGACGCCCTGCTCCGCGGGCACATCGACTTCGCGCTGAACGAGCCGGCCCTGATCACCGTGCACGACCGCGAACTCGGCAACGTCCCCGATCCGGACCGCCGCCGGATCCGCAGCCTGCAGCGCGGCTACACCGAGCGGTGGGTCGCGGTCCTGGCGGAGCTGCGCCCCGGCGTCCCCGCGGAGACCCTGCGGGCCGGCGTGCACGCGGTCTTCGGGCTGCTCAACTCCACCCCGCACAGCGCGGGCCGGCTCGCCCCGGAGCGGATGTCGGCGCTGCTGTTCCGGATGGGCCGGGCCGCCCTGCTCTCCGCCGCGGAGGACGCGCCCGCCGGCTGAGCACTCCCGCCCCGCCCCCGACCCCGATGACCTCGGCGCTGCGGCCCTATCGGAGGCCCTATCGGAGCGGGTGGTTTCCAGTGTCCGCTGCAACACCGCCCACCAGAGGATCAGAGGGGAGGGGGACCGGCCGGTCGGTCGGGCGCGGCGCATCGCGGAGCGAAGGTTCAAGACGGGCGGCGACGGCGGAGGTAGGGGCGGGGCGGAGGCGATCGCCCGGGCGCGGCGTTCCACGGGGCGGGGGTTCAAGCGGGCGGCGAGGGCGGGAGGGGGACCGGCCGGTCGGGCGCGGCGCATCGCGGAGCGAAGGTCCAGACGGGCGGCGACGGCGGCGGTAGGGGCGGGGCCGGGCGCCTCACCCGGGCGCGGCGCCCCACGGGGCCGGGGTTCAGGCAGGCGGCGACGGCGGCAGCGAGGGGACCGGCCGGCCGGTCGGGCGCGGCGCCCCGCAGAGCGAAGGTCCAGACGGGCGGCGACGGCAGCGGTAGGGACGGGGCCGGGCGCCTCACCCGGGCGCGGCGCCTCACGGGGCGGGGGTTCAAGCGGACGGCGGGGGCGGGGAGGGGGCCGGGCGCCGCGTTCACCGGCCAGCTTCGGCACGTGCTCCCACCGGGGGTGGTCATATCCCGTATGCCGGGTTTTCGGCGAGGGTCGGGCAGGGGTGGGGGCGCCCTGCGCACTGCGAGAGCACCCCGATGACATCTACCAGCGAGTAGTAATCCCTGAGGCCCCCGTCGCCCTCTCCCTGGTCACCCAGAGTGGCCAAGGCGGGCCCTCCTGGCAGGGCAAAAGCGACATCTCGCCCCCGTACCGCCCCTTCCCGGGTTCCGGCCCCCTGCATCCCGATCTTCCGGGCGGCTCGAACCCCCGAACACCGGCCCGATCAGGGCGATTCAGGCCTCCCGGGGGCCGATCCGGGCCGGGATGCGCGCCCGGGAATCCCCGGGGTGCTCTCGCGGTGCGCAGGGCGCCCTACCCTGCCATCACCCTCCGTATTCACCCAGGTCAGGGAGGTGCGGTGGTTGCCCGGCAGCCGGCCCCGGCGCCCGAGGCAACGCGGGAACGGCGAACCCGCCACCCCGGCCCACCCCGACCGCCCCCACCCGCTCTGCCGCACCCGACCGACCGGCCGGTGCCCACCACCGCCCTCGCCGCCTGCTTGAACCCTCACCTCGTGGAGCTCGCGCCCGGCCGGAGCGCCCGGCCACGCCCCTACCGCTGCCGTCGCCGCCCGTCTTGACCTCCGCTCCGCGAGACGCCGCACTCGACCGACCGGCCGGTCCCCACCGCCGCCGTCGCCGCCGGTCTGAACCTTCGCTCCGCGAGGCGCCGCGCCCGGGCGACCGCCTCCGCCCCGCCCCCACCGCTGCCGTCGCCGCTGCTTGAACCTTCGCTCCGCGATGCGCCGCGCCCGACCGACCGGCCGGTCCCCCTCCCGCCCTCGCCGCCCGCTTGAACCTCCGCCCCGTGGGGCGTCGCGCTCGGGTGAGGCGCTCGGTCGGGGCACTTCCGGCCCCTCACCCCTCGCCCCTCCCGGGTTCCTCGTTACAACGGCCACTTGACGGCAAGCGCTCTGACCGGGCCGCAGCGCCGAGGTCATCGCGTGCTGGGGCGCGGGGGGCCGAGGAAAGGGAAAAGGCCGGCGGCCGGCCCGCGGAGCGCGAGCCGGCCGCCGGTTCCCGGTTCAGCCCCGACCGGGAGCCGCCGGGGCGGACTCCACGTCCAGGAGCTTCTTCTCCGCGGCCAGGTCGCAGAGGCGCTCGACCTCGGCGTCCACGCTCGCGGCCGGGGCCGCCTGCGGGCTGCCGGGCGGAACCTCGGAGGTCTCGCCGGGAGCCCCGGGCAGCGGCGCCCCCTCTTCCGCGGGGACCTCCGCAGGGACTTCCGCGGGCGCCTCGCCGGGGCCTTCGGGGAGCTCCGCGGGGGCCTCCCCGGGGGCCTCGGGCAGCTGCCCCTCCGGGGGCTTCGGCTCGGGGTCCTGGGCTCCGGCCACCGGGTTCTCCGGCGGGCTCGCCGCGGACCCGGTGCTCTCCTGGGCGCCGCTCCCGGCGGCCGCGCAGACCGCGGCGATGGCTTCGCGCAGTTCGGGGTCGGGCGGCGCGGCGGCCGCCGCGGAGGAGGCGAACCCCGCTCCGACGAGACCACCGGTCATGAGGACGACGGCCGCCGCCTTGCTGGCACGGTGCATGGTCTTTCCTTCCTCGGGTCGACGACGTCTCGCCCGGTCTCGGGGCCCGGCGTTCACGGGGACGACGGGATCCCGAGCCGTCGATCACGCTCTGGTGCACAAGCCTAACTATCTGTGATTTCTCTCAGGGTCAGCGCCACACGGGCGCCGGATATCGGAATCCGGGCGGAAGGCAAATCCCCGGCCAAAGGAGGGCCTGGTCCGGGCGCGTCCCCGGGGCGCCGGCCCCGCCCGGGGCTACGTTTGGGGCAAGGCGGACCGGGCAGCCCGTCCCTGAGACGGGGCCGCCGCGTCGGCGCCTGCCGCCGGGCGGACGCCGGGGCGGTGCCGGGCGGCCGAAGGGGGAGGTACGACCATGGCACGTCCCAGTACGGCACGTCCGAGGATCGTGGTGATCGGCGCCGGGTTCGCCGGCCTGCACACGCTGCGCAGGCTGGAGCGGCGCGTCCCGCGCGGAGCGGCCGAGATCGTCCTCGTCGCTCCCAACGACTACATGCTCTACAGCCCGCTGCTCCCGCAGGTGGCGTCCGGGCTGCTCACGCCGCAGTCGGTGGCGGTGTCGCTGAACCGGGTGCTGCGCCGCACCCGGATGGTGCCCGGAACCGCGGTGGGGGTGGACACCGAGGAGCGGGTGGTGGTGATCGAGAAGATCAACGGCGAGTTCACCCACCAGCGCTACGACCGCCTGGTGCTGGCGCCCGGCAGCCTCACCCGGGCCTTCGACATCCCGGGGCTCCGCGACCACGCCTTCGGCAACAAGAACCTCGCCGAGGCGGTGGTCCTCCGCGACCACGTGCTGGCCCAGCTGGAGCTGGCCAACGCCAGCCACGACCCGGTGGAGCGGGAGGAGCGCTGCCGGTTCATCGTGGTGGGCGGCGGCTACAGCGGCACCGAGACGGCGGCCGCGCTGGAGCGGCTCACCCAGGACATGGCGCGCCGCTACCCGGAGCTGCGCCCGCTGATCAGCTGGCACCTGGTCGACGTCGCCCCGCACATCCTGCCCGAGCTCGGCCCCAAGCTCGGCGACGAGGCGCTGGACCTGCTGCGCGGCATGGGCATCGAGGTCAAGCTGGGGGTCTCGGTCAAGGAGGTCACCGAGACCCGGGTGACGCTGACCGACGGCCGGGTGCTGCCCTGCCGCACCCTCATCTGGACCGCGGGGACCACGCCCAGTCCGCTGATGGGCGGGCTCGGCGGCGAGGTGGACCGGGGTCGGCTGGTGGTCGGCCCGGACATGGCCGCGCCGGGTCTGCCCGGGGTCTTCGCGCTGGGCGACGGGGCGGCCGTCCCCGACCTGTCCAGGGAGGAGGGGCGGTACTGCCCGCCCACCGCGCAGTACGCGCAGCGGCAGGGGGCGGTCGCCGCGGACAACGTCGTCTCCTCGCTGCTCGGCCGCCCGCTGCACGAGTTCCACCACAAGGACCTGGGGCTCGTCGTCGACCTGAGCGGCAAGGACGCGCTGGCCCGGCCGCTGGGCTACGAGCTGACCGGGCTGCCGGCGCTCGGCGTGACCCGCGCCTACCACCTGATGGCGGTCCCCTCGGCGCCGTCCCGGGCCCGGGTGCTGGCCAACTGGGCGATCGACACCCTGCTCGGCGGGGAGGTCGCCCGCCTCGGCTTCCACCACGGCAAGCCGTCGGCCTTCGTCGACATCGAACAGGACCACTACCTGGCGGCCGACGCGGTCAAGAAGGAGGCCGCCCGGCTGACCCGGGGCGAGTGAAAGCCCGGCGGGAAGGCGGTGCCCGAGGCCGCCCCCCGACCGGAGGCCGGCTCCGCGCTGCCGCACGGACTATGGGTCCCCGTCCGCACCGGAGCCGGCCCTGAGAGGGACCCGTGCGCCTGCTCCGCGCGGGCGGGAACGGAGGAGGGAGGGGCCCCGCCCCTCCCTCTCTCCCACTTCCCTGCTGCGGGACTCAGCCGGCGATCTCGTAGCCGGCCTCGTCGATCGCGGCCTTGAGCCGCTCGTCCGGGATCGGCTCGCTGCTCGCGATGTCCACCCGGCCGCTGCCGAGGTCGACCTCGACGGAGGTGACCCCGGGGATCTCCGAGACCTCCTCCTTCACCGAGCGGACGCAGTGCTCGCAGGTCATGCCGGTGACCGTGATGGTGGTGGCTGCCACTGGCGGCCTCCCTTTCCGTTGCCGTCTGCCTGGTATCGGGGCCCTTCGATCAGGAGCGCACCAGGCGCGCGATCGCCTCGGAGGCCTCGCGCACCTTCTCATCGGCCTCCTCGCCGCCGCTGGCGACGGCGTGCCCGACACAGTGCTTGAGGTGCTCGTCGAGCATGGAGAGGGCGAAAGAGCGCAGCGCCTTGTTCACCGCGGCGGTCTGGGTGAGGATGTCGATGCAGTACTCGTCCTCCTCGACCATCCGCTGCAAGCCCCGGACCTGGCCTTCGATCCTGCGCAGCCGGTTGATGTGGCTCTGCTTGTCGTCGTGGTAGCCGTAGGTCGCCATCCGGGTGCTCCCCTGGTCTTCTGGTTCCGCAGCCATCAATATACCCCCTGCCGGTATATAACCACCGGCGGTTCGCCGGGATTCCCGGCGGCGCCCGCCGGGGACGCGGACGAGGGGCGCCCCGCGGACGGGGCACCCCTCGAGTATCGGGGCAGAACGGGCCGGGTGGAACAGAGCCGCCGCGCGGCCGCTACCGCTCCGGCGGCCGCTGGCCGTAGCCGCCGATCCGCGCGCCCACCTCGGCCATCTCCTCGGCGGACAGCGCCCGGAAGGGGCGGCCCGCGCCCAGCACCCGCAGCGAGACCTCGCACAGCCACTCCAGGTGCCGCGCGCGCTCCAGGGCCTGGCCCAGGTCGGCGCCGACGGTCACCGCGCCGTGGTTGCCCAGCAGGCAGCCGCCGGCCCCCTCCAGCGCGTCGGCCGCGGCCCCGGCCAGCTCGGCGGAGCCGTAGGGGGCGTAGCCGACCACCGGCACCCGGCCGCCGAACAGCGCCAGGTAGTAGTGGACCGGCGGGACCTCCTCCACCAGGACCGACAGCGCCGCGGCCGAGGGGGAGTGGGTGTGCACCACCGCGCGGGCCCCGGTCCGGGCGTAGACCTCCAGGTGCATGCCCATCTCGCTGGTCGGCGCCAGCGGCGCGTCCACCGCCGTCCCGTCCTGCCGGTGCAGCCCGACCAGGTCCGGGGTCATCGCCGCGTAGTCCAGGCCGCTGGGGGTGACGGCGACCAGCGCGTCCTCCCCGGCGCCGGTGCGCACGCTCACGTTGCCCGCGGTCCCGACCACCAGCCCTTCGGCCACCAGTGTCCGGGCCGCGTCCACCACCGCCCGCCGCTCCTGCTCGCAGCGCATCGGCGCCTCCGTCCTCTCCGCCGCGGCGCCCGCGCGCCGGGCCGCTCGTCCTGTTCCGGTCCCGCTCACCGGGCGCCCCCGGCCCACAGCGGGCGCACCGCGTCCAGGTGGTCGCGGTAGCGGAGGTAGCCCTCCTGGTACAGCCGGACCGACTCCGGGTCGGGGGCGGCCGAGCGCGGCGTCCGGGTCCAGGCCTCCTCGTCGGCCGGCTCGCCGACGGCGGCCAGCCCGGCCAGCACCGCGCCGCGCGCCCCCACCTGCGCGCCGGCCTTCACCGTCACCGGCACGCCCATCACCCCGGAGAACACCTCGACCCACTGCGGGCTGCGCGATCCGCCGCCGCACAGCACCAGCTCGCCGTCGAGCCCGGCCGCCTCCAGGCAGTGCCGGGCGGCGTAGGCGATGCCCTCGCACAGCGCCCGCACCACGTCGGCGGGCCCGTGGTGCAGGCTGAGCCCGCCGATCTCGCCCCGGGCGAACGGGTCCACGAACGGGGCCCGCTCGCCGGAGGGCGCCAGGTAGGGCAGCATGTGCACGCCCCGGGCCCCCGGCGGGGACCCGGCCAGCAGCTCCTCCAGGTCGCCGATGCTCCGCCCGGTGGTGCGCAGCGCCCAGTCCAGGCCGGCGGTGCCGACCATCGCGGGCATCGCCCGCAGGTGGGCGCCGCCGCCGGTGGCCAGGGACATGCCCGAGGGCTCCCCGGTGGTCTGCGCCTTCTCCCGGGCCACCTGGCAGGCCAGGGTGGTGCCGATGATGACCATCCCGTCGCCGGGCCGCCGCACGCCGGAGCCGCGGGCGCAGGCCGGCAGGTCGAACGGGCCGGAGGTGACCGGGGTGCCCGCGGGCAGACCGACGGCCTCGGCGCCGGCCGCGGTCAGCGGGGCGGCGGGCGGCCCGTCGTGCACCGGGGCGAGCAGGCCGGCCCGGTGCTCCAGGCCGGTGGCGCGCAGCGCCGCGGAGCTGTAGCCGTCCGGTCCGCCGCCGAACGGGAGCGAGGCGTCGGAGGGGTCGGTGGCGCGCACCCCGGTGAGCCGCTGGAAGACCATGTCCTTGCAGTAGCCGGCGGTCGCCGCCCGGTCCAGTTCGCCGGGGTCCTCGGCGTCCAGCCAGGCCAGTAGGGCGGCCGGGGCGCCGGGGAAGAGGGTGTTGCCGGTGGCGCGGAACACCTCGTCCGGGACGCCGGCGGCCTCCCAGCGCCGGATCAGGTCGGCGGCCCGGCCGTCCATCCAGGACAGCGCGGTGCGGGTGGGGCGCCCCCGGTCGTCCAGCAGCCACAGCCCGTCGCCCTGCCCGGTCAGCGCGAGCAGCAGGACCGGCTCGCTCAGCCGGGCGGCGAGCCGCCCGACCACGGTGCCGACCGAGGCGAACACCTCGTCGGGGTCCTGCTCCACCCGCCCGGGGCCGGGGTGCAGCAGCCGGGTGGAGACCGATTCGGTGCCGGCCTCGCGCCCCTCGGCGTCGAAGGCGACCGCCTTGGTCAGGGAGGTGCCGATGTCCACTCCGATGTACATGCGCCGCGCCCCGCTCTCAGGCCGGCCGGCCGGAGCGGCCGCGGGGGAGCGGGGGGACGGGGGTCCGGGGGTGCGCCATCGAGCCTCCTCAGCCTCCCGCCGGGCCGGCGGCTACCCGGCGGGCGGCTCGGCGGAGCGCCCGCGGGACGCGCGGAACAGTGGGGAGGCGGCATGGGAAACCACGCGGGAGCGTGGATTTAACATCTGAGAATGTTTTCTTATCATTTTTTACGGTTATATGTCATGCCCCGTCAAGGGGGCGAGGGGAGCGGCCCCGGCCGGACCGCCGCGCGGCCCGGCCGGGGCGCCCGGTCAGCCCGCCGGCGGCGCGGCCAGCTCCTCGTTGAAGGAGAGCAGGCCGACGTCGCCGTCCCCGCGCCAGCGCAGCCGGGCGCCGCGGCAGTTGCCCACCTTCGGGAACGCGCGGCGGTACCGGCCCAGGTCGATGCCGAGCAGCGAGCACAGGGCCAGCCGGATCAGCGTCCCGTGCGCCACCACCAGCACCCTGCCGCCCGCCCCGGCCAGGGCGGCGTCGGCCAGCGCGGCCCGGGCCCGCCCGACCACCTCCACCGGGTCCTCGGAACCGGGGAGGGGGTTGCGGAACGGGTCCGTCTCGAACCGCTCCCGCGCGCCGTCCAGCCGCTCGCGCATCTCCTGCGCGGTCAGCCCCTCGCCGTCGCCGAAGTCCTGCTCCACCAGGCGCGGGTCGGCGGTGACCGGCAGGCCCGCCGCCCGCCCCGCCGGCCCGGCGGTGCGCTCGGCCCGGGACAGGGTGGAGCAGTGCACCGCGCTCAGCCCGGCCCCGGCGGCCCAGCGGGCCAGCGCGGCGGCCTGCTCCTCGCCGGCCGGGGTCAGCGCGATGTCGCTGGACCCCGCGTACCGGTTCTCCGCGTGCCACACCGTCTCGCCGTGGCGCACCACGATCAGCTCGGCCGCCTCCGTCATCGGACACCCCTCCCGTTCGCCGTCCGCACCGCCGCGGGCTCCCCGGCCCCGGCGGTCCACCCCCGCTCCGCCAGCTCCCGCACCAGGCGCCGGTAGGAGCCCAGCAGGCGCTCGCCCACCTCCGGGCGCGGTTCCACTCTGGACCGGACGCGCACCATCCGCGCCACCGCCTCGGAGAGCGGTGTGTCGGAGGCGGCGGCCAGCACCGCCATGCCGAACGCCGGCTCGGCGCTCTCCGGGACCTCCAGCGGCCGGCCGAGCACGTCGGCGCGGAGCCGGGTCCAGGCCGGGCTGGCGACCGCGCCGCCGGTCACCCGCAGCGCGCCGCGCACCTCGGCGCCGAGCCCGGCCAGCCGCTCCAGGCAGAGCCGCTCCAGGAACGCCACGCCCTGCAGGGTCGCGGCGTACCGGTCGGCCTCGTCGCGCGGCGCGCCGAGGGTGAACCCGGCCGCGTCCGGCGCGGTGAAGGGGAACCGCTCGCCCCGCCCCGGCAGCGGGTAGACCACCGCGGAGGCCGGGCGCTCCAGGTCCGCGGCGGCGTCCATGGCGGCCAGGTCGGCGCCGGGGAAGGCGGCGGTGAGCACGCCCGCGCCGGAGCTGGACGCGCCCCCGGGCCACCACCGGCCGTCCGGGGAGCGGTGGCTGTAGACGCCGGCCGCCGGGTCGGCGATCCGGTGCTCGGAGGCGCCCTTGAGGACCAGCGTGGTGCCGAGCACCGAGTTCCACCGGCCCGGTTCGAGCGCGCCGGCCGCCAGCTGGGCGGCGCACCCGTCGGTCATCCCCGCGACGATCGGGGTGCCCTCCGGGATGCCGGTGTGCCCGGCGGCCGCGGCGCAGACCGAGCCGATCACGGTGCCCGGGGCGACCAGCTCGGGCAGGGCGCCCGGCGGGGCGCCGAGGGCCGCGGCGACCCGGCCCGGCCAGGCCGCGGCCAGCGGGTCCGCGCCGGACTTCAGCGCGTGGCTGGTGTCGGCGGCCACCGGGCCGCCGTTGAGCCGGCCGTTGACGAAGTCGGACTGGTGCAGCACCAGATCGCCCCGCCCCGGGCGGAGGACGGTGCGCACCAGGTGGGCGATGCGGGCGAACGCCCAGTGCGGCTGGGGGCGGGAGCCGACCCGCTCCCAGGTCGCGTCGTCCACGGCTGCGGCCAGGGCCGGGGCGGCGCCGGCGGCGCGCGCGTCGTCGTACATCAGCGCCGGCCCGACCGGGTCCAGCCGGGCGTCCGCGACCAGCGCGGTGCCCGAGGTGGCGCAGACCGCGACCGCCCCGACCCGGCGCGGACCGGCGGCCCCGGCCATCGCCTCGCGCGCGGCCCGGCCCGCGGCGGCCCACCACTCCTCGGGGTCCTGCTCGTGCCGGCCGTCACCGCGCGAGCTGCGCAGCGGCGCCGATCCGCGGCCGGCCACGCCGCCGTCGGACGCGGCGGCGACCGCCTTGACCCCCTGGGTCCCGATGTCGATCCCGACCCACAGCGGGTCCGCTGCACCGGACATGCCCACCCCCTTGTGTTATGAAGAATGTTAACTTCTCATTGTCGATGGTTCGAGGCGACCCTACTCGGCGCCCCGGAGGGCGGCGCAACACGGGCGGCGGCCGCGCCCGCGGCGCTTTCGGGAACCCCGCGGCGGGCCCGGCGGAACCCCGCCGACCTGCGCGGACACCGGTGGGGTCACTTGCCGCTCCGCAGCGGCCCGCCGATCATGGGACCCATGAACGACGACAAGCGGGCGGAGAAGGACATCTTCGGCCGGATCAGCGAACTCGTCCAGGAGGAGAGGGCTCTGCGCGAGCAGAGCGAGCACCGCCTCACCGCCGATGAGCGGGCCCGGATGCGCGAGGTCGCCACCGAACTCGACCAGTGCTGGGACCTCCTCCGGCAGCGCCGCGCCCGGGAGGAGTACGGAGAGGCGGCCCCGGAACCGAGGGTCCGCTCCGCCCAGGAGGTCGAAGGCTACTTGAGCTGACCGCCCCGTCCCGGGCCGGCCGATGCCCCGCCCTCCGCGACCGCGCACGCGCCGGGACCGGTCCCGGGGAGCGGCCCGGAGACCGGGGAGGGCGAGCCGCGGGACCGAACGGAGCCCCTCGAGCCGTCGGCGGCCTTCCCCGCCGGCGGCCCGGGGCCGCTGTCCGCACGCGGCCGACCTGCTCGACCCGCACCCGCGCCCGGACCGCCCGTACCGGGAAAGCTCCGCGCGCGGCCGGCGCACAGGGCGGCGTCCGCGCAGGTCGATCGGGGAGGCGTCCGGCGTCCGGTGGCAAGGCCGGATGAGGGGACCGCCGGGGACGGGCGGGCCGCCGGCGGCCCCGGGCGGCCGGGGGCGGCCTGCGGCGGGTCCGGAAGGGGCGCGGGGTCTGCGGATCGGGCGGCGCCGTGGAGGAGGAACGGGCCGCCAGGGCCGGGGCCGGGGTGCGAGGAGCGCCCGGCCGGGCCGGGCTCCGGCGGAGCGGTCCCGGCGGCGGGAAACGGGGGCGCCGCTCCGCGGCCGCCTGTGGCCACCGCGGGCGGGCCGTCCGGGACGGTGCCGGTCGGCGGGTTCCCGTAACCTCTCCCTGCGCGCCCGCCGGGCGCGCCGCGCCGAGCGGCGCGGAAGGCCAAGGGAAGACGGGGAATGCTCGCAACGCTGTCCGGGGCCGGACTCGCATCGGCCGCCGGTTTGAACGCCTACATCCCGCTGCTCCTCGCGGGGCTCCTCTCCCGCTATACCGGCCTGCTGGACCTGGGGGGCGGCTGGCAGTGGCTGGAGCACCCGGTGACGCTGGTCCTGCTCGGCCTGCTACTGGTGCTGGAGGTGGTCGCGGACAAGGTCCCCGCCGTCGACAGCGTCAACGACGTGGTGCAGACGGTGGTCCGGCCGACCTCGGGCGGCATCACCTTCGGCGCGGGGAGCACCTCCTTCACCCCCGACCTGCAGTCCGCCGACGGCACCTCGTGGGGCGGGATCGTCGCCGGGGTGCTCATCGCCCTGGTGTTCCACCTGCTGAAGGCCGCGGCGCGGCCGGTCCTCAACACGGTCACCTTCGGCGTCGGCGGTCCGGTGGTGAGCACCCTGGAGGACATCACCAGCGCCTTCATGTCCGTGGTCGCCATCGTGATCCCGGTGCTGGTGCTGATCGTCCTCCCGGCCACCCTGGGGCTGGGCGTCTGGGCCTGGCGCCGCCGGCGCCGCAGGAAGCGGCGCGAGGCGGAGGCCCCGCGGCTCCCCGGCGCCGCCGGACCGCCGGACGGGTGAGCCCGCGGCCCGGCGGGGCCCTCTCCCGGCCCCGGGCCGGCCGCGCCGCCGAGCAGGGGCCGGCCCCGGCCGCTCGATCGGACGCCCGCCCGGCGGCCCCACCCGACCGCGCCTGAACACGGGGGAGGAGCGCACCCCGCCGGCGGCTCCGGCGGCGGGCCGCGCCCGCCCCGAGCCAACGGGTCCCGGGGGGCGCCGCCGGGACCGGTTCCGCCCGCGCGGGGCGCCCGGCCGGGGGTTCCGGCCGGGCGCCCCGCGGCGATCACCGGGTCCGCCGCGCCGGGGCGGCGGACCCCGGGGTCAGCCCTGCAGCGCCCCGCGGCCGGTCGAGACGGGGAGCTCGACGACGGCCTTGCCGGTGTCCAGCTCCACCTCGGTGCCGGACGGGTAGCGCTGGGTGTAGTCGTGGTCGGTGGAGATCAGCGCGATCCCGATCCGGTGGCCCTTCTTGAACACGTGGTCCTGGGCCTGCAGCTCCCAGGAGAAGGTGTACTCCTTGCCGCTGACCACCGGGCGCTGCCGCCACTCCGAGCCGCGGTTGCGGGCGTCCAGCCAGCCCCGGGTGACGATCTTGTACGGGCTCTCCTCGGTGACGTGCATCGTCGGGTAGGTGCAGCCCGGGTCCTCGGGGACGCCCTCGCCGTAGCAGACCTCGGTCTCGGTGTCGTACCGCACCCGGCCGGTGGCGCGGGTGTCGGTGCCGTAGTCGACCAGCACCGCGGTCAGGTAGGGCGACGCGCCGTCCATCGAGGCGCGGAAGGTGACCCGGGGGACGCCGCTGACCCGCACGTCCTCGGTGAGCTCGGCGGTGCGGTAGACCAGGGCGCCGTCGGAGCCCTCGTCGGGCGAGGCGACCAGCTCGTCCGCGGTCGCGGTGCGCCCGCGGTCGGTGAAGCCCTCCACCTCGCCGCGCCGGGGCCGGCTGGCGGCCAGCCCGCCCTCGCCGTCGCCGCCGCCCGGGGTCGGCCGCAGCCGCACCGTCCGGGTGCCCTCCGCGGGCCACGACTCCTGGGTGTCCCAGACCAGGTCGCTGCGCTCGATGTCGACCGCCGGCCCCTGGTCCGCGCCGTTGTCGATCCCGTACAGCTCGTGGTCGAACCAGCCGTGCAGCCGGTCCAGCCAGGTGTCGATGCGCAGGTTCATCGGGTCGCTGTGGCCGCCCTGGTGCAGCCAGAGCCGGCGCTCGACGCCGTGCTCGCCCAGCTCCTCCCAGAGCCGGAGCGCCTGGTCGGTCTTGACGTTCCAGTCGTTGAGCCCGTGCGCCAGGAAGACGCTGGCGGTGAAGTCCCCGGCGGACCGCCGGTAGTCGCGCTCGGCCCAGAACCGGTTGAAGTCGCCGCTCTCCCGGTCCTGGCCGGCGGTGACCTCGTCGATGACCGGTCTGCACACCTGGTCGTCGGCGCGGGTGTAGACCACCTCCGCCAGCACGTCGGCGTCCTCGCCCTGGTAGCCGCCGGGGGCGACCACCCCGCCGCCGGCCCGGTAGTAGTCGTACCAGGAGGAGATGGCGCCCTGCGGCACGATGGTGCGCAGCCCCTCCACGCCGCTGCTCGCCGCGGCCACCGGCAGCGTGCCGTTGTAGGAGATGCCGGTCATCGCGACGTCCCCGGTGGACCAGTCCTCCGCGGTCACCTCCTCGCCCTCCGGGGTGCGCCCGGAGACCCGGCCGTTCAGCCAGTCCACGGCGGCGGTGACGCCCAGCGTCTCGTTCCTCCCGCCGCTGGTCGGGCAGCCGGTGGAGTCGCCGCTGCCCAGGCTGTCCAGCTGCGCCACCGCGTACCCGCGCGGCAGGAAGTAGTTGTCGTAGTAGTTCGGCATGGTGGCGGGCCCGCTTCCGGTCCGGCCCGCCTCCCCGTCGACCTCGGCGGCCATCGCCGCGGCGGACCCGGAGCCCCGGCCGCCGCGCGGGACCGTGCCCGCGCCGTCGTCGTCCAGGTCGACCTCGTACATGTCGGCCTCGTGCGTCCCGGACCAGTACGGGCTGGGCTCCAGCACGGTGGCGACGCGCAGCCCCTCCTCGGTCTCCCGGGGGCGCATCAGGCGCAGCCGCACGGTGTCCGGTTCGCCGTCCCGGTCGCTGTCGGCCTCGGTGGGGATGTCCACTTCCTGGTAGATCGCCTCGGCGTAGTCGAACACCGGCTGGGTGCGGCCGTCCTCGACGGACAGCTCGGGCGCCTGGTCCGCGGCGGCGGGGGCGGGCAGGCCGGCGCCGGCCAGCAGCGCGGCGGCCGCCAGCGCACCGGTGCGCAGCGCGGCGCGGGCCGGGGCCCGCTCGGGGTCTCGCTCGTGCACGGGGTTCCTCACGGGGATGCGGGGGATCAAGGACCCTGCAATCTCACCCGACCGGCCCCGCGGAGTCCAGAGTCCCCCGTGCGCGTCCGGTGATCGGATCCCTCCGGGGCGCCATGGGATGAGGGGGCGTCTAGCATGCGGGGGTGGCACAGAACAGATCAGAACACCTGGACGGGATCCGGCACATCGTCTGGGACTGGAACGGGACCCTCCTCGACGACAACCACGCCAACCTCACCGCGCTGAACCGGGTCTGCGAACCGCACGGGCGCGCCCCCGTCGACCTGGACTACTGGCGGACCGTCTTCCGGCGCCCGCTGCTCGACTGCTACGAGGAGCACCTCGGCAGGCCGATCGCCCCCGAGCTGTGGGCGCGGATCAACGACGACTACGACCGGCACTACATGCAGGTGCTGCCCCGGTGCCCGCTGGCCGACGGCGTACCGGACGTGCTGCACGAGTGGGCCGGGACCGGCGGGACCCAGTCGCTGCTCTCCATGGCCTCGCACGGCCACGTGGTGCCGCTGGTCGCCGAGCGCGGCCTGGACGGCCACTTCACCCGGGTGGACGGCCGCAAGTACGACTCCCGCTCCGACTCCAAGGCCGAGCACCTCGTCGAGCACCTCACCGGGCAGGGCATCGACCCGGCGACGGTGGTGCTCATCGGGGACATCGACGACGACGCCCGGGCCGCCCGGGAGGCCGGCGCCCGCGCGGTGCTGGTGGCGAGCGGCATGATGAGCCGGGAGCGGCTGGAGGCCACCGGCCACCCCGTGGTGGGCACCCCCGCCGAGGCGGTCCGCCTCCTGGCCGGCTGAGCCCGCCGGCCGGGCCCGCCGCGGCCGACCGGGCCCGCCGCGGACCGCGCCGGGGCCCGCGGAACGCAGGGAGGGGCGGTGCCGGCCGGCACCGCCCCCCTCGCCACCCGTGCGCCGCGGGTGCTAGCCGAGAACGACCTTGCGCGCGTCGTCGAAGCGCTTCTGCACGTCGGCCCAGTTGACGACGTTCCAGAAGGCCTTGACGTAGTCCGCCTTCACGTTCTTGTACTGCAGGTAGAAGGCGTGCTCCCACATGTCCAGCATGAGCAGCGGGTAGGAGCCGGCGGCCAGGTTGCCCTGGTGGTCGTAGAGCTGCTCGATGATCAGCTTCTGGCCGAGGGCGTCCCAGGCGAGGATCGCCCACCCGGAGCCCTGCACGCCGGTCGCGACCGCGCTGAAGTGCGCGCGGAACGCGTCGAAGGAGCCGAACTGGTCGTCGATCGCCGCGGCGAGCTCGGCCTCGGGCTTGTCGCCGCCGTCCGGCGACAGGTTCGGCCAGAACACGGTGTGGTTCACGTGGCCGGCGAGGTTGAACGCGAGGTTCTTCTCCAGCATGTTGACGGTGCCGAAGTCGCCCTTCTCGCGGGCCTCGGCCAGCTTCTCCAGCGCCGTGTTGGCACCGCCGACGTAGGCGGCGTGGTGCTTGTCGTGGTGCAGCTCCATGATCTGCCCGGAGATCCACGGCTCAAGCGCCGCGTAGTCGTAGGGCAGCTCGGGAAGCGAGTAGGGCGCGGACATGTACGCACCTTTCCTTGACACGTCTGGTGATTGGCTGTGAGCGATCTCGAACCGCTGGGCACGAACTTATCAGCAGAGGCCCAGGCGGCCTCGTGTAGCCCTTGCTACATGGGACTTCGGGAATAAACCACACCGAACCGGCCACGGCGCGGACCCCGGTCGCAGTCGTTCCCTCCAGGGGCCGCGCGAACCCGCGGCCGGCGCCCCCGGGCCGGGGCGCGCCGCTCCCCGGCCGCCCCGGCCCGCCGTCAGGCCGCCCGCTCGAAGCCGTTGCCGGTCCAGGTGGTGCGGGCGCAGGCGACGCCCCAGGCGCCCTTGCGCTTGAGGATGTCGTAGATGTGCATCCGGTCGATCCTGGGCGAGACGCCGTAGCCCGAAGGCCAGGTGATGGCCCAGTCCATGTCCAGGTCGACGAGGAGCTCCAGGAGGCGGGCGATGGTCGGGTCGTCCAGCCGCTCGAAGGCCTCGTCGAGCAGGACCAGGCGGAGCGGGCCGTCCAGTTCGCTGCGGAGCGCGTCGTAGAAGGCGGCGCTGGCGGCGAACAGGGTGACGTAGGAGACCAGCCGGGTCTCGCCGGAGGAGAGCTGGCGGACGCGGCGGTCGCGCGGGTTGCCGTCCGGGCCGGTGTCGTGGATGCGGACCCGGTAGGCGAACCAGTCGCGGTAGTCCAGGGCGGTGCCGAGGACCTCGGCGTAGCCGCTGCTGCGGCCCTCGGCGCGGGTGGCGCGGATCCGGTCCATCAGGGCGCGGCGCAGCCGGTCGTTCTCCTCCGGGGAGCGCTCCGCCACCGACTTCTTGGCCAGGGCGAACGCCGACCGCTCGGCCGGGTCCAGGTGCGGCGCCGGCTCCCAGGCCAGCTCCACCCGGACGCCCTGGCTGGAGTGCGCCCCCTCCAGGACCGTGTTCATCCGCCGGGTCAGCGACTCCGCCGCGCGGATCTGCCGGTGCAGCTCCTCGGCCACGTCGCCGAGGAGGAACTCCTCGAAGATCCGCTCCTCGCCGGAGGTCAGGTTCTCCTCGGCCTGGGCGAGCCGGGCCGCGGTCAGCCGCGCGGTGGAGGCGACCGGCGCGGTCCCGGTCTCGTCGCTCACCGTCACGGTCAGCACGTCGGAGTCGGGCAGCCGGTCGGCCTGGACGTCGTGGGTGCCGGCGAGCGCGGTCTGCAGCGCCTGGATCCGGTTGATCAGGTCGCGCTCCAGCGACGTGGGCGTCCCCGCGGCGCCCGCCTCGGCGAGCGCGCCGGCCAGGGCGGAGCGCAGGTCGGCCCGCTCGAAGGGCACCTCGACCAGCCCGGTGGCCGCCTCCCACACCCCGGGCACCTCCGCGGTGTCGGTCAGCGCGTCCTCGCCGTCGGCCAGCGCGCCCTGCGCCTCCTGCAGCCGGCCCTCGGCCTCCTCGACCCTGCCCTCGGCCCCGGTCAGCGCCGCGATCCGGTCCTCGACCCCCTTCTGGGCGGCGGGGGCGGCGTCGCGCAGCCGGGTGCGCTCCTCGGCCAGCTCCCGCACCCGGGCGCCGACCTCCTCGGCGTCGCGGCCCAGCGAGGAGCGGAGGGTGGCCAGCACGGCGTGCGCCTCGGCGTAGGAGCGGTGCGTGCGCGCCGCCTCCTCCTCGGCGCCGGCCCGGGCGGCCGCGGTGCGCGCCAGGTCCTGCACGGCCGCGGAGAGCGAGCGGAGCGCCTCCGGGTAGTCCTCGCGCAGCCGCCCGGCGATCCGCTCCAGCTCGGCCACCGCGCCGCGGGCCCGCTCGCACAGCTCCCGCAGCGCCTCGGCGCCGTCCGGGACGCCCAGGTCGCCGCAGGTCCGCACGTGCTCGGCCCGCTCCGCGGCGAGCCGGGCCCGGGCGCGCGCGTGCTCGGCCTCGGCGGCCTCCGCGTCGGCGGCGGCCCGCGCCGCCGCCGAGCGGCGCTGCCGGGTCTCCACGTGCTCGGCCAGCACCGGGGCGAAGTCGGGGAAGGAGTCCAGGCAGACGTTCCACTGGTGCTCCAGGGCCTGCGCGGCCTCCAGCGACGCCCGCAGCGAGGTCTCCCGGGACGCCGTCTCGGCCAGGGCGGACTCCGCCTCCCGGATGCGCTTCTTCCGCGCCCGCTCCCGGGCGCCGGCCCCGATGTGCTCGGCCTCCTCCTTGCCGTGCCGGCCGAGCAGCGCCCCGGCCGACCAGTGCCCGTCCAGGCCGATGGAGAGCGGTGCGGCCGCGCCGGCCGCCCCCTCGGCGGCGCCGGGCAGCAGGGGCACCGAGCGGAGCAGGCCCGCGACCGCCCCGGCAGGCACCGGGGAGCCGTCGTCGCCGGCCGGCACCAGGACGTCGGCCAGCGAGGCCCCGCCGGCGGGCGGCCCCGCCGCCGCCCAGGTCTCGTCGCCCTCCGCGGACGGCGCGCCGTCCGCGGCCACCCAGGCGGTGAGCAGGCCGCTCGCGCGCAGCGCGGCCTCCAGCCCGGCGCGCTCCGCCTCGCCCAGGTGCTCGGCGAAGTCCACCAGCCGGAAGAACGGCGCGCCCGCCGCCGGGTCCCGCTCGGCCGTGCTGTGCGCCGGCGCGGGCGGCTCCACCTCGGCGGCCCCGCGCAGCCGGTCCAGCTCGGCCTCCAGCCGGACGCGCTCCGCGCCCGCCTCGGCCAGCCGCTGCTCGGCGGCGGCGACCGCGCGCTGGACCGCGCGGACCCGCGGCTGCAGCGCGGACCGGACCCCCTTGTGCGCGTCGCGGTGGGCGGCCGGGTCGAGCAGCACCGCGTCGGCCTCGGGGAGCTCCGGCAGCTCCCCCTCCTCCGGGCGGTCCCCGGCGGGCAGCGCCTCGTCGCGCCAGGCCCGCACCGCCCCGGCCCACCGCTCCGCCGCGCCGGCCAGCCGCTCCTCGGCCTCCCGGGCCCGCCGGTCGGCCCCGGCCGACTCCTCGGCCGCGGCCTCCGCCCGCTCGGCGAGCCGGTCCACCCCCGCCTCGGCCTCGGCGAGCCGCTCGGCCTCGGCGCGCAGCCCGCCGAGCAGCCGGCCGCGGTCGCCCGCGGCCCGGCCCGCCGCCTCGACCTGCCCGGCCGCCTCCGCGGCGGCGGAGGCCAGGGCCTGCACATCGGGTTCGGGCGCGACCGGGCGGCGCACCTCCTCCGGCCGGGCGTCCGGCTCGGCGGAGCACAGCACCCGCTCCGCGGCCTCGCCCCGCTGGGCGTCGGGCACCAGGCCGGGCAGCGCGCCGAGCGCCGCCCCCAGCCCGACGGCGTGCAGCGCCTCCCGGGCGCCGGCCGCGCCGGCGGCCGCGGCGGCGCCGATCCGCGCGGGCACCGCCGCGGACCGCTCGATCGCGTCGACCGCGTGCTCCTCGGCGGTGCGCAGGTCGGCGGCGGAGCGCAGCGCGGCCTCGGCGTGCCTGCGCTGCGAGGCCACCGCCTCCTCCTTGTCCTCCAGGTCGCCCAGGGCGCCGTAGGCGGGGGAGGCCTTCAGCGCATCCAGCTCGCCCTGGACGGCGTCCCGGCGCTCGCCGAGCGCGTCCCGCTCCTGCACCGCGGCGCGGTGCGCCTCCTGGGCGGCGTCCCGCTCCGCGCGCCGCTTCTCCAGCTGCGCGCGGGCGCGGCCCGCCGCCTTCTCCGCCTTCTCCAGCCGGGCCGAGCGGTCCGCGAGCACGCCGCGCGCGTACCCCCGGTAGCCCTCCAGGAACTCCTGCAGCGCGGAGTCGGCGCGGCGCAGCCGGGCGACGTTGCGCCGCACCCCCTCCAGGTTGTCCAGGCCGGTCGCGGTCCGGGTGATGACGCCCGGGTCCACCGGCGGGAGCGCGTCCGACAGCAGCTGCTCCAGCTGGCCCTGGAGCACCTTCAGGCCGATGTCGGGGTTGCGCAGCGTGCGCTGCAGGTGCAGCAGGTCGGGGTAGCGGTTGCCGCCGCTGATCCCGTACACGGTCTCGGCGACCCGCTGCTGGAACGCCTCCTGGCCGCCGGCGACCGCGTCCTCGCCGATGTGCTCGCGCAGCCGGGCGGAGGTGATCGGCCGGTCCTGCTCCAGCAGCGCGAAGTCCCGGTTGACCCGCAGCGGGGTGATGAACCGCCAGGAGTCGCTGATCTGCCGTCCGGACGCGCTGGCCTTGACCCCGATCCCGCAGGTGCAGAAGTCCTCGGTGCCGTCGGCCAGCACCCGGCGCAGCTCGACCCAGGCGTAGCCGAGCCGGACCGTGCCCTCGGTGTAGTCGTCCAGCATCAGCCGGCTCATGCTGACCGTGTCGAAGCCCTTGCAGCCCATGTTGCGCAGGTCGCCGTCGAGGCAGAGCGGCAGCAGCAGCTCCAGCGTCCGGGACTTGCCGGAGCCGTTGGTCCCCTTGAAGATCACCCGGCCGCCGGAGAGGTCGAACTCCTCGTCCCGGTACTGCCAGATGTTGACGACGCCGCCTCGGTGCAGGCGCCAGCGGCTTCGGAGGTCGGGCTTGGGGTCCACGTCTGAGGTCCTCACGTCGTTCGGGTGCGCGCGGGGCGCGGGCGGAGCCGCCGCTCCGGGGCGGCGGTGCGGGCCGGGCCGGGGGCCATCGGCGGTGCTCACCTCGCTCCTGGTGCTCGCGGGTCGGGTCGGGGCGCCGTCGCCCGGGGCGGGGTCAGGGCCCGAACAGGGACTCCTGGCCCTCGCCGGGGCCGGGGGCGGCGGGTTCGGCGGCGGGCTCGCCGTCCTCCTCGTCCGGGCCGTCCGGGCGCGGCCGGTAGCGGGCGGCGGCCGGGCTGATCTCCACCGTCTCCGGCAGGCCGTCGGCGGCCGGGGCGGACCGGGCGAGACCGGCCTGGACCAGGGTCTGCGCGACCGACCGGGCGAGCCGCCCGGTGTCCCGCACCGCCTCCTTCGACCAGGCCTTCGGGTAGCGCTCCGCGATCGCGGCGGCCACCTCGCCCAGCCGGTCGAGCGGGACCGGGACCCGGCCGTCCTCCGCCGCCGGGACGTCCCGGGCCCCGGGGCCGACCAGCTCGTCCGCGGCGAGCAGGGCGATCC
The DNA here is from genome assembly GCF_000341105.1 of Nocardiopsis potens DSM 45234. Classification (GTDB taxonomy): domain Bacteria; phylum Actinomycetota; class Actinomycetes; order Streptosporangiales; family Streptosporangiaceae; genus Nocardiopsis_A; species Nocardiopsis_A potens. The sequence continues at coordinate 73,458 of NZ_ANBB01000001.1, forward strand.
GGGAGAGCGTGCCGTGGCCGGGGTAGAGCAGGTCGCTCAGGTAGCCGTCCGGGTCCACCGCGAGCACGCCCTCGGAGCGCACCTCCAGGCGGAGCCCGAACAGCTCCTCCAGCAACTCCGTCTCGGCCCGCAGCCGGGTGCGCAGCCAGTCGCGCTGCTCGGCGGAGAGGTCGGCGGTGAGCACCACCGGGTCCTCGACGATGCGGCGGCGCACCCGGTGCCGCTCGTCCTCGCCGGAGGGCGGCCCGCCCCGGGCGAGCTCGGCGGCCGAGGAGGAGCGCCCCAGCGGCGCGGCGACCAGGTGCCCCAGCAGCTCCACGTCCACGGTGAGCAGCGCCTCCCGGGCGGAGTCCTCCGCCCACGGGCCGACGCTGCCGTCGGTCTCGGCCAGCACCCCCAGGTCGATGAGGTGCCGCAGCGCGGCCACCAGGGCGCGCCGGTCCACGATGCCGGTGCCCGGCTCCAGGCCGGCCTCCGCGCCGGCCGCCCGCACCTCCGACACCAGGCCGGACAGGAGCACCTGGCCGCCGGAGCCGGTCAGCGCGGCCAGCACCAGCGCGAGGTAGGCGTAGGCGCGCGGGGTGAACGGCGCCCCGTTGGCCTTGTGCGCGCCGCGCACCCCGTCGGGGGTGCGGCCGGCCTTGTACAGCCGGGCGAACCCGGGCTCCACCACCAGCCGGTAGCCCAGGTACCCGGAGAACAGCGCCTGCAGCCGGTCGGTGTAGCGCCGCACCGCGGGCAGCACCTCGCCCTCCGGGCCGTCGGCGCGCAGCAGCGGGCGGCGCAGCAGCACCCGCGCGCACCGGCGGACCTGGGCGGCCTCGATCGAGTCCAGCCCCTCCAGGACCGATGCCTCTGCTCGGCCGAGATGCGTCCGGCGGCTCATCGGGCGGCCTCCGCGACGGTCAGCTCCACCTCGGCGCCGTGCAGCTCCAGGGTGCCGAAGACCGAGCCGACCCGGTCCGCGGCGCCGTCCGGGCGCGGCCGCACCACCAGGGTCAGTCCGGACACCGGGTCGGACGCGGTGCCCTGCTCGGCGGGGGCGTCCCGGGAGGCCCCGGCCAGGGTCAGCAGCTCGCAGAAGAGGTCCAGGGCGTCCGCGGAGAGCCGGGCGCCGGCCAGGTTCCCCGAGGCCGCGGCGAGCTCGCCGACCGCGGCGGACCTGCGCTCCCGGCGCCGCGCCTCCTCCTCCAGCAGCGCGGCGCGGCCCAGCGGGTCGTCGCCGACCCGGGGGACCTGCCCGCCGGGGGCGCGCTCGCCCTTGCTGCGCACGTTCACCTCGACCGGCACCCCCTCGCCGTCGGCCCAGGCCGACGCGGGGGCGGGGGCACCGTCCTCCGGCGCCAGCGCCAGGTGGCGCGCGGAGAACAGGCCGAACGCGGCGGCGTACATGTCGTGCGCGGCGGTCGGCTCGGCCCCGTCGAACCAGGAGGCCAGGGTGAGCAGGTCGCGGCGGCGGCCCGGATCCACCCCGCCGCTGCCGGTCGAGCGCTTGACGCTGCCGAGCAGCGCGCTGATCGCCCTGCTGGTGGCGTCGCGCAGCTCGTCGACCTCGGAGGGGCGGCCCGGGCGGCCGAGGAACCAGTCGGCCAGGCCGTCCCAGTCGGCGGGGGTGCGGCCGGGGGCCCGCTCCATCAGCTCGGTCTGCCCGACCACCGAGGTGTTGGGGGTGAAGGCGTCCTGGCCGGTGCCGAGCAGCGCGAGCAGGTCGCCGCGGCGCGCCTCCAGCGCGCCCAGCCGCTCCACGACCGTCCCGGAGTGGCGGAGCACGTCCTGGGCGATCAGGTCGACGTACTCCAGCAGCATGTGCTTGAACCCGGAGGTCTCCTCGGGGCCCAGGTCGTAGCGGGCGATCACGGAGCCGAGGTAGGCGTAGAAGTCGCGGACCGCGGCGGCGAACTCGCCGTGCTGCAGGAAGACCGTGGTGACCTGCTGGGCGAGGCGCTCGCGCAGGGCGCTCCCGGAGGCGTCGCCGGGCCCCTCGCCGCGTCCGGCGGCGTCCAGGTCGCCCAGGGTCCGGGCGATGTCGGCCAGGCCGCGGGCGATCGCGGGCAGCAGCTCCCGGGAGACCTCCCGGGCGCCCTCGGCGACCCGGAGCATGTCGTCGACGTCCCGCTGCACCCGCATGGCCAGCTTGGACACCTGGTAGCGGACCCGGCTGCGGGTGAACTCGGCGATGGTGGCGGCGGGCTCGCGCCGCCCGGGCACCAGGTTCCCCCACCGGGCCAGCCGGTCCAGCCGGTCGGCCACGGTCTCCATCCGGGACTCGCCCTCGTCGACCTCGCCGCGCCGCTCGGCGGCGGCCAGCGCCGCGGCGACCTCCCCGGCCCCCAGGTCGGCCAGGAGGGTCCCGGTGAACAGCCGCATGACGGCCAGGTAGGTGCGGCGCTCGGGGGCCGACAGGTAGGCGTAGAGCCGCAGCCGCTCGAGGTCGTCCGGTTCGGAAGGCGTGTAGGGCATGACCCGCACCAACTTAGCGCCTGGAGCCGACACTCCCGGACCGGATGCGAGGTGACGCGCCTCGCTCGCGGGCAGGGGCGGGCCCGGCACCGGGCCCGCCCCTGCCGCGCGGGGCGCGGATCAGAGCTCGTCGAACTCCTCGACGGCGCGGTGCGCCTGGTCGATCGCGGTGTCGGTGTAGGCGTTGGGCGCCGCGTCGGAGTTGGCGATGGTGATCCGGCCGATCCGCTTGCGGGCGGTCTCGGCGGGGGTGGGGCCGTTCGGCCAGAACGAGTCCCAGCGGCGGGTGTACTCGCGGGCGTAGCCGTGGCCCCAGCGGTTCACGGTGATCGCCTCGATGTCCCGGGCGGCGTCGAACCCGCCGTCGCCCAGGGCGCGGTTGAGCGTCTGGCGGATGCTCCGCTCGAAGCTCTCGAAGGGGCGCCGGAGCAGCTCGTGCCGGGCGTGCACGGCGCCCTGGCGGAGCGACATCTCACCGGGGGAGGGGGCGCTGATCATCTGGATGACCATCGGCTCGGAGGGGTCCTTGGGGTGCTCGTAGCCGCCCATGCTCACCGGGTAGTCCAGCTGGGCCACCGCCCAGTCGCCGCCGGTGAACCGGATGTGCCGCATGCCCAGCTCGACCCAGGGCTGCCAGTTGCGCACCACCACGTTGGCGTAGACCAGCGGCTGCTTGGAGGCGTCGGTCATGGCCTGGCGCTGGGAGCCGGGCAGCTCCTGCATCAGGTACTTGCCCATGACGTGCCAGGCGGCCATGACCACGTGGCCGGCGGTGACCCGGTGCAGCGCGTCGTCGTGGTGGTAGGTGACGAACACGCGCTCGGCGCTGGAGGGGGGACCGTCGTGCGCCAGCCCGGTGCACGGCGACTGCAGCCGCAGCCGGACGTCCTGCCCCTCCTCGTCCAGCTTGGAGTAGTCGAACTCGGCGAGCACGACGCTCTCCATGTCCAGCTCGTCGCTGCCCGGGACGGAGCCGGGGATCAGGGAGTGCACCAGCAGCCGGGCGATGCTCGCGTTGCCGTCCGGGAAGTGGTGGATGTAGGGGTCGTCGAACTTCCAGAACCGGCGGAGCGAGTAGCAGTTGTACTCCGAGGCCTCGGAGTCGTCCAGGCCGATGCCGGCGAAGCCGGGCAGCCCCTCGCCCCAGGCGTCGATCGCGCCCCAGGAGGAGGCGGGCACCGCCCACTCGTCGCTGGTGATGGTCTCCATGAAGGCCAGCACCTCGTCGTTGCAGCCCAGCACGTCGCGGAGGTAGTCGGTGTAGGTCATCCGGGACAGCCGCTCCTGCTTCTCCTGCGCGGACAGCCCGGGCATCGGGTCGTCGCCGGAGTCGGCGTACAGGGCGGTGATCTGCTCCACGGACTCGGGCTCCAGCGGGGCGCCGGACAGCCACTCGTCGACCGGCATGCCCTTGGTGCGCACCGCGAGGTGGTCGGTGCGGAACTCCTCGGCGCGGAGGAAGACCGTGTCGCCCTCCTCGGCCAGCTTCCACTTGTCGTAGAACTTCTGGTCGAAGAAGTCCTTGAACCGGTCGACCTCGATGCCCAGGTCCTTGAGCAGGCCCATCGCGGTCTTGCTGTAGGCGGAGGGGGTGTCGATCGCCTGGGTGCCGCCGTAGCCGATGAGGACCTGGTCGCGGCCCTCGGGGGTGAACTCGTTGCGCCGCGCGTGCCCGCCGAACTCGTCGTGGTTGTCCAGGATGAGGATCTTCGCCTCGGGGTGCTTCTTCTTGTAGAAGTGCGCGGCGGACAGGCCGCTGATGCCCGAGCCGACGACGACCAGGTCGTAGTGCTCGTCCAGGTCGTTGACCCGGGTGGTGTTGACGACGCTGCCGAGCCGGCCGTCGCGGATGCTGTGCGGGATGCTCAGCGCCTGCTGGGTGTTGCCGCGCAGGCCCTCCATGCTCGGCGGGTAGTCGGTCCCGGCGGGGGCCGATGCGGGGTGCGCGGGGCTGGCGGCCCAGTCGCGGTCCCCGGGGGCGCAGCCGGCCAGGACGGCCGCGGCGATCCCGCCGACCGCCGTCGCGCTCGCCCCGTCGAAGAAGTCGCGCCGACTGATCCGGCGGTCCATGCCGAGCTCGCTGTCGGAATCCCCGGGGCGTCGTCGCTGATCGGACATTGGTCTCCTCGTCGTTCCCGGCGTCCCGGACTTGAGGAACACAAGAGCATGCGGGGGTGCGGGCGACGCGGAGGCGGGCTGGGGCGCGGCCGAGTCTTTGCCGTGTGCGGTGTGTCTTTTGGGGTGCGGAACGGCCGGTGTCGTATTGCCAGGTGAGCGGTTCGCGGGGCGGTCCGCCGCGAACCCGGCCATCCTATGCCCGATATTCTGCCAATAAGACGTTTTGTCGGGTTTTCACCCGATGATCGGATGTCAGGTCGCGCACACCCCCGCCGCCGGCGGGGGCGCCCCGGGTCAGGGGACCATCAGCGACAGCGACTCGGCGACCAGCGCGGGGCGTTCGGCCCCCTCGATCTCCACCGTGTGGGCCATGGTGAACAGCAGGCCCTTGCCGGTCTCCTTGGCCTCGAGCAGGCGGACCGCGTCCCGCACCCGGGAGCCCTCGGTGACCGGCTGCAGGAAGCGGACCTTGTTCAGGCCGTAGTTGATGCCCATCGACGGCGCCTTCTCCAGGGCGAACACCTGGGGGCCGAAGTGGGCGAGCAGGGACAGGGAGAGGTAGCCGTGCGCGATCGTGGTGCCGAACGGGCCGCTCGCCGCGCGCTCCCGGTCGACGTGGATCCACTGGTGGTCGCCGGTGGCGTCGGCGAAGGCGTCGATCCGGTCCTGGGTGATGGTGAGCCAGTCGGTTCGGCCCAGCTCCTCGCCCTGGGCGGCGGCGAGCTCGTTGACATCGGCGAAGGTACGCATGAGCGGCACTTTCCTTTCGGCCGGGAGGGGACCTCGGCACGACTCTAGCGTCAACCGACCGTTCAGTATGTAGCTGCTCGGAGAAAACCGGCCGGGGCGTCCGAGGACCCGGCACCGCCCTACCCTTCCGGTGCCCCGGGCTCGGCAGGGGGGCGCTGCGCCGGGGCCGGTGCGCCCTCGGCGGCCAGCGCGTGCAGCCGGGGCAGCGGGACGCCCAGCAGGCGGGAGGCGTCGTCCTCGTCCACCCCGGCCTCGGCCAGCCGCCGCATCGCGCCGCGGACCGCTCCGGCCGCCGAGCGGCGCGCGGCGTCCGCCCCGTCGACCGCCCCGCGGGCGTCCAGGATCAGCCGGTCGGTCTCCTCGTCGACGGTGGGGACGACCTCCACCCGGGCGTCGGGGTCCCCGACGAACGCCCGCGCCCGAGGGCAGGCCTGCGCCAGGTCGGGGGACCAGGTCACGCCGGCGCCGACGATCCGCAGCTCCCAGCCGTCCTGCCATCTCCGGGCGTGCACGATGAACGGGCCCATATGCCTACATTACGCACCAGGGCCGCTCTCGCCCGGACGAACCGCCGTGCCCGGGCGAACCGGATCATCCCGGCTTCGACCTGGGCGGATTCCGCACCGCTCTCGGGCGCCCGGCGCCGCGAACCGGTGCACGGAGCAGGGCCGGGTCTCCTGCCGCGCACGGCCTGCCCCGTCCGGTCGGATCCGGCGGGGACGCGGTGCCCCGGTCCGGGGCGGGGTCAGCCGGAGCGCTCCGGCTCGGCCGGGCGGGCGCGCTCCAGGACGGCGGTCTCCACCGCCATCGAGCGCAGCGCGCCGGCGTCCACGTCGTGCCCGAGGCCGGGCACGGTGAGCGGCACCGGGGCGATCCCGTCGTGCGCCCGGACCGGCGGGTCGACCACCTCGCGCGCCGCCCGCACGCCGGCGCCGGGCATCTCGCTGGGGAAGGTGATGCCGGGCAGCGAGGCCAGCGCCACCCGGGCCGCCCGGCCCAGGCCCGTCTCCCCCTCCGAACCGCACCAGACGTCCCAGCCGGCGTCGGCGGCGCGGTCGTGCACCCGGCGGGCCTGGGTGAGGCCGCCCAGCCGGGCCACCTCCAGCCGCACCGCCCCGCCGGCCTCCGCGCGGACCGCCGCGTCCAGGCTCTCCGGCGAGTCCACCGACTCGGCCAGCGCGACCGTGGTGCCCAGCTCCCGGGCGAGCCGCGCATGCGCGGCCAGGTCCGGCGCGGGGAACGGCTGCTCCAGGCAGAGCAGCCGGTACTCGTCCAGCGCGCGCAGCGCGTCCAGGTCGGCCTCGGACTCGGTGTACCTGCCGCCCGCGGCGGCCTGCAGCGCCAGGTGCGGGTAGCTCTCCTGGGCGGCGCGGACCGGCTCCACGTCCCACCCCGGCCCGATCTCCAGCCGGACCGCCCGGAACCCCGCGCCGACCTGCCGGTTCACCTCGGCCACCAGGGACTCCACGGACGGCTGCCGGCCGATGGTCACCCCCGCGGTGATCGCGGTGCGCGACCCGCCCAGGGCGTGCGGGAGCGGCGTGCCGCGGCGGCGGCTCCACAGGTCCCAGCAGGCGGCGTCCAGCGCGGCCGCGGCCTGCGGGCAGGGCGCCAGGTCGGCCCAGGCGTCCTGGGCCTCGGTCGGCCGGCTCCAGGCGTGCCGGAGCAGCGCCGGAGCGAACTCCTCGACCAGGGTCCGCCAGCGCTCCGGGCCGGCGTCGGGCATCTCGCCCCAGCCGCTCGTCCCGCTGCCGTCGCTGACCCGGACCAGGGCGTGCCGGACCATGCGCGGCGGGCCGCCGGCCCCCCGGCGCCTGGTGCGCGGCACCGGCGCCGGCAGCCGGACCAGCATCGCCTCGATCCCGGCCAGGCCGGCCCCGATCGCCGATCCGGTACGTGACACGCGCGCTCCGCCTTCCCCGAGTCCGCTTCCGCCGCCTGGGCGGCGCCCCTTCACGACGGTATCCCCTCGGGGCGGGGCCGACCACCGGACGGCGGATCAGGGCCGTGCGGCGAACACCACGCTGTGCCGCAGATCCGCGGTCCGGACCTCGCCGAACCGGGCCCGCAGCGCGGCGGCCGCGGTGCCCCGCTCCGCCGGGGAGAGCGCGAACCTCCGCGGGCGCAGATGCCAGAAGAGCAGGAGCCGGCCGGTGGGGCGGAGTACCCGGCGCAGCTCGGCCGCGGCCGGCTCCAGCCGGGGCCACAGCGCTAGGGTGTTCACCGAGACGACCAGGTCGAAGGAGGCGTCCGGGGCGCCGGTGTCCGCGGCGTCGCCGAGGCGGAGCCGGACCCGGCCGTCCCGGACCGCGGCGGCGTTGCGCCTGCGCGCCATGCGCACCATCTCCGGCGACGGGTCGACCCCGGTCACCGTCCCGGCCCGGCCGGCGAGCAGCCCCACCAGCACGCCGGGGCCGTGCCCGACCTCCAGCACGTCCTCCCGGGGCCCGGGGTCGGCGTACAGCAGCGCCTCGGTGTTCTGCACCCGGTTCTCCCAGGCCATCACCGCCCCGGCGAGCCGCCCCAGCGGCCCGCGGGGCAGCGCGAACGGGTTCGCCCCGCACGGCCGCCCGTCCCACAGCCGCCGCCTCGCCGCCATCGGCCGCCTCCCCGCGCTCGCCGCCGCGCCCGCCGCCTCCGCCGGAGAACGGGACCGGGCGGGCCGGACCCCATGACAGGATCCTGCCCGCCCGGGAGGCGGTTCGATCAGGCGCCGCGGGATCAGGCCCCGGCCAGCGCCTCGGCGACCGGGACCGCCTTGAGGTCGTGCGCCTCGGCCACCGCCTCGTTGGTGAGCGCGCCGTCGACGGTGCTCAGCCCGGCGGCCAGCGCGGCGTCCTCGCGCAGCGCGTCCTTCCAGCCCTTGCCGGCCAGCGCGACGGCGTAGCGGAGCGTGTCCTTGGTGAGGGCGTGGGTGGAGGTGTTCGGCACCGCGCCCGGCATGTTGGCCACGCAGTAGAACATTGTGTCGTGCACCTCGAAGGTGGGCTCGGCGTGCGTGGTGGGACGCGAGTCCTCGAAGCAGCCGCCCTGGTCGATGGCGATGTCCACGAGCACCGCGCCCGGCTTCATCCGGGACACCAGCTCGTTGGAGACCAGCTTGGGCGCCTTCGCGCCGGGGATCAGCACCGCGCCGATCACCATGTCGGACTCCAGCACCGCCCGCTCCAGCTCCAGCGCGTTGCTGGAGACGGTGCGGACCCGGCCGCCGTAGACCTCGTCGGCGTGGCGCAGCTTGCCCACGTTGAGGTCGAGCAGGGTCACGTCGGCGCCCATGCCGACCGCGATCCGGGTGGCGTTCATCCCGGAGACGCCGGCGCCGATCACCGTCACCTTGGCCGGGCGCACGCCCGGGACGCCGCCCATCAGCACGCCGCGCCCGCCGTTGGGGCGCTGCAGCGTGGCGGAGCCGACCTGCGGCGCCAGCCGGCCGGCCACCTCCGACATCGGGGCGAGCAGCGGCAGCGAGCCGTCCGGCAGCTGCACCGTCTCGTAGGCGATCGAGGTGACCTTGCGGTCCAGCAGGGCGTCGGTGCACGGACGCGACGCCGCCAGGTGCAGGTAGGTGAAGAGGGTCTGGCCCGGCTGCATCCGGTGGTACTCCTCGGCCACCGGCTCCTTGACCTTCAGGACCAGCTCCGCCTCGCCCCAGACGTCGTCCGCACTCTCCAGGATGCGGGCGCCGGCCGCGGTGTACTCCTCGTCGGTGATCGAGGAGCCGACACCGGCTCCGCGCTCGATGGCGACCGAATGCCCGCGGCTCACGAGCTCATGGACGCCCGCGGGAGTGATGGCCACCCGGTATTCGTGGTTCTTGACTTCGCGGGGCACGCCGACGCGCACTTGGGTCCTCCTTGCATCCTCGTTGATACCCCTTCACTGTGACGCGCCCCATCGCAGCGGAACATCTCCAACATGGACAGTCATCCCAGGTCATGTTGACACCGTGTAAGGGGCGTCCCTGGCCGGACGGCGGTCCGGCGGCCCGGGCCGGTCCCGGGCGCCGCTCCCGGCGCGGCCGCCCCTCCGGCCCCTCCCGGCCGCCGCGGGCGCGGGGGCGCGGCCGGGCCGCGCCCCGGCCCCCGGGAAGGCGGGCCGCCCCGGCCGGGCGCGGGTCACCCGGGCGCCGGGAACACCCGGCGGCCGGCGATCCAGGTGCCGACCACCCTGCCGGTGAGCCGGCGGCCGGCGTAGGGGCCGGGGTCGCCGGCCGGCACCGGGTGCGGCGCGTCGCCGTCGAAGGCGACCAGGTCGGCGTCGGCGCCCGGGGCGATCCGGCCCTTGCCGGCCAGGCCGAGCAGGGCGGCCGGCTCGGCCGAGGTCCACCGGGCGATCCGGTCCAGCCCCAGGCCGCGGCGGCGGGCGGCGGTCCACAGCGCCGGCAGCGTCCAGGAGAGCGCGGAGACCCCGGTGCCCGGCCGGTGGCCGGAGCCGACGGTGCGCACCGCGCTGTCGGAGTCGGAGAGCAGCGCCGACCACAGGGCGTCCCGGTTGGCCGCCGAGCGCAGCGGCGGCCGGCAGCGGAATGCCGGGGCGTCGTCCGGGACCTGTTCGGCGGGGAGGCAGAGGTAGTGCGGGCAGGTGTGCGCGGTCAGCGGCGCACCGATCGAGCGCGCGGCGCCCAGCAGCGCGGCGCACTCGGCCGCGGTGAACGGCGTGATGTGGGTGCGGGTGCCCGCCACCCGCATGGCGGCGATCACCCGCTCCAGGCCGCGCCGCTCCGCGCGCGGCGGGCGGGCGGCGAGCAGTGCGCCGTTGCCCGGGGCGCCCGGCGCGGCCAGCTCGGCCGGGTCCTCCGCGTGCACCAGCATCGGCGCGCCCATCGCGGCCGCCTCCACCATCGCCTTGCGCAGCTGCTCGTCGCCGATCGGGGCGGCCGACTCCGCCCCGCCGTCCGACAGCGAGCAGTGGAACCCGGCCGCCCCCGCCGAGCGGAGCTCGGCGAGGTCGGCCGAGGTGCTGCGGTCGGTGACCGCGCCGAGGAACGCGACGTGCACCCCGACCCCGGCGGCGGCCGCCTGGTGCGCCTTGAGCGCGGCCTCGCCGGTGATCGCGGTCGGGGCGCCGCGCGGCCCGGTGCCGCCGCCGGGGGCGACCGCGATCGACGTCACCCCGCCGCGCACCGCGGCCGCGTCGGTCTCCAGGTAGCCCTCGCGCAGCGGCTGCCCGGGGGCGTGCACGGCCACGTCCGGGTCGACCAGGCCGGGCAGCAGCGCGACCCCGCCCAGGTCGATCTCGGCCGCTCCGGGGAGCGGGGCGCCGTGGTCGCACACCGCGGCGATGCGGCCGCCGCGCAGGCCGACCGAGGCGGGGATCACGCCCTTGGCGGTGACCACCCGGCGGGAGCGGATGACGGTGTCGATCTGGGGCACGGGATCCCCTTCGTGCTCGGAGTGCCGTTCGCGCGGGCCGGGGCCCGCCGTTCCCCGCCGGTTCCGCCGCGCCTCCCGGAGGGTGCGCTGGAAGCGGGATCCGGGGCGGGTGGGTGCGCATTCGGTCCGTCGACCGTACCGCGATCGGCGCCGAAAAGAGGGCGGTTCTCCCCTTCTCTCCCCTCTTCGACCTGCGCTTCTCCGGGGTCCTCGGGCCACCGCCCGGTTCCGCGGGCGCGCCGCGCGGGCGCGTCCCGGGCGCGGTCGGCGGCGAACCCCGGAGCGGTGGAACGGAAGCACCGCGCGCGGAGGCGCCCCGCCCGCGATCCGGAACCCCGGCGCCGCCCCGTCTCCGGCCCGCTCCGCCCGCCGGAGCCCGGCCCGGACCGCGAGGGGGAGGCCGCGGCCCGCCCGTTCCGGCGGCTTCCGGGGCCCGTGATCGGGGCGGAGGGGGAGGCCTCCGGGCGGACCGGCCCGGGTACGACATGTCGTAGTAGTGGGATTACCCTGGTGCCCGGTGGTGGACGCGCACGGCCCCCGCCCTCCCCGGCCGCTGCGGAGCCGCCCACCGGAACCGCCCCACGGCTCCGGGGAAAGGGGCGGAGCGGTGCCGCGGCCGCCGCCGCGGCGGCCCCGGCCGCCGGTTCCGACAGCAGGCAATCCCGACCACGACGGAGTGGCATCCGTGGCTCCCCCTGAGACCCGGCAGAGCAGCGACGCGCGCGGGCGCGGCGTCGAGACGGCCGCCATCATCGCGGTGACCGCGGCCGCGGTCTGCGCGATCACCCTGATCATCGCCCTGGTGGCCGGCGGCGCGGTCACCGCGCAGGTCATTCCCGGCCTGCCGGACGCCGGTTCGCTGACCCGGTGGGGCCTGCCCGTCTCCCGGGTGCTCGGCAACCTGGCCGGGGCGCTCACCGTCGGCCTGCTGCTGCTCGCCGCGGTCCTGCTGCCCTCCGCCAAGGGCGCGATCGGCGCCCAGGCCACCGGGTACGTGCGGGCCGCCTCCTGGGCCGCCCTGGTGTGGGGGGCCGCCTCCGGCGCCCGGCTGGTCTTCGAGCTGTCCAACATCATGGGCCAGGTGCCCTCGCAGATCATCGGCAACGAGCTCACCAGCTACGCCGGGCAGATCGCCGAGGGCCGCTCGCTGATGTTCGTGATCCTGCTGGCCACCGCGGTCGCGCTGTTCGGCCGCACGGTCGAGTCCGCGGCCGGCGCCATGCTCCTGCTCGGAGTCGCCCTGTTCGGCCTGCTGCCTCCCGCGCTGACCGGCCACGCCGCCGCCTCCGGCAACCACGAGCTGGCCGTCACCGGCCTGGCGCTGCACCTGGTCGCGATCTCGGTGTGGGTCGGCGGCCTGGCCGCGGTCACCTTCCACGGGCTGCGCGCCGCCCCGGACGACGCGCCGGTCGCCGCCGAGCGGTTCAGCCGGATCGCGCTGTGGGCCTACATCGGCGTCGCGGTCAGCGGCACCGCCAGCGCGCTCAGTCGGCTCTACGGCCTCGAACAGCTCTTCACCACGCCCTACGGGCTGATCATGCTCGCCAAGATCGCGCTGTTCGCGGTGCTCGGCGCGATCGGCTGGGCGCACCGGCGCAGCACCGTGCACCGGATCGGGGAGGGCGCCGGGCGGGTGCTCTTCGCCCGCCTGGCCGGGGCGGAGCTCGCGGTGATGGGCGCCGTGATGGGGCTGTCCACCGCGCTCAGCCGCACCGCGCCGCCGCAGGTCGACGAGAGCACCGTCGACCCGGCCACCGCCATCCTCGGGTTCCCGATCCCGCCGCCGATGAGCGCCGGGACGCTGCTCACCCTGTGGCGGCCGGACCTCTTCTTCATCATGCTGGTGGTGGTGCTCGGCGGGCTGTACGCGGCCGGGGTGGTCCGGCTCCGCCGGCGCGGCGACTCCTGGCCGTGGGTCCGGGTGGTGTCCTGGTTCGCCGGCCTGGCGGTCATCGTCGCGTCGCTGCTCAGCGGGTTCGCCACCTACGCCATGGTGCTGTTCAGCTCGCACATGCTGCAGCACATGGCGATCTCCATGCTGGTCCCGGTGCTGCTGGTGCTGGGCGGGCCGGTGACGCTGGCGCTGCGCGCGCTCAAGCCGGCCGCCCGCCGCGGCGACCGGGGTCCGCGCGAGTGGATCAACGCCTTCCTGCAGAGCCGCTTCTCGCACATCGCCACGCACCCGGCGGTGGCCACCGCGCTGTTCGTGCTCAGCCCGTACGCGCTCTACTTCTCCCCGCTGTTCGGCACGCTCATGAACAACCACACCGGGCACCTGTTCATGAACGTGCACTTCCTGCTCTCCGGGTTCCTCTTCTACTGGATCATCATCGGCGTCGACCCCGGCCCGCGGAAGATGCCCTACCTGCTGCGCATCGTCCTGCTCCTGCTGGCCATGGGCATGCACGCCTTCCTCGGCATCGGCATCATGATGCAGTCCGAGCCGATCGCCATGGACTACTACGGCAACTTCGACATCCCGTGGAGCCAGGACGTCGGCGACGACCAGTACCGGGGCGGCGGCATCGCCTGGGCGGTGGGCGAGATCCCCACCCTGCTCGTCACCGTCGCGCTGGTCCGGCAGTGGGCCAAGGACGAGGAGCGCACCGAGCGGCGCCGCGAGCGGCACAGCAAGCGGGGCGGCTCCGAGGACGCCGACCTCGACGCCTACAACGCCTACCTGCAGGAGCTGGAGCGCCGCTCCAAGCAGCAGGAGGGCTGAGCACGGGTCGCACCGGGGCCGCGCGGCTCCGGGGCTTCTGCGCCCGGCAGAAACCCTGGAACCGGGCGGCCCCGGTGCGGTTTCCTCGTCCCATGACCAGACGAGGAATCCGGTTCGGCGTCAACTTCCGGGGCGCCGACCCCGCCGAGTGGCCGCGGTACTGCCGGGAGACCGAGCGGATGGGCTACGACGTGCTGCTCGCCCCCGACCACCTCGGCCACCCGGCGCCGTTCGGGATGCTGGCCGCGGCGGCCGCCGCCACCGAGCGGATCCGGCTCGGCACCATGGTGGTCAACAACGAGTTCTGGAACCCGGCGCTGCTCGCCCGGGAGGCCGCCACCGTGGACCGGATCTCCGGCGGGCGGCTCGAACTCGGCATCGGCCTGGGGCACATGAGGTCTGAGTCGGAGGCCGCCGGCATCCCCTGGCGCGGCCACGCCGACCGGCTGGCCGCGCTGGAGCGGGCCCTCGACGGGCTGGACCGGTTCCTCGCCGACGGCGGGCCGGGCCGCGGGCCGGTGCAGCGCCCCCGCCCGCCGCTGCTCATCGGCGGCCACGGGGAGGGCACGCTCCGGCTGGCCGCCAGGCGCGCCGACATCGTCGGCTTCGGCGGCCTGGTGCAGCGCCGCGGCGCGCCGATGGGCACGTTCCGGGTGGAGGGCCCGGACGGCCTGCTGCGCCGCGCCGACCTCGTCCGCGAGCAGGCCGGCGACCGCCTCGCCGACCTGGAGTTCAACGTCCTGGTCCAGACCGTGGCCGTCACCGATGACGCGGAGCGGACCGCGGCCGCCCTCGCCGCGGAGTACGGCGCCGGATCCGGGCTGGAGACCGCGGAGGACGTCCTGGCCAGCCCGGTCGTCCTGGTGGGGACGGTCGGCGAGATCGCCGCGGAGATCGTCGCGAATCGGGACCGCTACGGGTTCGGCTACGTCTGCACCCACGGCGAGCACCGGGACGCGCTCGCCCGGGTCATCCCGGAGGTGCGCCGGCTGGAAGAGGCGGGCCGCTGACCGGCCGCCCTCCCCGGGCCCCGGCAGGGTCAGGAGACGAGCGCGGCGATGCCGGTTCCGACCAGCGCGAGCAGGACGCAGCTGACCAGGCCGCCGATGAGCGGGATGGGGGAGAAGGGGGACGGCAGCGGGCCGGTCACCCCCTGCGCGGCCGCCGCGCGGCGCAGCACCGCCGGCATCAGCGCCATGTTCGCCGCGAAGATGATCAGCTCGACGCCGAACGCGGTGGCCAGGGCCGCCGCGAAGCCCTGCCCGGAGCCCAGCGCCTCGGCGGCGGCCAGGGCGGGGACGGCGATCAGCAGGACCGTGGAGGCGATGCCGAACACTGTGCGCAGCCCCCGGCCCTGGGAGCGGCCGGTGGTCAGCAGCATGAGGCCGAGCAGCGCCGCCAGCATGACGGCCCCGACGACCCCGAAGAGAACGATGTCGACCAGCGAATTCACTCCGACATTGTGTCAGCTCCGCGGAGCGTGCCCGCACCGGGAGAGGGCTGCGCGGGTGTGAGGTCCGCGGCCCGCGCCGGACCGCCCCGCGGCGGCGCGGGGCGGTGCTCCCCGCCGCCGGCCGGCGCGCCGGGGGTGAACCGCATCCAGGCCAGCTCCCGCGCCCGGCGCCGGTCGATCGCGAGCAGGCTGCGCGCCCCCGGCACGAACGCCTCCGGCCCGCTCCGGGCGGCCGCGCGCAGCCGCCGCCAGCGCCGCGAATGCGTCCGGTGGCTCCGCTCGGTCACCCGCCGCCCCCGGGCGTACTGACCGCGCCGCGCCTCCTCCGGGCTGGCGTCGATCATCAGCACGTGCACCTCGTACCGCTGGAGCCGGCAGAGCAGCGCGAGCAGCACCCGGACCGGGCGCCGGGTCCCGCTCTCGTGCACCACCACCGGGTCGCCGACGCGCAGCGCCGCGGCCACCCGGAGCAGGTGCAGCACGTGCACCACCCAGCGCCACAGCGGGTAGGGGATCCGGCCGAGCACCGGTTTCAGCCGGTGGCGGGACTGCAGCGAGTCGATCACCCGCACGCCGCCCTCGGCGACCACCGTCCCCGCCTCGTCCCCGCGGAGCCCGAACAGCCGCCGCAGCAGCGTGCTCTTCCCGGCCCCGGGCACCCCGGCGACCAGCACCAGCGACCGCCGGGGGTAGACCGCCCCGCGGCCCTCCGCCGCGGCGCGGCCGACCGGGGGCCGCGAAGAGTGCGAGGGGGACGGCGGCACCGGTCGGACCGGGGGAGGAAGGGGAGGGCTGGTCATGCCAGAGCTTATGCCCCGCCGCACTAAAGCAGGGGTTAAAGGGCGGGCGAGAGAGGTCTCACACGCCTTTCGGGAACTCCGCCCGGGCGGACCGCCCGCCCCCGGCCCCACCCGCCCCGGGCCGCCCGCCGGCACTGGAACACCCGCTCCCACCTGCGGCGATCAGCGATCCTTCCGGTGCCTTCGGGAGTCTCTCCTGAATTTCCGCACCGGGGACGGGGGAGCGCGCCTCCGCCCTGCGAACGGCGAGAGAGGTTTCGGTCAGGGCGAAGGACCGGCCGCCCGCGCCGGAGACTCCCGCTCGCGATGTCGCCTCGGGGGACGGATGCGGCCGAGCCCGCACAGCAGGCGAGCGGCCGTGAGCATGCGCGCGGAGGACCACCGAAGATCCGAAGGGGATCCCCTTCAGGCGACTCTGACGTTCCACCCGCCGACGGTCGCGACGACGTCCAGGCTTCCCCCCAGGGCGGCGACGTAGTCCCGCACAAGGTCCATCGACGTCACCTGGCCGTGCTCGACCTGGGAGACGCGAGCCTGGGACACCCCCATGGCCGCGGCGACCTCGGCCTGGGGCATGCCGGCCTGCCGACGGAGTTCGGCGAGTCGGTCACCGCGCACTTCGGCTCGGAGCCGCTCGCGTCCGCTCTCCCGCTCGCTCCGGAGAATCCCAGCCGGGATCCGCTTCGCGGACCTTCCTCTCGGTCTCCTCCCAGGGAACACCTTCCATGGTCCCTCCTCCCGGTAGGAAGCGTGACGTTTCTCGGCGAGAGGGATCGCCTCTTGATACCACCGTTTCCACTGCCCGGTCTTGTCCCCTGCCACCAGGATGATCGCTTCGCGCTCAGGATCGAACACGAAAAGCAGCCGGATCTCTGTCCCAGGGGGAGTGCGCGGCCGCAGTTCCTTCAAGTTGCGCAGGGTGCTGCCGTGGATGCGATCTACAAGTGGTCTTCCCGGGCTGGGGCCGTCTTCCGCGAGTACGTCGAGTGCCTCCTCGACTTTCGACGCCGGATACGGGGAGTCCCGGGCGAGGGTCGGGAACCACGCTTCGACGGGCTCCAACAGGGTGATCTGCCAGTGCACTCTCTGGATATAAGGATCTCTTATGTCGCCCGCGGTGTTCTCGGCGAATACATCTCAGCCGGTCTGCTCCAGGCGGGAGCCGGAGGGGGACTTGAGCACCCGGAGCCTGGCCGGGATGCGGGAGCGGAGGTCGGCGACGTGGCTGACCACGCCCACCGCGCGGCCGCCGTCGCGGAGCCGGTCCAGGACGTCCAGCACCTCCTCCAGGGTCTCCTCGTCCAGGGTGCCGAAGCCCTCGTCGATGAAGAGGGTGCCGATGTCGGTACCGCCGGACTCCTCGCCCGCCACGTCGGCCAGCCCCAGGGCCAGCGCCAGCGAGGCGATGAACGTCTCGCCGCCGGACAGGGTGGCCGGGTCGCGCTCCCGGCCGGTCCAGGCGTCGATGACGCGCAGCCCCAGGCCGCCGCCGGAGCGGGTGCGGTCGCCGGCCGCCTTGTCCACGGTGTGCCGGAGCTCGTAGCGCCGCCCCGACATGGTGGCGAGCCGGTCGTTGGCGGCGGCCACCACCAGCTCCAGCCGGGCGGCCAGCACGTAGGAGGAGAGCGGGACGCTCTCCCGGTTGGCCGGGGAGGTGCCCGAGGCCAGCCGGGCCAGGCCGTCGGCGACCCGGTGCCGCTCCCGGGCCGGCCGGGACCCGGTGAGCCGCCGGTCCAGCTCGGCGCGGAGGTCGGCCAGGTCCCGGGCGCGCCGCTCCAGCCGGTCCCGCCAGGACAGGGTGTGGTCGGCGGCGGCCTGGGCGGCCTCCAGGGCGGCCTGCAGCGCCGCGGCGTCGGGCTCGGGGGCGGCCCAGGCCTCCGCGGTCGCGGGGTCGGCCAGCACCGCGCGCACCGCGGCCAGCTCGTCGTCGTGGCCGCGGGCGCGCTCCCGGACGGCCCGCCGCTCGGCCTCGGTCCGCTCGGCGGCCCGCACCGCGGCGGCGTCGGGGAACCCGGCCTCCTCGCGGGCGCGCCGCGCCTCGGCCTCGGCGTCGTGCAGCTCGCCGGCGGCGGCGGTGCGCCGGTCCAGCGCCTCGGCGGCCGCGTGCAGCAGCCCGGCCTCCTCCTCCAGGCGGGCCACCCGGGAGGGCAGGTCCGGGTCGTCCCCGCGGGCGGCGTCCAGCCGGGCGGCGATCCGCTCGGCCTCGGCGCCGCGCGCGGCGCGCCGCTCGGTCAGCTCGGCCAGCTCCCGGTCGAGCCGGGACTCCTCGGCGCGGGCGCGCTCCAGTTCGGCGTCGAGCGCGGCGATCCGCTCGGCGGTCCGGGCGGCCTGCGCCGCGGCGGCCTCCAGCTCGTCCAGTGCGGCGCGGCGGGCGCGCACCCGCTCCTCGGCGGCCCGCGGGTCCAGCCCGCCGGCCAGCTCCCGCGCCGCGGCCAGCCGCTCGGTGAGGGAGGACTCCAGCCGCTCGGCCTCGGCGCGGCGGCGGTCCGCCGCGTCCGAGCGCGCCTGGGCCCGCTCCTCGTCCTCGGAGGAGGGGCGGCTCGGCCCGCCCTCGGCGGGCGCGGGGTGCTCGACCGAGCCGCAGACCGGGCACGGGGCGCCGGAGCCCAGCTCGGCGGCGAGTTCGGCGGCCATCCCCTCGATCCGCAGCCGCCGCAGGTCGAGCAGGGCGTCCCGGGCGTCCTGGGCGGCGTCCACCGCGTCGGTCCGGCGCCGCACCGCCTCGGCGAGCTCGGCGGTGAGGCGCTCGGCGTCGGCGGCCGCCCGGTGCCGGCCCCGGGCCGCCTCCAGCGCCTCGACCGCGGCCTCGCGCGGGCCGGTGCGGGCGCGGAGCTCGTCCAGCCCGGCGGCGAGCTCGGCCCGGCGGCCGGGGAGTTCGGCGGCCTGGGCGGCCAGCCGCTCGCGCTCCCGGCGGGCCCCGGCGGCCCGGCCGTCCAGCCCGCGGACCTCGCCGCGCAGCGCGGTGAGCCGCTCGGCGTCGCCCAGCAGGTGCTTCAGCCGGGCGACCTCGTCCCGGCGGCCCCGCTCGGCGGTGCGCAGCCGGTCGGCGTCGGAGGCCGGCACCGGCCCGGCGCCCCCGGCGGGCTCCGCCGGGCGGGGCTCCGGGGCGTCGGCGAGGCCGCCGGCCAGGGAGGTGCGCTCCGCCGCGGCCAGCTCGGCCTTCTCCAGCTCCACCCGCCGGTTCTCGGCGGTGCGGAGCAGCGGAGCGACCGGGGCGGCGCGCTCCGCCGCGGCGAGTTCGGCGTCCCAGGCGGCGCGCTCGGCGGCGCGCGCGGCCAGCTCGGCCTCGCGGGCGGCGGCCGCGGCCCCCCGCCGGCGCCGCTCCAGCAGCGACCGGCCCTGCTCCAGGGCGGTGCGGGCGCGGTCCCGGGCGGCCACCGCGTCGGCGGCGGCCGGGGCGGCGTCGCGGGCGTCGGCGGCGGTGGCGGAGGCCAGCTCGGCGGCCCACGGGACGAGGGAGTCCGGGTCCTCCTCGGCCGCTTCGGGCAGCGGGCTCCGGGCCGCCTCGGCGAGCAGCCGGGCGGTGTTCAGCACCGAGGCCTCGGCGCTCCCGGCGGCGCGGCCGAGCGCGGCGGAGTGCTCGGCCAGCCACTTCTCCACGTCGGTGAAGACGCCGGTGCCGAAGATCTGCTCCAGGGAGTCGCGGCGCTCCCGGGCCGGGGCGCGCAGGAACCGGGCGAACTCGCCCTGCGGCAGCAGGACCACCTGGCAGAACTGCTTGAGGTTGACCCCGAGCAGGTCGGAGACGAACTGGCCGGCCTCGTCCGGGCGGAGGGTGATCGGCTGCCAGGTGCCGCCGGTGTACTCGGCGACGGTGACCTTGGCCTTCTCCTCGGTGGTGCCGGAGCCGCGCTTCTTCGGCCGGCGCCAGGCGGGCGAGCGGGTGATGCGCAGCCGGCGGCCGCGCACGGTGAACTCCAGCGCCACCTCGGGCCGGAGCGACGGCGGGGCGTGCGTGCTCTGCAGCGACCGGGCGGCGCCGCGCACCCCGGGGACCCCGCCGTACAGGGCGAAGCAGACCGCGTCCAGCACCGAGGTCTTCCCGGCGCCGGTGGGGCCGTGCACCAGGAACAGCCCGGCGGCGCCGAGCCGGGC
>NZ_ANBB01000002.1 GCF_000341105.1 Nocardiopsis potens DSM 45234
AGGCTGTGCAGCCGCATCAGGAAGAGGCCTCCTTGATCCGCAGCTCCTCCAGGGCGGTGCGGACCAGTGCCCGCTCCTCGTCGGAGGCGGGGGCGCCGCGCGCCCAGTCGACGAAGTCGAACACCAGGTCGGGTTCGGCGCGGTCGGCGGGCCGGGCCCACCGGCGGTCCTCCGGGTCCGGGGCGCCCTCCGGTTCGAAGACCAGGTGCAGGGTGTGCGGGAAGCGCTCGCGGATCCGCTCCATGGGCCGCTCCGGGCGGACCGGGTCGGTCAGCGCGACCTCCAGCCAGTGCCCGGTGCGCGGCTCCAGCGCGGGGTCGGCGAGCAGGTCCTCCAGCCGGCCGGAGATCCGCGAGACCGGGCGCTCCACCGGGGCCTCGGCGAACTCGGCGCGCACCGCGCCGCCCCGGTCCAGCTCCACGATCCAGGAGCCCTTCACCTGGTGCTCCTCGGAGAAGGAGTAGGCGACCGGGGAGCCGGAGTAGCGGACCCGCTCCGACATGCGCTGGCGGCCGTGCAGGTGGCCCAGGGCGACGTAGTCCGCCCCGTCGTAGAGCGACGCGGGCACGTGCGACGCCCCGCCGACGGAGATGTCCCGCTCGCTGTCGGAGGGGGCGCCGCCGGTGACGAAGGCGTGCGAGAGCACCACCGAGCGGGTGCCGGCCGGGCGGGCGGCCAGGTCGGCGCGGACCAGGTCCATGGCGTGGCCGAGGACGGCGGGGTGGCCGCGCTCGGACAGCCCCCAGTGCGGGCGGGCGAGCTCCGGTTCGAGGTAGGGGATGCCGTAGAAGGCGACCGGCCCGTGCCCGTCCTCGATCAGCACCGGGGCGCCGATGCCGTCCAGGGAGCTGCGCAGGTGCACGCCGGCCGCGTCGATCAGCCCGGAGCCGTAGTCGAGCCGGACCATGGAGTCGTGGTTGCCGCTGATCAGCACGGCCCGGGCGCCGGTGTCCCGGATGCGGCGCAGCGCCTCGTCCAGCAGCCGCACCGCGTCCACCGGGGGCAGGGCGCGGTCGTAGAGGTCACCGGCGACCGCGACCACGTCGACCCGCTCGGCGCGGACCGTCTCCACCAGGTGGTCGATGAAGGCGGCCTGGGCCCCGAGCAGGCTCTCCCGGTGGAAGGTGCGCCCCAGGTGCCAGTCGGAGGTGTGCAAGATCCGCATGATCCGCGAGCGTACTGCAGTTCCGCCCGGCCCTGCGGGGAATCCCGGGCGGCTGTGGACGGCGGGCGGGGCGGGGGCGGGAGGCCGCCCCGGCGCCCCGCCCGCCGTCCGGGTCAGCCGGTCAGCCGGGCCATGGTCAGGCCGTCGCCGATGGGCAGCAGGACCACCTCGACCCGCCCGTCGGCGAGGACGTGGTCGTTGAAGTCGCGGATGCCCTGCACCGCGGCGGAGGTCTGGGCCGGGTCGACGACGCGCCCGTGCGAGAGGGTGTTGTCGGCGAGCAGCACGCCGCCCGGCCTCATCCGGGGGACCAGCTCCTCCCAGTAGCCGATGTAGCCCTCCTTGTCGGCGTCGATGAAGGCCAGGTCGAACGCGTGCCCGGCGGGCAGCGCGCGCAGGGTCTCCAGGGCCGGGCCGATCCGCAGGTCGATGCGGCCGGACAGGCCCGCGCGCTCCCAGTAGCGGCGGGCGATGCCGGTCCACTCCTCGCTGATGTCGCAGGCGAGCAGCGCGCCGGGGGCGTCCGGCAGGGCGCGGGCCAGGCAGATCGAGGAGTATCCGGTGAAGGTGCCGATCTCGACGGCGCTCCGCGCGCCGAGGACCTGCGCCAGCATGGTCATGAACCGGCCCTGCTCGGGGCCGATCTGCATGCCGGCCTGATCGGGGAGGGCGCGCAGCGTCTCCTCCGCGAGGTCGCGCAGGACCGGGTCGACCGGCGTGCTGTGCGCCACCAGGTAGTCGTGGAGCTCGGGCGTCATGGACTCGGTGGTTCTCGTCACAGGGCAATGCTAGTCCCGCGCGCCCCACCGGGCCCAGAGCGATGATCCCGGCGCCGCCGCCGGTTCGGACTGCTCTGCGGCGGCGCCGGGACCGGCGCGGGAGGGGCGGGGTCAGACCTCGGGCAGCAGCGCCGGCCAGTCGAACAGGTAGAAGGCGTAGATGACGATGGCGATGGTCAGCCCGGGGGTGACCACGTTCCGCTCGATCTTGCCGTCGGTCTTGAAGCCGACGTTCTGGCCGACCCGGTAGCCGGTGAACGGCCACAGCAGCGGGACGCCCATGTGGGTGGCCATGTCGCCGATGAAGTGCAGCAGGCAGCCGAAGGCCACCGCGGCGCCCATCCAGGTGTAGTCGGTGCCGGCGCTGTACAGCGAGAGCGTGACGCCCGCGGTGAGCAGCGCGTTGATCACCCCGGCCGCGGTGCGGTTCTTGTCCAGGCCCAGCCCCAGGCCGTTGAAGGCGATGCCGACCAGCAGGAACACGAAGATCTGCACGGCCATTTCGGACCAGAGCGCCAGGCCCTGCGCGATGGCACCCATGAGCAGGGCGAACAGCAGCGAGTGGGTGCCGTTGCGGTGGCCGCCGAACACCCAGTTCATGAAGGCGCCCAGGGTCCGGGTGAGGGCCCCGTAGGTCTGGGTGATGGTGGCGCTCTTGTGGTCGAGGTCGGGGATGAGCGCGGCGCCCGCGCAGACCAGCGCGCCCGCGATGATCTCGCCGGGGCCCATGTGGAAGGTGGTGCCGAGTATTTCGGCGCCGTCCAGCAGAGGAACGACAGCCATCCAGCCGACCGCGCCGCTCAGCGCGTGAGAGTGCCCCATCATGAGCGGAAACGGTAGCGGCCGTCCGCATTCCTGGCGAATCACGGCTGATTATGGCGATTCTTCGGCGGTGTTTCCGTGCGGCTGAATCCGCGCACCGGAATGATAGGCCCGCGGCGAGGGGAACGGGAGGGAAGGATCGTGAACATCCTGTGACGAGGCGGGTGTAAGTCGTTGACGCTTTTCTGCGCACGCTGGTAGACAACCAACTTAACGGGTTTGAGGTCCCCCCGTTTTCCCAGCGTGAAGAGGGGTTGCCGACCATGTCCACCGTAATCCCCCCGACCGCGCCCGCTCCGGGCGCGGACGGCGCGCCGGGCGCTCCCCGAGCGCGCCGGCGCACCGCGACGAGACTCCTCGCCGGCGCCGCCTCCCTCGGCCTGGCCGGCGCCCTGCTGCCCGCCGGGGCCGCCGCGGCCGAGGCCGAGCAGGACACCATGACCGTCGCGATCTCCCAGCCGGTCGACTCGCTGAGCCCCTTCCTCGCCCAGCGGCTGATCAGCACCAGCATCCACAAGATGGTCTACGAGGGCCTCGTCGGCTACGACCCGGAGACCAACGAGCCCCACCCCATGCTCGCCGAGTCCTGGGAGCCCTCCGAGGACGGGCTCACCTGGACCTACACCCTCCGCGAGGGGATGAAGTGGAGCGACGGGGAGCCGATCACCGCCGATGACGCCGCCTGGACCTTCACCACGATGATGGAGGACTCCGACGCGGCCACCGCCAACGGCAACTACGTGGAGAACTTCGAGAAGGCCGAGGCGGTCGACGAGCGCACCCTGGAGGTCACCCTCAAGGAGCCCCAGGCCACCATGCTCTCCATGGACGTGCCGATCCTCCCCGAGCACGTCTGGGCCGAGGCCGGCGACTACGGCGACTTCCACAACGAGGAGTTCCCGGTGGTCGGCAGCGGGCCGTTCACCATCACCGGGCACGAGCCCAACCAGTCGGTCACCATCGAGGCCAACCCCGAGTACTACGACGGCGCCCCGGAGTTCGAGAAGGTCGTCTTCCGCTACTTCTCCGACCAGGACGCCCAGGTCGAGGCGTTGCGCAAGGGCGAGGTCTCGCTGGTCTCCGGCCTCACCCCGGCCCAGGCCGACTCGCTGGAGGGCCAGGAGGGCATCACCGTCAACAAGGCCAGCGGCAAGCGCTTCCAGGCGTTCACCGTCAACCCCGGCGCCGAGACCCAGGACGGCGAGGAGTTCGGCGACGGCCACCCCGCACTGGAGGACAAGACCCTGCGCCAGGCCATCATGATGGCCATCGACAAGCAGGAGCTGGTGGACACCGCCTACGGCGGCTACGCCGAGCCGGCCGAGGGCTACATCCCCTCCCGCTACCCGGACTACTACTGGGAGCCCGAGGGCGACGACCGGCTCCCCTTCGACCCCGACGCCGCCAACGCGATGCTGGACGAGGCCGGCTACGAGGAGGGCGAGGACGGGGTCCGCGAATCCCCCGACGGCGACCGGCTCGAACTGCGCATGCACACGCACAACGACCGGCCGGACTACGTCGCCATGGCGCCGATCATCGTGGAGCGCCTCGCCGACATCGGCATCGAGGTGGAGAACAAGGAGGTCGACCCCGGTGTGCTCAGCGACGCGCTGCACAGCGGCGAGTACGACCTCATCTGGACCGGCTGGTCGGTCAACCCCGACCCGGACTACGTGCTGGGCATCCACACCTGCGACGCGCTGCCCGAGGAGCCGGGCACGATGCGCGGCGACGCCTACTTCTGCAACGAGGAGTACGACGAGCTCTACGCCGAGCAGCTCGCCGCCTACGACGACCCGGAGGGGCGGGCCGAGATCATCAAGCGGATGCAGGCCGTCCTCTACGACGAGGCCGTGGTCGACGTGCTGACCTACGCCGACACGCTGGAGGCCTACCGCTCCGACCAGATCGCCTCGATGCAGCCCCAGCCGGACCCCGGCGGCAACCTCTGGGGCCAGGACGGCCACTGGAGCTTCTCCAGTGCGGTCCCGGCCGAGGGGGGATCCGGCGGCACCGGCCCGTCCGGCGGCGTGATCGCCGGCATCGCGGCGGCCGTGGTGCTGGTCGTCGGCGGGGCCGTGTTCCTGCTGGTGCGGCGCCGCTCGGCGACCGCAGACGACCGCGAATAGCAGAGGCGGCCGCGAACGACTCGGCCGCGCGCCCCGCCCGGCCCCGCCGGGGGCCGGGCGGGGCCCGAGCGAAAGGCCTCCGTTGACCGATACCCAGACCTCCGGGGCGGCGCCGCCCGCCCCGGACGCCGCGCCCGGCCCCCGGCCCAGGGCCGGCCGCGTCCTGCGCTACCTGGGCGGCCGCCTGCTGACCGCCGCGGTCTCCCTGGCCGCGGTGATGGTCACCTCGTTCTTCCTCTTCCGCATCCTGCCCGGCGACCCGGTCGCCGCGATGACCGAGGGCCGCGAGGTCAGCGTCGAGCAGATGGAGGCGCTGCGCCGCGAGTTCGGCCTGGACCAGCCGCTGTGGCAGCAGTTCCTCGACTACTGCGCCCGGATGCTCCGGTTCGACCTCGGGGTCTCCTACGAGTTCCACCGCCCGGTGGCCGAGCTGGTGGCCGAGCGGATCGGCCCCACCGTGCTGCTGGCCGGCACCGGCACCCTGATCGCCGCGGCGCTCGGCCTGGTCCTGGGCACCCGCGCCGCCTGGCGCCGCGGCTCGGCCGGCGACCGGATCAGCTCCTCGGTGGCCCTGCTGCTCTGGTCGGTGCCGTCGTTCTGGCTGGGCCTGCTGCTCATCGTGCTGCTGGCCTCCGGGACCGGCTGGCTGCCCGGCCTCTTCCCCACCGGCGGGATGGTCTCGCCGGGCACCACCGGCGCGCTGGACACCGCGGTCGACGTCGCCCACCACATGGTGCTGCCGGTGGCCACCATGGTCGCCGTGGTCTACGCCCAGTACCTGATGATCATGCGCTCCTCGGTGCTGGACGAGATGGGCGCGGACTACCTCACCACCGCGCGGGCCAAGGGGCTCCGCGACGACCTGGTGCTGCGCCGGCACGCGGTGCCCAACGCGCTGCTGCCCACCGTCACCCTGATCTTCCTCAACCTCGGCCGGGTCTTCGGCGGCGTCATCCTGATCGAGACCGTCTTCGCCTGGCCCGGGCTGGGGTCGCTGTTCTACTCCGGGCTCAAGGTGCCCGACCTGCCGCTGGTGCAGGCCCTGTTCGTCATCTTCGCGGGCGCGGTGATCATCATGAACCTCCTGGCCGACCTGGTCTACCCGCTCCTCGACCCGCGGGTGCGGACGTGACCGCCCCGGCGGCGTCGCGCCGCGCGGTGGTCCGGGCCCGCCGCCGGGCGGCCCTGCGGAAGTACACCCGCTCCTACGCGGAGAACAGGGCCGGGCTGTTCGGCCTGGCCGCACTGGCGCTCGCGGTCCTGGTCGCGCTGGCCGCACCGCTGTTCATCCCGGCCGAGGCGCTCAGCGTCACCGGCGCCCCCGGGGAGCGGTTCGAACCGCCCGACGCGGAGTTCCCGCTGGGCACCGACACCTACGGCCGCTCCGTGCTCGACCTGGTGGTCTGGGGCGCGCGGATCTCGCTGACGGTCGGCTTCCTCGCCGCGGCCGTCTCGGTCGCCCTGGGCACCGTGATCGGCGTCATCGCCGGCCACTTCGGCGGCCTGGCCTCCAACGTGCTGATGCGGATCACCGACTGGTTCCTGGTGCTGCCCACCCTGGTCATGGCGATCGCCCTGGCCGCGGTCATGGAGCGCAGCACGCTCACCATCATCATCGCGATCGGCGTGACCTCCTGGCCGTCCACCGCCCGGATCGTCCGCGCGCAGACGCTGTCGGTGGAGGCCCGGCCCTACATCGAGCGGGCCCGCGCGCTCGGCGGCGGACACCTGCACGTGATGCTCAGGCACGTGCTGCCCAACGTCATGCCGGTGGTGATCGCGCAGACCACGCTGCTGGTCGCGGAGGCGATCGTGATGGAGTCCACGCTGTCCTTCCTCGGCCTGGGCTCGCCGGGCGCGATCTCCTGGGGCGGCATCCTGCAGGACGCCCGCAACTCCGGGGCGATCAGCTCCGGCATGTGGTGGTACATGGTCCCGCCGGGGCTGGCCATCGCCCTGGTCGCCCTCTCCTTCACGCTGTGCGGGCGCGCCCTGGAGGGCGTGTTCAACCCCAGGCTCCGGGAGCGCCGATGACCCTGCTCGAAGTCGAGGACCTGACCGTCTCCTACCGCATCGCCGGAGGGGAGGCGCCCGCGGTGCGCGGCGTCTCCTTCTCCCTGGAGCCCGGCAGCAAGCTGGGCGTGGCCGGGGAGTCCGGGTGCGGCAAGTCCACCGTCGCGCTGGCGCTGCTGCGGCTGCTGCCCAAGACCGCCCGGATCGGCGGGACGATCCGGGTGGACGGCGAGGACGTCCTCGGGATGCGCTGGGGCCGGCTGCGCGCGGTGCGCTGGGCCGGCGCCTCCATCGTCTTCCAGGGCGCCATGCACTCGCTGAACGCGGTGCGCAGGGTCGGCGACCAGATCGCCGAGCCGATCCTGCTGCACGGCACCGCCCCCCGGGCGGAGGTGCCGGAGCGGGTCGGGTCGCTGCTGGAGCGGGTCGGCCTGCCCCGCTGGCGGGCCCGCTCCTACCCGCACGAGCTCTCCGGCGGCCAGCGCCAGCGGGTGATGATCGCGATGGCGCTGGCCTGCGAACCGAAGCTGATCGTCGCCGACGAGCCCACCACCGCCCTGGACGTGATGATCCAGGCGCAGATCCTCCGGCTGATCGACGACCTGGTCGGCGGGCAGGGCATCGGCATGCTGATGATCAGCCACGACCTGGCGGTACTGGCCGACACCTGCGACCGGCTGGCGGTGATGTACGCCGGCCGGATCGTCGAGGAGGGGCCCGCGGCCGCCGTCGTCGCCGACGCCCGGCACCCCTACGGCGCCGCGCTCAGCGCCGCCTTCCCCAGGATCGGCGACCCGGCCTCCCGCCGCGCCCCCCGCGGCCTGCCCGGCGACCCCCCGGACCCGGCCGACCTCCCCGTGGGGTGCTCGTTCCGCCCGCGCTGCCCGGTCGCCGAGGAGCGCTGCGCGGAGGTGGACCCCGTGCTGTACCCGGTGCCGGGCGGCCGCAGCGCCGCCTGCATCAAGGTGCGGGCGGAGGAGCCGGCATGACCCGCCGACCGCCGCGGGCGGCACGGCGGCCGGCCCGGTCCCCCTCCGGCTCCGGCGGGCCGGAGGGGGCCGGTGCCCGGTGCTCCCCGGCGGGGCCGGCGGAGACCGCAGTGACCAGGGGCGGGGCAGAGGAGGAGGCCGGATGACGGTCCGATTGCAGAACGAGGGCGCCGAGGCGGCCGGGGAGACGGCGGCGCCGCCGGTGCTCGCCGCGGCCGGGCTGCGGGTCGCCTTCCCCGGCAGGGGAGGGCGGGGCACCGCGCGCGCCGTGGACGGGGTCGACCTGGAGGTCGGCGCGGGCGAGATCGTGGCGCTGGTCGGCGAGTCCGGCTGCGGCAAGTCGACGCTGGCCCGGGCGCTGCTCGGGCTGGTCCGCCCGACCGAGGGGCGGGTGCTGTTCTCCGGCGAGCCGCTGGACTACCGGAGCCGGGCGCTCAAGCGCTACCGGCACCGGGTCCAGCTGGTCCAGCAGGACCCCAGCGGCTCGCTCAACCCGCGGCACACCGTCTACGAGGCGGTCGCCGAAGGGCTGCGCATCCACGAGGGCGCCACCGCGGAGGAGGAGCGGCGGGTGGCCGACGCGCTGTCCCGGGCCGGGCTGCGCCCGCCGGAGCGCTTCTTCACCCGCTACCCGCACGAGCTCTCCGGCGGGCAGCGGCAGCGCGTGGTCATCGCCGGAGCGCTGATCCTGGACCCCGAGGTCATCGTCGCGGACGAGCCGGTGGCCTCGCTGGACGCCTCGGTGCGCGGCGAGATCCTCCGGCTGATCCTCGACCTCCGCGCCGAGCTGGGCCTGTCCGCCCTGGTCGTCACGCACGACCTCGGCCTGGCCTGGAACATCGCCGACCGGGTCGCGGTGATGTACCTCGGCCGGGTGGTGGAGGTCGGCACGGTCGAGGAGGTGCTCTCCGAACCGCGCCACCCCTACACCAGGGCGCTGCTGTCGGTGCTCCCCGAGTCCGACGCGGGCGAACCGGTGGTGCTGGCCGGAGAGCCGCCGGACCCCACCCGGATCCCGTCCGGCTGCCGGTTCCACGCCCGCTGCCCGGTGCTCGCCTCGGGCGAGGCCGAGCGGGAGGGCATCGCGGACCGCTGCCGCACCGAGGACCCCGGCATCCTCCCCGCCTCCGGCGGGGACCGGGCCGCCTGCCACCACGCCCGCCTGCACGGGTAGGCCGGCCCGGAGCCGGGCCCGGCCGGCACCGCCGCCCGGGGAGCCGCTTCCCGGCCGGTTCGCCGGGGACCCGGCCGAGGACGCGGGCCGGTCTACCCGCCTGCGCGGCCTGTCCGGCCCGCGCCGCCGTCGGTGGAGCGGTTCCGCTTCCGCCGCTCGGCCGAGGCGGTCCGGGCGGGCGCTTCGGCGGACCGGCCGCGGATCGGCGGGCCGCGGCCATCGGGGGAACGGCCGGGCGGGACACACGGGGACGTGCGCCGCGCGGGCCTTCCGGGGACCCCGGTGCGGCCTTCGGCCCCGGTCAGGGCCGGGGGCGGCCGCCGTCCGGCGGGACCAGGAAGTTCCACGCCCCGGGGAGCACCCGCCAGGTGCGGGCGGTGACGCCCTGGCGGACCTCGCCGTCGGAGCTGGTGTTGGCCGGGTCGGTGCGGACCGAGACGGTCCGGGCGCGCAGGTGGCGGACGTCCGGCTCGGCGATGTGCGAGGCGCCGGCCAGGCGCAGCGCGTAGCGGATCCGGCGGCGGAAGCGCAGCGCCCGGGAGACGATCAGGTCCATCGCGCCGTCGTCGGGCAGGCTCTTCGGGGAGAGCTCGGCGCCGCCGCCGATGTAGCGGCCGTTGGCCACCGCGACCATCAGCACCTTGCGGTCCTTCAGCACGGTCCGCCCGTCGGCGGCGATCCGCACCCGGTGCCCGCGGGTGCCCAGCCCGGCCTTGATCGTCCCGGCCGGGTAGCCCGCCGGGCCGAGCACGGCCTTCCACGCCTCGGCGGCCAGCGTGGAGTCGGCCCCCGCGCCCAGGTGCACGGCGTTGACGGTGATCTCCCCGGTGTCGTCGGCGATCAGGTCCAGCCGCCGCTCGGCGCCCTCCCGGAGCAGCGCCGCGGCCTGCACGGGGTCGTCCGGCAGGCCGAGGGTGCGCGCGAAGTCGTTCCCGGTCCCCATCGGGATCAGCCCGACGGTCCGCTCGGCCAGCTCGCCCCGCCGGCGCAGCGCGTTGGCCAGCGCGTGCAGGCTGCCGTCCCCGCCCGCGGCGACCACGGTGCCGTGGCCGAGCTCCAGCGCGTCGTCCAGTTCCTCGGGGGAGGAGCAGTGCGCGACCTCGGCCCCGCCCAGCTCGGCGGCGGCCGCCTTCACCAGGTCGTCGTCGCTGCCGCCCGCGGCGGAGTTGGTGATGACGAGCATGCGGATTCTCCCCCCGCTCTGGAGGGCCCCGCCGGCTACGGGACCCCCGGTCCGGTCCGTCGAGCATATGCGGGTCCGGCTTTCCGCCCCGGGAACCGGGCGCCCGCGGATACGCTCGGCCCCGTGGCCGACATCCATGTACGGGGCGTTCCCGAAGAGACCCTGGAGATCCTGCGGCGGAGGGCCGCCCGGTCGGGGCGGTCGCTGCAGGCCTATGTCCTGCGTGTCCTTGAGAAGGAGGCGGAGGCGCTCTCCCCGGGGGAGGCCGCCGAGCGGGCGCGGGAACTCGCTCCGTGGCCGCGGTGACCGCCGTCGACGTCGTCGGCGCGCTCGCCGCGTCGAGGGAGGAGCGCGGGCGCGGATCGCGGCGGGGTCAAGGGGCGGGGGAGCCGGCTCCGGGGCCCTGAGGCAAGCGGGGCTCCTCCTCCCGCTCCTCGTGCATGACGCGGATCAGTGCGGGCAGGCCGACCAGGAGCGCGTCGAGTTCGGCGGGGGCCATCCGGGAGGTCCAGTCGTCGAACCGGGTGTTGAAGCCGGAGGCCAGACGGGTGCGGACGGCGCGGCCGGCGTCGGTGATGCGCAGGAGCAGCACGCGCCGGTCGGCGGGGTCGCGTTCTCGCTCGACGAGGTCCTGGCCCTGGAGCTCGGCGGCGATCCGGCTGACGCTGCTCTTGTCGAGGCGGAGCCGCTCGGCGAGGGCGCGCTGGGAGAGCGGTCCTGAGACGTCGAGCTCGTAGAGG
Organism: Nocardiopsis potens DSM 45234; assembly: GCF_000341105.1. GTDB lineage: Bacteria > Actinomycetota > Actinomycetes > Streptosporangiales > Streptosporangiaceae > Nocardiopsis_A > Nocardiopsis_A potens. The sequence continues at coordinate 10,998 of NZ_ANBB01000002.1, forward strand.
GCGAACCCCTGGGAGAGGGTGAGCGGCCGGTCCGGGAGGGCCGACTGGTCGGGGTCGAGGAAGCCGCCGGTGCGGACCAGGTCCATGACCAGGGCGTGCAGCCGTGCGGCGGTGGCCTCTCCGGCCGTTTCCTTGTCGGGCATGTCCGGGCTCCTCGAGGGGCAGGGCCAAGAAAGGTTGTGTCGCGCAACCAATTGGCGTACCGTCAAAACAGTTGCACCATACAACTTTCTGGAGGAGTCATGCCGACGACGACCGGAACCGACCCGTCCGGCGGGGGCACCGCTCCCGTCGCTTCGACGCAGGCCCGGCAGCATGCCGACGACGTCCTCTTCGGCGAGCGCGGCAGCAGGATCTACGCCGCGCTCGTCCCCCGGCTGCTGCGCGGCGTGTACCGCAGGTTCGCCGAGGACGTCGCGGACACGGCACCGGACGGCGGTCGGCTGCTCGACGTGGGGACCGGACCGGGCACCATGCTCGGGCAGATCGCCCGGTACCGTCCGGACCTGGAGCTGCGCGGGGTGGACCCGGCACCGGGGATGGTGGCCGAGGCGGGCCGCCGGCTGGGGCCGCTGGGCGCGGGGGCCCGGGTCCTCCAGGGCTCCTCCGGGGACCTGCCGTTCCCCGACGCCTCGTTCGACGTGGTGCTGTCCAGCTTCAGCCTGCACCACTGGGGCGATCCGGCGGCGGCCGTGCCCGAGCTCCACCGGGTCCTGCGGCCCGGCGGGCGGCTGGTCGTCTACGACGTCCCGCGGGCCCCGTTCCGGATCCTCGACCGGGCGGCGAAGGAGCAGGGGCTGTTCACCGGAGGAACGGCCCGGAGCACGCTGATCCGCACCTCGAACCCGATCGCCCCGGCGGTCGTCCGGTTCGTCCGCACCGCCGTCCCGCTGGACTGACGCCCGGCGCGGACGGGCCCGGGGAAGGGCGCTCGCGGGCCGTCCGCCCTCCGAGGGCGGCGTTCCGGGCAGAGGGCCGGAGGAGCGGAGGGCGCCGCATCCGCCGGGCGCGCCCGCGGGACCGGGCCCGTCCGCGCCGGCGGCCCGCCGCCCGGGGAGGGGAGAAGAGACGGCCCCGGCAGTCCGGGCCGGGGCCGAGGGGCGGGTCAGGAGCCGTCGTCCTCCGCGGCGCCGCCCGGGGTGAACCGGAGGACCTGCGGGTCGTGGTCGCTGACCTGGTCGTGGAACTCGGAGTTGATCCGGACGATCTCGTACTCGGCGGTGCCGGCGGAGGCCCCGCCGATCAGGATGTGGTCGAGCGACTGGGAGTTGCCGTCGAACACGTAGTTGTACCGTTCCTCGGCGGGCAGCTCCTCCATCGGGTTGTGCAGGCCGCCGCCGGTGAGCACGGTGAGGGTGTCGGAGAACCAGAAGTCGTTGAGGTCGCCCATCACCACGACGTCCGCCTCAGGGTCGGCGGCGTGCAGCTCGTCGGCGAAGGAGCGGACCAGCTCGGCCTGGGCGTGCCGCTGCTCCTCGGTGGTCCGCCGCGGCGGCTGGGTGAGCCCGTGCAGCGGCTGGTCGCCGCCCTTGGAGGAGAAGTGGTCGGTCACCACGAACACCCGGCGCCCCTCGAACTCGAACTCGCCGACCAGCGGCTTGCGGGTCTCCCGCCAGGCCTCGTCGGCGGGGGCGATCCGGCCCGGGGAGACGCTGAGCTCCGGCCCGTCGGCGCCGTCCACCACCTCCACCGGGGTGGTGGCGTCGCCGCCCTCCCGGTCGGTGAAGGAGACCCGCTCGGGGTCGAACAGGAACACGTTGCGGATGTTGCCGCCGGGCTGCCCGCCGTCCGCGCCGTCCTCCGGGTCGATCTGCCGCCACCGGTAGTCGGGGCCGCCCGCGGCGGAGACCGCGTCGGTCAGCCGCTTCAGCGTCGCCTCGGGTGTGACGGTGCCGTCGTCGTCCGGGCCGCTGTCGTCCTGCACCTCCTCCAGGCCGATCACGGCGGGCGCGGCGAGGTTGTCCACGATGCCCTCGGCGAGCCGGTCGAACACCTCCTGCTCGGCGCCGGCCGACAGGTTCTCCACGTTGTAGGTGGCCACCGAGAGCTCCCCGTCCTCCGGCTCCTCGGCGCGGGGCCGCTCCAGGCCGCCGTCGACGTGCTCGCCCACCTCGGCGGCCTTCACCAGGTAGCCGCCGTAGGAGGAGTAGTACAGCGGCCCCCGGGTCGTCCCCGCCAGCTCGTCGCCGACGTTCGCCTCGGGCACCTCGTCCGGGTCGAGCGGCTCGACCTTGAGCCGGCCGCCGTTGGGGTCGTCGTAGGAGTTGTAGGCGGTCCCGCCGCGCGGCGTCGGGTTCTGCTCCGGCTCGGTGGTGACCCACAGGGCGCCGTAGGAGTCGGTGGGCCCCACCACCCGGGCGTCGGCCACCTCGACCAGCATGTGCTCGGAGGCCTCCCAGAAGTCGAGGGTGTAGGCCTCCGGATCGAGCTCCAGGCCGCCGATGTCCTCGCCCTCGGGGGCGTAGGCCTCCGGGAGCGTGCCGGGGGCGAGCCGCACCGCGGCCGGCGGCTCGGCGCCGCTCCCGCGGACCTCCCAGTCGGCCCGGGAGATCTGGGTGACGGTCTGCGCGCCGTCGGCGGGGGAGTACTCGTCCACCGTCCCGGTCACCGCGACCTCGTCGCCGGGGGAGACCTCCGGGGTGGCGTCCCCGGTGTAGACGAACAGCGCCTCGCTGGTCCGCGGGTCGCCGTCGCCCTCGGCGTCCTGGAACCAGAAGCCGCGGACCGAGCCGGAGCCGGCGACCGCGGTGACCACCCCGGGCACGTCGGAGACCTGCCGGTCGGCGTAGGGCGAGGTGCGGGTGGTGCCCTGGATGTCGTGGATGCGCACGTCCGCGGTGTCGGCCGCGGCGGTTCCGGCGGGCGCGGCGAGGGCGGCGGCCGCCGCGACCGCCGCACCGGCGCGCAGCGCGCGGCGCCGGCCGGGGGGAGGCGTGAGGCGGGAGAGGGGGAGGAAGGGGAGCGCGGTTCTCGGTGAGCGGGACACTCCTGCGCCTTTCCGGTTGCGGTCGAAGGGGGCTCCGATGATGCCGGAACCCCGTTACCGCCGGGAAGACCGGGAGTGAACGCGTCTTTCCCCGGAGCGCGGATCCGAAGCGGGGAGGGCGGCGGAAGGCCGGTCGCTCCGGCTCCGCGGTTCCGGGATCCGGATCCCGGAACCGGTTCCTTCCAGCAGGTCCGCGGGGGCCGGAGCGCGGCCCGCCGCCTCCGGGGCCAGGGGGCCGGAACCCGGCGGCCGGGCGGGGCCGCCGGAGGGATCCGCCCCGCCCCGTCCGGAACCGCCCGGCCGCCCCGGGGCCGCCGGCGGGGAGGCCCGCCGCAAGACCGCCAGGGGAGGGGCGGCCGGCGGACGGAGTCCGCGCCGGGAAGGCAGGGGCGCGGCCTTGCCTCCGGTGCCCCGCGCGGTGATCGTGGAGGGGCCGGAGCGGCGGGAGGAGGAGAGCGTGGGCGGAGCCTCGGCGGGGGCCTGGAGTGCGCTGGCGCGCGTCGCGGTGATCCTGCCGGTCGCCGTGGTGCTGGCCGCGGCGCTGGCGGCCGGGGCGGTCTACGCGTTCCAGCGGTCGGTGATCTACTTTCCCGGCGACCGGGAGGTCCCGCCCATCGCCGGGCGCGTCGCCGGCGCCCGCGACGTCGAGCTGCGCACCGAGGACGGGCTGCGGCTGGGCGCCTGGTTCCTGCCCGCCCAGGGGGCCGGCCGGGACACCGCGGTGCTGGTCGCCAACGGCAACGCGGCGGACCGGGAGAACCGGCTCCCGCTGGCCGAGGCGCTCACCGCGGAGGGCTTCTCCGTCCTCCTCTTCGACTACCGCGGCTTCGGCGGCAACCCGGGCAGCCCCTCGGAGGAGGGCCTCGCCGCCGACGCGCGGGCCGCGCAGCGCGCGCTCGAAGAGGAGCTGGGATTCCCGCCGGAGCGCACCGTCTACTTCGGGGAGAGCATCGGCACCGGCGTCGCGTCCCGGCTCGCGGTCGAGCGGCCGCCGGCCGCCCTGCTGCTCCGCTCCCCGTTCACCGGCCTGGCGGCGCTGGGCCGGCACCACTACCCGCTGGTCCCGGTCGGGGCGCTGCTCCGGGACCGCTACCCCGTCGCGGAGAACGTCGCCGCCCTCGACGCCCCGGTGACCGTGGTCTACGGGGAGGAGGACGCCGTCGTGCCGCCGGAGCAGAGCCGCCGGGTCGCGGCCTCCGCCGCCGAGCCGTACGCCGAGGTGGCGGTGGCCGGGGCCGGCCACAACGATCCGGTGCTCTTCGACGGGGAGGAGCTCGTCGCGGCGGTGGTCGCGCTGGCCGACCACGCGGTCCGCTGAGCCGCGGCACGGCGCTCCGCCGCGGGGCGGCCCGCTCCGGCCGCTCCCGGATCAGGGCGAAGTGCTGCGCGGACGGGCGGCCGTACGGCACCATGGAGCGGGTGGACGCCCAACATGTCGCGCTGCTGCGCGAGCTCCTGGCCTCGACGCCGTGGGTCGAGCGCACCGAGGACTTCGCCCGTGCGCTGCGCCGGACGAACACGCCCGGCGGGCTGATGCTGCTGGGCACCCCGGAGGACGAGCCGTGGCACCTCGCCGCCCATTTGGGCGATGAGGCCCGCTTCTCCGGCCTGCCCCAGCTCGCCCCCAGCCTGGTCCGGTGGAACCCGCCGCCCGGTGCGCCGCCGCACCTGGCCATCGGCCTGGACCGGCTGGCCGGCGCGGGCCGGGGCCAGACCCTGTTCGTGGTCAACGACGCGCCCGAGGCGCCGATCCCGCTCCTGGAGCGGGTGGACGACGCCCGGCGCTCCGGCGCCACCGTCCTCGCCCTGGACCACGGCGACCGCGAGCTGGAGATGCTGGCGCACGACGCGATCAGCCTGGAGCCGGGGCGCTCCCCGGTCACCTTCGAGGGGCTGCAGCACCTGGTGAGCACCGCCGCCGGGCGCGTCGAGGACCGCCGCAAGGGCGGTTTCCGGGAGCGGCTCTCCCGCTTCCTCGACGTGGTGAGCGGTCCCCGGCACCCGGACTGACCCTTCCTCCGGCGCGGCCCCGTCCGGGGCGCCGCTCCGGCCGGCCCGCGGCTACCAGTCGTCGCGGTTCTCCGCGTCCTCGCCGTCGTCCCAGGCCTCGTTCCGCTCGGCGACGGTCTGCAGGGCGCGCACGGCGGAGTCCTCGTCGGCGTAGGGGCCGAGGCGGTACTTGTCGGGGCAGCCGGGGCCCTTCTCCGGGGCATCGTGCTTCAGGCAGTACCACCAGCGCTGGTCATCGGGGAGATCCATCGGGTTCGCAGGCATCGTCACGCTCCCAACCGAGATGAGGAGCCCATCGTCTCGCACCGGACCGGAGCCGGGCGCACCTCGTCAGTTCCTACCCGGGTCTTCCCCCGGTCCGGCGATACCATGCCCGGTCACGGGGGCCCAGAAGGCGAACTAGACTTCACGACCATGACCACTCCTCTTGTTCCCGGCCGCATCTCCCCGCAGCGCTCCGTCCCCGCCTCCATCGAGCGGCCGGAGTACGTCGGTAAGAAGAGGCCGGTCGAAGGGGTGCTCGGGGACGTGCAGACCCCGGAGACCATCGAGGCCATGCGGGAGGCCGGCCGGATCGCCGCTCGGGCCCTGGAGGAGGTCGGCAAGAACATCGTGCCGGGCGTCACCACCGACGAGCTGGACCGGATCGGCCACGAGTTCCTCCTCGACCACGGCGCCTACCCCAGCACGCTGGGGTACAAGGGCTACCCCAAGTCGCTGTGCTCCTCGCTGAACGAGGTCATCTGCCACGGCATCCCCGACGACACGGTCGTCTCCGACGGCGACATCGTCAACATCGACATCACCGCCTACTACAAGGGCGTGCACGGCGACACCAACGCCACCTTCCTCGCCGGGGACGTGAGCGAGGAGGCGCGCCTGCTGGTGGAGCGGACCCGCGAGGCGACGATGCGCGCCATCAAGGCGTGCCGCCCCGGCCGGCGGATCAACGTCATCGGCCGGGTCATCGAGTCCTACGCCAAGCGGTTCGGCTACGGCGTGGTCCGCGACTTCACCGGGCACGGCGTCGGGCCGGAGTTCCACTCCGGGCTGATCGTCCCGCACTACGACGACCCGCGCGCGGACACCGTCATGGAGCCCGGCATGACCTTCACCATCGAGCCGATGATCACCCTGGGCGGCATCGAGTACGACGTGTGGGACGACGGCTGGACCGCGGTCACCGCGGACCGCAAGTGGACCGCGCAGTTCGAGCACACCCTGGTGATCACCGAGGACGGCGCGGAGATCCTCACCCTGCCCTGACCCGGCGGCCCGGGCCCTCCCCGCGGCGGGAGAACACCGCCCGCGGGGCGGCGGGCGCGCGTGCGCACCGCGCGGCGGAAGAAGCGCGAGCGGGTCCTGCGCGGCCCTGGCGGCCCCTGCGGCGTACCGGATAGTGTCGCCCCCGTGAGGGTTCTGATCTCCGCAGACATGGAAGGCGCCACCGGCGTCACCTGGCCCGCCGACGTCGAGCCCGGCACCGAGCAATGGCAGCGCTGCCGGTCGATGTTCACCTCCGACGTCAACGCGGCCATCGCCGGGTTCCACGCCGGCGGCGCCGACGAGGTCCTCGTCAACGAGGCCCACGCCACCATGCGCAACCTGCTGCTGGAGCGGCTGGACGAGCGGGCCGAGATGCTCACCGGCCGGCACAAGGACCTCTCCATGGTGGAGGGCGTGCAGCGCGGGGACGTCGACGCGGTCGCGTTCGTCGGCTACCACTGCGGGGCGGGCGAGGAGGGCGTGCTCGCCCACACCTACCTGCCCAACTCGGTCACCGGGGTGTGGCTGGACGGGGAGCCGGCCAGCGAGGGGCGGCTCAACTCCTACGTGGTCGCCGAGTACGGCGCCCCCGTCGTCCTGGTCACCGGCGACGACCGGGCCTGCGCCGACGCCGCGGGGTACGCGCCCCGCGCCCGCACCGTGGCGGTGAAGGACTACGTGTCCCGCTACGCGGCCGTGTGCCGGCCGCCGGGCCGCACCCACGCGGCCATCGCCGAGGCCGCCGAGTCCGCGATGGAGCTGGCCGGCCGGGTCGAGCCGGTCCGGCACGGGACGCTCACCGTGGAGGTCGAGGTCGACTCCGCCCACCTCGCCGGGGCCGCGGCGATCGTGCCCGGGGTCGAGCAGGTCTCGGAGCGGCGCGTCCGCTATGCCTCGCCCACCGCCCATGACATGATCCGCTGCTTCAAGGCGGTCACCACGCTCATCTCCAACGCGGTGGAGAAGGACTACGGGTGACCCGGAAGGGCCGCGGGCCGCAGGGCGGCCGCGGTCCGCGGGGCAGCGGAACGCAGACCGAGAGCAGAAGGGCGCCTCGTGCGCGACACCGAAGACTGGGCCGCCGCCGGTGAAGAGGTCGTGCGGTTCACCTCCGAGCTGATCCGGATCGACACCACCAACGGCGGCGGAGGCGAGGGGAACGAGAGGCCCGCGGCGGAGTACGCCGCCGGGCTGCTGGCCGAGGCGGGCCTGGAGCCGCGGGTGCTGGAGTCGGCGCCGGGCCGGGCCAACGTGGTGGCCCGCATCCCCGGCACCGACCGGGAGGCCCCGGGCCTGCTGGTCCACGGCCACCTGGACGTGGTCCCCGCCGACCCCGCGCTGTGGAGCGTGCACCCGTTCTCCGGGGAGGTCCGGGACGGCATGGTGTGGGGCCGCGGCGCCATCGACATGAAGGGCGCCGTCGCGATGATGATCGCGGTGGCGCGGCACTGGGCCCGCACCGGCGTCCGGCCCCGCCGCGACATCGTGCTCGCCTTCACCGCCGACGAGGAGGACAGCGCGGCCTACGGCGCCGAATGGCTGGTGCGGATGCACCCCGAGCTGTTCGCCGGGTGCACCGAGGCCATCGGCGAATCCGGCGGACACACCATGCACGTGCGCGCGCCGGACGGGCGCGACCTGCGCATCTACCCGGTGGGTGCGGGCGAGCGCGGCAGCTCCTGGCTGAAGCTCACCGCGAACGGCACCGCCGGGCACGGGTCGAAGGGCAACCCGGACAACGCGGTCGGCGCGCTCGCCGCCGCGGTGGCGCGGATCGACGCCCACGAATGGCCGTACCGGCTCACCCCGGTGACCGCGGCGGCGCTCGTCGAACTCGGCGCCGCGGTCAACGTCAAGATCGACCTGGACGCCCCCGGGTTCGACCCGCAGCGCGACCTGCCGCCGCTGCTGGACCGGATGGGCGATGCGGCCGGGCTGGTCCGCGACACCCTGCGGGAGAGCGCCAACCCGACCATGCTGGACGCCGGCTACAAGGTCAACGTCATCCCGAGCACCGCCACCGCCGGGGTGGACGGCCGGGTGCTGCCCGGCGGCGAGGACCTGTTCACCCGCACCATGGACGAGCTCACCGGGCCCCGGGTGGAGTGGGAGTACGCCCACCACTCCCCGCCGGTGCAGGCGCCGGTGGAGTCCGCCCTGTTCGCCGCGGCGCGCGCGGCCCTGCTGGCCGAGGACCCCGGGGCGCACGTCGTCCCGGTCTGCCTGACCGGCGGCACCGACGCCAAGCAGTTCGCCGAGCTCGGCATCGCCGGGTACGGCTTCACCCCGCTGCTGCTTCCGCCCGGGTTCGACCACGGCGCGCTCTTCCACGGCGTGGACGAGCGGGTCCCCGAGGAGGCGCTGCGGGCCGGCGTCCGGGTGCTGTCCCGGTTCCTCTCCGGGGTGGAGTGAGCCGTCCCCCCGGAGCCGCTCCGATCCACCGACAACAGAAGGGACGCGGTGACCGCCATGCCGATCCTCCCCTACGGGGCCTGGCCCTCGCCGATCGACGCCAAGAGCGTCGCCCGCGCCGACGGCGCGCCGGGATGGCCCGCCGCCTTCGGCGATGAGGTGTGGTGGACCGAGCCCCGCCCCCTGGAGCAGGGCAGGGTCACCCTCTGCCGGGCCCGCCTGGACGAGCCCGACGGCGGGCCGGAGGAGATGCTGCCCGCGCCGTGGAACGCCCGGTCCCGGGTGCACGAGTACGGCGGCCGCCCCTACCTCCTGCTGGACGCCGGGGGCGGCGCCCCCGCCGTGGTCTTCACCGAGTTCAGCGACCAGCGGCTCTACCTCTACCGGCCGGGGGAGCGGACCGGCCCGGTGCCGCTGACCCCGGCTCCCGGGACCCCCTCGGCGCTGCGCTACGTCGAACCGGTGCCCGGCAAGGAGGGGGAGGTCTGGTGCATCCGCGAGGAGCACACCGGGCCGGCCCCCACCGACGTCGAGCGCGCCGTCGTCGCGGTGCCGCTGGACGGCTCCGCGGCGCAGGACCCCGGCGCGGTGCGGGTGGTCGCCTCCGGGCGCCGCTTCCTGGCCTGCCCCCGGCTCTCCCCGGACGGGCGCCGGGTCTCCTGGATCGGCTGGGACCACCCGGACATGCCCTGGGACTCCACCTTCCTCACCGTCGCCACGCTGGACGGGGACGGCACCGCCTCCTCCGCGCACGACGTCGCCGGCGGCCCCGGGGAATCGGTGGTGCAGGCCGAGTGGGCCGGCGAGAACACCCTCTACCTGGTCTCCGACGCCTCCGGCTGGTGGAACCCCTACCAGCTGACCCTGGAGCCGGACGGCACCGCGCGGGCCCCGGTCGCACTGGCCCCGCTCACCGAGGAGTTCGGCGGCCCGCTGTGGCAGCTCGGCCCGCGCTGGCTGCTGCCGCTGCAGAGCGGCCTGATCGCGGCGGTGCACGGCACCGCGAGCACCCGGCTGGCGATCCTGTGCCCCGACTCCGGCGCCCTGGACGACGTGGACGCCCCGCACACCGAGTGGTCCCCGCGGCTGGTCGCCGCGGGCCGCGCGGGCGAGACGGTGGTCACCGTCGCCGCATCGCCGGACCTGGCCCCCGAGGTCGTCGCGGTGTCGGTGGCCGACCGCTCCTGGCGCGCGCTGAGCCGCACCTCGGGCGGGCCCGAGGTGCCGCCCGAGTACGTCCCCCGGCCGGAGGAGCGGGTGTTCACCGGCCCGCAGGGGCGGGAGGTGCACGCCACCGTCTACCGGCCGCGCAACCCGGAGGCGCAGGCCGCCGACGTGGAGCGCCCGCCGTACGCGGTGTGGGTGCACGGCGGCCCCACCGGCCGCGCGGTGAGCGTCCTCGACTCCGAGATCGCCTACTTCACCAGCCGGGGCATAGGCGTGGTCCAGGTCAACTACGGCGGGTCGACCGGGTTCGGCCGGGCCTACCGGGAGCGGCTCCGCGGCGAGTGGGGCGTGGTCGACGTCGAGGACGCCGTCGCGGTGGCCCGCGCCCTGGCGGAGGAGGGGACCGCGGACCCGGAGCGGCTGGCGATCCGGGGCGGCAGCGCCGGCGGCTGGACCACCGCCGCAGCACTGGCCTTCTCCGACGTGTTCGCCTGCGGGGTGATCCAGTACCCCATCGTCGACCTGGTCGGCTGGCGGACCGGGGAGACGCACGACTTCGAGTCGCAGTACCTGGAGAGCCTGATCGGGCCGTGGCCGCAGGCCCGGTCCCGGTACGAGGAGCGCTCCCCGGTGAACCGGGCCGACGGCATCTCCGCCCCGTTCCTGCTGATGCAGGGCGACGAGGACGAGATCTGCCCGCCGGTGCAGGCCCGTCGGCTGCTGGAGCGGGTGGGCGAGGTCCCGCACGCCTACCTGGAATTCCAGGGCGAGCAGCACGGGTTCCGCAAGGCGGAGACGATCCGCGCCGCGCTGGAGGCGGAGCTCTCCCTGTACGCCCGGGTGTTCGGCTTCGACGCGGGGGTGCCGGCCGTGGAGCTGCGGCCGTGACCCGGCGGTGGCGCCCCCGGGCGCTGCGCCGCGGCGACCTGGTCGCGGTGGCCTCACCGTGCAGCCCGCCCGACCCGGAGCGGCTGGACGCCGCGGTCCGGGTGCTGGAGGGGTGGGGGCTGGAGGTGCGGGTGCAGCCGCACGCCCGGGACCGCCACCCCGACCTGGGCTACCTGGCCGGATCCGACGCCGACCGGGCCAAGGACCTCCAGGACGCGCTGGCGGCCCCGGACGTCGCCGCGGTGTTCTGCGCGCGCGGCGGGGACGGGGCGCACCGCACCCTGGAGCGGCTGGACGTGGGCGCGCTGCGCGGCGCCGTACCCAAGGCGTTCATCGGGTTCAGCGACGTCACCGCGCTGCACGAGGCGCTCTCGGTGGAGCTGGGCGCGGTCACCCTGCACGGCCCGGTGGTGGGGACCGCCTACTTCGCCGGCGACCCCGCCGCCGAGGAGGACCTGCGGGCGCACCTGTTCGAGCCGGAGTCGCGGTTGCGCATCGCCCCGCCGGGCGCCGAACCGCTGGTCGGCGGCTCGGCCCGGGGGGTGCTGATCGGCGGCAACCTCAGCCTGCTCTCCGACGGGCTGGCCACCCCGTACTCGCGCCCCTCCGCCGAGGGCGGCCTGCTGCTCCTGGAGGACGTCGGCGAGGACGTGTCCCGGCTGGACCGGATGCTCACCCAGCTGCTGCGCAGCGGATGGCTGGACGGGGTGCGCGGCGTCCTCCTCGGCTCCTGGGCGGACTGCACCCCCGGACCGGAGGTGATCCGCGCGATGCTGCTGGACCGGCTCGCCCCGCTGGGCGTCCCGGTGGTCGACGGGTTCGGCTTCGGCCACATCCCGGCCCAGCTCACCATCGCGCTGGGGGCGGCCGCCACCCTGGACGCCGACGCCGGGACGCTGGTCCTGGACGAGCCGGCCCTGGAGCCCGCCGACTGAGGACCCGCCGACCGAGGAGCGGGGGCCGGCCCTGCCTTCCGGGTGGGGCCGGCACCCCGGACCTTCGTCGGTGCCGGGCCGGGGGCGTCCGCCTTTCGGACCAACGGGATTCCGACCTCGCGGCCGATGTCCTCTCACCTTCCCGTGCCCATACTCGGAGCAGGACGGTGGGAGGAACCGCCGTCCGGCACCGCAGAGGGAAGGGGGATCCCCGATGGCCACCGTCGACGCAGGCGCGGCAGGACCCGGAGCGCTCACCCGGGAGAGGAGCGGGCGCACCCGCGCCGGCCGGCTGCTGCACGCCGCCAGAGGGCTGCTCCGGGCGCTGCTCGACGGCGCCCGGGTCCTTCCGGAGGCGGAACCGGCCGAGATCCGCCGGCTGCTCATCGAGACCGGGCACCTCGACCCGGGCGCGCTCCCCGGCGTCCGCCCGGTCGCCCTGGCCCGCTTCCAGCACGAGGCCGGGCTCCCCGAGACCGGGGCAGCCGACCCGCGCACCGTCTCCCGCCTCGCGGCCGAGGCCGCCCGCATCCGGGAACTCCGCGAACTGGGGCTCCCGGTCGACTGAACGCCCGCCGCAGGGCGCCGCCGCCCGGAGGCGGCACCCCGACACCCGTCCCCGCGCGTACGGCCGGACGAACGGAGCCCCGGCCCTCCGCCGCACACCCGAAGCCCGACCGCCACCGGGCCCGCTCGGCGGCGGTCGGCCCGGTGCGGGGCCGGCACCGGCGGCGCGCCGCCGGGAGGCGTCGCCCGCCGGCGCGTCGGCGCCTTCTGCGGCCGGGTGCGGGGGAGCAGGGCGCGAACGGCCCGTCCGAGGAGGGCGAGCAGGGAAGCGGCGCGGCCGAAAGGGCCGGCACCGGGCGAGAGTGCGTCCACGGGGACCTCCGAGCACGGTGAAGAGCAGATGGGACAGGGATGCTCCGGCCGGTCGGCCGGGTCTCCGATGCGGCGCGCATTCCCCGGGGCCCTGTCCGTTCTCCGTGCTCTCGGCCCTTCGCCCGCCGGCCGCGACCGGTCGCCGACCACGGTAGGCGCTCGCCCGGCCGCGCACCACCCCGGTTTTCCACAGCCCCTTTCCACAGCCCGCCGTGCACAGGGGCGGCTCCGCCTCGGCGGCGGGCGGTCGCGGGTGCGATGATCGGAGCCATGGCAGACCAGAAGACTCCCCACGACCTCCCGGACGTGTCCGGGCTGAGCGTCGCCGTGCTGGGCGGCACCGGAGACCAGGGCCGAGGACTGGCCCGCCGGCTGGCGATGGCCGGCACCGAGGTGATCATCGGCTCACGCAGCGCGGAGCGGGCCCAGGCCGCCGCGGAGGGCCTGGACACCGGGCTCGCGGTGCGCGGCGCGGACAACGAGGCGGCGGCGCGGGCGGCCGACATCGTCATCATCGCGGTCCCCTGGGAGGGCCACCGCGATCTGCTCGTCTCCCTCGAGGACGCGCTCGCGGACAAGATCGTGGTCGACTGCGTGAACCCGCTCGGCTTCGACAAGAAGGGCCCCTACGCCCTGCCGGTGGAGGAGGGCAGCGCCGCCCAGCAGGCCGAGGCCGTGCTGCCGCGCAGCCGGGTCACCGCCGCGTTCCACCACGTCTCCGCGGTCGTCCTGCTCGACCCGGAGGTGGACGAGGTCGACCTGGACGTCCTGGTCCTCGGCGACGACCGCGAGGCCACCGACATCGTGCGCGCCCTGGCCGCCCGGATCTCCGGCGTCCGCGGCATCTACGGCGGCCGCCTGCGCAACGCCCACCAGGTCGAGGCCTTCACCGCCAACATCATCGCGGTCAACCGCCGCTACAAGGCCCACGCCGGCCTGCGCATCACCGACATCTGACCGCCCGGCACCCCAGGGGGAAGGGGCATGCCCGATCACACGAACGTAACGCTCCACAAAACCGCAGGTCGCTCGCTGTAAGCCCCGCACGCGCGGGGATGAACCTCCGGAGGCGCAGTCGATCTCGGGCCAGGAGAAGTAAGCCCCGCACGCGCGGGGATGAACCGGCGTGCACCGAGGTGTCGGCGACCCGGGCCGGGTAAGCCCCGCACGCGCGGGGATGAACCGCCCCGGCCGGCCGCGTCCGGCGCCCGCTGCGGGTAAGCCCCGCACGCGCGGGGATGAACCGCCCCGGCGGATGCGGAGCCGCACGGGGCCGAGGTAAGCCCCGCACGCGCGGGGATGAACCGCCCCGGCGGATGCGGAGCCGCACGGGGCCGAGGTAAGCCCCGCACGCGCGGGGATGAACCGCCGCGGCAGTAGACGTGGAGCTGCACGTACTCGTAAGCCCCGCACGCGCGGGGATGAACCGTAGCCCTTGCGGGCGTCGGCGGCCTTGGCGCGGTAAGCCCCGCACGTGCGGGGACGGCTCTGTTCGCCCTGTCTCGGAGGAGGTCTGTGTGCGGGTCATGACCTGGAACGTCTGGTGGCGGTTCGGGGAGTGGGAACAGCGGAGGGAGGCGATCCTCGCCGAGTTGCGGAGGCGGCGACCGGACGTCGTCGGGCTGCAGGAGGTGTGGCAGGCCGACGGGGAGAACCTGGCCGGATGGCTGGCCGAGCGGCTCGGCATGCACTGGGCGTGGGCCGAATGGGAGCGGCCGGAGCGGTGGCACGCCCGCCTCGGGGCCGAGGTCGGGATCGGGGTGGCGGTGCTGAGCCGGTGGCCGGTCCTGGAGCGGGCCGTGGTGCCGCTTCCCGGGGCCGAGGGGGCGGACGACGGGAGACTGGCGCTGCACGCCCTGGTCGATGCGCCGGAGCACCCGGTCCCGTTCTTCACCGCGCACCTGGAGCCGGCCCCGGACGCCTCGGCGCTCCGCTGCCGCCAGGTGGCGGCCCTGGCCGGGTTCATCGCCGAGCACCGGGAGGCCTCGGCGTTCCCGCCGGTCAGCACCGGTGACTTCAACGCCTGGCCGGACTCCGATGAGGTGCGGATGTTCGGCGGGTACAAGACCGCGCCGCCGCTCCCGGGCCACGTCATGGTGGACGCCTGGGGCGAGTACGCCGACCCCTCGGCGCCCTCGGCCACCTGGGACATGGCCAACCCGCAGGTCGCCGCCGGAGGCGGCCCGAACATCCGGATCGACTACGTTCACGTGGGGCTGCCCGGCCCCGGCGGGCTGGGGCGGGTCCGGGCGGTCGAGCGCGCGGGCACCGCACCGATCGGCGGCGTCTGGCCCTCCGACCACATGGCCGTCCTGACGGACCTGGTGCACCCCGGCGCGGACGGAGGGGGACGCTAGCGCTCCGGCCGCAGGCGGGGTTCTCGTCGTTTTACTCCGCGTCCGCCTCCGCCGGGCCCCTCGGCTCCGCTCCCCGCCTCGGAGGGCCGCCCCGGTCCCCGCCGGGGGCTCTTCTCCGGGGAGGAGGAGCATGCTCAGCCGGTAGCCGCTCCTCTCCACCGGCCGTGTGCACAGCAGGTCGACCCGGAGCCGATCGGGGGCGATCCGGTCGAGTTCGGCGGCGTACCGCCTGCGGTAGGCGTGCCATTCCTGCGGGTCGGTGGTCTCGAAGAGGACCTCCCACCGGCCGCCCGCCTCCTCCAGGCGGGTGAGGTGTTCGCTTCTTCGCTGGTCGAGCCGGCGCCGACGGTCGCGCCGCCTCCGCTGTCCGGGCATGCGCCGATCCTGGCAGGGCGGTGCTGGGAGGGGAAGGGACGGACGGCCTCCGGAGGGCGGCGCCGGGTCCGGCGGAACCGGGGCCGCCACGGCGATGCGCCGGGCCGGGAACCTACGATGACGGAATGACCTGGACCCTCTATCTCACCTTCCTGGCCTTCGCGGCCGTCGTCGTCATCGCTCCCGGGCCGGACTTCGCGGTGACCGTGAAGAACGCGCTGTCCGGCGGGCGCGCCTCCGGGCTGGCCGCCGCCGTGGGCATCTCCACCAGCAACCTGGTGCACGGAACCGTGGCCGCGGTGGGGCTGGGGGCGCTGCTGGTCGCCTCGCACCAGGTGTTCACCGCGGTGCGCTGGATCGGCGCGGCCTACCTGTGCTACCTGGCGATCCAGGCGCTGCGGTCGGCCTGGAAGGGGGAGTACGCGGCGGCCCCCGCGGACGACCGCGGCCGGGTCGGGCTGGTGCGCAGCTGGGGCCAGGGCTTCCTGTCCAACATCTCCAACCCGAAGGTCCTGGCGTTCTACCTGTCCGTGCTGCCGCAGTTCCTGGCGGGCGGCGCCGGGCTCGCCGCGGGTGCGCTGCTCGCCTACTCGCACGCCGCGCTGAGCCTGCTCTGGCTCACCTCGATCGTGCTGGTCCTGCACCGCGCCCGGGCCTGGGTGACCCGGCGCCGGTTCCGGCGCGCGCTGGACGCGGGCACCGGCGCCGCGCTGCTCGGTTTCGCCGGTGCGCTGGCCGCCGGCGGAAGCAAGGCCTGACCGGCGCGGTCACGGTGCGTTCAGCGCGGCGGCGGGGCGGCGCTCCTCCCGGTCGGACCCACGGGAGGGTGGCGAGCCGTTCGACCTCGCACCGCGCCCTCCGCTCTTCCCGCTCTTCGGCGGCCCGCTCGGAAAGGACGCCCTGGCCGCAGCCGCCGCCGACCGCGGTCGGCCTGATGGCGGGAGGGCGCGGCCGCAGGGGCGCGCCGTCGTGCGCATCGCCGACGGGATGTGCCGGACACGCTCCGGGCCTGCGGGCAAGGAGGCCTCTGGCGAGAAGAAGCTGTACTCGCCTCTTTTGATATTCGCTTTTTTGAGTAATATCGGTGGAGGTCGGGAGAGGACGGGGACGCGGTGTTCGAGCGCTACGTGGCACTGGGCGACAGCCAGACCGAAGGGCTCAACGACGGCGACGACGTCCGGGGCCACCGGGGCTGGGCCGACCGGCTCGCCGAGCACATCGCGGCCGCCGAGCCCCGAGTGCACTACGCCAACCTCGCGGTGCGCGGGCGGCGGGCCGGGGAGGTCCGCGCCGGGCAGCTGGACGCGGCGCTGGCGCTCCGGCCCGACCTGGCCACCGTGATGGCCGGGATGAACGACCTCATCCGCCCCTCCTGCGACGTCGAGGCGGTCGCCGCCGAGATCGACGCGATGATCGCCGCCCTCGCCGCCTCCGGGGCGCGCGTGCTCACCTTCACCTTCCCCGACGTCGGCCGTATCGTCCCGGCGGCCCGCGCGCTCCGCGGCCGGGTGGACGCGCTGAACGCCCGGATCGCCGCCTCGGCCCGCCGGCACGGCGCCGACCTGCTGGACACCGCCGGGCACCCCGTGGTCACCGACCCCCGGCTGTGGAGCGCGGACCGGCTGCACGCCTCCCCGCTCGGCCACACCCGGATCGCCGCGGCCGCCGCGGAGGCCCTCGGCCTGCCCGGCGCCGACGGCTCCTGGGCGGAGCCGCTGCCCCCGCTCGCACCGGCGGGGCCGGTCCGCCGCACTGCAGCCGAACTCCGCTGGGCGGCCCTCTTCCTCGGCCCGTGGATCGCCCGCCGGATCCGCGGCCGCTCCTCGGGCGACGGCCGCACGGCGAAGCGCCCGGAGCTGCTTCCGGTCCGCACCGGCTGAGCAAGGCGGCGCCGACCCGCTCCGACCCGGTCCGCCTCCAGCGCGGTTCCAGAGCAGGGCTCCGCGATCCGGCGGACCCCGGACCCCGGACCCCGAAACCCGGGCGGTGGGAAGGGGGGACTGCTCTGCCGTGCCGTGCCGGGGCGGTGCGTCCGCCGTCCGCGAGGCCGGGCCCGGGCCGTCACGCGCGGCCGTGCGGAGCGTGACCGCGGCCCTCCGCACCGGGAAGGGCGGGTCAACGGTGCGGAAACACGAAAAGTCGAGAGGTCTTGCGGTGCGGATGTGGCGCATATTACCGTTGCGCCGCACTCATGTTTCGCCATGAGGAAAAGGCTTTCCAAATGGTGAGACACCCCCTGTGGCTTCGAGCCTGTGGCTTCGAGGAAGGCGCGCCCATGGCCAATGACGCGGCGGACGGCCCCCCGCTCACCCCCCGGCCCCGGAAGCGGTTCTACCGCTCCCTGTTCTTCCAGGTCATCGTCGCCGTCATCGCCGGTGTGCTGATCGGGCACTACTGGCCGACCATCGGCGAGGCCCTCCGCCCCCTGGGCGACGGCTTCATCCGGTTGATCAAGATGGCCATCGCCCCGCTGATCTTCTGCGTGATCGTCACCGGCATCGCCAAGGTCGGCGACCTCCGCTCGGTCGGCCGGATCGGCGTGAAGGCGCTGGTCTACTTCCAGGTGGTCACCGCGTTCGCCCTGGTCTACGGCATGGTCGTGGCCAACGTGGTGCGCCCCGGCGCCGGGTTCGACGTCGACCCCGCGCAGCTGGACGCCTCCGCGGTCGACGAGGTGACCCACGGCGAGGAGCTGCCCGGCGCGGCGCAGTTCCTGATGGACGTCATCCCGGAGAGCCTGGTCTCCGCCTTCGCCGAGAACGCCCTGCTGCAGGTGCTGTTCTTCTCGGTCTTCTTCGCCCTGGCGCTGGCCTCGATGGGGGAGCGCGGCAAGCCGGTCCTCGACCTGATCGAGCGGGTCAACGAGGCGATCTTCGTCATCATCGGCTGGATCATGCGGATCGCGCCGGTCGGGGCGTTCGGCGCGATGGCGTTCGTGGTCGGCTCCTACGGGCTGGAGTCGCTGAGCAGCTTCGGCATGCTCGTGCTGGCCTGCTACGGCGCGGCGCTGCTCTTCCTGTTCGTGCTGGCGCTGATCGCCAAGGTCTTCGCCGGGGTGAGCCTGTGGAAGTTCCTCCGGTACACCAAGGACGAGTTCGCGCTGGCCATCGGCGCCGCCTCCTCCGAGGCCGTGATGCCGCGCATCATGCAGAAGCTCACCGCGGCCGGCTGCTCCAAGGCCACCACCGGCCTGGTCATCCCCACCGGGTACTCGTTCAACCTGGACGGCGCCGCCATCTACCTGTCCATTGCCGGGATCTTCCTGGCCCAGGCGTTCGGCGTGGACATGACCATGGCCGACCAGCTGATGATGGTGCTCATCCTGCTGCTCACCTCCAAGGGCATGGCGGGCGTCCCCGGTTCGGCCTTCCTCGCGCTGTCCGCCACCGCGACCGCGCTGGGCGCCTTCCCCGCCGCCGGCGTCGCCCTGCTGCTCGGCGCCGACCGGCTGATGGACACCATGCGGGTCTCCATCAACCTGCTCGGCAACTGCGTGGCGACCTTCGTCGTGGCCCGCTGGGAGGGGCAGCTCGACATGGACCGGATGCGTGCCGTGCTGGACGGCCGCGCCGAGCCGGAGCCCGCCGCCGAAGGCGGCGCGGAGGACGGCGCGAAGGCGGCGCAGGGCGCCCTCCCCGAGCAGCGCACGTCCGCCGAGGACGCCAAGCCCTGACGACGCGCCGCGGGACCGGGCGGAGCACCCCTCCGGCCCCGCGGCGCCCCGGCCCCGGGGAGGGAGGACCCCGGGGAGCGGCCGAGTCCGGCCCCTCAGCCGGGCCCGGCCGCTTTCGCGGAAGGTCCGCAGGTCGAAGGCGCCCGAGGTGTCGAGCCCCGGGATAACGGCTTGCCCCGTCCGCACGGCACCGACAGTGTGGGGCCATGATCGATACCGGACTCGCCGGGAAGACGGTGCTCGTGACCGGCGCGAGCGGAGGGATCGGCGCGGCGATCGCCCGCGCCTTCGCGGTGCAGGGGGCACGGGTGGCCGTGCACTACCTGGAGAGCCAGGATCCGCCGCCGCCCGGGACCCGGTGGGAGCACGCCGTTCCGGGCGAGGAGGCCGCCCGGGCGCTGGCCGCCGGACTGGACGGCGCGATCGCGGTCTCGGCGGACCTGTCCGGCCCGGACGCCGCGGCGCACCTGTTCGACCAGGTGGAGGCGGCCCTGGGCACGGTCGACGTGCTGGTCAACAACGCGGCGCACTGCGAGTCGCCGGACACCGTGGACACCGCCACCTACGCCGCGCTGGACCGCAGCTACAAGGTGAACGCGATCGCGCCGATCCTGCTCACCTCGGAACTGGCCCGCCGCGGCCGGCCCGGCGGCGGCGCCTGCGTCGTCAACATCTCCACCGACGCGGCCCGGGCCTTCCCCGGCCAGATCGGCTATGGAACCTCCAAGGCCGCCCTGGAGGGCTTCACCCGCGGCGCCGCGCTCGACCTGGCCCCTTCCGGCATCCGGGTGAACGCGGTCGCCCCCGGTCCGGTGCAGACCGGGTGGCTCTCCGAGGAGGAGGCCGAGGAGGTGCGCGGCATCGTGCCGCTCGGCCGGGTCGGCGAGCCCGAGGACATCGCCGACGGGGCCGTCTTCCTCGCCTCCCGCCAGGCGCGCTGGATCACGGGCCAGGTCCTCCAGGTCGCCGGCGGGCACGCGCTTTGAGGCGGCCGGCCGGGGGCCGCCCGCCCGGCCGGTCCGCTCAGGCCGACGCCGACGCCGAGGACTCGGGGGACGCGGAGGACGTGCGGGGCGCGGGCCGTGCGGTGCGCCAGGCGCTGCCGGCCAGGTCGTAGGCGAGGAAGAACCAGACCTGGCGGTAGTCCGGGACGCCGTTGTCGCCCCACTCGCTGGCCAGCCGCTCGACCAGGGCGAGCCCGCGCCCGCACTCGGTGTCGGGGGAGAGGGCGCCGGGGCGGGGGGAGAGGTAGGAGCGGGCGCGGGCGTCCCACCGGCCCGTGTCGGCCCTCCCGCCGTCGCGGCAGGTGAGCGTGATGCCGGCGGCGGAGCGCTCGGCGAGCAGGGTGAACACTCCGCCCGGTCCGCCGGAGCGGCTGTGCCGGATGGCGTTGGTGGCGAGTTCCGAGCCGAGCAGGGTGAACAGGTAGCGGTAGTCGCCGTCCCGCCGGGCGGCGCAGGTGTCCAGGAAGGCGCGGACCAGCGGCATGAACTGCGGGTGGCCGTTGAAGTCGAACCGGCGCCGCCGGTAGGGGCGGTCGGGCGAGCCGTTGAAGTAGTGCCGCGTCCCGGGCGGGATGAACCGGTTGAGCGGGACGGTCACCTCGGGCAGCGGCGGCACGGGGGCGAGAGTGGAGCGCATGGCGAATACACCTCACGGCATGAGGAAGAGGACTGGGATTCGGGCGCCCGCGGATTCAGCGGAAGCGGGTACGGCGCGTGCGGGTGCCCCGTAGCCTGACCTGTGTAGACGCTGAGTGATGAGTTGATCACCGGCTACGCTCCAACAGTAACTCGACAATGTCGAGAGTCAAGCGATTCTCCGACATTGTCGAGAAAACATGTTCTAGACTCCGAGCATGCGAGACCCCCACAGCCCCACACTCCGGCTCCGTCGGCTGGCCGCAGAGCTGAAGCAAGGCCGAGAGAAACAGAAGCTGACCGTCACTCAAGCCGGGAAGGCGCTGGGCTGGACGGCCTCGAAGATCAGCAAGATCGAGACGACGGAGACGCGCAGGATCGTCCCAGCGGACCTCGACAGGCTGATGGACCTCTACGAGATCACCGACCCGCAGAAGCGGGAGGCGATGCAGGCGCTGGCCCGTGATGCGAAGGAGCGCGGCTGGTGGTCGAGATACAAAGACGTCTTCAAAGACAAGGCCCTGCCCGACTTCGAAGCGGAAGCATCGGTGATCCGAGTCTTCGCAGGCATGGACATACCAGGGCTACTGCAGACGCCTAGGTATGCGGAAGAAGTGCTGAAGGGGGGACGCTACTTCAGCCCGGAAGAGGTGGGGCGCCGTCTGGAGTTCAGGCTGGCGCGCAGGGACATTCTCACCAGGTTCGATCCAGTTCACCTGCGCACGATCATCGACGAGTCCGCGGTCAGGCGCCTCGTTGGTGGGCCGGATGTGATGATCGAACAGCTGAAGTACCTTCTTGCCATGGCCCAGCTCCCGAACATCGATGTTCAGGTGCTCCCCTTTGAAGTCGGGGCGCACGCTGGAATGGCAGGTTCCTTCTCGATCTTGGAGTTCCCGGAGCCGTTGGACACCCCCATCGTTCATGTGGGTACGGTGACCGACTCGGTCTTCTTCGAGCAGCCCGACGACATCCACCGGTTCAATGTGACCTTCGGAGACATACAGGGTTCTGCCCTCAGCGCTGCTCGTTCCGCTACCTTCATCGAAGACGTGGTCAAGTCCCTAGAAAGCGCCCAATGAAGACGGATGAACTCAAGTTCCAGAAGAGCAGCTACAGTGCACAGCACCAAGAGTGTGTCGAGGTAGCCCGTTTCCGGAAGAGCAGCCACAGCGGCCAGGATCAGGACTGTGTCGAGGTCGCAGGCTTCCGCAAGAGCAGCTACAGCAGTGACCGGGTGGAATGCGTCGAGGTGGCCGACACCGCCTTCGGCGCCGCCGTCCGGGATTCCAAGTACCCCGGGGCCGGGCACATCTCCTTCCCCTCCGCCGAGTGGTCCGCCTTCCTCAGCGCCGCTCAGCGCGGGAGGCTGTAGCCACCAGCCAGTCGAACAGCGCGGGGTCGTCGCCCATCTCCGGGTGCCACTGCACGCCCAGCACGTGCGGCGTCCCCGCGTACTCGACCGCCTCGACCACGCCGTCCTCGGCCCAGGCGGTGGCGGTGACGCCCTCGCCCAGCTCGGCGATGCCCTGGTGGTGGTAGGAGGGCACGTCCAAGGCGGTGCGGCCGAGGACCTCCGCCGTCATGCTCTGCGGATCGACCTTCACCGGGTGCGGGTCGAACGCCGCCGTGCGCCGACGGTGCAGCCGGGAACCGACGACCGGCGGGAGGTGCTGGTGCAGCGTCCCGCCCCGGGCCACGTTCATCACCTGCATGCCGCGGCAGATGCCGAGCACCGGGAGCCCGCGCTCCAGCGCCGCCTCCAGCAGCGCGAACTCCGCCGCGTCCCGTGCCTTCCGCACGCCCGCCGTCTCCTCGGCGCGCGGGGCCGCGTAGCGGGCCGGGTCGATGTCGCCGCCGCCGGCCAGGACCAGCCCGTCCAGGCCGGCCACCGCGTCGGCGATGCCGTCCGCCGGCGGCAGCATCACCGGCGCACCGCCCGAGCGCGCCACCGAGTCGACGTAGGCGCGGGGCAGCAGCGCGGCGGGCAGGTCCCACGCCTCGCCCCAGCGGGCGCGCTCGGCGTAGGCGGAGATGCCGATGATCGGGCGGGCGTGGGGCATCGATGCTCCTTACCGTCTGAGTGCCGTCTGATTGTCGGCTGAATGCCGTTCGGATGACGTCGGAATCGCGGTCGGAGGATCCGGGCCGGGGATGCCGCGAGGGGAGAAGGGAGGAGGGGAGGGCGGCGGGGTTCGAGGGGCCGCCGCCCGTCCCGGAACCTACCCCGGCACCGCGCCGGGGCCGGCCCTACAGCGGGGTCACGTAGGCGCCGGAGATGCCGCCGTCGACCAGGAAGTTGCTCGCCGTGATGAACGAGGCGTCGTCGCTGGCCAGGAAGGCCACCGCGGCGGCCATCTCCTCCGGTTCGGCGAACCGGCCGAACGGCACGTGCACCAGGCGGCGCCGGGCGAGCTCCGGGTCCTTGGCGAACAGCTCCTTGAGCAGCGGGGTGTTCACCGGCCCGGGGGAGAGCGCGTTCACCCGGATGCCCTCCCGGGCGAACTGCACGCCCAGCTCCCGGCTGAGCGCCAGTACCCCGCCCTTGCTCGCGGTGTAGGAGATCTGCGAGGTCGCCGCGCCCATCGTCGCCACGAACGAGGCGGTGTTCACGATCGCCCCCTTGCCCTGCGCGCGCATGTACGGCAGCGCGTACTTGCAGCACAGGTAGACCGAGGTCAGGTTGGTCTCCTGCACCCGGCGCCAGGCGTCCAGGCCGGTCTCCAGGACGGAGCCGTCCTCAGGCGAGGTGATCCCGGCGTTGTTGAACGCCACGTCGACCGAGCCGTAGGCCTCCTCGGCCGCCGCGAAGGCGTCGCGGACCTGCTCCTCGCTGGTGACGTCGGCGACCACCGAGATCCCGCCGGTCTCCTTGGCGATCTGCGCGCCCGCCTCGGCGTCCAGGTCGACCGCGACGACCCTGGCCCCCTCCGAGGCCAGCCGGAGCGCCGTGGCGCTGCCGATGCCGCTGCCCGCGCCGGTGATCACCGCGACGCGCCCCTCGAACCGCTGCATGTGCTGCTCCCCTCCCTTGAACCTGATGAAGACAGGGGCCGTCGTCCGGCACCGGGCGGCCCGGCACCGGTGTCCGCGCCCCTCCTGCTCCGCGCCGCGCACCGGGCCCGGCCGGTCCGGGCGCGCCGCGGTCAGCCCTGCGGGCCGTCGGAGATGAAGACCGTCTTGGTGTCGGTGAACGCGTCCAGCGCGTCCGGCCCCAGCTCCCGGCCGATGCCCGACTGCTTGAACCCGCCGAACGGGGTCCAGTAGCGGACCGCGGAGTGCGAGTTGACCGACAGGTTCCCGGCGGTGACCGCGCGGGAGACCCGCAGCGCCCGCCCGACGTCGCGCGTCCACACCGAGCCGGCCAGGCCGAACGGGGTGTCGTCGGCGATGCGCACCGCGTCCGCCTCGTCCTCGAACGGCAGCACCGACACCACCGGGCCGAAGATCTCCTCGGTGAACGCCCGGTCGTTCGCGGAGGGCGGGGTGAGCACGGTCGGCGGGAACCAGAAGCCCCGGCCGGACGGCGCGGAGCCGCGGAACGCCACCGGCGCGCCGTCGGGGACGTAGGAGGCGACCTTCTCCCGGTGCTCCGCGGAGATCAGCGGGCCCATCTCGGTGGCGGGGGAGTGCGGGTCGCCGACCGCGACGCCCTTCACCGCCGGCTCCAGCAGCTCCATGAACCGGTCGAACACCGACCGCTGGACCAGCAGCCGGGACCGCGCGCAGCAGTCCTGCCCGGCGTTGTCGAACACCCCGTAGGGCGCGGCCGCCGCGGCCCGCTCCAGGTCGGCGTCGGCGAAGACGATGTTGGCGCTCTTGCCGCCCAGCTCCAGGGTGACCCGCTTCAGGTCGCCGGCGCAGAGCGCCATGATCCGCTTGCCGACCGCGGTGGAGCCGGTGAAGGCGATCTTGGCGACGCCGGGGTGGCGCACCAGCGCCTCGCCGGCGACCGGGCCGGCGCCCGGAAGCACCTGGAGCACGCCCTCCGGGACCCCGGCCTCCAGGGCCAGCTCGCCCAGGCGGACCGCGGTGAGCGGGGTGAGCTCCGCGGGTTTGGCGATCACCGTGTTGCCCGCGGCCAGCGCCGGGGCGGCCCCCCAGGAGAGGACCGGCATCGGGAAGTTCCACGGCACGATCAGCCCGACCACGCCCAGCGGTTCGGCGAAGGTGACGCTCCACCCGCCCGGCACCGGGATCTGCCGCCCGCAGGCCCGCTCCGGCGCCCCGGCGAAGTACTCGAACACGTCGCGCACCATCGCCGCCTCGCCCCGGGCCTGGCCGACCGGGTGGCCGGCGTTGCGCACCTCCAGGTCGGCGAGTTCGGCCCGGTGCGCGTCGACCCGGTCGGCGAAGGCGCGCAGGATCCGGGCCCTGTCCCCGGGGGCGAGGGATCTCCAGGCCGGGAAGGCCGCGCGGGCGCGCGCGACCGCCGCGTCCACCTCCTCCGCCGAGGCGAGCGGGACGGCCGTGATGACCTCCTCGGTCGCCGGATCGATGACATGCTGCTGCGACGGTGCGCCGGCCATCACTGCTCCCCCCCTGGCTCGGTCGGTCCTGCGGCACCCGGCGGCGGCCGGCGGAAGCCCGCGCCGCCGGGTGTGAAAGAGCGGTCAGAGCCGCTCGAAGCCTCTGCGGAGCTCCCAGTCGGTCACCGCGGAGTCGTAGGCGGCCAGCTCCACCCGGGCGTAGTTGGCGTAGTGCTCCACCACCTCGTCGCCGAAGGCCTTGCGGGCCAGCGGACTGTCCTCCCACAGCGCCAGGGCGTCGCGCATGGTGGCGGGGACGCTCGGCGCGTCGCCGGCGTAGGCGTTGCCGGCGCAGGCCTCCCCGGGTTCCAGCTCCCGCTCGATGCCGTCCAGGCCGCCCGCGATCAGCGCCGCGACCGCCAGGTAGGGGTTGACGTCGCCGCCGGGCACCCGGTTCTCCACCCGCAGGCTCGGCCCGTGGCCGACCAGGCGGAGCGCGCAGGTGCGGTTGTCCACCCCCCAGGCGACCGAGGTCGGCGCGAAGCTGCCCGGCGCGTACCGCTTGTAGGAGTTGATGTTCGGCGCGAGCAGGAGGGTGAGCTCGCGCAGCGAGGCCAGCTGCCCGGCGAGGAAGTGCCGGCCGGTGGCGGAGAGGCCGTGGGGGGCCGACCCGTCGGCGAGCACCGGGGCGCCGTCCTCGCCGCGCAGCGAGATGTGCACGTGGCAGGAGTTGCCCTCGCGCTCGTCGGGCTTGGCCATGAAGGTGATGGACATGCCCTCCTGGTCGGCGATCTCCTTGGCGCCGTTCTTGTAGATCGAGTGCTGGTCGCAGGTGGTCACCGCGTCGTCGAAGCGGAACGCGATCTCGTGCTGGCCCAGGTTGCACTCGCCCTTGGCGGACTCCACGTACATCCCCGCGCCGGCCATCTCGTTGCGGACGCGGCGCAGCAGCGGCTCCACCCGGGCCCCGCCCAGCACCGAGTAGTCGACGTTGTACCGGTTGGCGGGGGTGAGCTCGCGGTAGCCGCGGTTCCACGCCTCCTCGTAGGAGTCCCGGTAGACGACGAACTCCAGCTCGGTGCCGACCATCGCGGTCCAGCCGCGCTCGGCCAGCCGGTCGGTCTGCCGCTTGAGGATCTGCCGGGGCGAGACGGCGACGTCCGCGCCGTCGGTGCGCAGCAGGTCCGCGGTGACCATGGCCTGCCCCTCCTGCCAGGGGGTGAGGCGGAGCGTGCCCAGGTCGGGGCGGAGCACGAAGTCGCCGTAGCCGGTCTCCCAGGACGACATGGCGTAGCCGCCGACGGTGTTCATCTCGACGTCCACCGCCAGCAGGTAGTCGCAGGCCTCGGTGCCGTGCGCGAGGACCTCGTCCAGGAAGAAGCGCCCGGAGATCCGCTTGCCCTGCAGCCGGCCCTGCATGTCGGTGAAGGCGACCAGCACGGTGTCGACCGTCCCCGCACGGATGTCGGTGCCGAGCCGTTCCACCGTCAGGGGGTGTCCGCCGTCGTTCGATAGCACCGGAGGTCTCCTTAAGGTTCAGTACCAGACCTCTGCCGCATGGAAGCAGGCGGGGCCGGGGGTGTCAATCCCCGGGCGCCGGTAAATCCGCCGGAAACCCCTGTGTCCAGGGGGAAAACCGGGAGCGACCGGACCTGTCCGGCCTGTTCGGCCCCCTTGACAAGGCGTGTCGCAGCGGCGCATCATCACCGGTCACCACCGAAAAGGACCGATGGCATACCTTTTCGGACGGCCGGTGGCCCGGAGGTGCCGCCCGGCGAGCGGAGGCGGAGGCGGCCCCCGGCGGAGCACGACATTCCCGAGCGAGGGGAACACCGTTGTCCGATCGACCGCGTGAACACGTCCAGGGCGCCGGGTACGCCCGAGCGGGAGCCGACTACCTGGAGCGCCGCACCCTGCGCCGCGGCGCCGCCGGGTGGCTGCTCCTCGCCGGGCTCGGCGTCTCCTACGTCATCTCCGGCGACTTCGCCGGCTGGAACTACGGCATCGCCGAGGGCGGCTGGGGCGGCCTGCTCATCGCCACCGTCCTGATGGGCACCATGTACCTGTTCATGGTGCTGGGGCTGGCCGAGATGGCCTCCGCGCTGCCGACCGCCGGCGCCGGCTACGGCTTCGCGCGCCGCGCCCTGGGCCCGCTCGGCGGGTTCGCCACCGGCACCGCCATCCTCATCGAGTACGCGATCGCGCCCGCCGCGATCGCGGTGTTCATCGGCGGCTACGTGGAGGCGCTTGGGCTGTTCGGCCTGACCGACGCCTGGCCCGTCTACCTGGTCTGCTACCTGGTGTTCGTCGGCGTCCACCTGTGGGGCGTGGGCGAGGCGCTGCGGCTGATGTTCGCCATCACCGGGGTGGCGGTGCTGGCGCTCGCGGTGTTCGCGGTGGGCATGGTGCCCCGGTTCGACCCGGCCAACCTGTTCGACATCGCCCCCACCGACGCCGCCGGGGCCGGCCCGTTCCTCCCGTTCGGCTTCGCCGGGGTGCTCGGCGCCTTCGTCTTCGGCATCTGGTTCTTCCTCGCGGTGGAGGGCGTTCCGCTGGCCGCCGAGGAGGCCCGCGAACCCGCCCGGGACATGCCGCGCGGCATCATCGCGGCGATGGCGGTGCTGCTGGTGACCGGGTTCGGCGTGCTGCTGCTGGCTCCCGGCGGCGCGGGCGCGAGCGTGATGGCCGACTCCAGCAACCCGCTGCCGGAGGCGCTGCGCGAGGCCTACGGCGGCTCCGCGGTCATCGCCGACATCGTCAACTACGTGGGCCTGGCCGGGCTGGTGGCGAGCTTCTTCTCGATCATCTACGCCTACTCCCGGCAGCTCTTCGCGCTCTCCCGCGCCGGCTACCTGCCGCGCTGGCTGTCGCTGACCGGGCGGCGCAAGACCCCCTACACCGCGCTCATCGTGCCCGGCACCATCGGGTTCGCGCTGGCGGCGGCGGTCGGCGACGGCGACAGGCTGATCAACATCGCGGTGTTCGGCGCGACCGTCTCCTACGCGCTGATGATGGTCTCGCACATCGTGCTGCGCCGCCGCGAGCCCGGCCTGGAGCGGCCCTACCGCACCCCCGGCGGCGCGGTGACCACCGGCATCGCCCTGGTGCTGGCGCTGTGCGCGGTGGTCGCCACCTTCCTGGTCGACATGGCCGGGGCCGCGGTGGCCGCCGGGATCCTGGCCGCCTTCCTGGCCTACTTCTGGTTCCACTCCCGGCACCGGCTGGTCGCCGACGCCCCCGAGGAGGAGTTCGCCCTGGTCGAGCAGGCCGAGTCGGAGCTGAAGTAGCGCCGGGCCCCGGTCAGCCGAGGAAGGCCCGGAGCAGCGCGGCGGTGCCGTCCAGGTGCTCGCCGACCGCCCGGCGCGCCCCCTCCGGGTCGCCGGCGCGGACCGCGGCGACGATGGCGCGGTGCTGCCGGCTGCTGTGCTCCAGGTTGCGGGCGAGGATGGGCATGGCGTTGAGCAGGTCGTTGATCCGCATCCGGGTGTCGGCCAGGGCCGAGGTGAGCGAGGCCGAACCGGTCAGCTCGGCCAGGGTCAGGTGGAAGACGGTGTCCAGGCGGCGGTAGTCGTCGGTGCAGGCGGAGTCCACCGCCGCCAGCCGGGCGCTCAGCAGCCGCTCGCCCTCCTCGCCCAGGCCGTCCTCGGCGAGCCGGACGGCCGCGCCGACCTCCAGCGCCCGGCGGAAGGTGAACAGGTCGTCCAGCGGGGCGTTCATCCGCTCCAGCACCCGCTGCGCCTCGGCCCTGCTCGGGCGCGGCGGGATGTAGGTGACGAAGGTGCCGCCGGCCCGGCCCCGGCGCGACTCCGCGTACCCCGCCTCCTGCAGCGCGCGGATGGCCTCGCGCAGGGTGATCCGGCTGACCCCGAGCCGGGCGGCCAGCTCCCGCTCGGGCGGGAACCGGTCGCCGCGGGCGACCACGCCGAGCTTGATCGCGGACAGCAGCCGCTCCACCGTCTCCTCGAAGGCGTTGCCGGTGCGCACCGGGCGGAAGACGGCCTCGGCCGCGGTCGCGCCGAGCCCGGCGGCCTCCGTCGGGACGTCCGGCTGGGACAACGTGCACCTCGCTGCTGGGAGTCTCGGGACGGGGCGGGCGGCCGCCGAAGGCGGCCGCTTCCAGCCTAGAACCGGATCGGAGGGCACCGGCGCCGGCCGCGCCCGACCGCGCGTCGAGCGCGCCTCGACCGCGCTCCGAGCCCGCGCCGAGCGTGCGTCGACGGTGCCGCGGAAAGGGCCCTCCCGTGCGGCGGCGCGGCGTGCGAGCATGGCGTCGAGGACAGGGCGTAGCCGGCCCGCCCGCGGCGGAGCGGGGGCGCCGGCCCAGGGAAGCGAGGCCACGATGGAACGGACCGCACAGCATCCGGCGGCCGGGAGGGCGACCGCCCTCACCGTGCTGGCCTGGGTTCTCCAGGTGCTCTGCTTCGCCGCGTTCGCGATGTTCGGATCGGGCAAGCTGCTGGGCTGGCCGGACCACGTCCAGGTCTTCGAGGAGATCGGGATGGGGCAGTGGCTGCGCTACGCGGTGGGCGCGGCCGAGGTGGCCGGAGCGCTCCTGCTGCTGGTGCCCAGGCTGGCCGGGCTGGCCGCGCTCGGCCTGGCGGTGATCGTGGTGGGCGCGGTCCTCACCCACCTGTTCATCCTGGTCGACTCCGGCTGGACGACGCCCGCGGTGCTCACCGTCCTCCTGCTGGCCGTCGCCTGGATCCGCAAGCGGGAGACGCTCTCCCTGATCGGTCGCTGAGCCCGGTGATCTCGGCGCTGCGGTCCCATCGGAGCGCTCCGACAGGGCCGCAGCGCCGAGACCGTCCGGGAGGGGCGGGGCTCAGAGCCAGCTCTTGACCTTCTCGACCAGGGCGACCGGGTCGTCGCCGACCGGGGTGACGTTGAGGTCGGTGACGCCGGCGGCGCGGAACGCCTCGACCCGCTCGCGGACGTAGGACTCCGGGCCGACCAGGTTGGTCAGCTCCAGCATCTCCTCCGGGACGGCGGCCGCGGCCTCGTCCTTCTTCCCGGCCAGGTAGAGGTCCTGGATCTTCTCCGCGGCCTCCTCGTAGCCGTACCTGCGGGCCAGGGTGTTGTAGAAGTTCCGGCCCTTGGCGCCCATGCCGCCGACGTAGAGCGCGATCATCGGGCGGACGAAGTCCAGCAGCTTCTTGGTCTCCTCGCCCTCGCCGATGGCGAGCATGCCGCCGGCGGCGATCTCCAGCGGGGCCAGCGAGGGGTCCCGGTCGGCCGCGCCGGCGCGCAGCGACCCGCCCCACACCTCGTCGGCCTTCTCCGGGATGAAGAAGATGGGCAGCCAGCCGTCGGCGATCTCGGCGGTCATCCGCACGTTCTTCTCGCCGAGCGAGGCGAGGTAGACCGGGACCGCGCTGCGCACCGGGTGGTTGATGATCTTCAGCGGCTTGCCCAGTCCGGTGCCCTGCTCCGGGGGGAGCGGCAGGGTGAAGACCCGGCCGTCGTGGGTGAGCCGCTCCTCGCGGGCCCACACCTTGCGGCAGATCTCCACCACCTCGCGGGTGCGGGCCAGCGGCCTGGTGTAGGGCACCCCGTGCCAGCCCTCGATGACCTGCGGCCCGCTGGCGCCCAGGCCGAGCACGGCCCGCCCGTCGGAGAGGTAGTCCAGGCCGGCGGCGGTCTGCGCGATCAGGGTGGGGGTGCGGGTGTAGACCGGGAGGATCGCCGCGCCGATCCGGACCCGCTCGGTGCGCGCCGCGATGTAGCCCATCAGGGTGGGGCTGTCGTAACCGTAGGCCTCGGCCACCCAGACGGTGTCCAGTCCGACCTTCTCCAGCTCCGCGACCTGCTCGACGGACTGCTTCGGGTCGCCCGCGTACTGCAGCGGCATGGAGATGCGCATGGTGCCTCCGTTGGGTCGTCTCGCCCGGGTCGGCGAAACTCTACAACCGAGCGGCGTTCGGTTCCGTGGCCGGGGTGGGGCGGCGCGCTGCCGGTCCGCCCCGGAGGGCCCGGCGCAGGAGAAGCAGAAGAAAAGGGCGCCGCCCCGCGGAGGGGGCGGCGCCCGGCCCCGGGCGCCTCAGCGGTGTGCGCCCGGGGAGTCAGGGGGGCAGGGGTCAGGCGTAGGAGTGCGCCTCGTCCGGGAAGGCGCCGGAGACGACCTCCTCGGCGAAGCCGCGGGCCGCCTCGGCCAGCGTCTCGTTCAGCGCGGCGTAGGTCTTGACGAACTTGGCCACCCGCGGGCTGAGGCCGGCCATGTCCTGCCAGACCAGCACCTGCGCGTCGGTGCCCGGCCCGGCGCCGATGCCCACCGTGGGGATGTTCAGCTCGCCGGTGATCCGCTCGGCCACGGCGTTGGGCACGCACTCCAGCACGACCGCGAACGCCCCGGCCCGCTCCAGCTCCTTGGCGTCGGCCAGCAGCTCGGCGGCCTGCTCGTCGCTGCGCCCCTGGACCCGGTAGCCGCCCAGGGTGTTGACCGACTGGGGGGTCAGGCCGATATGCCCCATCACCGGGACGCCGGCCGAGACCAGCGTCTCCACCTGGGGCACCATCCGGCGCCCGCCCTCCAGCTTGACCGCGTGCGCGCGGCCCTCCTTCATGAACCGGGCGGCGGTGCCCAGGGCCTGCTCGGGCGAGGCCTGGTAGGACCCGAACGGCAGGTCGGCGACGACCAGCGCGCGGGAGGTGGCCCGCTCCACCGCGGCGGTGAGCGGGACGAGCTCGTCCACGGTGACCGGGAGCGTGGACTCGTAGCCGTAGACGACCATCGCCGCGGAGTCCCCGACGAGCAGCACCGGGATCCCGGCCTCGTCGAAGACGCGCGAGGAGAGCGCGTCGTAGGCGGTGAGCATGGGCCAGCGCTCGCCGCGGGCCTTGGCGGCGGCGATGTCGCGCACGGTCACCCGGCGGGTGGACGTTCCCCCGTAGAGGGCGGGGGCGGACGTGGTGCTCATTATGCGTTCCTCCACTGTCTCGAAGCGCCTCTCGGCGTCCCCGGACGTTGTCGGTAACTTGTCGGCTCATCCTCGCACGGGCGGATATGCCGCTCTCCTCCCGGGGCAACGCGATCGCCCCTTTCGCCCATCCCGTCCGGCGCCGAGCCGGAGGTCACACCGGGCCGCCCGGCGGGTTCCCTAGGGAGGGCCGAGGCGCTCGGCGGCCTCCCTAAGGCCCATCTGAGCAGGAAAGATAGGGCGATCTTCGGATGGCGGGGCGCCTTTCTCAGCGCGATCGTGGTTCCTGAGAACGCATCGACCGGAACGGAACGAGGGACCGCGATGACCTTGCACCACGACCACATGGCCGAGCTCGCCCGGCAGAACCGCGAGCGCGCCGAGGCCGAGGCCGCCGCCGAGCGCGCCCGCAGGGAGCAGCGCCGCAGGGAGCGGCGCGGCCGGCGCCCCCGCCCCGATCCCGAGGGCCCGGAGGGCTCCGCACGGGGGCGCCGGGGCCGGTCCGGGTACGGGACGGCGGAGTGACGGCGGCCCGGTGCCCAGCGCGGGCGGGGCGCGGGCCCCGGCGCCCGGCCCGGGGCGGCCGCCCGCGCGCGGGCCGCCGCGGAGCAGAAGCGGGGTGAGCGCTCCGCCGGCGGAGCCCGGAATACTGGGCGCCATGGACAGAACCGACCGGGAATCCGCCTTCGTCGGCCGGGAGGCGGAGCTGGCGGCCCTCCGCGGCGACGCCCGGCGGGCGCTGCGGGACGGCGCCACCGCCGTGCTCGTCGCCGGCGAGGCCGGGGTGGGCAAGTCCCGCCTGGTGCGCGAGTACGCGGCCGGCTCGCCGATGCTCCGGACCGTCGCCGGGGGCTGCCCCGAGCTGGGCGTGGACGGGCTCCCCTTCGCCCCGTTCGCCACCGCGCTGCGCCGCCTGGTCCGGGAGGGGGCGGTCGAGACCGGGCCGCGCCCCGGCGAGCTGGCCCGGCTGCTGCCCGAGCTCGGCCCGGTCCCGGAACCCTCCGGCGAGGGCCGCGCCCGGCTGTTCGAGGAGGTCCTGGTCCTGCTGGAGAAGGCCGCCGGAGCCGGCGGCCTCACCCTGGTCCTGGAGGACCTGCACTGGTCCGACGCCTCCACCCGGGACCTGCTCGTCTTCCTGCTGGGCAACCTGGACGCCGCCCGGGTCCAGCTGATCGCCACGGTCCGCACCGACGACCTGCACCGCACCCACCCGCTCCGCCGCCTCCTCCCCGAACTGGAGCGGCTGGACCCGGTCACCCGGCTCGACCTGGCCCCGCTCTCCAGGGACGAGGTCGCCGACCAGGCCGCCGCGCTGCGCGGCGGGGCGCTCTCCGCCGGCGACGTGGACCTGGTCTACCAGCGCAGCGGCGGCAACCCGCTGTTCGTCGAGTCCTTCCTGGACCAATCGGACCTGGCCGGGGCTCCGGTGCCGGCCGGCCCCCGGGAGATGCTGCTCGGCGCGCTGCGCCCGCTGGACCGGACCGCGCTCTCGGTGCTCAAGGCGGCCTCGCTCACCGGGGACCGGGTCGACCACGCCCTGCTGGAGGCCGTCTGCGAGCTGCCCGCGGACCGGTTCGACGCCGCGGTGCGCGCCGCGGTGGACGCCAACGCGCTGCACCCGCTGGCCGAGGGGTACAGGTTCCGGCACGCGCTGCTCGCCGAGGCGGTCCAGGAGGACCTGCTCCCCGGCGAGCGCATCCGGCTGCACCTCCGCTACGCCGACGCGCTGGCCGCCGGCGTCCCCGGGATCGACGACGGGCGCGCCGCCGCCATGCTCGCCCACCACGCCTACGCCGCCCACGACCTGCCGCGGGCGCTGGAGAGCGCCTGGCGCGCAGCCGAGGCGGCCCGGCGCGCCGCGGCCGCCCCCGAGCGGCTCGCCCTGCTCGACCGGGTCCTGGAGCTGTGGGAGCGGGTCCCCGACGCCGCGGAGCGGATCGGCCGGTCCCACGCCGAGGTGCTCTGCGCCGCCAGCGAGACCGCGAAGGCGCTGGACAACCCGCGGCGCGCGCACGACTACGCCGACACCGGGCTGCGGACCCACGCCCGGTGGCTGGACACCGGGATGTGCCCGGTGCGGGCCTCCCGGGAGATCCCGGAGCAGGACGCGGTGGCGATGGGCATGCTGCTGTACGCCCGGGGCCAGGCGGCCCGGGAGATGTCCCGGGACGGCGCCCTGGAGGACTTCGGCGAGGCGCTGACCGTGCTGCCGGACCGGCACCCGCTGCGCCCCGCGGTCACCGCGGCGATGGCCGCCACGCTGTCGGTGCGCGGCCACGACGAGGAGGCCGAGCGCACGGCCGCGGCCGCGCTGCTGCGCGCCCGCGAGGCCGGGGACGTGCACACCGAGGCCGACGCCCTGATCACCCTGGGCGGGGCCCGCTCCAACAGGGCCGGCGGCGAGCCCGCCCTCGACCCGCTCCGCCAGGGCACCGAGCTGGCGCGGCGCAGCGGGGACATGCCCACCGAGCTGCGCGGGATGAACAACACCGCGGCGGTGCTGAACGACGCGGGCCGGATCGCCGAGGGGCTGCGGCTGAACCGGGCGGCGCTGGAGCGCGCCGCCGAGCTGGGGGTGTCCCGCACCCGCGGCGGCGGCTTCCTCAACGGGCTGGCGATCGGCCTGCTCAACTCCGGGAAGGTCGGCGAGGCGGCGACGCTGCTGCGCAGCGCGCCCCCGGCGGCCAACCCGCGCACCCAGGGGCGCCGGCACGACCTGCTGGCCCAGATCGAGCAGGTGCGCGGGTCGGTCTCCGGGACCGCCCGCGAACTGGACGCCGTCCACCGGTGCTACCCCGACGAGGCGGTGGCCGAGATCGAGTTCGTCGGGGTGCGGCTGCTCCAGGCGTGGGTCGACGCGGAGCAGGGGAGGCCGGCCCGGGCGGTGGAGGGGGTCACCGCGCTGATGGAGCGGGAGCGGCCCTGGCTGCGCGGGTTCCGGCTGGCGATGTGGCTGTTCGACGCGGCCGAGGTCTGGCGGCTGCTCGACGAATCGGGGCGCGGGGGCGGCGGGCCCGACGGAACGGTGGACCGGCTCCGCGAGGTGCTGCGGGAGCGCGCCGTGCCGCTGGGCGACGGCGCCGGCATGGGGGTGTTCGGCCGGATCTCGCTGGGGCTGGCGCTGGGCGTCCTCGGCGGCCGCACCGAGGAGGACGACGCGCTGCGGCGCCGCACCATCGGGTGGCTCCGCTCCTCGGAGCTGCGGCTGTGGCTGCCTGCCGCGCTGCTCTGCCGGGCCCGCAACCTGCTCCCGGGCGCGCGGGAGGAGGCGGAGCCGCTGGTCCTGGAGGCGCACGCGCTCGCCGCGGAGATGGGCGCGGGCCGGTACCTGCGGGACGCGGTGCGGCTGATGGAGGAGCACGGGATCGCCCTCCCCGCGCCGGCCGGGCCGGAGGGGGCGGCGGAGCCGGGCGCCCCGGAGGCGGCGGAGCCGGGCCGGGACGGGCGGGCGGCCGGTCCGCTGGCCGCGCTCACCCCGCGTGAGCTGGAGGTCCTGCGGCTGGTGGCGCACGGCCGAACCAACCGGGAGATCGCCGCGGAACTGGTCATATCCGTCAAAACAGTGAGCGTCCACGTTTCGAACGTGCTGGCCAAGCTCGGTGTTTCGAATCGGAATGCGGCCGCCCTGAAAGCGCGCGATTCCGGACTGGAGTGAACGGGGAAGCCAATTGTCCCTTTCAAAGGGGCGCCGGGCGTAAGTTACCGATCCGTTTTCGAGGTAGGGTGTAGCGCTCCGGGAGGTCTCCGGATTTCCCAGCTCCAAGCGGTGAAGAGTGCCGGTCCGAGCCCCTGTGACTCGCGCGCCGAATGCAATAGGCTGTTCCGGCGACGGCGGAAGGGTTCGATTTCCTTGACCCGGGACGACTTGCGCCAGGAAGGAATTCCGCAGTGAGTGGGCACCCCTCCGATATGACCGAGGTGCCGGTCCCCCGACCGGCCGATCACGGCGGTGCCGCGGAACGCGGCGGACCCATCCGCACCATGCTCGTCGATGACCACGCCTTCTTCCGGCGCGGGCTGGCCTCCGTCCTGGAAGAGGAGCCCGACATCGACGTCGTCGGGGAGTGCGGCGGCGGGGAGGAGGCCGTCGGCCGGGCCGCCGCGCTCGCCCCCGACGTGGTGCTGATGGACGTGTGGATGCCGCGCGGCAACGGGATCGAGGCCTGCGCGGCCATCCGGCGGCGCCTGCCCAGAGCCAAGATCACCATGCTCACCATGAGCGACGAGGAGGACGACCTGTTCCAGGCGCTCAAGGCCGGCGCCGACGGCTACCTGCTCAAGGAGATCTCCGTGGACGAGCTGCCCGACGCGGTCCGCGCCATCGCCGACGGCCAGTCGTTCATCAACGCCTCCATGGCCACCAAGCTCATCGGGGAGTTCACCCAGCTGGCCAAGCGGGACGCCGCCGCGGCCCGCCCCGCGGCCCCGCAGCTCACCGCCCGGGAGACCGAGGTGCTCCGCCTGGTGGCCAGGTGCCTGAACAACCGCGAGATCGCCGACGAGCTCTTCATCTCCGAGAACACGGTGAAGAACCACATCCGCAACATCCTGGAGAAGCTCCAGCTGCACTCGCGCACCGAGGCCGCGGTCTACGCGGTCCGGGAGAAGGTCGTCGAAGTGGAGTGAGGGAGCGGGCCGGAACCCCCTCGGGCGGGGTTCCGGCCCGCTCCTTACCCCTGCGCCCGGTCCTGTGCCCGGCGCGGCGCCGTCACAGCGTCGGCAGGTAGCGCTGGAGCTCGTACGGCGTCACCTGGCGGCGGTAGGACTCCCACTCCGCCCGCTTGTTGCGCAAGAAGAAGTCGAAGACGTGCTCGCCCAGGGTCTCGGCGACCAGTTCGCTGCCCTCCATCGCCCGTATCGCCTCGTCCAGGCTCTGCGGCAGCGGCGCGATGCCCATCGCCCGGCGCTCGGCGTCGGTCAGCGCCCACACGTCGTCCTCGGCGCCCGGAGGCAGGTCGTAGCCCTCCTCGATGCCCTTCAGCCCGGCGGCCAGGATCACCGCGTAGGCCAGGTAGGGGTTGCAGGCGGTGTCCAGCGAGCGGAACTCGATCCGGCTGGAGTTGCTCTTGGTGGGCTTGTACATCGGCACCCGCACCAGCGCGGAGCGGTTGTTGTGGCCCCAGCAGATGTAGGCGGGCGCCTCGCCGCCGGCACCGGCCGAGGCGGCGGCGTTGTCCCACAGCCGCTTGTAGGAGTTGACCCACTGGTTGCACACCGCGGTGATCTCCGCGGCGTGCCGCAGCAGCCCCGCGATGAAACCCCGCCCCACCTTGGAGAGCCGGTACTCGGCGCCCGGCTCGTGGAACGCGTTCCGCTCGCCCTCGAACAGCGACATGTGGGTGTGCATGCCCGAACCGGGGAACTCGGTGAACGGCTTGGGCATGAACGTGGCGTAGACGCCCTGCTCCAGCGCGACCTCCTTCATCACCAGCCGGAACGTCATGATGTTGTCCGCGGTGGTGAGCGCGTCGGCGTAGCGCAGGTCGATCTCCTGCTGGCCCGGGCCGCCCTCGTGGTGGCTGAACTCCACCGAGATGCCCATGGCCTCCAGCATGTTGATGGCGTTGCGCCGGAAGTCGTGCGCGCTGTTGTGCGGGGTGTGGTCGAAGTAGCCGCCGGAGTCGTTCGGCTCGGGGAACTCGCCCGGGGCGGGCATCTTCTTCAGCAGATAGAACTCGATCTCGGGGTGGGTGTAGAAGCTGAACCCGAGGTCGGACGCCTTGCTCAGCTGGCGCTTGAGGACGTGCCGCGGGTCGGCGTAGCTGGGCGAGCCGTCCGGCATCAGGATGTCGCAGTACATCCGCGCGGTGCCGTGCGGCTCGTTCCGCCACGGGAGCACCTGGAACGTGGTCGGGTCCGGCTGGGCCAGCATGTCGGCCTCGTAGACGCGGGCGAAGCCCTCGATCGCCGATCCGTCGAAGCCGATGCCCTCGGTGAAGGCGGCCTCCAGCTCGGCGGGGGCCACCGCCACCGACTTGAGGTAACCGAGCACATCGGTGAACCACAGGCGGACGAACCGGATATCGCGCTCCTCCAGCGTCCGGAGCACGAATTCCTGCTGTCGATTCACGGTTCACCTTCCTCGTCGATCGTCGGTGCCGGGCCGCGCGGCCCCCGGTCCGGGCCCCGGCGGGACGGCACCCCCTCCAGTCTGCCGGGTATACGTTTCCGGCGCATTAACGCAGGTGGGCAATGTGGAAAGGGGGTCCGTCGGCATTATCACAGGCCCCACGGGAAACGTGCGACACGGCGCCCGGCGGGCCGGGCCCGCGCCGGGTAGGCTCAGGGCGTGGCACAGCTGAGAATCGCATTGGCACAGGTCAACCCGGTCGTCGGCGACCTGGAGGGCAATTGCCGCCTGGTGCTGGACACCGCCCGCGAGGCGGCCGCCGCCGGGGCGCACCTCGTCGTCTTCCCGGAAATGGTGGTCACCGGCTACCCGGTGGAGGACCTGGCGCTGCGCAACTCCTTCGTGTCCGCCTCGGTCAAGGCGGTGCACGCGCTGGCCGCGCGGCTCGCCGAGGAGGGCCTGGGCGAGCTGCCGGCCGTGGTCGGCTTCCTCAACCGCCGCGAGGGCGTGGGCGCCCGGTTCGGCCAGCCCGCCGGCGCCCCGCAGAACTCCGCCGCGCTGCTGCACGGCGGCGAGGTGCGGCTCATCTCCGCCAAGCACCACCTGCCCAACTACGGGGTCTTCGACGAGTTCCGGAACTTCGTCCCCGGCGACGCCCTGCCCGTGGTGCGGGTGCGCGGCGCCGACATCGCCTTCGCCATCTGCGAGGACCTCTGGCAGGAGGGCGGCCCGGTCACCGCGGTGCGCGCGGCGCGGGCCGGGATGCTCATCACGCTCAACGGGTCGCCCTACGAGCGGGCCAAGGACGACGTCCGGCTGGAGCTGTGCCAGCGCCGGGCCCGGGAGACCGGCGCCGCGGTGGGGTACGTGAACATGACCGGCGGCCAGGACGAGCTGGTCTTCGAGGGCGACTCGCTCATCGTCGACGCCGACGGCGAGCTGGTGGCGCGCGCCCCGCAGTTCACCGACGCGCTGCTCGTCACCGACCTGCGGCTGCCCGACGCCCCCGACCCCGCCCCGGAGGCGGACCGGGTGGACGGGGTCCGCATCGTCCGGTACACCGTCTCCGCCCGCCCGGTGGCGCCCTACGAACCGGAGCCGCCGCTGGTCGCGCCCCGCCCCGACCCGATCTCCGACACCGGCGAGGTCTACCGGGCGCTGGTCACCGGCCTCCGCGACTACGTGCGCAAGAACGGCTTCCGCAGCGCCCTGGTCGCGCTCTCCGGCGGCATCGACTCGGCGCTCACCGCCACCATCGCCGTCGACGCCCTGGGCGCCGGGAGCGTGCACGGGCTGCTGCTGCCCAGCAAGTACTCCAGCGACCACTCGGTCGCCGACGCCGAGGAGCTGGCCGCGCGGCAGGGCGTGCGCACCCGCACCCTGGCGGTGCAGCCGATCGTGGACGCCTTCGGCGAGGCCGTCGGGCTGGACGGGCTGGCCGCGGAGAACCTCCAGGCCCGGGTGCGCGGCACGCTGCTGATGTCGCTCTCCAACCAGGAGGGCCACCTGGTGCTGGCCACCGGCAACAAGAGCGAGCTGGCCACCGGCTACTCCACCCTCTACGGCGACTCGGTCGGCGGGTACGCGCCGATCAAGGACTGCTGGAAGACCCTGGTCTGGGAGCTGGCCGAGTGGCGCAACGAGCAGGCCCGCGCCGAGGGCGCCACCCCGCCGATCCCGGAGAACTCCATCACCAAGCCGCCCAGCGCCGAACTCCGCCCGGACCAGCTGGACACCGACTCGCTGCCCGACTACGAGCTGCTCGACGCGCTGCTGGACGCCTACATCGGCACCGACAAGGGGCTGCGCGAACTGGTCCACGACGGGTTCGACCCGGCGCTGGTCGAGCGGGTGATCCGGCTGGTCGACCGGGCCGAGTACAAGCGCCGCCAGTACCCGCCCGGCACCAAGATCAGCTCCCGCAACCTCGGCCGGGACCGCCGGCTGCCGATCACCAACCGCTGGACGCCTTAGACCGCCGCCGGGAGAAGCCCGCCCCCACGCGATGATCTTGGCGTCGCGGCCCTGTCAGAACGCTCTGACAGCCGTCGAGATCATCGGGAAAGAGCGGGCGGCGGGCACCGGCGAGGCCCGGCCGGACGGGGCCGCCGCCTGCGCCGCCGCCTGGCGCCGAGGGCGCGGCGGTGCCAGACTTCCCGGTATGACCGCCATCGCGCAGCGCTACCGGGACCGGGCCGACGCCTTCCAGCGGAGGATCGAGGGGACCGGGGACGGGCAGTGGCACCGGCCGTCCCCGTGCGAGGGGTGGTCGGCACTGGACGTGGTCGGCCACGTCGTCGACATGCACGAGGCCATGCTGCGGCCGCTCGGCCGCACGCTCGGCCCCGCGCCCGCCGCGGCCGACGACCCGCTCGCCGCCTTCCTGTCCGCCCGCGCCGACGTCGAGGCCGTGCTCGCCGATCCCGCGCTCGCCGCGGCCCCCTGCGACACGCCCGCCGGCACGGTGTCCGCGGAGCGGCACATCGACGAGGTGCTCAGCGACGACATCGTCCTGCACTGCTGGGACCTGGCCAAGGCCACCGGGCAGGACGCCGACCTCGACCCCGGCGACGCGGCCGCGCTGTGGGCGCGGGTGAACGCGGTCCCCGCCGAAACGATGGAGCGGCTGCGGACGCCGGGGGCCTTCGGCGAGGGCGTCGAGGTGTACGGCCCCGAGGTGGGGGTCCCCGGGGAGGCGTCCCTGCAGGACCGG
Organism: Nocardiopsis potens DSM 45234; assembly: GCF_000341105.1. GTDB lineage: Bacteria > Actinomycetota > Actinomycetes > Streptosporangiales > Streptosporangiaceae > Nocardiopsis_A > Nocardiopsis_A potens. Next base: position 51,752 of record NZ_ANBB01000002.1, read on the forward strand.
CTCCTCGGCGCGCTCGGCCGGGACCCGGGCTGGTCGCCGGGGCACGGCGGCTGACCTGTCGGCCGCTTCCGGCCCGTTTCCGTCCGGCCGGACCCCGGATCGTTGCTGGGAGAAACCGCCGCTCAGCCCGAGGTGCTCTGGGGTTCGGCCAGGCCCAGTTCGCGGGCGCGGGCGCCGGCGGCGGCCCGGTTGGCGACGTCGAGCTTGGCGAGGATGTTGGACACGTGCACGCTGGCCGTCTTGGCGCTGATGAACAGCTCGGCGCCGATCTCGGCGTTGGTGCTGCCGCGGGCCAGCAGGCGCAGCACCTCGACCTCGCGCGGGGTGAGCCCGGAGGGGCGGGCCGGGGGCGCACCGGAGGACGCGTCCAGCGGCAGGCCCAGGCGCCGGGCCAGGTCCTCGGCGCGGTTGCGCAGCACCGGCGCCCCGCAGTCCTTGGCCAGTCCGGCGGCCTCGCGCACCTCCTCGGCGCTGCGGTCCCGGTCGCCGTCGGCCGCCGCCCGGGCCTCGGCGGACCGGAGCAGGGCGTCGGCCAGCCGCAGCCGCAGCGGCAGCGGCCGCCACAGCTCCACGGCCTCCTGCCACAGCCGGGCCGACTCGGCCGGCGAGGCACCGGACACCTCGCTCAGCCGCGCCGCCACCGTGGCCTGCCGGGCCCGGGTCACCGGGCCGCGGAGCGGCATCACCCCGATGTTCCGGTCGACCACCGCGCGCAGCCCCGCCGCGCCCTCCGCGGTGACCCTGCGGTCGGCGGCGGAGACCGCCAGCACCTCGGCGAACAGGTCGAGCATCTCCCAGCCGTAGCCGGGCGAGGTGGTGAAGTCGCCGCTGGAGAGCGCGGTCCGGGCCAGTTCCGCGGCCTCGGCGACCTCCCCTTCGGCCAGCAGCAGCTCGACCCGGGCGGTCACCGAGAGCTGCACCGCCTGCATGTGCGGCTGGCCGAACGGGTCGAGGTCCTCCAGCAGGACGCCCGCGCGGCGCGCCGCCGCCAGGTCGCCCCGGGCCAGGGCCGCGCGGACCAGCGAGGTGGCCAGGTAGATGCGGATCTTCGGGGGAGGGGAGAGCGCCTCGCCCCTGCGCGCCCACTCCTCGCACTCGGCCAGGTCGCCGGTCTCCCAGTAGGTCTCGGCCAGGTTGGAGGCGGCGAACGGGGCGCCGCTGTTGGACTGCCCCATCCGGCGCAGCCGATCCAGCGCCTCCAGCAGCAGCTCCACCGCTTCGCCGTGCCGGCCGAACTCGCGCAGGTAGTGCGCGAGCACCGAGTGGTTGCTGGTCTCCACGGTGGACTCGCCCAGCTCCCGGGCGAGCCGGGCGCCGCGCTCCATCGCGCTCCGCCCGGCCTCGAAGTCGCTCTCGTTGAACAGCGCCGAGCCGATCGAGCTGAGCGCGTCGGCCTCGGCGCAGCGGTCCCCGGTGCGCCGGGCGGCGTCCAGCGCGGCCTGCGCCAGCGCGTGCTGGGAGAGCCGCAGCCGCCTGTTCACCACCCCGGGGCCGGGGGCGCCGTCCTGCTCGGGGACGTCGAGCAGGCGGCGCAGCACCGGGTGCTCGGCGGGGTCGACGTCGGGCGCGCGCATGCACCCGCGGGCCAGCAGCGAGAGCAGCATCGCGTAGCCGGGGGCGTCCGGCGGGAAGACCTCCAGCGCGCCGAACAGGTCGTCCATCGCCCTGCGGTCGGCGGCGTCGTAGCGGGCCTGGGCGCGGCGGCGCAGCAGCAGGCCGCGCTTGGCCTGGACCCCGGTGCCGCCCTCGGCGGGCAGGTCGCGCAGGCCCTCCTCGCACAGCTCGATGGCGCGCAGCGGGTCGCCCTTCTCCAGGGCGGCGTCGGCGGCCCGGTTGAGCACCGCGAACCGGTCGTTGCCCTCGGTGCGCTCGGCGGCGTCGGGGACCCGGTCCCACAGCTCCAGCACCCGCTCCAGCATCCGGAGCTCCTCTGCGTGGGCCAGCTTGCGGCCGGCGTAGACCGCGGCCCACCAGGAGGCGCTGAGCGCGCGCGGCAGCTCGTGCGCGGCGTGGTAGTGGTGCGCCTGCTCGGCGGCGAGCCGGTGCGCCGGGACCGCGTCGGGCAGGGCGTCCAGCGCCTCGGCGAAGGCGAGGTGCAGCCGGGTGTGCCGGCCGGGGAGCAGATCGGCGTGGACGGCCTCGCGCAGCAGCGCGTGCCGGAACCGGAACCCGCTCTCGGTGGGGTGCAGCACGTTGGCGTCGACCACGCTGCGCAGCGCCGCGTCCAGCTCGCCGTGGGGCAGCCCGCAGACGTGCGCGAGCAGCTCGTGCTCGACGTGCCCGCCGCTGACCGCGCCCACGCTGGCGGTGCGGACCACGTCGGCGGCGCGCTCGTCCAGCCGGCGCAGCGCGGAGAGCAGCATCTCGCGCGGGCGCTCGGGGACGGGGGAGTCGAGCAGCATCGGCTGCTCGGCCAGCGACTCCACGAACAGCGCGTTGCCCTGGGACCGGGAGTAGAGCGCCTCGGCCTCGGCGCCGCTCAGCGGGGCGCCGCGGATCGCGCCGGCCAGCTCGGCGGCCTCCTCCGGGGTGAGCGGTGCCAGGTCCAGCCGCTCGACGTCGGGCAGCCGCTCCAGTTCGGGCAGGAGCGGGCGGAGCGGGTGGTCGCGGTGGAGCTCGTCGCTGCGGTAGGTGGCCACGATCTGCACCGGCGCGGTGTCCAGGCTGCGGACCAGGAAGACCAGCAGGTCGCGGGTGGCGCTGTCGGCCCAGTGCAGGTCCTCCAGCACGACGGTGAGCCCTTCGGTGCCGGCGGCCGCGGTGAGCAGCAGCAGGATCTGCTGGAAGAGCAGGCCGCGGGCGTCGCGCCGGTCGTCGGGGACCGCGCCGAGCTCGGGGAGGAGGCGGGGGAGTTCGCTGCCGCCGCCCGCGGCGGTGGTCAGTTCGGGGCCGTGCATCCGGATCAGCTGCCGCAGCACGGTGACGAAGGGGGCGAACGGGAGGCCGTCGACGCCCAGCTCCAGGCAGCCCCCCGCGATGAGCCGGCCCTCCGGGACGTGCCGGGCGAACTCGGTGAGCAGGCGGGACTTGCCCATCCCCGCCTCGCCGCCGACGATGATCGTCCCGGTCTTGCCGGAGCGGGTGCGCTGCGTGTGGTCGAGCAGGATGCTGAGTTCCGCTCGCCGGCCGACGAGCTCGTGGCGGATGCCAGGGGTGGACATGATGCCCATTATGGCGGCCGTGTGGGGTTTCATGCCTGATTTTCGTTCTGCGCGGGGGCGAACCGGGCCGCTCCGCCGGAACGGAGCGGCCGGACGGGCCGTGCAGGCCCGCCCGGCCGGGTGTCCGCCGGGGCTCCGGCCGCCGGTGCGGCGGCCGCGCGGCCGGTCACTTCTCCGAAGGGGTGCGCGGGGCCGGCATCCAGCTCTCCGCGGCACCGGCGCCGCCCAGGTAGCGCAGGAGCGTCTCCAGGCCGGCGCGGGGCCGGCCCCCGCCGGGGCCGTCGCCGGCGGGCTCGGTCACCGCGGGCCCGGTCCGCCGCGCCTCGCGCATCAGGTCGGCGACGCGCTCGCGGGCCAGGTCGTTGATCAGGGCGCTGTGCATCATCGTGGTCCCTCCCGGTGGGAGCGGCGCGGGTCGCCGTTCCGGTGTGGTCCCAGATTCGTTCTAAGACGGGGGGAGGGGCATCGGACGGATGCCTTATATCCGGCCGGGGCCGGCATGAGGCGGCGGCTAAGACGCCCGGCGGACTAAGACCCCCCGGGGCGGGACGGCCCCTGCCGGGTGCGGGCATCCGATGCGGGCCGCCCGGGCGTGTCACTCTCCGTCACGGTCACGTTGTGAGTACTTATCGAGTGTGCAGGTCCGCCGAGTCGGCGGCGGCCCATGCTCCGAGGGGGTGCGGCGAGGGTGGCCGAGCGGGTGCGAAGGAACGCCGTTCGCGGGACGGCGGCGCTGGTGGTGGCGGTATCAGCAGGGGTCTCCGGGGGAGGTGCGGCCTGGGCGGGAGTCGGTTCGGAGGGGCTCTCCGTGGACGTGACCGACGGGGTGGACCGGCTGGAGCCGGGCGGCGAGGCCGAGTACGTCGTCACGCTCCGCAACGAAGGCGGGGAGGCGGTGGAGGACGTCCTGCTCTACCTCACCCTGGCCCCGGAGCTCGAGCTCGTGGAGACCGACGGGGAGCGGCCCTCCGACTCCGGGCGCCCGGCGGACGGCGTCGCGTTCTGGCGGGTCGACCTGGAACCGGGGGAGAGCGCCACCGGACGCGTCACCGGGAGGCTGGACTCGGCGGAGGGCGCCCCCTGGCGGGTCGCGACCACGGCCTGCGCCGGCCTCGACCGGGACGCCCCGCCGCTGGCCTGCGCCACCGACGCCGACCTGCGGCCCGACCCGGCGAAGGCCGGCGCCGCCGCGGTCCCCTCCGGGCCGGCCCGGCCGGGGATCGAGGAGGCCGTCGTCGGCGGCGCCTCCATCGCCCTGCTGGCCGTCGGCGCGGTCGGCTACGCCCTGTGGCGCCGCCGCGAACTGAAGAAGTTCGACGAGGGGTGGTGACCGGGGCCGGGGCCGCCGGGACCCCGGCCCGGGATCGGGGCCGGGCCGGGCGGGGCGTGCCCGGCCCGCCTCCGGCAGCGCGGGGGAGGAGCCGGCGGGGCGGTGCAGGGGCCGGTGCGCCGGCCCCCGGCCCGGCGGGCGGGAACTCCGCGCCGGGCTCCGGCGTCGTGCCTCATGGCGCCCCTGCGGGGCCGCCGGGCGGGTGCATCGCCGTTACCCGGCTGTGCCGCCGTCACGACGTTTTGCCACTACAAGGTGTAGTAGCGTCTGGGGCATGGCTTTCATTCACTCGCTCCTCGTGTTCCTCCACCTTCTCGGCATGGCGGGGATCATCGCCGGCTTCCTGATGCAGGTCGCGACCGACAGCATCAAGGCGCCCAAGGCGATCCTGCACAGCTCGCTGCTGCAGCTGGTCACCGGACTGGTGCTGGTCGGGCTGGCCGAGATGGGCGACGGCGCCGTCGACCACGTCAAGATCGGGGTCAAGCTGGTCGTGGCGATCGCCGTGACGGTCGTGGCGGTGCTCAACGTCCGCAAGCCCGCCACCCGCCTCGGCATCATCGCCGGCGCGCTGGCCGTGCTGAACGTCGCCGTCGCCGTCTTCTGGCAGTGACGTCCGCACCCTCCGCGCACGCAGCAGGGCTCCGCCCGGAACCGGCCCCGCCGGGGCCGCGCACCGGAGGAGCCGCCCGAGGCGCCCGCCCACCGGCGGGCGCCTCGGTCATGTGCGGGGGCGGGAGGGCGCTCGCCGGCCCCCGCCCGGTTCAGTCGTCGTAGAAGACCCGCTCCATCACCGCGCGGGCGCGCCGGGTGGCCTGGCGGTAGTCCTGCAGCAGCCGGGCGGCGGGGCCCTCCCCGTCCTCGTCGCCGCCGTAGCCCAGCGCCCCGGCGAGGACGGCCGCCTCGCGGGTGTCGGAGGGGATCGAGTCGCCGGCGCGCCCCCGGACCAGCATGATCGCGCCGCGCACCCGGGCCGCCAGCCGCCAGGCGACCTCCAGGGTGCCGCAGTCCTCCGGGTCCAGCAGCCCCTCGTCCACCGCGGCCTGCAGCGCGGGCAGGGTGCCGGTGGTGCGCAGCGCCGGGACCCGGTGCGCGTGCCGCAGCTGCAGCAGCTGCGCCACCCACTCCACGTCGGACAGCCCGCCCCGGCCCAGCTTGGTGTGGAGCGTAGGGTCGGCGCCGCGGGGCAGCCGCTCGGCCTCCATCCGGGCCTTGAGCCGGCGGATCTCCAGCACCTCGGCGTCGCCCACCCCGCCCTCGGGGTAGCGCACCGGGTCCACCAGCTCGACGAAGCGCCCGCCCAGCTCGGCGTCGCCCGCGACCGGCTCGGCGCGCAGCAGCGCCTGCCACTCCCAGGCCGACGCCCACCGCCGGTAGTAGGCGGCGTAGGAGTCGAAGGTGCGCACCAGCGGGCCGCTGCGGCCCTCCGGGCGCAGGTCGGCGTCGACCGGCAGCGGCGGGTCCGCCGCCGGCATCTCCAGCAGCCGGCGCAGCTCGCGCACGAGCATCTCGGCGTGCCGGCCGGCGACCGCCGGGTCGGCGCCGGGCAGCGGGTCGTGCACGAACATCACGTCGGCGTCGCTGGCGTAGCTCAGCTCCCGGCCGCCGAACCGGCCCATGCCGATCACCGCCATCCGGGTCCGCGGCTCCTCGCCCAGCTCCTCGGCGACCACCCGGCCGGCGGCCTGCAGCGCGGCGTCGACGGTCACCCGGGCGATCGCGGTCAGCGCCCGCCCCACGGAGTCGATCCCGGAGACCTCCAGCAGGTCGGCGGCGGCGGTGCGGAACAGCTCCCGGCGGCGCAGCGCGCGCACCGCGGCGACCGCGGTCTCCATCGAGTCGTGCCGGCGCAGCGCCGCGGCGGCCTCGGCCTGCAGCAGCTCGGTGGGGCGCGGCTCCAGGTCGGCGTCGTCGTCCAGGATCGCGACCGCCTCCGGGGCGCGGAGCAGCAGCTCGGTGGTGTACCGGCCGGTGCCCAGCAGCCGCGCCATCCGCTCGGCCACCCGCACGTCGTCGCGGAGCAGCCGCAGATACCACGGCGTGGTGCCGAGGGCCTCGCTGACCTGCCGGAACCCCAGCAGGCCGGCGTCCGGGCGGGGCGCGTCGGAGAACCAGCCGAGCATCACCGGGAGCAGGGTGCGCTGGATCGCCGCCCGCCGGGAGACCCCCGAGGTCAGCGACTCCAGGTGGCGCAGCGCCCCCGCCGGGTCGGCGAAGCCCAGCGCCTCCAGCCGCTGCCCGGCCTGCTCGGCGCTGAGCCGGACCCCGTCCTCGGGCAGCCGCGCCACCGCGTTGAGCAGCGGCCGGTAGAACAGCTTCTCGTGCAGCCGCCGGACCTCGCCCGCGGTCCGCCGCCAGGCCGCCGTCACGTCGGTCACCGGGTTCGCGGTGTGCCCCAGCGCCCGGCCCAGCCGACGCAGCGCGTCCTGCCCCGCCTCGGTCCGCCCGTCGGGCAGCAGGTGGGTGCGGCGCAGCCGGTGCATCTGCAGCAGGTGCTCCACGTCCCGCAGGAAGCGGTAGGAGGAGGCCAGCCCGGCGGCGTCGGCGCGCCCCACGTAGCCGCCGGCGGAGAGCGCCTCCAGCGCGGACAGGGTGTTGCCGGAGCGCAGCGTCTCGTCGGCCCGGCCGTGCACCAGCTGGAGCAGCTGGACGCTGAACTCGATGTCGCGCAGGCCCCCGGGGCCGAGCTTGAGCTCCCGGTTCGCCTCGGCCGCGGGGATGTGCGCGACCACCCGCCGCCGCATGGCCTGCACGTCGTCCACGAAGTTGGGGCGGCCCGCCGCGCTCCACACCATCGGCGCGATCGCCTCGGCGTAGGCGGCGCCGAGGGCGGCGTCGCCCGCGATCGGGCGGGCCTTGAGCAGCGCCTGGAACTCCCAGGTCTTGGCCCACCGCTCGTAGTAGGCGATGTGCCCGGCCAGCGGCCGGACCAGCGGCCCGTTCCGGCCCTCCGGGCGCAGCGCGGGGTCCACCTCCCACAGGGTGCCCTCGCCGTCGGTGTCCGCGGGGATCGCCATCATCCGCGAGGCCAGGCGGGTGGCGGAGGCCATCGGATCGCCGTCCCCGGGGGCGTCCTCGGCGGGCTCGGCGACGAACACCACGTCGACGTCGCTGACGTAGTTCAGCTCCCGGCCGCCGCACTTGCCCATGCCGATCACCGCGATCCGGCAGGCGGCGGCGTCCTCGGGCGCCTCGGCCCGGGCGATGGCCAGCGCGGCGTCCAGCACCGCCGCCGCCAGGTCGGCCAGCTCCGCGCCGACCTCGGCGACGTCGGCCGCCCCGGTCAGGTCGCGCCCGGCCAGCCGGAGCACCCGGCGGTGGTAGGCGGCGCGCAGCGCGGGGGCCGGCCCCTCGGTCCCGAACGCCTCCGGGGCGGCGGCGGGGGCGGCGGAGTTGGGGTCGGCGCCCACGGTGTGCAGCAGGCCGGCGCGGAGCTCGGCGGGGGAGGGGGTGCGGGCGGCGTCCGGGCCGCACAGCTCCCGCCAGTCGCCCGGGTGGCGCACCAGGTGGTCGGTGAGCGCGATGCTCGCCCCGAGCACCGCGGTCAGCCGGGCGCGCAGGTCCGGGTCGGCGGCCAGGGCCTCCAGCAGTTCGGAGCCCTCCCCGGAGCGCTCGATGATCCGGGTCAGCCCGGTCAGCGCCTGGTCCGGGTCGGCGGAGGCGCCGAGCGCCTCCACCAGCTCGGGGTTGTCCCCCGGGTCGATCCCGGCACCGGAGAACAGGCGCAGTGCCCGCGCCCCGTCCCCGAAGCCCTGCCGGGCCAGGGCACCCGCCGTCATTGAGAGTCCGTCGCGCGTCGCCACGGGACAACGTTAGCCCGTCGGCACCGGACGCCGGCGGGGCGGCCCGCGCCCGCCGCCGCGGCAGGGGACCGGGGCCGGCCGCCCAGCGGAATGAGATAAGTTGAACTTCTGTTCAACTAGTCGCCCGGCGCCGGCGCCGCCGGAGTCCGCGCCGCCGAAGGACGAGGGAGAGGAGGGGCCGTGCCCCCGCTGCTGCTGCTCGCCGTCGCGATCGTCGCCGAGGTCACCGGGACGATCTCGCTGAGGTTCTCCGAGGGGTTCACCCGGCCGCTGCCGTCGGTCGTCACCGTGCTGGCCTACGGGGCCGCGTTCTGGATGCTCGGGGCGGCCCTCAAGCAGGGGATGCCGGTCGGGGTCGCCTACGGGATCTGGGCGGCGGTCGGGGTGTCCCTGGTCGCGATCATCGGCGCGGTCTTCCTGGGGGAGAGCCTCAGCTGGATCCAGGTCGGCGGGATCGCCCTGGTCATCGCCGGGGTGCTGGCCCTGGAGACGGGCGGTGCGCACTGATGGGGGAGGCGGTCGACGGCCGCCGCGCCCGCGGCGAGCGGCGGCGCGCGGAGCTGCTCGCGGCGACGCTGCGGGTGGTCGCCCGGGACGGCGCGGCCAAGGTCACCCACCGGGCGGTCGCCAAGGAGGCGGGCGCGCCGCCGAGCTCGGCCGTCTACTACTTCGCCACCATCGACGACCTCCTCGTCGCCACCCTCACCGAGGCCACCGAGGACTACCTGCGCCGCCTCCGCGAGGCCCTGCACGCCGGGGACGACCCGGTGCGGGCGCTGGGCGGGGTGCTGTCCGACGGCTGCCGCCCCGGCGGCCGGGAGCGCGTCCTCGCCGAGTTCGAGCTCTCCCTGCTCGCCGCCCGCCGGCCGTCGCTGCGCCCCGTCGTCCGCCGCTGGAACGACCTGGTGGCCGGCGTCGCCCGCCGCTACACCGACGACCCGGTCGCGGTCCGGGCCGCGGTCGCCGCCGCCAACGGCCTCTCCATGGAGGCGCTGCTCGCCGAGGAGGACGTCTCCGCCGAGGAGATGGCCGCGGTGCTGCGGCACGTACTGGGAGCCGGAGCCCCCGCACCGGAGGAGCCCGGCGCGGACTGACCCCGCCGGGCCCCGCCGGCCGACCGGGTGCGGGCGTACCGCCGGAACGCCGGAGGGTGCGGGGCGGAAGGGCCCCCGAGGCCGCCCGGCAGGGGGCGCGCCGGCACCCGGGCGGAGGTCACACCCGGCCGGCGCCCCACCCCGGCGGGGCGCGCCGCCGAGGGCTGAGATGATGTGTCACGCCATGTCGGACGCCCGGTACCCGCTCGCCGTAGCCGTGCCCAGGGCCGCGATGTTCGCGGCCGTGTGCACGGCCGTCGCGCTGCTCGGGCACGTCGCCGCCGGGGCGCCCGGGCCGGACGCCGGCGTCTTCGCCGCCGCCTGGGCGGGCCTCACGCTCCTCGGCACACCGCCGGCCCGGGCACCGCGCTCGGCCCCGGCGCTCATCGCCGGCGTCCTCGGCGCCCAGCTCCTGCTCCACCTCTTCTTCACCCTGGCCGCGGGCCCGCTGCCGGCCGGCGGGCTGCTCCCCGCCGCCGAGCACATGTGCTCCGGCGGGGCGGAGCACGGCGGCGGCACCGGGATGCTCGCCGCCCACCTGTGGGCCGCGCTGGTCACCGGCTGGTGGCTGGCCGGCGGCGAAGAGGCGCTGTGGACGCTGCTGCACCGGCTCCGGGCCGCGCTGGACGCCCCTCCCGCCGCCCCGGCGCCGCTGCTCGCCGCCCCCGCGGCGCGGGCCCTCCCGGCGCCGGCCCCGGGGCTGCGCCCGCGCATGCTCCGGCACGCCCTGGACGGGCGCGCGCCGCCGCTCGCGCCCCGGCCGCTCCGCGCGGCCCGCTGAGCAGTCCCGACCCCACGGGCCCCGGCCTCCGCCGACCGCGCGGACGCGCCGGCGCGCCCGCACGAGCACGAGAGAACGAGCATGCGCACAACCCTGACCACCGCCGCGGCGGGCGCGGCGGCGGCCGTCCTGCTGGCCGGCTGCGGCGGCCCGCAGGCCGCCACCGGCGACGACTCCCCCTACAACGGCAGCGAGGTGCAGGGCGCCTTCACCCTGCCCGACGCCGACTTCACCGACTCCAAGGGCGAGGAGTACAACCTCAGGGAGGACTCGGCCGGCGCCTACACCGCGGTCTTCTTCGGCTTCACCAACTGCCCGGACATCTGCCCGACGACCATGGCCGACATGGCGCAGGCCGTCGCCGAGCTGGACGAGGCGGAGCGGGACCGGCTCAACGTGGTCTTCGTGACCGCCGACCCGGACCGGGACGACCCGGAGCTGCTCGACATGTGGCTGAGCAGCTTCGACCCCTCCTTCACCGGGCTCAGCGGCGACCTGGAGACCACCGACGCCGCAGCCTCCGAGCTGGGCATCTCCATCGACCGCCCGGAGGAGGAGGACCGCAAGGGCGACTACCAGGTCGGCCACGGCAGCCAGGTGCTGCTGTTCTCCCCGGAGGGCGAGTCGGAGCTGATGTGGCGCTACGGGACCGGCCCGGACGCCATCGCCGAGGACTTCGGCGCGCTGCTGGACGAGGAGGGCGCCTGATGCCCGCCGCCACCGCGCGCACCGCCGCCGCGGCGACCGCCGCCCTGGCCGCGGCCCTGCTGGCCGGCTGCTCCGGCGGAGCCCCGGAGATCAGCGCGACCGGCGCCACCGTCCGGGTGCCCAGCAACCCCGACGTCACCGCCGGCTACCTGACCGTCGAGAACACCGGCGGCGCCGACGACATCCTGACCGGCGTCACCACCGACGCGGCGGAGGAGGTCCAGATGCACGCCACCGTGGAGGAGGACGGCACCACCTCCATGGAGCAGCGCTACGAGGTCCCGGTCCGGGCCGGCGAGAGCGTCGAGTTCGCCACCGGCGGGCTGCACCTGATGCTGATGGACCCCGGTGAGCTGGAGGCGGGCGACACGGTGCGGCTCACCCTCTCCTTCGCCGAGTCCGGCGACGTCACCGTCGATGCCGAGGTGGAGGACGTGATGGCCGGCACCGGCGGAGGCGGCGCGGAGGACATGGAGGACATGGACCACTCCGGCCACGGCGGCTGACCCCGGCGGCACCGGCGCCCCCGGAGCCGCCGCGCACCGCCGCCGGTGCGCCCCCGCCTCCCGGGCCGGGGCGTACGGGCGGCGGGCCGGGCGCCGTTCGCTTCAAGGGCGCCGTCTCCGAGGCGATGGCCTTGGCGGTCCGGCCCTGTCAGAGCGCTCTGACAGGGCCGGACCGCCGAGATCGCCGGGGAGCGGGGCGGTCACATGCGCTCGGCGGGCGGTGCCGGGGCGCCGGTCACCGGGCAGGGGAGGTCCTCCCAGCGGTTGGGGCAGCAGACCACCGCGGCGGTGAACCCGTCGCCGTCCTGCAGCCAATGCGCGCACACCAGGTCGGTGCCCTGGTCCAGGGAGTCCAGCCAGAACCCCTTCCGGGCCCGCGGGGCGTACCACTCCGGCCGCTCGGTCCGGATCCGCGGGAAGACCGCCCGGTACCGGGCCGCCAGCCAGGCGACGGCCTCGGCCGGGTCCTCCCAGGTCCCCTCGACCATCGACGCCGGCTTCAGCAGCCACCAGCAGACCCGCTGCGGCGGCAGCGGCGACAGCCCGAAGGCGGGGTGGTCGGGGTAGGTCTCCGGGACCCGGTACTGCCGCTCCTCCCCGGACCCCTGCCAGAGATAGCCGTGGTAGTGCATGCGACGCCCGCCTCAGCGGGGCCCGGGGGCAGGCCCCTGCTCGGGCCCGGCCTCCGCGCCGGCCGGGCCGTCCCGATCCGCGGGGCGCACCCCGGGCGCGGCCGCCGCGCGGCGCGCCCGGTGCGTCCCATACCTCCGTTCTCACCCCTCGGCGCGGCGGTCAACCCCGGGTCACCGCGCGCCGGTCTTCTCCAGGAGGCGGTCGGCCAGCTCCAGCATCCGGTCGGCGTCCTCGGCGAGGTACATCAGGTCGACGAAGACGTGCTCCACCCCGGCCTCCCGCTCGGCGGCCAGCGCCGCTTCGGCGATCTCGGCCACCGAGACGGAGCGCGCGGGGTTGATCCGCAGGACCGCGTCGACGGAGGACGGGTCGCGCCCCTGCCGGGCGGCCTCCTCGCGGATGGCGGCCAGCGGCCCGGCCACCACCTCGGCGGGGTCGGCGCGCCCGGGCAGCACCGCCACCGGGAGCCAGCCGTCCGCCCGCCGGGCCACCCGCCGCAGCGCACCGGGGGCGAAGGCGCCGAGGTAGATCGGCGGGCGGGGCCGCTGGACCGGCTTGAGGTCGACGTGGCTCTCCGGGACCTCCCACAGCTCGCCCCGGTACTCGGCCGGGCCGTCCGACCAGAGCTCCTCCAGCGCGTCCAGGCACTCGTCCAGGCGCCGGCCGCGCTCGCCCATCGGCACCCCGGTGGCCCGGTACTCCTCCGGGGACCAGCCGGTGCCCAGGCCGGGGAGGAGGCGGCCGCCGCTGATCCGGTCGATCGCGGTGAGCGAGCGCGCGAGCACCGCCGGGGGATACCACGGGGCGTTGAGCACGCTGGTGCCCAGCAGCGCCCGCTCCGTCGCGCCGGCGGCGGCGGTGAGCAGCACGAACGGGTCGAGCGCCGAGCGGAACTGCGGCGGCAGGGTGTCCGAGCCGCCGTAGCCGACGCTCGGGTGGACCGGGGCGAGCAGCCGGTCGCCGGCCCACAGGCTGGCCGCCCCCATCCTCTCCGCCTCCCGGGCGAACCGCGCGGCCTCCTCCGGCCGGTGCGCGGCGGCACCGAACTGGGGGAGGGCGAATCCCAGTCGCATAGTGACTCTCCTCGGTGATCCGGTTACCGTACGCGGCAACCGTACGCGCGGTGCCCGGGCGCCCGCCGGGCGGGCCCCGCGCCCCGGCGCGCGCCCTCGCCCCTTCCCGATGATCTTGACGCTGCGACCCTGGCAGAGCGCCTTGTCGTCAATTGGCCGCTGCAATGAGGAACAGCGAGGAACTCGGGGAGGGGCGAGGGACGGAGGGACGGGAAGATGCCCCGACCGAGCGCGGCGCCCCACGGGGGGAGGATTCGAGCGGGCGGCGAGGGCAGGGGTGGGGGCCGGCCGGTCGGTCGGGCGCGGCGCCCCGCGGAGTGAAGGTTCAGGCGGGCGGCGAGGGCAGGGGTGGGGGCCGGCCGGTCGGTCGGGCGCGGCGCCCCGCGGAGTGAAGGTTCAGGCGGGCGGCGAGGGCAGGGGTGGGGGCCGGCCGGTCGGTCCGGCGCGGCGCCTCACGGAGCGAAGGTTCAAGCAGGCGGCGACGGCACCGGTGGGGGCGGGGTGCAGGTGGTCGCCCGGGCGCGGCGCCTCACGGGGTGGGGTTCAAGCGGGCGGCGAAGGCGGCGGTGGGGACCGGCCGGTCGGTCCAGTGCGGCGGAGCAGAGCGAGGCGGCCGGGGCGGGTAGGGGGGCGGGTTCACCGTGCCCGCGTCGTCCGAGCGCCGGGGCCGGCTGCCCTTGAAACCGCTGCACCTCTCTGACCTGCGTGAATACACACGGTGATGGTGGTGGGGGGTGCCCTGCGCACCGCGAGAGCACCCCGGTGATTCCTGGGCGCGCATCCCGGCCCGGATCGGCTCTCGGGAGGCCCGATTGGCCCTGATCGGGCTGGTGATCGGGGTTCGAGCCGCCCGGAAGGCCGGGATGTAGGGGGCCGGAACCCGAGCAGGGGCGATGTGGGGGCGAGATGTCGCTTTTGTTTCCCTGGGAGGTCTCGCTTTGGCCACTCTGGGTGACCGGCAGGGGGGTGGTGGGGGTCTGGGGGCTTACTACTCGCTGGTAGATGTAATCGGGGTGCCGCCGGGGTGCGCAGGGTGCCCTCGCCCCTGCCTGCTTCCCGCCGCGAATCCGGCATATAGGGATAAGGTCCCCTAGTGGGCCCGGGCAGGCCCACTCCCGCCTTCGCCGGGGCGCCGCCCCGCTCCCCGCCGAGAGCCCTCGCGGCCCTGGCCGGCGAACGCGGCGCCCGCCCCTCCCGCCCTCGCTGCCTGCTTGAACCCCGGCCCCGCGAGGCGCCGCACCCGACCGACCGGCCGGCACGTCCTCCCGCCGTCGCCGCCCGCTTGAACCCTCGCTCCGCGAGGCGCCGCGCTCGGGTGACCGCCTTCGCCCCGGTCCTACCTTCGCCGTCGCCGCCGGTTTGAACCCTGGCCCTGTGGGGCGCCGTACCCGGGCGGCCCCCGCACTCCGCCCCCACCTCTGCCGTCGCTGCCTGCTTGAGCCCTGGCCCCGTGGGGCGCCGCGCTCGACCGACCGGCCGGTCCCCCTCCCCGCCCTTGCTGCCTGCTTGAACCTTCGCTCTGTGGGACGCCGCGCCCGGGTAAGGACCTTCGCTCCGCTCCTTCCTGCGCCGTCACCGCTCGCTTGAACCTGCACTCTGCGAGGCGCCGCGCCCGCCCGACCGACCGGCCGGTCCCCTTCCCTCCCCTCCTCTTCTTTCCTCCGGTGGGCGGTGTTGCGACGGACACTGAGGCCACCCGCTCTGACAGGGCCGCAGCGTCGAGATCATCGCCCTGGGGGAGGGGCCGCCCGGGCCCGGTTGACCCTGCCCCCGTGTCATGCCCTGCACTGGGGGCACCGAGCCCGCCGTCGGCGGCCCCGGGGCCGGTGGCGCGTCCGGCCGGTCCGGGGACCGCCGGCCGACCGAAGGACCCCGCATGCCCGCCTACACCGGCTCCGGCCCCTACTGCTACACGCACTCCCTGAGGATGGTGATCGGCCCCTCCGCCCCTCCGCCGGGCGTCGTCGAGACGCTGACCGGCTCGCCGTTCGGCGCCCAGCTGATCGGCGGCTCCCTGCCGCTCTTCGACCCCTTCGGCTGGGATCCGGAGATCGGCCTGGACACCGCCGTCGGCCTGCTCGGCCGGTCCTGCGAGCGGAGCGCCGGAGGGACCGCGGAGGAGGCCCTGGAGCGGCTCCGCGCGGCCTGCGCGCGCGGCCCCGTCCTGGTCGGGCCGGTCGACATGGGGCTGCTGCTCTACCGGCCCGGCACCCCGGCCCCGGGCGAAGGGGACCACTACGCCGTGGTCCTCGCGGCCGGCGGCGGGACCGTGCTGCTGCACGACCCGCACGGCCATCCCTACGCGACCCTGCCGGCCCGGGCGTTCGCCGACGCCTGGCGGGCGGAGTCGGTCGACTACACCGACGAGCCGTACGTGATGCGGGCCGGATTCACCGAAGAGCGCGCCGTGGACCCCGCCGAGGCGCTGCGCGCATCGCTGCCCGGCGCCGTCCGGTGGCTGGAGGGGCGCGGCGACCGGCCCGTGCCCCGGGGGACGCTCGGCGGGGCGGCGGCGCTCGAAGCCCTGGCCGCACAGGCCGAGCGGGGCCTCGACGCGCGGGTGCGCGGCCTGCTGGCGGAGTTCGGCGTCCGCCTCGGCGCCCGCCGTCTCGCCGACGCGGCCGGCTCCCTGTCCCTGATCGGCCTGGAGAAGGCCGCGGCCGCCGCGGACGAGCAGGCCCGGGCGGTAGGGGCCCTGCAGTACCCCCTGGCCACCGGGGACGACGAAGAGCTGGCCTCGCTCCTGCGCCGCGCCGCCCCCGGCTACCGGAGGCTCCGCGACGCCCTCACCGCCGAGGCGTGACCGGAACCCCGAGTCGTGACCGGGGCCCGCCTCCCGGGGCCGGGCGCCGGCCTCGGGAAAAGGGACGGAAAAGCGAGGGGCCGCCGGCGCGCCCGAGCGGCGGCCGGCGGCCCGTGACCGGTCCTCAGCGGCGGATCGGCCGCTGAAGGCCCGCGGTGCCCTTGGACATCGCCCTTAGATGTCGTAGTAGAGCTCGAACTCGCGCGGGTGCGGGCGGAGCCGCAGGGAGTCGATCTCCTCGGTGCGCTTGAAGTCGATGTAGGTCTCGATCAGGTCCGAGGTGAAGACGCCGCCCTCGAGCAGGAACTCGTGGTCGGCCTCCAGGGCGTCCAGTGCGGCCTCCAGGGAGGCGGGCACGGTCTTGACCGCGGCGGCCTCGGCCGGGGGCAGCTCGTAGAGGTCCTTGTCCAGCGGCTCCGGCGGCTCGATCTTGTTCTTCACGCCGTCGATGCCGGCCATCAGCATGGCGGAGAAGGCCAGGTAGGGGTTGGCCGACGGGTCCGGGACGCGGAACTCCAGGCGCTTGGCCTTGGGGCTCGGGCCGGTCAGCGGGATGCGGATGCAGGCCGAGCGGTTGCGCTGGGAGTAGACCAGGTTGATCGGGGCCTCGTAGCCGGGGACCAGGCGGTGGAAGGAGTTGACCGTCGGGTTGGTGAAGGCCAGCAGCGCGTCGGCGTGCTTGAGCAGGCCGCCGATGTAGTACCGGGCGGTGTCGGAGAGCTGGGCGTAGCCGGACTCGTCGAAGAAGAGCGGCTCGCCGTCCTTCCACAGGCTCTGGTGGCAGTGCATGCCCGAGCCGTTGTCGCCGAAGAGCGGCTTCGGCATGAAGGTCACGGTCTTGCCGGCGGCGTTGGCCGTGTTCTTCACGATGTACTTGTAGAGCTGCACCCGGTCGGCCTCCTGGAGCAGGGTGCCGAACTTGATGCCGATCTCGGCCTGGCCGGCGGTGCCGACCTCGTGGTGCTGGAGCTCGACCTCCAGGCCCGCGTCGATCAGGTTGCGGACCATCCGGGAGCGCAGGTCGCTGTAGTGGTCGACCGGCTCGACCGGGAAGTAGCCGCCCTTGTAGCGGGGGCGGTAGCCCAGGTTGCCGCCGTCCCGCGCGGCGCCGGTGTTCCAGGCGCCCTCGATCGAGTCGATCTGGTAGAAGCCGGCGTTGGCCCGGGTCTCGAACCGGACGTCGTCGAAGATGTAGAACTCGGCCTCGGGGCCGAAGAAGGCGGTGTCGGCGATGCCGGTGCTCTTCAGGAACGCCTCGGCCTTGCGGGCCACGTTGCGCGGGTCCCGGCTGTAGGACTCCAGCGTCAGCGGGTCGTGCACGAAGAAGGTCATGTTCAGCGTCTTGAACTCGCGGAACGGGTCCAGGACGGCGGTGCTCAGGTCGGGCAGGAGCAGCATGTCCGACTCGTGGATGGCCTGGAAGCCGCGGATCGAGGAGCCGTCGAACATCTGGCCCTTGGTGAACGTGTCCTCGTCGACGTTCTCCACCGGGAGCGTGACGTGGTTGACGCCACCGAAGAGGTCGGTGAACCGGACGTCGAGGAACTTCACGTCCTCGTTGCGGATGAAGGCGAGGGCCTCATCGGCGCTGCTGAACAAGACATACCTCCGAGCAGATGTGAGAAGCGGCCCGCGGGTGGGCTCCGTCGTCGGGACTTCGCTGTCCGCGCCACCTCTCCGGCCACGGTCCCGAAGCTATGACCAGGCCGTTTCTTGGCAATGTCTCCAATGTTTCCTCCGCGTTACGCTCCCCGGGGTTTTCGCCGCCGATCCGGGTGTGTCCGGATGAACTCCCTGATCGGCGGTGAAACCGGGCACGGCGGAGGGCGGTGCCCGGGGCCTGGAGGGAAGCCCGGAACCGGGGCCCGCGCGGCGCCGATACCGTGGTCCGCATGGAGAGAGAACGCGAGACCGGCGGGGGCGACGACGCCTTCGCCTACCGGGGGAACCGGCTGGGGATGCCGGAGACGGGGCCGGGGTCGGTCCCCGGAGTGGGGCGCAGACTGCTGGCCCTCGCCCTGGACTGGGGCCTCAGCCTGGCCGTGGCCTACGGCCTGATCGGCGCGGACCCGCAGACCGAGCAGCTGACCCCGGTCCTGGTCTTCGCGCTGATGACGGTGGTGCTGCTCAGCCTGTTCGGCACCACCCTGGGCAAGCGGATCACCGGCATCGGGATCGCCGCCACCGGCGAGCGCTCCTTCCCGTGGCCGCTGGCGGTGGTCATCCGCACCGCCCTGCTCTGCCTGGTCATTCCGGCCGTCGTCTACGACCGGGACCAGCGCGGCCTGCACGACCGGGCGGCCGGTACGGTCAGCCGGCGGCTGTGACCCCGCCGCCCCGCGGGGCGCGGACGCGGAACGGCGCCGCCCGGATTCGATCCGGGCGGCGCCGTCGGTACGTGTATGGCGAGAAGCTCGGCCGGGGTCTCAGCCCCGTCCCTGCGCCTTGGGCCCCTTCGGCATCTTGACGCCCTTGGGCATCGGCCCCTTGGGCATCTGGACCGCGGCGGGCAGCGCGCGGAGCCGGTAGCGGACCTCGGCGACCTCGGTCTTGTCCAGGTTCCGCGGCAGCTTCATCATGTGCTTCTGCAGGTCGCCGATCTTGACCTGGCCCTCGCCGTTGCCCACGACCAGGTCGTAGATGGGCATGTTGTAGGCCACCCGGGCGACGCGCTTCTTCTCCGCGCCGATCACCTTGCGGAGCCGGTTCGGGTCGCCCTCGCCGACCAGGACGATGCCGGGGCGGCCGACGACCCGGTGCACCACGTCCATCTGCCGGGTGGCGCCGACGCCGGGGTCCACGCTCCAGTCGCCGCGCATGTTCTCCAGCACCGCCATGCCCGCGCCGAGCTGGCCGTCGAGCATCTTGTACTGGATCTTCTGGGCCGAGCGGGTGAAGAAGATGAACCCGGCGAGGAAGCCGATCGGGATGCCCAGGCTCATCCAGTAGAGCCAGCCGCCGGTGAGGACCGCGCCGACCACGGAGAGCGCCACGACCCCGACGAAGATCGCCACCGCGATCGGGATGCTCTTCGGGCTCTGCTGGTGGACGACCTTGGCGACCATGCCGATCTGCTTGAACCGGCCCGGCTTCTTCTGCCCGGCGGCGTCGGTGGCCTGGGCTGTCTTGGTTTCCTTGGGCTTCTTCGCCATGCTTCCAGGATATGGGGAACGGACGGGCGGACGTGAAGCGGCGGCCGACGGCCGCCGTTTCAGCTTGATTACTTTGCCGCTTTTGTCCTGCGCGGCGCCGGTCCCCCGGGCCGCCCCCGTGTCCAGGGCGGCCCGGAGGCCCGGTCCGGGCAGGTCAGAGCTTCGCGGCGACGTCCAGGCCGCGCTTCTCCGCGGCCTGCCGGTACAGCCGGCCGGCCCGGTAGGAGGAGCGCACCAGCGGCCCGGACATGACCCCGGCGAAGCCGATCTCCTCGGCCTCGGCGGCCAGCTCCACGAACTCCTCCGGCTTGACCCACCGGTCGATCGGGTGGTGCAGCTTGGAGGGGCGCAGGTACTGGGTGATGGTGAGCAGGTCGCAGCCGGCCTCGTGCAGGTCCCGCATGGCCTGGGAGATCTCCTCGCGCTCCTCGCCCATGCCCAGGATCAGGTTGGACTTGGTGACCAGGCCGTCCTCGCGGGCGCGGGTGATCACCTCCAGCGAGCGCTCGTAGCGGAAGCCGGGGCGGATCCGCTTGAAGATCCGCGGCACCGTCTCCACGTTGTGCGCCAGCACCTCCGGCCGCGACCCGAACACCTCGGCCAGCTGGTCGGGGTCGGCGTTGAAGTCGGGGATCAGCAGCTCGACGCCGGTGCCGGGGTTGAACTCATGGATCTTGCGGACCGTCTCGGCGTACAGCCACGCCCCGCCGTCCTCCAGGTCGTCCCGGGCCACCCCGGTGACCGTGGCGTAGCGCAGCTCCATGGTCTGCACCGAGCGGGCGACCTTGGTCGGCTCCATCCGGTCCAGGGCGGTCGGCTTGCCGGTGGCGATCTGGCAGAAGTCGCACCGCCGGGTGCACTGGTCGCCGCCGATGAGGAAGGTGGCCTCGCGGTCCTCCCAGCACTCGTAGATGTTGGGGCAGCCGGCCTCCTGGCAGACGGTGTGCAGGCCCTGCTTCTTCACCAGCGAGTGGAGCTCGGTGTACTCCGGGCCCATCTTCGCCTTGATCTTGATCCAGGGCGGCTTCTTCTCGATGGGGGTCTGGCTGTTGCGGGCCTCGATCCGCAGCAGCTTGCGCCCCTCGGGAGCGATGGTCACGCGGACCCTTCCTTTCCTCGTCCCTTGTGGGGAGGTCGTCGTCGTGCCGGTGCGCCGGAACGCGTCGGGGTCAGGCGGAGGCCGGCTCCACCGGGGCGGCGGCCCCGGGGAAGTGCGCCGGAACCCCGTCGCTGCGGCTGTGGACGGTCGCACCGAGCACGTCGGCCAGGTGCCGCTCCACGGCGGGCAGCACCTCGGCCACGGTCACGTCCCGGCCGACCTCGCGGGAGATGCTGGTGACATCCCCCTCGTCGGACGGGATGCCGCACGGGACGATCCTCTGGAACCACGAGAGGTCATTGTCGCAGTTGAGGGCGAACCCGTGCATACCCACCCCGCGGGAGATCCGGCAGCCGATCGCGCCGATCTTCCGCTCGATCAGGCCCCGCCCGGGGTCGGCGTCCAGCCACACCCCGGTCTTGCCCTCGATCCGCCGCCCGGTCAGGCCGTACTCGGCGATGGTGCGGATCATCGCCTCCTCCAGCATCCGGACGTAGGCGACGACGTCGATCGGGTCGGCCAGCTTGACCATGGGGTAGCCGGTGAGCTGCCCCGGACCGTGCCAGGTGATCTTGCCCCCGCGGTCGATGTCGACGATGGGGGTCCCGGGGACGGTCTGCCGGCGGTCCCACTCGCCGGTGCGCTTGCCCGCCGTGTAGACGGGCTCGTGCTGGAGCAGCAGCACGGTGTCGGGGATGAGGTCGGCGACACGGCTCTGGTGGAGTCGCTTCTGGAGATCCCAGCCCTCCTGGTAGGGGACCGGGTCGTCACCGAGCCACGCGAAGACGAGCTCACTCATACATCCCACCTTAAAGCCTGGGACACCCGCCGGTCGCTGCCGGGTGATGCAGGCCACCCCGCCGGAAAAGGGGTGGAATAAACCGCTCCGCCGGAGTGTTCGACGCCGCCCCGTGGCCGGGGCGGGCCGTTCCCGTTTGGCCGCGGCCGCGGGCGGCAATGGACGTTGCGAGCCCCGCCCCCTCCCCGGGGCCGCAGGAGGTGCCGCGTGGTCACCGGAGCCGTGCTCGCCGCGCTCGCCGCGGCGGCCGTCCTCGCCGTCGCGGCATGGGCCGCCGCGGCGCGGCGCGGCAGGGCCCTCGCGGAGCGCTTCGGGCCGGAGTACGACCGCGCCGTACGGGCCGGCGGCGGCGAGCGCGCGGCCCGGCGCGAGCTGGCCCGCCGCCGGCGGCGCCGGGCCGGGATCGAGGTCCGGCCCCTCACCGCCGAGCGGCGCGCGGCGCACGCCGAGGCCTGGGCCGTGATCCAGCGGGACTTCGTCGACGACCCCTCGGCGGCGGTCCGCGCCGCGCACCGCCTGGTGGAGAAGGCCGCGACCGAGCGCGGCTACCCCGACGGCGAGCGGCGGGAGGACGACCTCTCCGTCGACCACCCGCACGAGATCGGCGGCTACCGGCGGGCCTGCGGCACCGCCCGCCGGGACCGGGAGGGCGGGGCCGGAACGGAGGAGCTCAGGGAGGCGATGGTCGGCTTCCGCGGGCTGCTCGCCGGGCTGCTGGGCGGCACCGGCCCGGCACCGGGGCGGCCGGGCGGCGGGGGAGCGCCCCCGCCGCGCGGAGCGGACGGCACCGGCCTGCGCGGAGCGGCGGACGGGCCGCCCCCGCGGGCCGCGGACGGAGCGGGCGGAGCAGGAGAGGAAGGGACGCGGTGAAGCGGGAAGAGCGGCAGGCGGGGGAGGCCCCCGGGGCGGAGGCGCAGGACACGGCCGAGCGCGAGCGGCGCGAGGCGCGCTGGGACTTCCGGATCCGCGAGCGGCGGCGCTCGGCGGAGGCGGCCCGCTCGCGGCCGGTGCCGCCGCGGACCGCCCCGGAGGAGCCGGTGCCCGCCGCGGCCGAGCGGGACCCGGTGGCGGATCCGGTGACGGAGCCGGCGCCGGAGCAGGGCAGGGTGCAGGGGGCGGAGCGGCCGCCCGCGGCCCCGCAGCCGCCCCCGGACGGACCGGTGGACGGGCCGGCCGGGGACCCGGAGGAGCAGGCGATGCAGCCGACGGCGGAGCGGGCGCCCGCCGCACCGGTCCCGCCGCCCCGGCCGCCCGCCGGCCCGGAGATCGACGCCCCGGGGGTCCGGGCCCGCTGGCGGGACGTGCAGGGCGGCTTCGTCGACGACCCCGGGCTCTCCGTCCGCGACGCCGACGACCTCGCCGAGGAGGTCACCGCCGCGGTCATCGCCGGCATCCAGGCCCGCCGCACCGCGCTGCGCGGCGCCTGGCAGGCCCCGGCCGATCCGGACACCGAGACCCTCCGCCTCACCCTGCGCGAGTACCGCGCCTTCATCGACCGGCTCCTGGACGAGCACGCCTGACCTCCGGCCGCGCCCGCACACCACAGCTCAACGTCATCGTGTCGAGGCTCCGCCCGCCACCGCCTGCCCTTGCCGCGCCTTCCCGCCATCGTCATGGCGACGTTCGAGGTGGTGCTGTGGTGCGGGCGGGTGGCGCTGCGGGTGGGACTTCACCACAGGGGGCCGTGCCGGTGCCCGGTACAGTCGGTACGGGCCGGGCGAAACCTTCATCGGCGACTTCAGAGAAGTTCGCTCAGGGCGGTGTCGATGTCGGGGTGGCGGAAGGCGAAGCCGGCCGCGGTGAGGCGGTCGGGGACGGCCCGCTGGTCGATCAGGGCCGCCTCGTCGGCGAAGCCGCCCAGGGCGGCGCGGATCGCGAAGCCGGGGACGGCCAGGACCGCCGGGCGGTGCAGCGCACGCGCGACGGCCTCGGTGTAGGCGGCGTTGGTGACCGGCTCCGGGGCGCAGAGGTTCACCGGGCCGATGATCCCGGGGCGCTCCAGCAGGAAGCGGAGCGCCGCCACCTCGTCGTCCAGGCTGATCCAGCTCATGTACTGCGCACCGGAGCCGAGCCGGGCGCCGAGCCCCAGCCGGAACAGCGGGAGCACCGTCCCCAGCAGCCCGCCGGAGGCGGACAGCACCATCCCGGTGCGGGAGTGGGCCACCGGGATCCCGGCCTCGGCGGCGGGGGCGGTCGCCGCCTCCCAGTCGCGGACCAGGTCGGCCAGGAAGCCGGTGCCCCGCGGCGCGTCCTCGCCGGCCGGCTCGCCCCCGGTGTCGCCGTAGTAGCCCACCGCGGAACCGCAGACCAGCCGGGCCGGCGGCCGGTCCATCCGGGCCAGCGCCTCGGCCAGGACGCGGGTCCCGCGGACCCGGCTGCCCCGGATGGCCGCCTTGCGGGCCCGGGTCCACCGGGCCGGCCCGATCGGCACGCCGGCCAGGTGCACCACGGCGTCCGCACCGGAGAGCGGGCCGGTGTCCACGGTGCCGCCGACCGGGTCCCAGCGGGCCTCCGCGAGGGTGCGGGCAGGCCGCCGCACCAGGTGCACCACCTCGTGCCCGTCCTCGGTCAGCGACCGGCCCAGCGCCGACCCGATCAGCCCGCTCGCCCCGGAGATCGCGATCTTCATCCTGGCCCCCTGTACTCGGCTCTCCGGCCTGTATGCCCGCTGCGGGCCGCCGATCACGGCCCGGCCGGCGGGCCGGTGCGCCAGGCGCCCCGGGCGTTCAGCGAGAGCACCAGGGCGGCGATGTTCCACGCGTCGTCCTCGCCCCGGTGGTGCCGCCCCTCCAGCGGGAGCCCGGCGACGCCCAGCGCCTGCGCCATCCCGGGGCGCTTCCGCAGGCCGTGCACCTCGGTGAAGAGCACCTTGGCGTTGGTGTGCCGCCTCCCGAACGGGTAGGGGGTACCGGTCGCCGCGCACTGCCGGGCGAACTGGAGGCGGTCGTAGTCGCCCCAGGAGGCCCAGGGCAGGGCGCCGGCCCGGTGCTCGGCGGCCAGGATCCGGCAGGCCTCGGCGAAGTCCGCGCCGCTCTCCGCCTCGGCCGGGGTGATCCCGGTCAGCTCGGTGCAGAACCGGCTGACCGAGGAGCGCGCCGGGCGGACCATGATCCGGTGCCGGGCGATCCGCTCGCCGGCCTTCAGGTCGACCACGGCCAACCCGATCTCGATGATCTCGCTGACCTGGCCGGGCGGCGGGGACCCCTCCCAGCAGGTCGCCTCGACGTCGACGACGTTCAGCAGTCTCTTCTCCACGGCGGACGAGCCTAGGGGGCGGCGCCCGGGGCCGCACCGGGTTTTTCCGCCGAACGCCTGCGCGGCGGACCCTCCCGGGCATACCGTGGAGGCATCCGGAGCCGGAGCACGGCTACCGGAGCCGACCTTTGGTGATGGGGATCACCAGGGGGATGGTGAATGGTGGGGTAACAAGGCGGGGCGGCGCCCGTTCGGGCGCCGCCCCGCCTCTGCGTCCGTGTCCGGCCGCGCCGGAGCGGGCCCCGGGCGCGCCCGGGGCCCGGGGCCGGTCAGGCCAGGCCCAGCTCCGCCTCGAAGGAGCCCTCCTCCAGGCGCTCCCGGACGGTCTGCAGGAACCGCCCGGCGTCGGCGCTGTCGATCAGCCGGTGGTCGTGGGTGAGCGCCAGGTAGGCCATCGAGCGGACCGCGATGACCTCGCCCAGCTCCGGGTCCTCCACGACGACCGGGCGCTTGACCACGGCGCCGGTGCTCAGGATCGCCACCTGCGGCTGGTTGATGATCGGCGTGTCGAACAGCGCGCCGACCGCACCGGTCTCGGCCAGGGTGAAGGTGCCGCCGCTCAGCTCGTCCGGGGCGAGCAGGCCGGTGTGCGCCCGCTCGCTCAGGTCGGCGATCTTGCGGGCCAGCCCGCCCAGGTTGAGGTCGCCGGCGTCCTTGATGACCGGGGCCAGCAGGCCGCGCTCGGTGTCCACCGAGATGGAGAGGTTCTCCAGGTCGTGGTAGGTGACCTCGTAGCTCTCGCTGTCGATGACCGCGTTGAGCTTCGGGTTGGCCTTGAGCGCCTCCACGGCGGCCACCGCGAAGAACGGGAAGAAGCCCAGCTCGACGCCCTCCCGGGCCTCGAACTCGGCGCCGGCCAGGTCCTGGAGCCGGGCGATGTTGGTCATGTCGACCTCGATCACCTGGGTGACCTCGGCCGAGATGCGCAGCGACTCCGCCATCTGGTCGGCGATGTGCCGGCGCAGCGGGGACATCTTCTCGGTGCGCCCGCGCAGCGTGCCGTCGACCGCGGGGGCCGGCTTGGCGGCCTTCGCGGCGGCCGGAGCGGCGGCGCGCTGCTCCGCCGCGGCCGCGGCGGCGTCCTGCACGTCCTGCTTGCGGATCCGGCCGCCCACCCCGGTGCCGCGCACCGTGGACAGGTCGACGCCGTACTCCGCGGCGAGCTTGCGGACCAGCGGGGTCACGTAGGCCTCGGTGACCGCGTCGGTGCCGGACGCCTTCCCGGTGCCGCTGATGGTCTCCACGTCCACCGGCGGGGTGCGGTCCTCGCGGGTGGCGCGGGCCGGCTCGGGCGCCGGGGCGCGAGCGGGCTCGGGGGCCGGCGCCGGAGCGGGCTCCGGCTGCGCGGCGGGCGCCGGGGCGGGCTCGGGCTCCGGCTCGGGCTGCGCCTCCTTGGCCGCGGGCGCACCCTCCTCGGCGGGGGCCTCCCCGGACTCGCTGATGACGGCGATCTCGGCGCCGATGTCGACCGTCTCGTCCTCGGCGACGAGGATCTTGGTCAGCACCCCGGAGACGGGGGAGGGGATCTCGGTGTCGACCTTGTCCGTAGAGACTTCGAGCAGCGGCTCGTCGGCCTCGACGGTGTCCCCCTCCTGCTTCAGCCACTGGGTGACGGTGCCCTCGGTGACGCTCTCGCCCAGGGCTGGCATTTCAACTGAAGTCGGCATGGGTCCTCTTCGTGAAGAAGCAGAGAAGCTTGTTGAACCCTCCCCCTCGGCGGCGAAGGGGATTCCCGGCTCGCACGGCTCGCCCGCTCTCCGAGCGGGCGAGGCTTACGCGGTCGGCGCCGGCCGGGTCGGAACCGGCCCGGAAGCGGTGGACGCGAAAGGAGGCGGGGCGGGCGCCGGCCCGCCCCGCTCGGTGCGTCAGTCGTGGACGTGCAGCGGCTTGCCCGCCAGGGCGAGGTGGGCCTCGCCGAGCGCCTCGGACTGGGTCGGGTGCGGGTGGATCAGCTGGGCGACCTCCGCGGGCAGGGCCTCCCAGTTGTAGATGAGCTGGCCCTCGGCGATCAGTTCGCCGACGCGGCTGCCGACCATGTGCACGCCCAGGACGGGGCCGTCCTTCTCGGCGATGATCTTGACCGCGCCCTGCGTCTGCAGGATCTGGCTCTTGCCGTTGCCGGCCAGGTTGTAGTTGGTCTCGATGATCTCGAGGCCGCGCTCCTTGGCCTTGGCCGAGGTGATGCCGACCGAGGCGACCTCCGGCTCGCTGTAGGTGATCCGCGGGACGCCGTCGTAGTCGATGGCCGGCGGGTTGAGCCCGGCGATCCGCTCGGCGACGAAGATGCCCTCGGCGAAGCCGACGTGCGCCAGCTGCAGGGTCGGGATGAGGTCGCCGACCGCGTAGACGTTGCCGACGCCGGTGTGCAGGTTCTCGTCGACCTGGACGAAGCCGCGCTCCATCCGGACGCCGTTCTCCTCGAAGCCCAGGCCCTCGGAGACCGGGCCGCGGCCGATGGCGACCAGCAGCACGTCGGCCTCCAGGGTCTTGCCGCCCTTGAGGGTGACGACGACGCCGGAGTCGGTGGTCTTGACGCTCTCGAACGGGGTGCCCAGCTCGTACTTGATGCCGCGCTTGCGGAAGGCCCGCTCCAGCAGCTTGGAGCTGGACTCCTCCTCCACCGGCACCAGGTGCGGCAGGGCCTCGACGATGGTGACCTCGGCGCCGAAGGACCGCCACACGCTGGCGAACTCCACACCGATCACGCCGCCGCCCAGCACCACGGCCGAGGACGGGACGCGCTCGTCCTTCAGGGCCTGCTCGCTGGTGAGCACCTTCTCGCCGTCGATGTCCAGGCCCAGGGTCTTCGGCTGGGAGCCGGTGGCCAGGACGATGTTGCGGCCCTTGTAGACCTTGCCGTCGACGGTGACCTCGTCGGCGCCGGTCAGCTTGCCCTCGCCCTGCACGACGGTGATGCCGCGGGACTTGATCAGACCGGTCAGGCCCTTGTGCAGGCCGCCGATGACCTTGTCCTTGTAGGCGTGCACCGCGGGCATGTCGATGCCGTCGAAGCTGGCCTTGACACCGAACTTCTCGCTCTCCTTGGCGGAGTCGGCGACCTCGGCGGCGTGCAGCAGGGCCTTGGTCGGGATGCAGCCCTGGTGCAGGCAGGTGCCGCCCAGCTTGTCTTTCTCGATCAGGGCGACGCTCATGTCCAGTTCGGCCGCGCGCAGCGCCGCCGCGTAGCCGCCGCTGCCGGCGCCAAGAATGACGAGGTCGAAGGTGCCGCCGCTCTCACTCACGGGAAGGACACTCCTTGGTGTGGATGTGATGGTGTTCGTCCGTCGGTGTGACGGTTCAACGCGGCCGGATGCGTGTCTCATCCGGCCGCGTCAGGTGATTCAGTTCTCGGCCAGGTCCTCGGCGATCCGCACCAGGGTGCGGGTGGCCGAGCCGGTGCCGCCCTTGGGCGTGTAGCCGAAGGGGGCGCCCTGGTTGAAGGAGGGCCCGGCGATGTCCAGGTGGGCCCAGCGCTGCCCGTCGGAGATGAACTCCTTGAGGAAGACGCCGGCGCTGAGCATGCCGCCCCAGCGCTCGCCCGCCACGTTGGCGATGTCGGCGACCGCGGAGTCCAGGCCCTTGCGCAGCTCCTCGGGGAGCGGCATCGGCCAGGCGGCCTCGCCCGCGGCCGCGGCCGAGGCGGTGACCGACTCGCGGGTCTCGTCGTCGCCGGCCATCACCGCGAAGACGCGGGTGCCCAGCGCGACCAGCTGCGCGCCGGTCAGCGTGGCCACGTCCACGACCAGGTCGGGCTCGTCCTCCTGGGCGCGGACCAGCGCGTCCGCCATCACCAGCCGGCCCTCGGCGTCGGTGTTGAGCACCTCGACGGTCTTGCCGCCGTACATGGTCAGCACGTCGGAGGGGCGCTGGGCGGTGCCGCTGGGCATGTTCTCCGCGATGGCCAGGTAGCCGACCGCGTTCACCTTCGGCTTGAGCAGGGCCAGCGAGCGCATCGCGGCGAGCACCGCGGCGGCGCCGCCCATGTCGGACTTCATCCAGTCCATCGACCCGGCCGGCTTGAGCGACAGGCCGCCGGAGTCGAAGGTGATGCCCTTGCCGACGAAGGCGATGGTGGAGGAGGCCTCGGGGTGGGAGTAGGCCAGCCGGACCAGCCGGGGCGGGTTGGCCGAGCCCTGGCCCACGCCGATGATGCCGCCGTAGCCGCCCTCGGCGAGCTCCTTCTCGGTGAGGGTCAGCACCTCCATGCCGGTCTCCCGGGCGACCTCCTCGGCCACGCCGGCCAGGTCCTCGGGGACCAGGTCGGCCGGGGCGGTGTTGACCAGGTCGCGGGTGAGGTTGACCGATTCGGCGATGGTCTGCGCGCGCTCGGCCGCCCGCTCCGCGCCCTCGGCCGCGGAGACCACCAGCAGCGCCTCGGCGGCGGCCTTCTCCGCGCCGTCGCCGGTGCGGTAGCGGGTGAAGGAGTAGTCGCCGAGCAGCGCGCCGGTGGCGACGGCGCCGGCCTGGCCGGCGGTCTCGGCGGGCAGGGCGAGGGCGACGCGGGCCTGCTTGGCGCCCCGCGCGCGCAGCGCGGCGCCGGCCGCGCGGGCCAGGTGGTCGGGGTCGGGGCCGTCGCCCTGCTCGGGGGCGGGGCCGAGGCCGACGGCGACGACGAGCGGAGCGGTCAGCGCTCCGCCGGAGGGGACGTGGTGCACCTCCTCAAGGGCGCCGCTCGCCCCCAGCAGCGACAGGGTCCGGGCGAGGCCGCCGGTGAAGGCGGCGTCGACATCGTGAGCGCCCGACGCGGGCTCCGGGCCGTCGGCTCCGGAGTGGTAGCCGACGACAACCGCGTCGACGTCGAGCGAACAGGGGGATTCCGTAATGACTGACAGCGACGTGCTCACGGGACCGATGCTAGTCCTTATGCGGGCCGCGCGGGCACGCGGAACGCGCTCCGCCGGCCCCGGGGCCCCGGCCCCCGGCGTTGCACCGAACGTGAAGAAGCGCGTTTCTTTCCCCGGTTCGGGTGTGGAACCGCTCGCTGGGTGACGATCTCCTTTTCTTCTGTCACCTGCGGCTTCGCCCCGCTCACCGGCGGTCGGCCCGGCCCGGGGCGGAGTCGTGTGAAGAAATGTGATGATGCTGACAAGTGCGGTCACCGGGCGCGGCGCCCCGCCCGCCCCGTGACGGCCCCCACCCCGCCCCGATGGTCCCGCCGCCGCGGCCGCGGCGGAGCGCCCCGATCGGGCCGCGGCGCCGAGGCCATCGGGAAGAGGAGGTCAGAGCAGGACCGCGGCGGCGGCCAGCGCGGTGGCCGAGGCGGTCTCGCAGAGCGCGCCCAGCACGTCCCCGGTGATGCCGCCCAGCCGCCGCCGGGCCCGGAGGAGCAGGGCGAGCGCGGCGCCGACGCCCAGCGCCGCGGCGGCGGGCAGGGCCAGCGCCGCACCGGCGGAGTGCGCCAGGCCGCAGAGGGCCGCCAGGGCGAGCACCCCGGCCGCGGCGGCCGCCGCGGCCGGCCGGGAGACGCTGCCCGCGACGAACGCGCCCAGGCCGTCCGGGCGGGCCGGGGGGATCCCCGGGGTGCAGGCCGCGGTGATCGCCAGCCGGCCGGCGGCGGCCGCCGCCACCAGCGCGGCCGCCGCCGGCCACAGGCCGGTCTCGGCCAGCCGCACCAGGGCGGCCGCCTGGACCAGCACCGCGAACACCAGCGCGACCACCCCGAACGGGCCGATGTCGGAGCGCTTCATCACCACCAGCGCCTCATCGGCCGGGCGCCCGCTGCCCAGCCCGTCGGCGAGGTCGGCCAGCCCGTCCAGGTGCAGCGCCCGGGTGAGCAGCGCGAGCAGGCCCAGGGCGAGCACCGCGGAGAGCGGCCCGCCGGCCCCGAGCAGCAGGCCGGCCGCGAGCACGGCCGCCCCGGCCGCCCCCAGCCCGGCGCCGACCAGGGGGGCGAGCGCCATCGCCCAGCCGGCCACGGCCCGGTCCACCCGGTCCACCCGCACCGGTATCGCGGTGAGCGTGCCCACCGCCATCCGAGCCCCGTCCACCGCGTCGCGCACCGCTCCGCGCCCCCTCACCGGCCCTCCGGCCGCCCGCATCCGACCCCACCAGTCTGGCCGAGCCCCCGCCCCCGCCGACCGGCCGGAGGCGGAGCGGCCCCGCCCCGGACCCGCCGGCGGCCCGGCACCCCGCGGGGGCCGGCCCGGTGCTGCAGAGCCCGCACCGGACCGCCGGCCGGCCGCGCTCGGGACCGCCGCCCCGCGCCCGCACGCCGAAGCGCCGGCCCCCTCGGCGGCGAGCCCGCCGCTCCCCACCGCCGGGCGGGCCGCGGAGGAGCGGGACGGCTCAGGGAAGCTCGATGATCCGGCCGGCGGCGGCGAGCAGGACCTCCTCGGAGGCGGCGGCGAGCCGCTGGTTGAGGCGGCCGAGGAGGTCGCGGAAGAGGCCGCCGCTGCGGGTGGCCGGGACGACCCCGGAACCGACCTCGTTGGTGACCGCGACCAGCAGGCCGGGGAAGCGCTCCCAGGCGGAGAGCAGATCGGCGATGCGCGCCTCCACCGCCTGCCCGGCGTCCGCGGGGGGCTCCTCCTCCCACATGCCGCACTCGCCCATCACCCCGGCCAGCCAGGTCCCCGCGCAGTCCAGCAGGACCGCGGAGCCGGAGGCCGCCGCGCGGTCCAGGGCCCCCGCCGCGTCCAGCGTCTCCTCCAGGCCCCACCAGGGCGGGCGGCGGCCGCGGTGCGCGGCGACGCGCGCGGCCCAGTCCGCGTCGCCGTCGGGGGCCGGGCCGGTGGCGACGTAGACGACCTCGGGCTCGGCGAGCAGCCGCCGCTCCGCCTCGGAGGACTTCCCGGACCGCGCCCCGCCGGTGACCAGGACGCGGCGCGGACGGGCGGAGGCCCGCGCGCCCGGGGCGGCCCGGCCCGGCCCACCGGGGAGGACGTCCAGGGCGTCGCCGTCGGCCACCGCCTCGGCGCCCCACAGGGCGGCCCGCCGGGCGAACTCGGCGGGGGAGTGCACGCCGTGCCCGCCGCCGACCACGGCCACCCCGGACCGGGCGTCCAGGACCCCGGAGCGGCGCAGCGCGCCGATCAGCTCCGGGCGCGCCGCGTCGACCAGGGCCAGGTCGACCGGTCCTCCCGGGGCGCCGGAGAGGTCGGCGCCGTCCGGCCCGGCGGGCGGGGCGCACAGCAGCCGGGCGCCGTCCGGGCCCTCCAGGAGCGTCCCGCAGGCCAGCGGAGCGGCGCGGTAGCCGGCCGGCGGCGCACCGGCAAGGCCGCCGGGGCCGATCGGGACGGTTCCGTCGACCAGCGCCTCCAGCGGACGGCGCGGTGCCTCGGCGGCGCGGTTGCACGAGGCGCAGCGGCATCCCGGCGCAGGCCAGCCGGTCGCCCCCGCGGTTCCGGTGAATCTGATTCGCACGGGCGCCAGTCAACACCATCGCGACGGACTCCGGCCCGGCCGAGGGGGCCCGCCGGCCGAGGGGAGGCGGTGGCCCGATCCGGCCGCGCGGCGGCCGCCGGTGCCTTCGCCCCGGGTCCCGGCGGCGGGGCGGAAGCCGGTGCGCCCGTCCGCACGCGGGGCGGTTCAGGCGGGACGTCCCGGCCGAAAGGCGGGGCCGCTCGCCAGGGCTCCCCGCCCCGCCCGCCCCGGCGGCGAGCCGGCGCGCGCGTCCGCGCGCGGGGCGGTCCCCCGGAGGGCCCGGCCGGGCGCCGGGTGTTCGAGGTCCGAGGAGGCGGCCGCGGCCGGGCGGGGCGGCGCCGCGTGCACGGGGTAGGGGAGGTGCGGTGAGGCCCGCTCTCCTCCGAGGGGGCGGAGAGTAGGCTCGGCCGCACCCGGCGGAGGCCGGTGCGAGGAAGGGAGTCCCCATGGCGTGGAGCTGGCGCTACGAGAAGGACGACGGCGAGGTGCTGCGGGACGAGGAGTTGTCCGCGGAGGTGTTCACCTCGCGCGGGGACGCCGAGTCCTGGCTGGGTGAGGAGTGGCGCGGCCTGGCCGAGGCCGGGGTGGGCCGGGTGAGCCTGCTGGAGGACGAGCGGGTGCACTACTCGATGCCGCTCTCCGAGGAGGTCTGAGCGGTGGCGGCGGGGGCCGGTGCGGCCGCCCGCCGCCGCGACCGGTCGGGGGCTCGGGCGTTCAGGGGCGGACGGCCGGGCTGACCGTGCGGGCCGGGTCCCGTTCGACCTTGTCGCCGAGGATCTCGTCGATCCGGGACATCACGTCGGGGGAGAGGACCACGCCGGCGGCGCGCACGTTGTCCCGGACCTGCTCGGGGCGGCTGGCGCCGATGATCGCCGAGGAGACCGCCGGGTTCTGCAGCACCCAGGCCACGGCGAGGGCCGCCATGCTCAGCCCGACCTCCTCGGCGACCGGCTTGAGCCGCTGCACCCGGTGGAGCAGCTCGTCGTCGGAGACCAGGTGGGCGATGTCGCTCGCGCCGCCGTTCGGGTCGGTGGCCCGGGAGCCGGCCGGCGGGGCCTGGCCCGGCAGGTACTTGCCGGTGAGCACGCCCTGCTCGATCGGGGACCAGACGATCTGGCCGAGCCCCTCCCGCACCGAGGCCGGGACCACGGCCGACTCGATCACCCGCCAGACCATGTTGTACCGCGGCTGGTTCGAGACGAGCCGGTCGAACCCCATGTCGTCGGCGATCCGCACGGCGCGCTCGATCTCGTCCGCGCGCCACTCCGAGACGCCCACGTAGAGCACCTTGCCCTGGCGGACCAGGTCGTCGAAGGCGCGCAGGGTCTCCTCCAGCGGGGCGGCGTAGTCGAACCGGTGCGCCTGGTAGAGGTCCAGGTAGTCGGTGCCCAGCCGGCGCAGCGAGTCCTCGCAGCCGCGGACGATGTGCTTGCGGGAGAGCCCACGGTCGTTCCGGCCCTCGCCCATCGGCCAGTAGACCTTGGAGAAGATCTCCAGGCCGTCCCGGCGCTCGCCCTTCAGCGCGCGGCCCAGCACCTCCTCCGCGCGGCCGCCGGCGTAGACGTCGGCGGTGTCGAAGGTGGTGACGCCCGCGTCCAGGGCGGCCCGCACGCACGCGGCGGCGGAGTCCTCCGCCACCTGGGAGCCGTGGGTGATCCAGTTGCCGTAGGAGATCTCGCTGACCATGAGGCCGCTGCGGCCCAACCGCCGGTGTTCCATGCGGGCACCCTAACCGCGCCGGGCCCCGATCCGGGAGGGGATCGGGGCCCGGGTCGCGCCGGCGTTCCGGTGGGGGATGCGGGGCGGTGCTGCCCCGGGGGGTGTCAGTGCTTGGCCGACTCGATCGGCTGGCCCGGCTTGAGCCGCGGCTTGGGCAGCCGGAGGCGGCGGATCTGCAGCTGGCGGGTGGCGGCGTAGAGGCCGATGCCGCGCACGTTGTCGTCGTTGGGGAAGTGCTCGGCGACGTGCTTCTTGACCTGCCGGGAGACGAAGACGCCCTCGACCACGATGGTCACCATCATCAGCGGCCAGGCGATGTAGGTGACCGCGGCCTGGTACTGGTACGGCAGCGCGATCAGCAGCACGATGATCAGCAGCGAGAAGTAGAGGAAGAACTCGCTGGCGCTGCGCCGGGAGTCGACGAAGTCCCGGGCGTAGGCGCGCGCGGGCCCGTAGTCCTGCGGGCGGAAGTAGCGCTCTTCGCCCTTGGGGGCCCCGGACTTGGCCGCGCTGCGCTGCTGGTCGCGCGCGCGGCGCTCGCGGAACTGCTGGTAGGCCTCCTTGCGGGTGCGCGGAGCGTTCAGCGGGCGGCGCAGATCGGCCTGGCTTTCGCGGCGTTTAGGGGTGGGGACACCCTTTTTGGGGGTGTATCCCTTGTCCTTGGGGGCTTCAGTAGTCTCATTACCGGCAGGGCCGGCAGCGGCCGGCTCTTTGGATGCGGAAGCGGAGCGACGTCGGAACACATCCTTCAGGGTAGCCGCTCCCCGCTTCATGGCGACCGCTTGCCAGAGCGCGTAGGGTTGTTAGACAGCGCCCGCCGGGAACAGCCGATGTACGGACCGAGAAGGGGACGGCCACGCCGATGAGCGTGTTTCAGCGACTTTCCATGATCTTCAAGTCCAAGGCCAATAAGGCCCTGGACTCCGTCGAGGACCCGCGTGAGACCCTCGACTACTCTTACCAGAGGCAACTGGAACTGTTGCAGAAGGTCCGGCGCGGGGTGGCCGACGTCGCCACGTCCCGCAAGCGCGTCGAGCTGCAGATCCAGCAGCTGGACCAGCAGTCCGACAAGCTGCACAACCAGAGCCGCGCCGCGCTGCAGCAGGGCCGCGAGGACCTGGCCCGCGAGGCGCTGACCCGCCGGTCCGGGCTGCAGTCCCAGATCGACGGCCTCAAGCAGCAGCACGAGCAGCTGCAGGGCGAGGAGCAGAAGCTCACGCTGGCCGCCCAGCGGCTGCAGGCCAAGGTGGACGCCTTCCGGACCCGCAAGGAGACGATCAAGGCCACCTACACCGCGGCCCAGGCGCAGACCCAGATCAGCGAGGCCTTCTCCGGCATCTCCGAGGAGATGGGCGACGTCGGCATGGCGGTGCAGCGGGCCGAGGACAAGACCGCCGAGATGCAGGCCCGGGCCGGCGCCGTCGACGAGCTGCTCGCCTCCGGCGCGCTGGACGACGTCACCGGCTCCTCCAAGGACGACATCCAGTCCGAGCTGGACCGGATGGCCAGCACCAGCGGGGTCGAGCTGGAGCTGGAGCAGATGAAGCAGGAGCTGGGCCAGGGCAGCGGCGGCTCCACCCCGCAGATCGAGGGCGGTTCGGCCACCGGCGGCCAGAACAACCAGGTGCAGCCCTACCGCCAGGGGGAGGGCGCATGATCGTCCGGATCATGGGAGAGGGCCAGATCGACCTCACCGAGGCCGACATGGAGCTGCTCAACGACGTCGACCGGACCCTGGAGCAGGCCATCGAGTCGGGCAGCGAGGAGACCTTCCGAACCGCCCTGCGCGACCTGCTGGCCAAGGTCCGCGAGCACGGCAAGGCGCTGCCGCTGGACTCGCTGGAGCCGTCGGAGTTCATCCTCCCGCATGAGGACGCCACCATGGAGGAGGTCCGGGCCATGCTCGGCGACGAAGGGCTCATCCCCGACGTCTCCTGACCCCGGTGGCTCTCCCCGAGCGAGCGCGCTTCCCCGTGGGCAGGGGGACGGAAGGCCGCCGCGGCACCGCGCCGCGGCGGCCTTCCGCGTGTCCCGCCCTTCTCTAACCCGGCTCTCACCAGGGGATGCCTAGACTGGGAGCTACCGGGGCGAGCCGGGAGATGCCCGGCGCCCGCAATCCGGCCCGGATCCCGCGCAGCCGCGCGGACCGGGCGGTGCCCCCGGTCGGAGGAAGGCGCGCTGTGGCTGGTTCGAAGTTCGCTCCCGACCGCGGCCTGACCGCCCGCATGGTCAGCACGATGGCCCTGCTCGGCATCGTCTACGTCGCGTTCATCATCGCCCTGATCCTGGTCGGCCTGCCCTGGCCGGTGGTGCTGCTGGTCGTCGCCGGCTTCGCGCTGTTCCAGTACTTCACCTCGGACAAGCTCACCCTGTACGCGATGGGCGCGCACGAGGTCACCCCCGAGCAGGCCCCGCAGCTGCACGCGGTGGTGGACCGGCTGTGCGCCATGGCGGACATGCCCAAGCCGCGGGTGGCCGTCGCCGACACCGACGTGCCCAACGCCTTCGCCACCGGCCACAGCGAGAAGAACGCGGTGGTCTGCGCGACCACCGGCATCCTGCGCCGGCTGGAGACGGAGGAGCTGGAGGCGGTGCTGGCGCACGAGCTGTCGCACGTGGCCCACCGGGACGTGATGGTGATGACCATCGCCGGCTTCCTCGGCGTGGTCGCGGGCTTCCTCACCCAGATGGGCCTGCGGTTCGCGGCCTTCGGCGGCGGGGGCAACCGGAACAACAACGGGCCCTCCCCGGCGGTGATCGCGCTGGCCGTGGTGGTGGTCAGCGCGGTGGTCTGGGCGCTGAGCTTCCTGCTCACCCGGATGCTCTCCCGCTAC
This sequence comes from Nocardiopsis potens DSM 45234, assembly GCF_000341105.1. GTDB lineage: Bacteria > Actinomycetota > Actinomycetes > Streptosporangiales > Streptosporangiaceae > Nocardiopsis_A > Nocardiopsis_A potens. The sequence continues at coordinate 87,864 of NZ_ANBB01000002.1, forward strand.
CGGGAGCTCTCCGCCGACCGCGCCGCGGCCTACCTGACCGGGCGCCCCTCCGCGCTGGGCAGCGCGCTCACCAAGATCACCGGCGACATGGCCCGCATTCCCAGCCGGGACCTGCGCCAGGCCGAGCCGTTCAACGCGTTCTTCTTCACCCCGGCCTTCTCCAAGAGCGGGTTCAACATGGGGCGGCTGATCGCCACCCACCCGCCGGTGGAGCAGCGCCTGGAGCAGCTGGCGGCGATCTCCCGGCAGCTGGGCACCGGGGCGTAGGCTCGCGGTGCAGAGGACGTTCCGCCGGCCGGGCGGGCGAAGTGGTGAGGAGCAGCCGCGGTGAGTTTCTTCCGGGCCCTGCTGGGCCGCTCGAAGCCGGTCCGACCCGACCTGGACGCGCTGTTCGGGCTCCCCTCGGCGGCGGTGACCCTGGAGGCCGCGGCCGGGTTCCGCCCGACCGGGACCGGGTCGGTGGCGTTCCGCGCCGCCGAGGGCAAGGCCTTCGCCGACCTGGAGCGGGAGGTCACCGAGCTGCTCAACGCCGACGACGGCCCCGCGGTGGAGCCGGCCGAGGACGAGTACGGCTACACCTGGCTGGTGCTGCGCACTCCCGCCGGGGGCGGCCTGTCCGACCTGGTGACCGACGTCCACGCGGTCAACTCCTCGCTGGAGGCGGCCGGGTTCGGGCCGTCCCTGCTCTGCTCGCTGGCGGCCTTCGCCGACGGGCGGGGGCGCCGCGCGGCCCTGGTCTACCTCTACAAGCGCGGCACCTTCTACCCGTTCGCGCCGCTCGGCGGGCAGCGGCGGGACAACGCGCTGGAGCTGCAGCTGGCCGCCTCGATCGGCGGGGACCTGCCGATCGAGAAGGACAAGGGGCGCTGGTTCCCGGTCTACGGGGCGCCGGGGCTGTGAGAAACACCCCGAACCGAGGTTGAATTCCACATAGAGGAAACCAATTCTCGGAAAGCGGATAATTTTGCCGCTTCCCCCTGGTCTGCGCGGCCCCGGGCGGGCAGACTGGGCACGTGCGTATCGTTATCGCCCCAGACAAGTTCGCCGGCACCCTGAGCGCGATCGAGGCCGCCGAGGCCGTCGCCCTGGGCTGGCGCGACAGCCGTCCCCAGGACGAGGCGGCCACCGTCCCGCTCTCCGACGGCGGACCGGGCTTCGTCGAGGTGCTGCACGCGGCCCTCGGCGGCAAGACCGTCACCGAGCGCGTCACCGGCCCGCTCGGCGAGACCGTCACCGCCGACTACCTGCTCGACGGGGAGACCGCCTACATCGAGAGCGCCCAGGCCTGCGGCCTGCACCTGGTCCCCCAGGACCGACGCGACCCCGGCCGCACCACCAGCCGCGGCGTCGGCGAGCTCATCGCCCGCGCGGTGGCCGCCGGCGCCCGCACGGTCGTCGTCGGCCTCGGCGGCAGCTCCACCAACGACGGCGGCGCGGGCATGCTCGCCGCGCTCGGCGCGGCCCCCGGCGACTCCCTGGACCGGGGCGGCGCCCCGCTGGCCGCGGTCTCCGCGGTCGACCTGGAGCCGGCCCGCCGGGCCGTGCAGGGGGTCCGCCTGGTCGCCGCCACCGACGTGGACAACCCGCTGCTCGGCGAGCACGGCGCGAGCGCCGTGTTCGGCCCGCAGAAGGGCGCCGACCCCGAGCAGGTGCGCGCCCTGGACGCCGCCCTCACCGCGTTCGCCGAGGCCACCGACCCGCTCGGCGGGCTGCGGGTGGAGCCGGGCGCGGGCGCGGCGGGCGGCCTCGGCTTCGCCCTGCTGCTGCTCGGCGGGACCGTCGAGTCCGGGGTGGCCCGGGTGCTGTCCGCCGTCGACCTGGACGGCCTGGCCGCCGGCGCCGACCTGCTGATCACCGGGGAGGGCTCGTTCGACTTCCAGTCGCTGCGCGGCAAGCTCCCGCACGGTGTGGCGCAGGTCGCCGCGGCGCACGGGCTGCCCTGCGTGGTCACCGCCGGAGCGGCCTCGGTCGACCCGGAGGAGGCCGCCGCGGCCGGCGTCACCGCCACCTACTCCCTGGTGGAGTCGGCCGGATCCAAGGAGGCGGCGATGGCCCGCTCCGCCGAGGAGCTGCGCGCCCTGGCCGCCTCCATCGCCTCCGGGGTGCCGGAGAGCCTGGGCGGCTGATGGCGGGGCGGCCGGAGAGGACCTAACCTGGATGGAGCAGCACGGCGCGTCCCGCGTGCCGCCGCGGGCGGGAATGCCCTTCCGGGCCGCGGTGTTGAGGAACGCTGAGGAGCACCAGGCCGCCTCGGCGGCCGCCCACGCCTTTTGGAGGAGCTAGCAGATGACGGTTAAGACCGACGAGGCCACGGCGCAGGGGATCATCCTGACGGACGACGCGTCGGGCAAGGTCAAGGCCCTTCTCGACCAGGAGGGGCGCGACGACCTGCGGCTGCGCGTGGCGGTCCAGCCCGGGGGCTGCTCCGGCCTGCGCTACCAGCTGTTCTTCGACGAGCGCGAGCTCGACGGCGACGTGGTGGCCGACTTCAACGGCGTCGAGGTCGTCACCGACCGGATGAGCGCGCCCTACCTCATCGGCGCCACCATCGACTTCGTGGACACCATCGAGAAGCAGGGGTTCACCATCGACAACCCCAACGCCACCGGCTCCTGCGCCTGCGGCGACTCCTTCAACTAGCCGGTCCACGGCACCGCAGGGCCCGCGCAGCCGAGCGCGGGCCCTGCTTTCGTGCGCGCACCCCTCCGCACCCCCTAACCCGGGCCCGGCCCCGGGCAGGGCCCTCCCTGGGAGCGCCGAAGGCTATGTAGGGTGGTTCACCGTCCAGAATCTCCCCGACTGCAAGGAGCACTTCGAGTGCGCATCGCGGTTACCGGTTCGATCGCCACCGACCACCTGATGACCTTCGAGGGGCGTTTCGCCGAACAGCTGATCGCCGACCAGTTGGAGCAGGTCTCCCTGTCGTTCCTGGTCGAGGAGCTGGATGTGCGCCGCGGCGGTGTCGCGGCCAACATCAGCTTCGGCATGGGCCGCCTCGGGCTCAGGCCGCTGCTCGTCGGATCGGCCGGCGCCGACTTCGACGAGTACCGGGCCTGGCTGGAGCGGCACGGAGTGGACACCGCCTGCGTCCGCATCTCCGACCGCAGGCACACCGCGCGCTTCGTCTGCACCAGCGACCGCGACCAGAACCAGATCGCCTCCTTCTACGCGGGCGCGATGACCGAGGCCCGCGAGATCGACCTGGGCGCCCTGGTCGAGGAGCACGGCATCGAGCTGGCCCTGATCGGCGCCGACGACCCGCAGGCGATGCTGCGGCACAGCGACGCCTGCCGGGACCGCGGCCTGCCGTTCGCCGCCGACCCCTCCCAGCAGCTCGCCCTGATGGACGGCGAGGACGTCCGCCGCCTCATCGACGGGGCCGCCTACCTGTTCACCAACGAGTACGAGAAGGCCCTCGCAGAGCAGAAGACCGGCTGGACCGACGAGGAGATCCTGGACCGCGTCGGCATCCGGGTGACCACCCTGGGGGGCAAGGGCGTCCGGATCGACCGCAAGGGCGAGCCGCCGATCAGCGTCGACGCCGCCGAGGTCGCCACCAAGGCCGACCCCACCGGCGTCGGCGACGCCTTCCGGGCCGGCTTCCTCGCCGCCACCGCCTGGGGCCTGCCGCTGGAGCGCGCCGCGCAGGTCGGCAACGCCACCGCGGTGCACAGCCTGGAGGTCGACGGGCCGCAGGAGTACGAGCTGACCAAGGCCGGGCTGCTGGCCCGGATCTCGGCCAGCTACGGCGAGCAGAGCGCCGCCGAGGTCGAACCGCACCTGTGACCGGCCCCGCCGGGACCGCCGCGGCCCCCGCCCCGACCGGGCGGGGGCCGCGGCGCTTCCCGGGGGCCTCCGGGGAGGCCCGCGGTGCGCGGCGCGCGCCCGCCGCCGGTGCACGGCGCCCGGAGTGGTCGGGGCATCCCCCTCGACCGCGTAAAGTAGAGGCTCGACCCGCATGCCCGGACCGAACGCCGGCCGCCTCACGGCGGACGGCCGCGCCGCGCGTGCACGACCAGGCCCCGCGCTGAGATGCGCGGCGGCTTCCAGTCAACGCCAATGCCGCCGCGGCGGGGGTCGGCCGCGCCGGCGCGGGAACGGCGCCGCCCTCGGGCGGCCGGGGCCGTCGTCCGACGCCTCCCAGAACTAGGCGAGCCTTACCTGGGATTCCCTACGCAAGCAATCCAGTACGGAGGACTTCAATGCGCTACACCGGACCTAAGGTGCGGTTGTCCCGGCGCGCGGGTACCCCGCTGACCCGTAAGGCGGTCAGCTACTTCGAGAAGCGGCCCTACCCCCCGGGTGAGCACGGCCGCCGCGTCCGCCGCTCCACCAGCGACTACGCGGTCCGCCAGGCGGAGAAGCAGAAGCTGCGCTGGTACTACGACCTCTCCGAGAAGCAGCTGGCCCGCGTCTACGAGACCGCCAAGAAGCGGACCGGCCGCACCGGTGAGGAGATGATCGCCGAGCTCGAGCTGCGCCTCGTCACCGTGGTGCTCCGCTCCGGCCTGGCGCCGTCCATCTACGCGGCCCGCCAGTTCGTCACGCACGGCCACATCACCGTGGACGGCAAGAAGGTCGACATCCCGTCCTACCGGGTGAAGCCGGGCCAGATCGTCTCGGTCCGCGAGAAGTCGCGCCAGATGGTGCCGTTCGTCGAGGCATCCGAGGGCGTGCACGCCGACGACAAGATCGCCGGCTACCTCGCGGTGAGCCACAAGGACCTGCGCGTCGCGGTCGTCGACCGCCCCAAGCGCGACCAGGTCCCGGTGCCCTTCGACGAGCAGCTCGTCGTCGAGTACTACGCGCGCTAGAGCCGGAGGCTCTGCCGCGGCGGGGGCCGCGTCCCGGAAGGGGCGCGGCCCCCGCGCCGTTCCCGGGGAGCCCCGGCGCGGAGCCGGGGCCGCCCGGGCCCGCGCCGGGGCGTGACGACGAACGTCACCATGGTCACGGAACGGCCACGGCGCCGGAGCGGGCGCCGCGGCGCGGAGCCTCGGCCGCCGTCCGCCGGCTCAGTAGGCCCGCCGGATGAGGAACGCGCTGCCGCGCTCCAGCGGCACCTCCGCGACGAAGCCGTGCAGCTTCAGCCTGCACCACGCCGGGATGTCGGCGGAGGCCGCCGGATCGTCCGCGGTCACCGCGATCACCGACCCGATCGGCACCTCGTGCAGCCGCGCCGCGAGCATGATGATCGGGATCGGGCACTTCCGCCCGACCGCCTCCACCGTCACCAGCGGCCGCTCGTCCGCCTCCGGTCTCCTGTGCCTGCCCGCCATGCGCCTCCCGCCCGGGGCGCGGCCAGGGGAGCCGCGCCCGTCGTATCCCAATCTTTACCCCCGCCCCCGGCAAAGGGGCACCCGGTTAAGGGTGCTGTAAAACCAGCGATACTCTCGCCTTAGTCCGCGCCCTGTCCGACCGGGAAGGCCCGACGGAGCGGGGACGGGGAACGGCGGAAACGGCATCGTGACCGCCGCTCCCGGCCGTACGGACCGCCCAGGCGGGACGGGGGCCGGGGACGGAGGAGAGGCCGCGCGCACCCGCGGGGAGGCCGCTCGGGACGGCAGCGGAGACACGCTGGCCCGGCAAGCCCGTGACCGGTGGAGCGAACGGTCCGCGATAATGTTTCCCCTTGACAAGCTTTGGATATACGACCGCCCGCGCTTCGGCTGCGGGCATCACCGCTGGGAAGGCAATCCGTGAGTCCGACCCGCCATAGGAATCGGCGCGCCGCACTGCGCCGATGGGCACCACGTGGCGCCGTGCTCGCCGCGTTGGGACTGGCCGCGACCGGGTGCGCGTCGAACGAGTTCACTCGTTTGGGTGTGCCTGAGCCGATCACCGAGCAGGGGCAGCGCGTCCTCGCGCTGTGGCAGGGCTCGTGGGTGGCGGCGTTCGCGGTCGGCATTCTCGTGTGGGGGCTGATCATCTGGTCGATCATCTTCCACCGCAAGCGCTCTGAGCAGCTGCCGCCGCAGGTGCGGTACAACATGCCCATCGAGGCGCTCTACACCGTGCTCCCGATCGTGGTGATCGCGGTGCTCTTCTACTTCACCGCGCGCGACCAGACCTACCTGCTGGAGACCGACGAGAAGGCCGACACCAACGTCGAAGTCGTCGGCTTCCAGTGGAGCTGGGAGTTCAAGTACCTGGACCAGTCCAAGGCCGAGGCCCTGGAGGAGGCGGAAGCCGCCGCCGAGGCCGAGGGCAAGGAGGCCGACGAGGTCGACCCCGAGGAGGCCCAGCCGGAGACCCTGTTCTCCGAGGTCGGCACCCCGGACCAGATGCCGACCCTCGTGCTGCGCGAGGGCGACGTCGTCCACTTCGACCTGCACAGCCCGGACGTCATCCACTCGTTCTGGGTCCCGGCGTTCGCGTTCAAGATGGACGTCATCCCGGGCCACGACAACGAGTTCCAGGTCAAGGTCAACGAGGGAACGGCCGGCACCTACATGGGCCGCTGCGCCGAGCTCTGCGGCGTCGACCACACCCGGATGCTCTTCAAGGTCGAGGTCATGGAGCCGGAGGCCTACGACGCCTGGTACGCCGAGCAGGAGGCGGCGGCCGAGGCCGAGGCCGCTGCGGCCGCCGAGCAGGAGGCCGCCGACGAGCAGGCCTCCGAGGAGGCCGCCGAGGCCGCCGGCTCCGAGCAGCAGGACGGGGGCCAGCAGGGCCGGGACGAGGAAGAGGACGCCCAGGGCGCCTCCTCCGAGGAGGAGCAGCAGGACGGCTCCGACTCCGCCGGCCAGGCCGAGGGCTCCCAGAACGAGGAGGCAGGCCACTGATGGCTACGGCTACCCAGTCTCAGGCCGTCAAGCGGCCGACGACCCGCAAGGGGTCGATCATCGTCAGCTGGCTGACGTCGACCGACCACAAGGTCATCGGGTACATGTACCTGATCACCTCGTTCGGGTTCTTCATCTTCGGCGGCATCCTGGCGCTGCTCATGCGCGCCGAGCTGTTCTACCCGGGACAGCAGGTGATGTCGTACGAGCAGTTCAACCAGATGTTCACCATGCACGGCACGATCATGCTGCTGATGTTCGCGACGCCGCTGTTCGTGGGCTTCTCCAACATCATCATGCCGCTGCAGATCGGCGCGCCCGACGTGGCGTTCCCGCGGATCAACCTGTTCGGGTACTACCTGTACCTGTTCGGTTCGCTGATCGCCGTCGGCGGGTTCCTGACCCCGGGTGGCGCGGCGAGCTTCGGCTGGTTCGCCTACACCCCGCTCTCCGACGCGGTCCGCTCCCCGGGCCTCGGCGGCGACCTGTGGATCCTCGGCCTGGCCGTCAGCGGTCTGGGCACCATCCTCGGTGCGGTCAACTTCATCACCACCGGGCTGTGCATGCGCGCCCCCGGTATGACGATGTTCCGGATGCCGATCTTCACCTGGAACACGATGCTCACCAGCGTGCTGGTGCTGATCGCGTTCCCGGTGCTGACCGCGGCGCTGATCGCGCTGGGCGCCGACCGGATGATCGGCACCCACGTCTACGACCCGGCGCACGGCGGCGCCATCCTCTGGCAGCACCTGTTCTGGTTCTTCGGCCACCCGGAGGTCTACATCATCGCGCTGCCGTTCTTCGGCATCGCGACCGAGATCCTGCCGGTCTTCAGCCGCAAGCCGATCTTCGGCTACAAGAGCCTGGTGGGCGCGACGATCGCCATCGCCGGCCTGTCGGTCACCGTGTGGGCGCACCACATGTTCCCGACCGGCGCCGTGCTGCTGCCGTTCTTCTCCTTCATGACGTTCCTGATCGCCGTCCCGACCGGCGTGAAGTTCTTCAACTGGATCGGCACCATGTGGCGCGGCCAGATCGTGATGGCCACGCCGATGCTGTTCACCATCGGGTTCCTGGTGACCTTCCTGTTCGGCGGCCTGACCGGCGTCCTGCTGGCCTCCCCGCCGATCGACTTCCACGTCACCGACTCCTACTTCGTGGTGGCCCACTTCCACTACGTGGTGTTCGGCACCGTGGTCTTCGCGATGTTCGCCGGGTTCTACTTCTGGTGGCCCAAGTTCACCGGCAAGATGCTCAACGAGGGCCTGGGCAAGCTGCACTTCTGGGGCCTGTTCCTCGGGTTCCACATGACGTTCCTGGTGCAGCACTGGCTGGGCGCCGCGGGCTTCCCGCGCCGCTACGCCTACTACCTGCCCACCGACGGGTTCACCGAGCTCAACCTGATCTCCTCCATCGGCGCCTTCATCCTGGGCATCTCCACGCTGGTGTTCTTCTGGAACATGTGGGTCACCCACCGCAAGGCGGAGAAGGTCGAGGTCGACGACCCGTGGGGCTACGGCTGCTCGCTGGAGTGGGCGACGTCCTGCCCGCCGCCGCGGCACAACTTCACCTCGCTGCCGCGGATCCGCTCCGAGCGGCCGGCCTTCGACCTGAACCACCCGCACGCGGCGGCCCCTGGAGCGGCCCCCGCAGCAGCAGGATCCGGGAAGTAGGGCGCACACCATGAAGATGCAGGCATATCTGTTTATGGGCGTCTCGACCTTCTTCGGCCTGGCGGCGGCGCTCTACGGCTACTGGGGCTGGGCCGCCGAGGGGAAGATCGAGTGGACGGGCTTCGTCGCCCTGATCGTCTCGATCGGCTTCGGCTGGATGATCGGCTTCTGGCTCTGGCAGTCCGCCCGCCGCAGCGAGCGGTTCCACGGCCTGCCGCCGGAGGAGCGCCTGGACGGCGACATCGCCGAGAACGCCGGCGAGTACGGGTTCTTCAGCCCGCACAGCTGGTGGCCGCTGTTCGTGGCGCTGTCCGTGGCCTTCACCGCGGTCGGCGTGGCGATCGGCTGGTGGATGGTCTTCCTCGGCTTCTTCGCGATCATCCTCACCGCGATCGGCTGGGTCTTCGAGTACTACCGCAAGGAGTTCCAGCACTAGCGGCGCACCTCGTGTGACCAACCTCGGCCCGCCCGCTTCCCCTGTGCCACAAGGGGAGGGGGCGGGCCGAGGTATTCTTTTGGGACGGCCCGCCGACCGTCGACCGCTGGTCCGGTACGGGCCGCTTCGACCACCCGGTTTCGGAACTTTCTCCTCGGCGCGGACGTCCCACCCAGACGCGCACTGGGTGCCTCCGTGCGCGAGAGTCTGGAGGGCGTACCTGTGAAGCTCACTGCGAACCCGTCCGCGGCCCGCGGGCTCGGCGCGGGACTGGCCGGGACCGTGCTGCTGCTCACGGCCGCCTGCTCGGGGTCGGAAGGCGCGGACCCGGCCGGGGCGGGGAGCGGTGCCGACTCGGTCAAGGTCACCATCACCCCCGAGGACGGCAGCGCGGACGTCCGCCCCGACCTTCCCCTCAAGGTCGAGGCCGAGGGCGGCACCATCAGCGACGTCAAGGTCGAGCAGAAGGCCGCCGGCGGTGAGCAGGACGGGGAGCCCACCGAGGCCGACGAGGTCACCGGGGCGCTGAACGAGGACGAGACCGCCTGGGTCGCGGACTGGAACCTGGTCCCCGGTGCGGAGGTCACCGTCACCGCGGTGGCCAAGGACGGCGAGTCGGGCGAGGAGAGCGAGTTCACCTCGGAGTTCACCACCCTCCAGGCCGAGGAGGGGGCCCGGCTGGAGCTCCAGTCCAACTTCCCCACCAGCGGCGACACCGTCGGCGTGGGCATGCCGCTCATCGTCAACTTCGATCTGCCGGTGCAGAACAAGGCGCGGGTGGAGAACTCCATGGAGGTCGTCTCCGAGCAGCCCAACGAGGGCTCCTGGGCCTGGCTGGACGACCAGACCGCGGTGTTCCGCCCCAAGGAGTACTGGGAGCCGAACCAGAAGATCCGGGTCAACCTGCGGCTGGCCGGCGTGGAGGCCTCGGACGGCGTGTACGGGGTCGAGAACCACCAGCTCAACTTCGAGGTCGGCCGCGAGCAGATCAGCACCATCGACAGCGACACCCACCGGATGGTGGTCGAGCAGGACGGCGAGCAGGTCAAGGACTTCCCGGTCAGCATCGGCCGGGCCGACACCCGCGCCTACACCACCACCAGCGGCACCCACCTGACCATGGAGAAGTACGAGGAGCTGGTGATGGACTCCTCCACGGTCGGCGTCCCGGTGGACAGCCCGGAGGGGTACAAGCTGGACGTGGACTACGCCGTCCGCTTCTCCAACAGCGGCGAGTTCACCCACTCCGCCCCGTGGAACAACTCGCTCGGCGAGGCCAACCTCAGCCACGGCTGCCCGAACATGGCCCCCGCGGACGCCAAGTGGTTCTACGAGAACTCCTACATGGGCGACCCGCTGATCGTGGAGAACACCGACCGCGAGCTCGAGTGGGACAACGGGTGGGGCTTCTGGCAGCTCTCCTGGGAGGAGTGGCAGGAGAAGAGCGCGACCGGCGAGCCGGACCGCACCGACGACACCGGCACCCCGGGCGAGGTCCACGGCGACCCGCAGGAGTGACCCCCGGGGCCCCTTCGGCCCGCACGGCTCTCACAGGCCCCTCACCGCACGGTGGGGGGCCTTTCCCGTGCGCGGCGGCCCCCCAGGCCGATCCGAGGGGCGGGAGCGGCAGCGGGCGGCTCAGCGCGCCGGGGCGCGGGGGCGGAGGAACGGACCGCCCGGCGGGGGAGGGGAGCGGAGCACGGGAACGCCGAGAGGCCCGGCCCCCTCTTCGGGGACCGGGCCTCTCGGCTCGGGCGCGCGGGCGGGGCCGGAGCCCTACCCGCCGGGCCGCGCTCAGTGCGTCTGAGCGGGCTCCTTCTCCTCCGCCGCACCGTGGTGCAGGTGGTGGCCGGTGTGGGCCTCCACCCCCTCGAAGGAGACGTTGTCCTTCGTGTACCAGTGGGCGAGCTTGGCGCGGAGCCGGCCCTTGAGGCCGCGGGCGGCCGGGGCCTCCACACCGTTGGCGTCGGTGGCCGCCTCGATCGAGGAGATGGTCTCCGCGTCGATCCGGTCCACCTCCTCCTTGCTCTCCAGCACGTGCACGGTGTCCGCCGAGGACTCCTTGTGGACCTCGATGAACTCACCGCTGGGCAGCTGCTGGATGGTGCCGCTCTCGTAGCCGTGCTCCAGCGTCTCCCGGTCCCGGCGCTGCAGGCCGAGGCAGATCCGCTTGGCGACGATGAACCCGATGATCGGGCCCACGATCACGGCGACCCGGAAGAAGTAGGTCGTCCAGTACAGGCTGATGGAGAACGTGTGCGACAGGATGTCGTTCGACCCCGCCAGCCAGAGCAGGCCGTAGAACACGATGCCGGCCACGCCGACACCGGTGCGGACCGGGGCGTTGCGCGGGCGGTCGGCGACGTTGTGCGCACGGTGGTCCCCGGTGATCCACCGCTCGATGAACGGCCAGGCGCCCAGTCCGCCGAAGATCAGACCCGGAACGACCAGGCCCGGGACCAGCACGCCGATCGGGACCGCGTACCCGAAGATCTGGAAGTCCAGCCAGTTCGGGAAGATCCGCAGCGAGCCCTCCATGAAGCCCATGTACCAGTCGGGCTGGAGACCCGAGGTGATGGACGTCGGCGTGAACGGGCCGAACAGGTGGATCGGGTTGATCTGCACGAAGGCACTGAGGCCCACCGTCACCGCGAACACGAAGAAGAAGAACCCGCCGGCCTTCACCGCGAAGCCCGGGAACATCGGGGTGCCCACGACCTTCTTGTTGGTGCGGCCGGTGCCCGGGTACTGGGTGTGCTTCTGGTGCCACAGGATCATGAAGTGCGCCGCGATGAGCGCCAGCAGGATCCCCGGGATCAGCAGGATGTGCAGCATGTACAGCCGGGAGATGATGTCCTCGCCGGGGAACTCCCCGCCGAACAGGAACATCGAGACATAGGTTCCGACCAGCGGCAGGGCGAGCATGACGCCCTGCAGGATCCGGACGCCCATGCCGGACGGCAGGTCGTCGGGGAGCGAGTAGCCGAAGAGGCCCTCGATCATCGCCAGGGTGAAGATCCCGACGCCGATCAGCCAGTTGATCTCGCGCGGCTTGCGGAACGCACCGGTGAAGAACACCCGCAACATGTGCACCACCAGCGACGCGACGAAGATCAGCGCCGCCCAGTGGTGGATCTGCCGGACCAGGAAGCCGCCCCGGACACCGAAGTCGATGTGCAGGGTCGAGGCGTAGGCCTCGCTCATCAGCACGCCGTTCAAGCGCTCGTAGGGACCGTCGTAGACGATCTCCTGCATGCTGGGCTTGAACCACAGGGTCAGGAAGACACCGGTGACCAGCAGGATGATGAACGAGTACAGCGCGATCTCGCCGAGCATGAACGACCAGTGGTTCGGGAAGACCTTGCGCAGGTTCTTCTCACCGGTCTTGGCGAGGTGGAAGCGGTCGTCGATGAAGTTTCCGACGCCGCGGAGCGCCTTGGGCGCCTGAGAATCGGTGCTCATCGGCTAGTCCCCCTTCTCCGCGTCCCAGAACGTCGGGCCGACCGCACTGGAGAAGTCGCCCTTGGCGATGAGGTACCCCTCGTCGTCGACACCGATGGGCAGCTGCGGCAGCGGCCGGTGCGCCGGGCCGAAGACGACCTTCGCGCCGTCGGTGGCGTCGAACGTCGACTGGTGGCACGGGCACAGGATACGGTGCGAGCCCCGCTCGTACAGGGCCGCAGGGCAGCCCACGTGCGTGCAGATCTTGGAGTACGCGATGATCCCGTCGTGGGTCCAGTTCATCTGCTGCTCGCTCATCCCGGGCTTGAAGTCGCCCTCGGGGATCTTGATCAGCATGATGACGGTCTTGGCCTGGTCGTTCAGGCTGAGTCCGTGCGGGTGCTCCTCGTTGTGCGGGTACTCCGGGAAGGCCGTGACCATGGAGCCGTCCTCGGCGAGGTCGGACGCCTTGATCAGCTGGTTGGTCCCCTCGACGACCATCCGGGTGCCGTCTTCCCACAGCGTCTTCTTCAGCTTGTCGCCGGGGAGCGGGCCGGTGTCGCGGAGCAGCACGATCGGGGCCAGGCCCAGCGGCACCATGGAGAGCAGCAGCGTCCGCCGGAGCAGCGGCCGCTTGGTGAAGCCGCTCTCGTCGGCGCTCTTCATGAAGAACTCGCTGAACGAGCCCTTCTCCTCCGGGGAGGAGGGGAGCTCGTCGTAGGGCGAGGAGACCTCGTAGTGCGGCATGATCCGCCGCGCCCACACCGTCATGCCGGCGCCGATGCCGAACAGGGCCAGGGCGAGCGTGCCGCCCAGCGCCATGTTCGAGTACTGCGCGATCTGCGGGTCGGCGATGGCCTGCTCGCCCTCGGCGTTCGGCCCCCACGCGAAGTAGGCGACGAAGAAGCCGATGCCGGCGAGGAAGGCGATGAGGAACCAGACGGCGGCGGTCTTCTCCGCGCGCCGCTGCTCCTCCTCGCTGTGCTTGTGCGTCTCCTCCGCGGGATAGGGGCCCGCGTGCTCGCGGCGCGGTTCGTCCGCGCCGGAGACGATCGTCTCGCCCTCCGCGGAGGACGGCGTCCCGATGACCCGGTCGTCGGGGCCGCCGGAGGCTCCGGAGGCGTTGGTGTCGTTGTTATCAGTCATGGGCTCGCTGCTTCGCGGTGATCCAGATCGCGCACGCGATGATCAGGGTCAGACCGACCGTCCAGCCGATCAGGCCCTCGGCGACCTGGCCCACCCGGTTCAGGGCGAAGGGGCCGCCGGCGTCCGGCTCGGCCTGGAGGTCCTTCACGTAGGCGATCAGCTCCTGCTTGTCATCGGGGTTGATCGCCAGGTCGTTGAACACGGGCATCTGGCCCGGGCCGGTGACCATGGCCTCGTAGATCTGGCGCGGCGTGGCGTCGGTGAGCTCCGGGGCCCAGTGGCCGCCGGTCAGACCGCCGCCGGCGCCCGACCACGAGTGGCAGTGCGCGCAGTTGGCGAGGTAGAGCTTCATGCCGGCCTCGACGTCGTCGGCGCCGGCGATGTAGGCGTCGTACTCCGCCTTGTACTCCTCGTTGGCCTTCTCGTAGGCCTCTTCGCTCTCGAAGTCCTCGCGGAGCGGGGCGTCGCCGGGGACGTCCACCGGGACCGCGGGGCCCTTGCCGATCTCCTGCTCGTAGAAGGCGATCAGGTTGTCGATCTCGGAGCGGGAGAACGCGGGGTACTTCCGGGGCATCTGCGCGTCGGGGTTGCTCGACGGCATGCGGCCGGTGCTCACCTGGAAGTCGATCGCGGCGCCGCCGGCGGTGGTGATGTCGGGGGCGTTGCCCGACCCCCCGCCGTTCAGGCCGTGGCAGCTCGCGCAGCTGCGGTTCCAGATGTCCCTGCCCTCGGAGACGTCGACGGCCCCCTCTTCGGGGCCGCTGCTCTGCGCTGCGAGGACCTGTGCTTCAGCCCGTTCGGCGTTGGGCGCCAGGGCGGCGTACCCGACGCCGAACACGGCGAGCGCGAGTAGGACGACGACGTACCCCGCAAGGGGATGCCGTCGCCGCGCGGTAATCCATTTCACGGTTTCCCCGTTTCGGGTTACTGGATGAAGTAGATGGTTGCGAACAGAGCGACCCAGACCACGTCGACGAAGTGCCAGTAGTAGGACACAACGATGGCGCTCGTGGCCTGCTGGTGGGTGAAGCGCTTCGCGGCGTACGTACGTCCGAGCATGATCAGGAACGCGATCAGACCGCCGATGACGTGGAGGCCGTGGAAGCCGGTGGTCAGGTAGAACATCGAGCCGTAGGCGCTGGACTGCAGAGTCAGGCCCTCGTGCGCGATGAGCTCGTAGTACTCGTAGGCCTGCCCCAGAACGAAGACGAGGCCCATGAGGAACGAGATGAAGAACCACTTGCGAAGCTTCCGGACATCACCGCGCTCAGCGGCCCAGACGCCGAACTGAGCGGTGAAGCTGGAGGCCACCAGGATGACGGTGATGGTCAGGGCCCACGGCACGTTCAGGTGAGCGGCTGGCCACTCGCCGAGGTCCGGGTTGCCCTTGGTCACCGATCGGATGGTGTAGTACATCGCGAACAGCGCTGCGAAGAACATGAGCTCGTTGGCCAACCACACGATGGTGCCAACGCTCACCAGGTCAGGACGCTTGGCCGCACCATGTACTGGTGTCGGTGCTGTTTCTTGGTTCGCGGTTGCTGTCGCCACGCCTGCATTATTGCGGCATCTGGCGGGGGTTGGTGCACGACCCCCCGTAAGGCGCCGGTTCGGCGCTGAACTGCGGCGCGGCCCGTCGCCGGGCCGTGATGCCCCCGTTATCTCCCGCCGCCCCGAAACGGGGCCGGAAGGCCGGTTCGGGCGGGTTCGCGGTCTTCGGTGGTCTCATCTGTGTCACGGAGGGGCGTTTCCGCGCCCTCCCGGCGTGGCCCGGATCGCACGGGCGGTGGCATCCTGTCGTGTCGAAGGTCTCAAGGCAATAGGCTCGGTCACAACCGCGGTGTGGCGAAGAACCGCCACGCGACAAGTGAGGGACGGTCCGATATGGGTAACGCCGCCAGCTCCTCCACTCCAGCGGACGGCGCGGCCGCCGCGCAGGGCCCCGCGGTGCGGGTGCTCGTCTACAGCGACAAGGCCGATACGCGCGAGCAGGTCCGCCTGGCCGTCGGCCGGCGCCCGGCGGCGGACGTGCCCCGGGTCGAGTTCGTCGAGTGCGCCACCGCGGCGGCGGCGCTCAAGCGGCTCGACGACGGCGGCGTCGACGTGTGCGTCTTCGACGGCGAGGCCGCCCCCACCGGCGGCATGGGCCTGTGCCGCCAGGCCAAGGACGAGATCTACCGCTGCCCGCCGGTGCTGCTGCTCATCGGCCGCCGCGACGACGGCTGGCTCGCCACCTGGTCGCGGGCGGACAAGGTGGTCAGCCACCCGATCGACCCGGTCGCCCTGGCCGAGTCGCTGGCCGAGCTGATGCGCGGCCTGTCCGCCGGGCTCGCGGCGGCGCAGGGCCGCCGGTAGGCTCGGGAACCGGGCCCCGGCGCGCCGGGGCCCGATCCGCAGATCCACGGAACGGACTCCGATCTCCGATGCATCGATACGCCGCCGCCGTGCCCGGCCACGGCGGTTCACCCCTCCGCTTCTCCTTCTCCTCCCGCGCCGGCCATGCCTGGCAGCGCGGCACGGCCGGCGCCCGATGGCGATGGCGCACCGGCACGCCGTCCGCACGGCGCTGAGAACCCGACAGGAACGGCGCCCCGCCGGCGCGGCCGGAGAGGGCCTCCGGCCCGGAACCGCCGGCCCCGGGGCGGCCGAGGAGAGCGAGCACAGAGCGTGAGAGCATCGTGAACACAACCGCGAACAGCACCCGGCGGACCTGGTCCGCGCTGATCAACGCCCTGCTCGGCGGGGAATCGCTGAGCTCCGCCGACACCGGCTGGGCGATGAACGAGATCATGTCCGGAGCCGCCAGCGACGTGCAGATCGCCGGCTTCGCCGTGGCGCTGCGCGCCAAGGGCGCCGGCGTCGACGAGGTGGTCGGCCTGGCCGAGGGCATGCTGGACAACGCGGTGCGGATCGAGGTCCCCGGCCGCACCGTGGACATCGTCGGCACCGGCGGCGACCAGGCGCACACCGTCAACGTCTCCACCATGGCGGCGATCGTCGCCGCGGCGGCCGGGGCCAAGGTGGTCAAGCACGGAAACCGCGCGGCCTCCTCCTCCTGCGGCACCGCCGACGTGCTGGAGCGGCTGGGCGTGGTGATCGACCTGCCGCCCGCGGTGACCGCGCGGGTCGCCGAGGAGGCCGGCATCACCTTCTGCTTCGCCCCGCTGTTCCACCCGGCGCTGCGGCACGCCGCCAGGACCCGGCGCGAGCTGGCGGTGCCCACCGTCTTCAACTTCCTCGGCCCGCTGACCAACCCGGCCGCCCCCCGCGCGGCCGCGGTCGGCGTGTTCGACCAGGGCATGTGCGCCACGGTCGCCGGGGTGTTCGCCCGGCGGGGCGTCTCCGCCCTGGTGTTCCGGGGCGACGACGGGCTGGACGAGCTCACCACCACGACCACCTCCTCGGTCTGGATCGCCCGCGGCGGGGAGGTGCGCGCCGAGCGCCTGGACCCGCGCGACCTGGGCATCCCCCGGGCGCTCCCGGAGGACCTGCGCGGCGGCGACGTCGAGGTCAACGCCCGGGCCGTCCGCGACCTGGTGCGCGGCGAGCGCGGCCCGGTGCGCGACGCGGTGCTGCTCAACGCGGGCGCGGCCATCGCCGCGGTGGAGGAGCCGCCCGGCTCCCTCACCGAGATGCTGGAGCAGGGCGTGGCGCGGGCGGCGGCGGCGGTCGACGACGGCCGCGCCGAGACCCTGCTGGACCGCTGGGTCGGCGTCAGCCAGGAGCACGCCAAGCGCGGCTGAGCCGCACGGGCCGCGTTGCGGCCGCCATCGGAAGGGCGAGGGCCCCGCTCCGGACGCCGGAGCGGGGCCCTGCGCCGTCCGCGGCCCCGCCGCGGCCCGGCCCCGGTCAGATGCCGAGCGAGAAGGCGGCCTCCAGGTCGTGCTGGGAGTAGGCGTCGAACGCGATGTGGGTGTCGGAGGAGCGGACCCCCGGGATCTTGTTCACCCGGCCGGGGATCACCTCGGCGAGCTCGTCGTGGCGCCGCACGCGGACCAGGGCGATCAGGTCCACGTCGCCGGTGACCGAGTAGACCTCGCTGACCCCCTCGACCTCGGCGATCTCCTCGGCGACCTCGGGGATCCGGTCGACGTCCGCCTTGATCATGACGATCGCGGTGATCACTGTTGCCCTCCTGGGGTGCTCGGGTGCGGATCGGAAGCGGCGGCCGGGCGCGGGGCCGCGCGCCCGCCCGCCGGGGCGGGGCGCCCGCGCGGGCCGGGGCCGGCGCGGGTCAGTACATGTCGGACAGGCGCGTTCCGGAGCGCCAGCGGACACGGTGGATCAGCAGGCCGCCGAGGACGCCGGCGATGAACCCGTAGACGTGCGCGGCGTAGGCGACGCTGTCCCCGCCGCCCGGCGAGGACGGCATGCCGATGTAGAGAACATATTGGAGCACGAAGTAGGTGCCCACGAGCGCCCAGCCGGGCAGCCGGACCGGGAAGACCAGCACCAGGGTGATCACCCTGCTGCGGAACTGCACCACCAGGTAGGCGCCGAGCACCGCGGAGATCGCCCCGGACGCGCCGACCAGCGGCGACTGCCCCGCCGGGTCGGTCAGCGCGTAGGCGTACACCGAGACGAGCCCGCAGAGCAGGTAGAGCGCCAGGTAGCGGAGCCGGCCCAGGCGGTCCTCCACCACCGGGCCGAACACGAACAGGTACACCATGTTGCCGAGCAGGTGGGCCACCCCGCCGTGCAGGAACATCGAGGTGAACGCCGAGATCCAGGCCGCCTCGGCGCCGCCGCCGGGGCACTCCGGGGGCGGGGGCACCCGCCCGCCGCCGAGCAGCTCCGCCGGGATCGCCCCCCACCGGTTGATGTACACCTCGACGGAGCAGAGCCGGGCCGGCAGGTCGGCGCCGTACCAGACCGCGATGAGCGACATCGGGGAGAGCAGGTAGACCAGCACGTTGGCGGCGATCAGCAGGTAGGTGGCGACCGGGATCCGGCGCACCGGGTAGTCGTCGCTCAGCGGGATGCCTGCCATGGGTGCCTGGTCCGTTCAGCTCGGTCAGAGGTCGTCGGCCATCGGGGCGCGGGCCCAGTCTGTCAGGTCGCGGTGGCGCTCCGCCCCGTCGGCCGGGCATGTCCACGGACGGTCCAGCTCGACCAGGCGCACCCCGGGCCGGTCCAGCCACTGCAGCACGCACTCCATCTCGGCGGCGGTGGCGCGCGGGGCGGGCCCGGGGCCGGGCGGGACGGTCTCGGCGGCGGCGGTCAGCGCGGCGACGAAGGCCTGCGGGTCGGCGCCGCGCCGCATCAGGGCGCTGCCGGCGAGCCGCCCGTGCCGCACCGCGTGCACCTCCCAGGCGCCCGGCTCCGCCTCCGCCGGGCAGGCCGCCACCAGCTGCGGGATCGCGGAGAGCGCACCGAGCCGCTGCGCCCGGGCGGCGCCGCGCAGGAAGGCGGTGAGCCGGTCGCGGCGGACGGCGGCCTCCTCGTACCGCTGCTGGGCCGCGAGCGAGCCGATGGCGGCGCGCACCGCCTCGATCACCGGGGACGGGTCGCCGGTCATCGCCGCGGCGGCGGCCCGGGCGTGCACCGCGTACTCCTCGGGCGACTCCCGCCCCTCGCAGGGGGCGCCGCACCGGCCCAGGTCGGCCAGGACGCAGGCGGGGACGGGGCGGGCCGGGGAGAACCGGTGCGTGCACCTGCGGAGCGGGAACGCCTCCAGGATCGCCTCCCGAGCGAGCTCGGCCTGGCGCACCGACGGGAACGGGCCGAGGTAGGGGGCGCCGTCGTCGCGGACCCGGGTGACCCGGGACAGCCGGGGGTGGGCGTCGGAGGTGAGGGTGAGCCAGACGGTCCGCTCGGCGTTGCGGGACCGCCGGTTGTAGGGCGGTTTGCGTTCCGAGATCAGCCGGATCTCCCGGACCTCGGCCTCCAGCCCGGTGGCGCAGACGATCGGGGTGACCCCCTCCACCAGGCCGATCATCTCCCGGACCCGGCTCCGGGTCTCGGCCGCGGTGAAGTAGGAGCGCACCCGGCGGCGGAGCCGGTTGCTCTTGCCGACGTAGAGCGTCTCGCCGCGGGCGTCGGTGAACAGGTAGACGCCGGGCGCGTCGGGCACCCCGTCGGCCAGGTGCCGCTTGCCGCGCTGCGCGGCGGTGGGCGCGGTGCGGAAGGTGAGCAGCTCCTCGACGCTGTGCACGCCGATCGGGCCGAGCCGCTCGAACAGGCCGTGCAGCACGCCGACGGTGGCCCGCGCGTCCTGCAGGGCGCGGTGCGAGGGCCGGTCGGTGACGCCGAAGAACCGGGCCAGGGTGCCCAGCTTGTGGTCGCGGACCTCCTCCCGGTTGAGCAGCCGCCGGGCCAGCGGCAGGGTGTCCGCGGTCCGCGGGGACGGCCAGCGGCGGCCCTGGGCCGCGCAGGCGGCCTTGAGGAACCCGATGTCGAACGGGGCGTTGTGCGCCACCAGCACGGTGTCCGGCGGGCCCTGGTCCAGCCCGGCGAACTCCAGGAAGGCGGGGAGCACCGCGCCGATCGGCGGCGCGGTGGCCACCATCGCCTGGGTGATGCCGGTGAGGAGGGTGATGCTGGGCGGGATCGGCATCTCCGGGTCCACCAGCGAGGAGAACTCGCCGAGGACCTCCCCGCCGCGCACCTTGACCGCCCCGATCTCGGTGATCGCCGCGGCCCCGGCGCGGCCGCCGGTGGTCTCCAGATCGACCACGACGAAGGTCCCCTCGGAGAGCGGGGTGCCCATCTCGTCCAGGGAGATCTGGACCGCTTCCGCCTCCGCGGCGCCCCGGTCCGTTCCGTCGTTCACCCGCACAGCGTAAACGCGACCGCCCCCGGACGTGGAAAGATGGCCGGAACCATATTTCCTACCGGACCGGATGGGACGGGAATCGGGGGGAGCCGCCCGTGTCGGCCGGCGGCCTCCGCGTGCCCTGGACCTAGGGTCGAGGGAGAAGGAGGACGCGAAGTGAGCATCGAGGCCCCGACCGGCGACCGGCGCTGGCGCTGCGCCCAGTGCGGCAACCTCACCCGCTTCGACGTGGTGCGGACCGTGCGCTCGCGCGACTACCTCCACTTCGAGCTCTCGGGGGAGAGCCGGGTGGAGGAGCGCGAGGTGCTGGAGGAGCGGATCGAGCAGGTCCGCTGCCGCTGGTGCAACGCGGTGGACGCGGTGGAGTCCGTGGAGCGCCCGGACTCCGCGGAAAGCGGCGCGGGGGCCTGATGGGCTCGCAGGGCGGGGGGAACCCGGGGGAGGAGCGGGACGCGCGGCCGGACCCGCCGGGCGGCGCCGCGGACCGGCCGCTGCCCGAGCCGGTGCGCGCCCGGATCATCGAGTACGGCTCGGACGTGCTCGGCGGCCTGCCCGCCGCCGAGGTCCCCGCCGCGCTGCGCCGCGTCGCCCGGTTCGAGCCGCGCCGCCGGGCCCGGCTGGCCGGCCCGCAGATCGCCGCGCAGCTGGAGACCGACGCCGCCTTCCGCGGCCTGGTCGCCGAGCGGGTCGAGCAGGTCTGGCCGGAGCTCGCCGAAGGACTCCGCCGCGGCGTGCTGCCGCCCGCGGCCGACCCGGTGGTGGTGGCGGCCGCCGCCTACCTGCTCCGCCCCGAGGGCTGGGAGGAGATCGTCGGCCGGGTCCACAGCGAACTGGAGCGGCAGGAGACCGCCAAGGAGGCGGACGAGGCCGCCGAGGCGCTGGCCGGGCTCCGGGCCCGGCTGGAGGAGGAGCGGGCCGAGCACCGCAAGGAGCTCAACCGGCTCCGCGGGGAGCTGCGCGAGTACCGCAGCGAGGTCGCCGACCTGCGCCGCCGGGTGCACGGCGAGCGGAAGCGGGCCAAGGAGGCCCAGCACCGGGCGGAGCAGGCCGAGGAGCAGGCGCGCGGCCTCTCCGACTCCGCCTCGGTCCGGCTCGGTTCGGCGGAGGCGGAGAACCGCCGGCTGCGCGGCCGGCTGGCGGCGGCGGAGGCCCAGGTGGAGGCGGCCCGGCGGGCGGTGCGGGCCGAGCGCAGCTCCGACGACGCCAGGCTGAGGGTGCTGCTGGACGTGCTGGTGGAGTCGGCCCACGGGCTGCGCCGGGAGCTCGCCCTGCCCACCTCCATCGAGACCCCCGCGGAGCTGATCGCCGAGGACCGGGCCCGCTCCGGGGCCGGGCGGGGCGTCGGCGACCTGGGCCTGCCCGGGGACGACCCGGCCCTGGTCGACCGGCTGCTCGCGCTGCCCCGGGTGCACCTGCTGGTCGACGGCTACAACGTGACCAAGACCGGCTACCCCACGCTGCCCCTGGCCGACCAGCGCACCCGGCTGCTGAACGCGCTGGACGGGCTCGCCGGGCGGAGCAAGGCCGAGATCACCTGCGTGTTCGACGGCGCCGACGTGGACGCCCCGACGGTGCAGGGGCGGCGGACCCGGGTGCTGTTCAGCGACCCGGGGGAGACGGCCGACGAGCTGATCGTGCGGCTGGTCCGGGCCGAGCCTCCGGGCCGCCCGCTGGCCGTGGTCACCGCGGACAAGGAGATCATCGCCGCGGTGCGCGCCGAGGGGGCCCGCGCGGTCCCCTCCGAGCTGCTGCTGCAGCGGCTGGCCCGGGTCTGACCCCGCTTCCCCGACGGTCTCGGTGCCGCGGCCCCGCCGGAGCGCTCCGGCGGGGCCGCGGCACCGAGACCACCGCCCCATCGCCCGGGGCGCGGCACCGGGTCGCCGCGGCCCCTGATAGCGTCGCGGGGCCGCCCGTGTACGCGGTGTGGCCCATCTGTGATCTGTGTGACCCATCTGTAATGCGGGTTCCGCCGGGGCTGGATCGGCCGACTGGGCAGGAAGAACGCCCCTGTCGCGGGGGCGGCGCCCCCCGTTACCGCTTCGTTGTTGTGGTTGAGCCTGCTGGGAGGGTCCGCTAGTTTTTCCCAGGAGCTTGACCGCCCCGCGCACCCCAGCGCAGGAGGCGGGCCCCGGCAGGGTCGACACTTCCGGGTCCGCCGCCGGCCGCCGCGGGGCTCCCCGATGAACCCCAGCGGGAGCGCGCGGTCGTGCTGCCGTGTCGAACGGATGCCCGAGCGACTCTTCGCGACCGCGGTCCCCGCTCCCCGGTCCGAGTGCGCCGATCCGCAGCACTGACCCCCGTCCCCCGTCCCCAGTCCCCACCAAGCGGGGATCGACCAGCAAGGAGCGTGGACCGCCATGGCGAACAACGGTGGTCGGCGCACGGCCCGCCGGGTAGCGACCGGCCTCGGGGTCGTGGCGGCCGGCAGCCTGATCGCGTCCACCGGTGCCGGCGTGGCCAACGCCGAGCCGGAGCAGAGCAAGGAGGACGTCCAGGAGAAGCTGGACGAACTCAACGAAGAGGCCGGCAAGGTCGTCGACGAGTACAACAAGGCCAACGAGGACTACAAGGCCGCCAAGGCCAAGGCCGACGAGCTCGACGAAGAGGTCGGCGACGAGCAGGAGCGCTACGAGGAGCTGCGGGACCAGGTCTCGGAGTTCGCCAGCGCCGCCTACCAGGGCCGGGACCTGGACTCCACTTCGGTCGTGCTGAGCGTCGACGACCCCTCCGACCTCCTCGACCAGTCCGCGGACGTCAGCAAGCTCTCCGAGGACCAGCAGGCCAAGCTGGACGAGTTCAGCGACTCCTCCGAGCGGCTGTTCAAGCTCAAGGACGAGGCCGACGAGGCCCTGGAGAAGGCCAAGGACGACAAGGAGGCCGCGGAGGAGAAGAAGGAGGAGGTCGAGGAGAAGATCTCCGAGCAGGAGGACCTCCTCGCCCAGTTCCCCGACGCCGACGCCTCCCCCGAGGGGGAGGAGACCTCCTCCGGCGGCGGCTCGGCCGAGGGCGCCTCGGGCAACGCCCGCACCGCCCTGGACTTCGCCCTGTCCCAGGTCGGCAAGCCGTACGTGTACGGCGCCGCCGGCCCGGACGGCTACGACTGCTCCGGCCTGGTCATGCGCTCCTGGGGCGCGGCCGGCGTGAGCCTGCCCCGCACCACCTACGGCCAGGCCGAGGCGGGCACCCGGGTGGGCCGCGACGCGCTGCAGCCCGGCGACATCCTGTTCTTCAGCGGGCTGGGCCACGACGGCCTCTACCTCGGCAACGGCCAGATGGTGCACGCCCCGCGCACCGGCAAGAACATCGAGGTCGTGCCGCTGGCCGGCTACTGGGACGGCCAGTTCATGTACGGCGTGCGCGTGTAGCGAGCGCCATATCGGCGGTGCGCCGCCCGCCCCCGCTCAGCGCGGAGGGCGGGCGGCGCGGCCTTTTTCCGGGTTTCGGACAGGTCATAAATCGGGCGCTAAGGTAACGAAATGGTTGAGAGTGGGTCGAGGATCGGCTAGTGTTGCGCGCCGAACCGGATCGTTCCTCTCGCCGCCATCGGGGCGGCTGCGATCCGCACCCGCCGTACTCCGCCGCGCAGGCCCCCGCCGCGGCCAGGAGACCGGAGGACCGCACGCGCGCCGCCCCTTCACCGCAGCGGCACCCGGCCGCGCCCCCCCGGCGCGCGCGTCCCAGCGCTCCTTCGCCAAAGGCTCGGCGCCTCAGCAGGCGCCCCTCATGTCCTTCCGGTAGGCGGACCACGGGAGAAAGGTGGGCCACCACCGTGGACCAACGACGCGAGCGCGGCACGCACCGCCGCACCTTCGCGACCGTCGGCTTCATCGCCGCCGGCGCCCTGCTGGCTTCTACCGCCGTCACCGGGACGGCGTACGCCGACCCGTCCGCGGACGACGTCCGCAGCAAGATCGAGAAGCTCCAGGAGGAGTACGCGGGACTCGCGGAGGCCTACAACCAGGCCAAGGAGGACCACGACGCCGCCAAGAGCAAGCTGGCCGACATCCGCGAGGAGCGGAAGGGCGTCCAGGAGAAGCTCGAGGAGATGCGGTCGGGCGTGCGCGAGCTGGCCACCGCGGCCTACTCCGGCTCCGACTACGGCTCCGTCCCCTTCCTGGCCTCCTCCACCGGCCCGGAGGACGCCCTGGCGCAGGCCTCCGACCTCGGCTACCTGTCCCAGAGCCAGCAGGACCAGCTGGGCAACTACACCGAGGAGAAGGACAAGCTCGACAAGCTCGAGGCCGAGGCCGACGACACGGCCGACGAGGCCAAGGAGAAGCTGAAGGAGTCCAAGGAGGCCAAGAGCGACGCCGAGGAGAAGATCGCCGAGCAGGAGGAGATCCTGGACGGCCTCACCGCGGACGAGCGCGCCGAGGCCACCGAGGGCGTCGACGGCGGCTCCTCTTCCTCCTCCGGCGGCGGCTCCTCCTCCTCGGGCGGCTCCACCGGCGGCGCCTCCTACAACGGCTCGGCCAGCGGAAACGCCCGGACCGCGATCGACTTCGCCTACGCCCAGATCGGCGACTCCTACAGCCTCGGCGCCAACGGCCCCGACGTGTGGGACTGCTCCAGCCTGGTCCAGGCGGCCTGGCGCGAGGCCGGGGTGAACCTGCCCCGCACCACCTACGACCAGATCAACGCCGGGACCTCGGTCTCCTACGACAACCTGCAGCCGGGCGACCTCGTCTTCTTCTACAGCGGGCCGTCCCACGTCGGGCTGTACGTCGGCGACGGCAAGATGGTGCACGCCTCCAACCCGTCCAAGCCGGTCGCGGAGGTGCAGATGTCCCCCTACTGGAGCGGGCAGTTCACCGGCGCCATCCGCCCCTGACCCCGGGGCGCCCGACCCGATCGGGCGCATCCGCCCCCCGCCGCGGCGCATCCGGCCCTGTCCCGGATGCGCCGCGGCCTTTTCCCACTCCGATGATCTTGACGTTGCGGGGGTGTCAGAGCGCTCTGACACCCCCGCAACGTCAAGATCATCGGGGAGGAGCCGCCGGGCCCCGGCGACGCCCTAGACTCGGCCGGGTGTCGCGCACTCTGATCGTCACCAACGACTTCCCCCCGCAGACCGGCGGGATCCAGGCGTTCGTCCACGAGCTGGCGGTGCGCCGGCCGCCGGAGTCGGTCGTCGTCTACTGCTCGGCGCCGAGCGGGCGCCGGGTGCCGCGCAGCGAGGTCGAGGCGTTCGACCTGGCCCAGCCGTTCCCGGTGGTGCGGGAGCGGACGCCCGCGCTGCTCCCGGTGCCGCGGGTGGTGGACAGGGCGTGCCGGATCGCCCGCCTGGAGGGCTGCGACACCGCGCTGTTCGGCGCGGCCGCCCCGCTCGGCCTGATGGGCGGGGCGCTGCGCCGGGCCGGAGTGCGCCGCTCGGTCGCGCTCACCCACGGCCACGAGGCCGGCTGGGCGCTGCTGCCGGGGGCGCGCTCGGCGCTGCGCCGGGTCGGCGACTCGGTGGACGTCCTCACCTACCTGGGGGACTACACCAGGGCCAGGATCGGGCGCGCGCTCTCCCCGCCGGCGGCCGCCCGGATGCGCCGGCTCGCCCCCGGCGTCGACACCGGGCGCTTCCGCCCCGGCGCCGGCGGCGAAGAGGTCCGCGAGCGGCACGGGATCGCCGGGCGCCCGGTCGTGGTCTGCGTCTCCCGCCTGGTCCGGCGGAAGGGGCAGGACACCCTGGTGCGGGCCTGGCCGCGGGTACTGGCC
The DNA here is from genome assembly GCF_000341105.1 of Nocardiopsis potens DSM 45234. Lineage (GTDB taxonomy): Bacteria > Actinomycetota > Actinomycetes > Streptosporangiales > Streptosporangiaceae > Nocardiopsis_A > Nocardiopsis_A potens. The sequence continues at coordinate 113,823 of NZ_ANBB01000002.1, forward strand.
GACGTCCCCGACGCGGTGCTGCTGGTGGTCGGCGGCGGCCCGGACCGGGCCCGGCTGGAGACGCTGGCCGGGGAGCGGCGCGTCGCGGGGTCGGTGGTCTTCACCGGCGACGTCCCGGCGGAGGAGCTGCCCGCCCACTACGACGCGGGGGACGTCTTCGCGATGCCCTGCCGCACCCGCAACGGCGGCCTGGACGTCGAAGGGCTGGGCATCGTCTTCCTGGAGGCCTCGGCGGCCGGCCTCCCGGTGGTCGCCGGCGACTCCGGCGGCGCCCCCGACGCGGTGCAGGACGGCGAGACCGGCCTGGTCGTCGACGGCGCCCTCCCCGGCCCCACCGCCCGGGCCCTCATCCGCCTGCTGAGCGCCCCGGAGGACGCCGCCCGGATGGGGGCGCGGGGCCGCGAATGGGTGCGGCGGGAGTGGAGCTGGGACCGGACCGCGGACCGCCTGGACGAGCTGCTCCGGGCCTGAGCCGCCCGGAGGACGGGGAAAGGCCCCGGCCGGCCCCTCCCGCCGGGGGAGGGTCGGCCGGGGCCTTCCGCGCGGGCGCCGGGCCCGCCGGGGTCAGGCGGACCCTTCGTAGATCTTCTCGATCTCGGTGCTGAACTGCTTGGCCACGACGTGCCGCTTGACCTTCAGGGAGGCGGTCATCTGGCCGCCCTCCTCGCTGAAGTCGACCGGGAGGATGGTGAACTTGCGGACCGACTCGGCGCGGGAGACCGCCTTGTTGGCGTCGTCCACGGCCTCCTGGACCGCCGCGACCAGGTCGGGGTCGTCCACCATGGAGGGGACGTCGCCGCTCTTGCCGTTCTGCTTCTTCCAGAACTCGAAGGCCTCGGGGTCGACGGTGATCAGCGCGGAGACGAACTTGCGGTTGTCGCCCACCACCATGCACTGGCTGACCAGGGCGTGGCCGCGGATCCGGTCCTCGATCACAGCGGGGGCGACGTTCTTGCCCGCCGCGGTCACGATGATCTCCTTCTTGCGGCCGGTGATGCTCAGGTAGCCGTCGTCGTCGAGGGAGCCCAGGTCGCCGGTGCGGTACCAGCCGTCCTCGTCGAAGGCGTCCCGGGTGGCGGCCTCGTTGTTCCAGTAGCCGCGCATCACGTGGTCGCCCTTGCACAGCACCTCGCCGTCCTCGCCGATCCGGATGGACACGCCGGGGAACGGGGCGCCGACCGTGCCGATCTTGTTCAGCGACGGGGTGTTCACCGCGGTGGGCGCGGAGGTCTCGGTGAGGCCGTAGCCCTCGATGATGGTCAGGCCCACGCCGCGGAAGAAGTGGCCGAGCCGCTCGCCCAGGGCGGAACCGCCGGAGACCGCGTGGCTGGCCTGCCCGCCGACCGCGGCCAGGATCTTGCCGTAGACCAGCTTGGCGAAGAGGGCGTGCTTGAGCCGGAGCCCGAACGGGACGCTGCCGGTGCTCAGCGCCCTGCTGTAGGCGATGGCGGTGTCGGCCGCGGCGGCGAAGATCTTGCCGCGCCCCTCCGACGTCGCCTTCTGCTCCGCCTTGTTGAACACCTTCTCGAACACACGCGGCACCGCGAGCAGGAAGGTCGGCTTGTACACCGCGAGGGTGTCGATGAGCTCGGGGCCGGTGGTGGGGAAGTGGCCCAGCACCGTCCTGGACTCGATGCAGCCGATCTGGATGACGCGGGCGAAGGAGTGCGCGAGCGGGAGGAAGAGCAGGGTGGAGCGGCCCTCCAGGGTGAAGACCTCCTCCAGCGGGCCCCGGATCACGTTGAGGATGGTGAACAGCAGGTTCCGGTGGGTCAGCTCGCAGCCCTTGGGGCGGCCGGTGGTGCCCGAGGTGTAGATGAGGGTGGCGAGCTCGTCGACGCCGCCGGCGGTGCGGCGCTCCTCGACCACGGACTCCTCGACCTCGGCGCCGGTCGCGGTGAACTCGGCGACCCCGCCGTTCTCGATCTCCCACACGTGCTCCAGCCCGGGGAGGTCGGGGCGGACCTCCTCGACCCGGGCGGCATGCTCGGCGGTCTCCACGAACACGGCCCTGCTGCCGGAGTCGCCGAGGATCCACTGGATCTGCTCGGCGGAGGAGGTCTCGTAGACCGGGACGGTGACCGCGCCGACCGACCAGATCGCGTAGTCGATCGCGGTCCACTCGTAGCGGGTGCGGGCGATCAGCCCCACCCGGTCGCCGTGCTCGATGCCGGCGGCGATCAGGGCCTTGGCGAGCGCGACCACGTCGTCGCGGAACTCCTTGCAGGTGACGTCCCGCCACTGGCCGGACTCCTGGCGGCGCAGGGCGACGGTGCCCGGCTCCTCCGCGGCACGCGCGAAGACGGTGTCGGGAAGGCGCGCTCCCGGGGAGATCTCGACTTTGACGGGCCGGCTGAATTCGCGCACGTGGTGCTCCTGGGCGAACGGGGTTCTTCAGACGAGGGAACGTGACGACGGTAACAACAAAGGCTACCGGCGGGTAGAATCCGTTCTCCTTCGGTATCCGATAGTGATCCGACCGGCGGGGGAGCGGCGGGCCCGCCCCCGCCGTCGCCGCACCGGCCATCATCGCACCCGCCTGATGCGCGGCGCGGGGCGCCGCGCGCCCGCCCCTGAACCTTCTCCGGGTTTCCCCCGGTTCCGGCCCCTGCGGGCACCCCGGCGGCCGCGCCCTCGTTAACGTGGCGGTAGATCCGGAAGAACAGGGGCAGCAGACCATGGCAGAGCCGAACGGGCGCGACACCGGCGCGGGTGCGCGGCGCAGCGGAGAGGACCGGGAGAGCCGGGAGAACCGGGAGAACACGGCCTCCGCCGACATCATCGACGACGCACTCCGCCTGGTCGACGCCTTGCAGCGGAAACTCATCGTGGCGGGGGTGCGCAAGGGCGTCTCCGCGGCGACCTCCCCGCCCCCGCGCACCGGCGACGTGTGGGAAGAGGCCATCCGGGCCGAGCAGCCGCAGCCGGAGGAGCCGCCGCTCGACCGCTTCGTCGGCGTGGTCCGCACCGCCGCGCCGGAGATCGCCGGCCACCTGGGCCGCGCCGGGGCCGCGCTGTTCGGCGCGCTCGGCGACACCTGGCGCATCGTGGAAGGCGAGTTCGAGCGGCAGCGCCGCGAGAACGAGGCCCGCGGAGAGGACGCCGGGCAGGGGGCCCGCCCCCGGCCCGAGGTCGGCCCCGGCGGCAAGGACTGACCCGGCCGCAGGGACCGCCCCGGAAGCGACCGGGAACCGGCGCGGGACCGATGTGGAGCGCCCCTGGGCCGGCGGGGAACCGACGCAGGGCGCCTTGGGCCGGCGCGGGACCGATGTGGAGCGCCCTGGGCCGAATCGGAACCGACGCGGAGCGCACCAGGCTGGCAGGGAACCGACGCGGGGTACACCGAGCCGGCGGGGAACCGCCCCGGGGCGACTCGGAACCGGTCCGGGGCGGTCCGGAACCGAGGCGGAACCGGTCCGGAACCCGTCCGGGCGGCCCCGGGGTCGCGGCACCGAGGCCGCGACCCCGGGGCCGCGTCGCGGATTGGTCCGGACCTTTGGTTTACTCCAATCGTCTGATTCGGTCCGGACCTGCAGAGGAGTCCCCCATGGCGTTGACGATCGGCGTCGACATCGGCGGAACCAAGATCGCCGCGGGCGTCGTCGACCCGGAGGGGCGCGTGCTGCGCCAGGCCAAGCGGCCCACTCCGCGCGGGGACGGCGAGCGGCTCGCCGAGGCCGTCGCCGAACTCGTCGATGAGCTGCGCAAGGAGGGCGGCGGCGAGGAGATCGCCGGGATCGGCGTCGGCACCGCCGGGTTCGTCGACGAGCACCGCTCCCGCATCGTGCTGGCCGGCAATCTCGGCCTGGCCGGCGACCCGGTTCGGGAGCGCATCGCGCGCCGGGTCGACCTGCCCGTGGTGGTGGAGAACGACGCCAACGCCGCGGCCTGGGCCGAGGTCCGGTTCGGTGCCGGCCGCGGCTGCCGGGACGCCGTCGTCGTCACCCTCGGCACGGGGGTGGGCGGCGCGGTCATCATGGACGGGGAGCTGCGCCGCGGCCGCTTCGGCGCGGCGGGCGAGATCGGCCACTACCGGATGGTGCCCTTCGGGCGCCGGTGCGCCTGCGGCAACCAGGGCTGCTGGGAGCAGTACGCCAGCGGCAGCGCCCTGGTCGCCGAGGCCCGCGACCTCGCCGCCGTCGACCCGGACCGGGCCGCCGGGCTGCTGGAGGCGGCCGGCGGCGACCCCGCGCGGATCGAGGGCCCGGAGATCACCCGCGCCGCCCGGGAGGGCGACCAGGGCGCGATCGACTGCTTCGCGGCGGTCGGCGCCTGGGTCGGCGCCGGCCTGGCCGACCTCGCCGCGATCCTCGACCCGGAGTGCTTCGTCATCGGCGGCGGCGTCTCCGAGGCCGGAGAGCTCCTGCTCGCCCCCGTCCGGGAGGCCTACGCCCGCGGCGTCACCGGCCGCGCCACCCGCAGACTGGCCGAGATCCGCGCCGCCGAACTGGGCTCCGCCGCCGGCATCATCGGCGCCGCCGACCTCGCCCTGCGCTGACCCGCCCTGCCCTGTCCTGCCCCGCTCGACCCCCGGGAGCGCCCCGGGCCCCACATGCTCGAAGCATGCCGCTCCTTCTTACGGCGGTCAGTGCGGGTGGTGCTCCGGGGCGATCCCGTCCTGGGGCCCGGTCGGCCCGGACATCCGGTCGCTGGGCGGGTCTCCGTGTGCTCTGGGCGCATCGGGCGACGCAGGACGGGGCGGTCCGCGCGGGGTCGGCGGTGCTCGGGCGGGTCGTCTCTCGGCGGTCCGCGCGGGGCGGACACTCAGGGGGCCTTCGCCTCGGTCACCCGGTCGGCCCGGATACCCGGTCGCCGGGTGGGCTTCCGTGGGCTCGAAGGGCGCGGCTCGGACAGGGGCGGTAGGGCGCCGCGGTCGCCTCCTCGGCCCCCGGGCCGGCCCTCTCGCGGTGGTCGGTGCGGGAAGGTGGTGCTCCGGGGCCGCTCCGCCTCGCGGCGGCCGTGCGGCGAAGGCGCGGCGCAGGTCGGCCGGGGCGGAGAGCCCCGGCGCCGACCGTCCCCCTGCGGAGGAGTGGCGGTCTCCCGGACCGGGTAGGCGGACCGTGTGCCGGTACCCGAGGTGAGGCTGGTCAGCTACAACGTGCGCGCGCTGCGCGACTCCGCCGCCGCGGTGGCCAGGGTGGTCCGGGCGTGCAACCCGGACGTGCTCTGCCTGCAGGAGGCGCCGCGGCTGCTGCTCTGGCGGTACTGGAGGCGGCGGCTGGCCCGGGACACCGGCCTGGTGCCCGCGGTCAGCCGGCGGCCCGGCGGACTGGCGGTGCTGGTCCGCCCCGGGGTGGCCGTGCTGGAGGCGCGGCACCGGAGGCTCAGCCGCCGCCCCGGCCTGCACCTGCGGGCGGTCTCGGTGGCGGTGCTGGACATCGGCGGCCGCCGCCTCGCGGTCGGCTGCACCCACCTGGACCTGGAGGAGCGCGCCCGGTTGGAGCACGCCCGGGAGGCGCTGGGCCACCTGGACCAAGCGGCGCTGCGGCACGACGCGCCCGCAGTGCTGGCCGGAGACGTCAACTGCGGCCCGGACGGCGCGGCCTGGCGGTTCCTGACCCGGAGCCTCGCCGACACAGCGGCCGCCGCCCCGCTCGGTGAGGCCGCCACCTTCACCTCGCGGCGCCCGCGCAGCCGGATCGACGGGGTCTTCACCGACCCCGCCATCGAGGTGGCCGGCGCGGGCGTCCCGGCCGGCCTGGTGCGCGCCGAGGACATGGCGGCGGCCAGCGACCACCGCCCGGTCCTGGCGCTGCTCCGGATCTGAGCGCCCTCTCCCGGCGGCCTCGGCGCTCCGGCCCGCCGGTGCCGCTCGGGCACGGGGCTCCACGGGGTCGGGGTTCAAACAGGCGGCGAGGGCGGGGAGAGGCACCGGCCGGTCGGTCGGGCGCGGCGCCTCACGGTGCGGGGGTTCAGGCGGGCGGCGACGGCGAAGGTAGGGCCGGAGTGCAGGCGTCGCCCGGGCGCGGCGCCTCGCGGGGCCGGGGTCCAAACGGGCGGCGAAGGCGGTGGTGGGGAACCGGCTGGTCGGTCGGGTGCGGCGCTCCACGGGGTGAAGGTTCAGGCTGGCGGCGACGGCAGAGGTGGGGGCGGGGCCGGGCGCTCCAGCCGAGTGCGGCGTCTCGCGGAGCGGAGGTTCAGGCGGGCGGCGAGGGCGGGTAAGGGGCGGGCGCCGCGTTCACCGGCCCGGCTCGACGCGTGCTCCCGGTGGGGCGGGGCTCCGGAGGGGCGGGCGGGCCCGTCCCGCTAGGGCTCGCCAGGGGGTCATATCCCATATGCCCGGCTTGTGGCGGGGAACGGGCGGGAGCGGGGGCGCCCTGCGCACCTCCGCAGCACCCCGATTACATCTACCAGCGAGTAGTAAGCCCTGAGGCTCCCACCGCCCCCTCATCGATTACCCAGAGTGGCCAAAGCGGGGCCTCTGAAGGGACAAAAGAGACATCTCAACTCCGCCCCTACCCTCCCGGGGTTCCGGCCCCCTGCTTCCCGGCCTTCCGGGCGGTGTAAACCCCCGCTCACCGGCCCGGCCGGGGGGATTCGGGCCTCTCGGGGGCCGATCCGGGCCGGGATGAGCGCCCAGGAATCATCGAGGTGCTCTCGCGGTGTGCAGGGCGCCTCCTATGATCATCACCCTGCGTATTTGCCCAGCTCGGGAAGGGGTAGCGGTTTCAAGGGCTGCCGACCCCGGCGCCCGGGGCGACACGGGCAGGCGACCCCGCCACCCCACCCTGCCCCGACCGCCCCCACCCGCTCTGCCGCGCCTGACCGACCGGCCGGTGCCCCTGCCTGCCTTCGCCGCCCGCTTGAACCTTCACCCCGTGGGGTGCCGCACCCGGCTGGGGCGCCCGGCCTTGTCCCTTCCTGCGCCGTTGCCGCCGGTTTGAGCCTTCGCTCTGTGGGGTGCCGCGCCTGACCGACCGGCCGGTGCCCCTGCCTGCCTTCGCCGCCCGCCTTAACCCTCGCCCCGTGGGGTGCCGCGCCCGGGTGATCGCCTCCGTCATGTTCCCGCCTTCGCCGGGCGTCTGCGGGGGATCGGGGCCCGGAAACGCCGGCGGCGGCCCCGCGGGGTGCGGGGCCGCCGCCGGGCGGTGTCTGCGAGCGCCGGGTCAGTCCTTCTCTGCGGCGCGCTCCTTCTTCGCGGCGCGCTTCTCCTGGCGCCGGGCCTTCCGCTCGACCTTGCGCTTGGCCCGGTCGGCGCGGCGGCGCTCCTTGGCGTCGGCGTGCTGCTCCTTGCGCTCCTCCTTGGCCGCCGCCTCCAGCTCGCGCTTGACCGACTGGGCGTAGCGGTCCACGTACTCCTGGCCGGAGAGGGCCATCAGCGCGTACATGATCTCGTCGGTCACCGCGCGCAGCACCCGCGGGTCCTTCTCCATGCCGTAGTAGCGGGAGAAGTCGAGCGGTTCGCCGAACACGACCTTGGGGCGGATGCCGAGCTTGGGCACGGTCTTCCCGGGCGGCATGATCTTCTCCAGGTTGATCATCGCCATCGGCACGACCGGGGCCCGGGACTCCAGGGCCAGCCGGGCCACGCCGGTGCGCCCGCGGTAGAGCCGGCCGTCGGGGGAGCGGGTGCCCTCCGGGTAGATGCCGAGCAGCTTGCCCTGCTTGAGCACCTTCAGCCCGGTGCGCAGCGCACCCTCACTGGCCTTGCCGCCGGAGCGGTCGATCGGGATCTGCCCCACGCCGCTGAAGAACAGCCTGCTCACCAGCCCCTTGACCCCGGTGCCGGTGAAGTACTCGGCCTTGGCCAGGAAGGTGATCTTGCGGGGGAGCGGCAGCGGCCCGAAGAAGTGGTCCGAGAAGGACAGGTGGTTGCTGACCATGATCGCGGGGCCCTGCCGGGGGACGTTCTCGACCCCGTAGGCGCGCGGTTGCCACAGCACCGCGAGCACCGGGCCCAGAATCGCCTTCACAACCCAGTAGAACACCGAGAATCACCCCCGCACCCGCGGGTGGTTTCCGGACATGGATGTCGGTTCGCCTTCCCGCTACCACGAACAATCGGGGACATCTTCGCATTGCTCGGGGCCGACTACCAATGTCGGGCGCCCGCGCGGGGGCCCGGAGGGGAGCCGGGGGTGCCCCGCGGAGGGCCGGCGGGTTAAGTTCGAGGCCCGGCCCCCGGCGCGTTCCGCCCCGGGGCCGGCGCGGAGACGGCGAAGACGAGGAGTCCCCCATGCCGCTGCTGCCCGGAGCCGAACCGCTCAGCCGCACCGGCGGCCCCACAGGGGTGCTGCTCTGCCACGGGTTCACCGGATCACCGCACTCGATGCGGCCGTGGGCCGAGCACCTCGCCGACGCCGGGCTCACCGTGGAGCTGCCGCTGCTCCCCGGGCACGGCACCAGCTGGCAGGAGATGAACCTCACCGGAAGCGCGCAGTGGCTCGCCGCGGTCGAGGCGGCCCTGCTGGACCTGCGGGACCGGTGCGACGAGGTGTTCGTGATGGGCATGTCCATGGGCGGCTGCCTCGCCCTGCGCCTGGCCCAGCTGCACCCGGGCGCGGTGGCCGGGGCGGTGCTGGTCAACCCGTCGCTGGCGCTGGAGACCCCGCTGCTCCTCGCCGCCCCGCTGCTCAAGCACGTGCTGCCGTCCACCAAGGGGCTCACCGACGACATCAAGCGGCCCGGCGTGCGGGAGGGCGGCTACGACCGGGTGCCGACGGCGGCCGCCGCGACACTCCCGGCGCTGTGGCGCGCGACGCGGCGGGGCATGGCCTCGGTGCAGGCGCCGGTTCTGGTCTACCGAAGTCCGGAAGATCATGTCATCGGGCCGCAGAGTCTGCGTATCCTCACGAGTAGGGCGGTCAATGCGGAGGTGACCGTCCGCTCACTGGACAACAGCTACCATGTCGCCACCCTGGACAACGATGCGGCCGTGATCTTCGAGGGAAGCCTCGGGTTCGTGCGCGAGTACGGCAGAAGCGGGGAAGGAAGACAGCGATGACGAATCGCCGCGGGAACGGGCTGCTCGCGGACGCCTACGTCCCGCTCATCCTGCTTCCCCCCGCATCGGCCGACCTCATGCTGGAGGCGCTGGGCCGCTCCGGCATCGCGGCCTACGCGGTGCGCCTGGAATCCGATCCGCTGGACTCCGCACCGGACGTAGCCGACGCCCCGACCGACCACCTCTACGTGGACGAGTCCGAGCGCGACGCCGCCGAGCGGGTGCTCCGCGCCGAACTGCCCGAGCTCGGCGACGACCTGTCCGCCCCGGGCGGGGGCGCCCCCGCCGCGGAGGGCGCGGAAGACGGGGGGCCCGCGGCCGGCGGCGCCGAGGACGACGTCTGGGCCGAGCTGGTCGCCCGCTTCTACGAGTCCGACCCCGAGGGCCGCCCGGCCTGGCCGGACGCGGAGAACGTCTCGGCCGGCGAGGAGGGGCCGGCGGAGCGCCGCCCCGCGGCCGGCGGCGACCTGCTCGCCCCCGACTACGAGGCCGCCGACGACGGCCCGGAAGAGCGGGAGCGCACCCCCCGGTCCGGCGAGGAGGACGGCGCGGACCAGGGCGACCACTACGTTCCGCCCCCGCCGCCCCCGCTGCCCCGCGGGGACATGATCGGCCGCCTGGCCTGGGGCGGCCTGTTCGGCGGCCCCGCCGTCCTGCTCGCCTCCATGCTGGTCGGCGCCCGCCCGGGCTGGCTGGCGTTCTGCGCGGTGGCCGCGTTCATCGCGGGGTTCGTGGTGCTCGTCGTCCGGATGGGCGACCGCGCCTCCGGCGACAACGGCCCCGACGACGGCGCGGTCGTCTGACCGCTCCGCGTCGATCCCGGCGCCGCCTCGACCGGCGTTGAGACGGCGGCGGCGCCGGGACCGACGCTTCAGGGGCGGTGCCGGGACCGGGGAAGGGGAGCGAGCGGGCGGTGGGGTTCGAGACGGCGGTGTGGCGCGCCATCGCGGTGTTCCGCGCGGCCTCCCTGGCCTACGCCCTCTACCAGGCGACCACCCACCGCGAGCTGCTGCTCCACCCTCTGGGGGCGGCCGCGGTGCTGGCCGTGATGGCGGCCTGGACCGGGTTCGCGACCTACGCCTACGGGCGGGGGCGGTTCGCCGAGCGGCGGCTGGCCGCGGCCGACGTCGCCGTCGCGTTCGGCTGCATGGCGGCCACCTACGCCGTGGTGGAACCGGGCTACCTGCGGATGGCCCCGCCGCTGACCACCACCTGGTTCGCCGCCGCCGCGCTGGCCTCGGCGGTGGTCGCGGGGCGCCGGTGGGCGCTCTGCGTCGCCCTGGGGCACGGCGTCGTCGACATCGCCGGCCGGGTGCTGCTCGGCCTGGACATCACCGCCGCGGTACCGCGCGGCGTGGTACTGCTGCTGCTGGCCGGGTACTCGATGGGCTACCTCGCGCACTACGCGCTCCGCGCCGAGCGGCGGCTCGCGGAGGCGGTCGCGATCGAGGCCCGCACCTCCGAGCGGGAGCGGCTGGCCCGCTCCATCCACGACTCGGTGCTGCAGGTACTGGCGATGGTGAGCCGGCGCGGGGCGGAGATCGGCGGCGAGGCGGCCGAACTCGGCCGGCTCGCCGGCGAGCAGGAGGTCCGGCTGCGCACCCTGATCAGCAGCGGCCCGCCGGCCCGGCCGCCCGGCCCGGAAGGGGCCGCGCCCCCCGAGCAGGGGTGCCGGTCGCCGATCCGCCCCGGCGGGAGCGGCGGCCCCCCGTCCGGCGGCGGCGACCTGCGCGCCGCGCTGGCCGGCTACGAGTCGTCGCGGGTCACCTTCTCCGCCCCGGCCGACCCGGTGCCGCTGCCCGCCGACGCGGTCGCGGAGATCGCCGCCGCGGTGGGCGCGGCGCTGGCCAACGTCGAGCGGCACTGCCCGCCGGAGACCCGCGCCTGGCTCTTCCTGGAGGACGAGGGCGAGGCGGTCACCGTGACCGTCCGCGACGACGGGCCCGGAATGCCGCCCACCCGCCCCGCCGAGGCGGAGGCCCAGGGACGCCTCGGCCTCGCCCAGTCCGTCCTCGGCCGCATCCGCGACCTCGGCGGCGAGACCGAGGTCACCACCGCCCCCGGCGAGGGCACCGAGATCGAGATGCGCGTCCCGCTCTCCCCGGACGCCCGGGGCTGAGCGCGGCCCCGGGTGCGGCGCCGGAAAGACCACCGGGAAAGTGAACCGCTCGGGGCGCGGCCGCTACGTACCCGCCATGGCGGAACCGGGCGTGTGGGCGTACGAGGCCGGGCGGGCCGGCCCGGCGGCGATCGCGGCGCCGGCCGGCATCGCGGTGCTGATCGCCGCCGCGACCGCCGGGGCCGGCATCGACCCGGGGCCGCTCGGGGCGCGGGGGGCCGGCGCGGTGGTCGCCCTGGCCGCCGGGATGGCCGCGGTCGCGGCGGTCGGGCGCGAGCACGCGCTCGAACTGCAGCTCACCCTTCCGGTCTCCTACCGGGTGACCGTACTGCGCAGGCTCGCGCCGGTGGCCGTCGCGGCCCTGGCCGGCGGAGCGGCGGCCGCGGCCGCCGCGGCGGCGGGGCACCCCCGGGCCGGGCCGGCCGAGGCGGTGCTCGGCGCGTGCGGTTTCATCCTGCTGATGATCGGTGCCGGAGCCTGGGGAGCGATCCGCACGGGGTCGGCCGCGGGCGGTTCGTCCCTGGTGCTCGGGGTGTGGGCGGCGAAGCTCTTCCTCCTGGACCGGCTCGCCGGGCCGCCCGCCCTGCAGGCGGTGCTGTCCGGAGCCGGCGCCGCGCTGCTCGTCTGCCTCGCCGTGCGGCGGCTGGGCGACACGGAGGCGCTGATGGAGAAGGGGCGGCGGGACGGATGACGGTGCTTTCGGCGCAGGGGGCGCTCGGCGCGCTGCGCTACGAGGCGTTGATGGCGGTGCGGCGGCGGATCCTCTGGTACGCGATGGCGCCGCTGTCGCTTCTGGCGCTGCTGGCGTCCGCGGCCCCGCCGGGCTCCATCGACGACGGCGTCCGGCACGCGGGGCACGCCGCGGTGGTGGTCGCGATGATCTGCGTGCCCGGAGTCGCGGTCGCACTGGCCGACCGCCTGGCCGAAGGGACGCGCGCGGGCATGGGGGAGCTGCTCGCGGCCGCGCCGTACGGCGCGGCGGTGCGGCCGGCGGCGATGATCGCGGCGCCGCTGGGGGTCGCGCTGCTGCCGCCGCTGCTGGTCGTGCTCGGCGCCGGCCTCATGGGGGCGCTGGCCGACGGCGGACCCGCCCCGATCGGGGCGGCCCTGTTCGCCTTCTCCGTGGTCCTGCTGCCGGGGGCGGCGGCCGCCGCCGCGTTCGCCGCACTGCTGGGCCTGCTGATGCCGCCGGTCCTGGCGAGGACGGCCGCCGCGCTGGTCTGGTTCTGGAGCACCATCGCCACACCGCAGCTGAGCCCGGTGCCGACCCCCACGGGGACCCTGCTCTCCCCGAGCGGCGGCTACCCGGCGGCGGCCTGGGCGGGGCAGCCCGAGGTGCTGGCGCACAGGTTCCTGGACGGCCCGCTGAGCCCGCCGGCCGATACCGGGTGGGCTCTGGCCAACCTGGCGATCGTCGGCGGGATGGCGGTGCTGTTCACGGTCCTTTCCGGCCTGGTCGTCGCCGGGCGCCGGTGAGCGGGAGAGAACGAGGGGCGGCGGGAGCACCGTGCACATCGAGATCAGCGGACTGACCAAGGTGTACAAGGGCGGGCACCGGGCGCTGGACGGCGTCGACCTGCGCATCGACGGGGGGATGCTCGGCCTGCTCGGCGCCAACGGCGCCGGGAAGACCACCCTGATGCGCGTCCTCACCGGGACCGTGCGGCCCACCTCCGGCCGGGTCGCCGTCGGCGGCCACGATCTCGCCACCGGTGCCGGCCGCACCGCGGCCAAGCGGATGATCGGCTACCTGCCCCAGGAGCTCACCCCCTACCCGGACCTGACCGGCCGGGAGTTCCTCGATTACCTGGCCCTGCTCAAGGGGGTCGGGGGCAGGCGCGCGCGCCGCGCCCGGATCGACGGCCTGCTCGCCCAGGTCGGCCTGGAGGAGGAGGGCGGCCGGCGCATCGCAGGGTACTCGGGCGGCATGCGGCGCCGGATCGGCATAGCGCAGAGCCTGCTGGGCGACCCGCGCCTGATCATCGTGGACGAGCCGACCGCGGGCCTGGACCCCGAGGAGCGGATGCGGTTCCGCTCGCTGCTGGCCTCCCTGGGGCGGGACCGCACGGTCCTGCTCAGCACGCACATCCTCGACGATGTGGGGCAGAGCTGCCCGCACGCCGCGGTGCTGGACCGGGGGCGGGTGGTGTTCCAGGGGCGCACCGGGGAGCTGGCGCAGGCGGCCGCCGGGCGGGCCTTCGAGGTCCCGGCGGACGCACCCCTCCCCGCCGACGCGGCGGTGGTCGGTGCGGCCGGCGCCGAGCGGCGCATCGTCACCGACGCCCCGCCGCCGGGCGCCCGCCCGGTCGCCCCCACCCTGGAGGAGGGCTTCACCGCCCTGCTCCGCTCGGTCCGCGCCGGCGAGCGCCCCTGACCGGTCCAGGAGACGGCGCCCGGCCGGTGCCCGGCGCACCGGGCGACGCCTCCCCGTGCCCGCCGTAGACCGGAAGGCCCGCGCCCCGGGCGTCCGGGCCCTGCCCTGCGGCCCGTCCAGGGCGCGGCCGCGGGAGCGGTGTCCGCGGAGCCGCCCGCCTCGTACGGCCGTCCCGGATGAACGCCGCCGCCCCGCCGGCCACCGGGAAGCGGCCCGGGGACCCGGCCGCCGCGGGAGGCGGGCCGCGGCGGCCGGGCCGGGGTCAGCGGACCCCGGGAGAGGTCTGCTCGACCAGGGAGAAGAACCCCTCCTCCAGGTCGCCGCCGCGGGCCAGGCCGTCCAGCGGGCCCTCGTAGCGGGTCCGGCCGCGCACCAGCACCCCGACCCGGTCGCAGGTGCGGGCGATCTGGTCGAGCTGGTGGCTGGAGACCAGCACGGTCGAACCGGCGTCGGCCAGCCGCCGCAGCAGCGCGCGCACGTCCCGCATGCCGATCGGGTCGAGGCCGTTGGTCGGCTCGTCCAGGATGAGCAGCCGGGGACGGCCGACCAGGGCGATCGCGATGCCCAGCCGCCAGCGCATGCCCAGCGAGTAGGCGGCGGCCCGGCGGTCGGCCACCTGCTCCAGGCCCACCAGGGGGAGCAGCTCGGCGACGGCCGCCCCCGGGTCCACCCCGCGCAGCCGGGCGTGCGCGCGCAGGTGCTGCCGGGCGTTCAGCCGGGGCCACAGCCCGGGCCCGTCCACCAGGGAGCCGATGCCGCGCAGCGAGTCCCGCCCGAACGGGCGGCCCGCCACCTCGATCGTCCCCGAATCCGGCACCAGCAGGCCGGACACCGACTTCATCAGGGTCGTCTTGCCGGCGCCGTTCGGGCCGAGCAGGCCGTACACCTCGCCCTCGGGCACGGTCAGGTCCGCGCCGTCCAGGGCCCGGTTGCGGCCCAGTCGCTTGCCGAGGGCGCTGATGCGCAGTGCGGTGGGCATCTCAGATCTCCTTGCGGTCGACGTGGCGGGCGCCGACGGCGAGCAGCACCGCGGCGACCAGGACGGACAGGGCGACCACCGCGGGCAGCACGGCGGTCGAGTGCAGCGGGTCGCCGGGCTGCAGCGGGACGCCGCTCGCCTCGACCCCGGCCAGCGGCACGACGGCGCGCATCGGCCACACCGGGGGCAGCGCCCACCAGAACGGCGCGTCCCCGGCGAGGGCGGAGAGCAGCATGCCCGCCACCCCGGTCCCCGCGGTGGCGGCGAACCCCCACCGCTCCGCGACGGCGAGGCAGAGCGCCAGCGTCGCCGCGCCGCCCAGCCAGGGGACGAGCACCCCGGGCACGACCCGGACGGCCTCCTCCGGGGAGCCGAGCAGCACCGCCGCGGCGGACAGCAGCAGGATCAGCAGCGCGGAGCCGCACAGGCCGGCGGTGAGCAGCGCGGCGTACTTGCCGAGCAGCAGCCGGTGCCGGGGGAAGGCGTAGCCGTACATGATCCGGCGGGCGCCCCGGTCGGCGCGGACCGACGCGGCCGCGTACACCGCCGCGGCCATCGGCTGGACCGTGCCCCAGAACATCAGGACGACGCCGAACCACACCTGCCAGAGCGCGCCGGCCCGCCCCTCCGGGGAGGCCGCCGAGATCAGGCCGAGCGGCAGCACGAGGACCACCGGGAGCAGCACGGTGAGCCAGAACGGGAGGCCGGTGCGGAGCCGGCCGAGCTCCACGGCGAAGACGGCGGCGAGCGACGGGTCGTCCCGGACCGGTTCCTGCGGTCCGGGGCGGGCGGTGGCGGCGGTCACGGTCTGCTCCTCCTCGGAGGCGGGGGACGGGGCGGAGGGGCGCGTCACAGCGGCCTCCGGTCGACGTACAGGGCGGTGGCGGCGGTCAGCGCCGCGGCCAGCGCGAGCGCCATGCCGGTCAGCACCGGCAGCACGGCGGGGTCGGACATCGGGTGCCCCGGCGGGAAGAGCCCGCCGGGCGCCGGCGCCTCGGCGAGCGGGACGGCCGCCCGGGTCGGCCAGGCCGGCGGGAAGAACCACCACACGGACTTGTCGCCGAGCAGCGCGCCGAACATCGTGCCGGCGGTGCCGGCGCAGACGGCCCCGGCGATGCCCCACGCCTCGGCCGCGGCCGTGCAGACCACGAGCATCGGCAGCGCCGCGACCACCGGCAGCGTCCCGGCTGCGAAGGCGGCCGGGACGTCGCCGGGGGCGCCGTGCAGCACCGCGGTCAGCGCGGCGAGCGCGCCGAACAGCAGGCCGGAGCCGGCCCACAGCGCGGTGACCGCGCACAGCGTCCCGTAGAGCAGCCTGCGCCGGGGGAACGCGTAGCCGTACATCACCCGCTTGGCGCCGGCGTCGGTCTGCTGGGCGGCGCCCGCGTACAGCGCGGCGACGACCGGCGCGAGGACCGCCCAGCCGTACACGCTCAGGCCGAACCAGCGGCCGTAGACCGCATCGCGGGTGGCGGCGGGCTCGGCCAGCACCGTCGCGGCCAGCACCCCGCCGAGCAGGGCGGGCGGCAGCAGGGTGAGCCAGAGGAACGGGGCGGAGCGGAACCGGGACAGCGCGTCCGCGGCGATCAGGACCGCGGACGGGTCGTCCCGGGCGGTTCCGGGGGTCCGGCCGGGGGCTCGGGTGACGGGCATCGGGAGGCGCTCCTTCGTACTCCGCGCGGAGCCGGTGCGGCTCGCGGCACGGGGTACGTAGCGGGGCGGCCGGCGCCCGGTTCACTCCTCCCGCCGGAAGCCGGGCGCCCCCGCCGCCGAGCGCGGAGCGGGGGAGGCGGGAGAGGCCGCCGGGACGCGGGCGACCGGCCGATCAGGCCGCCGGACGGCCGCTCCGGCGGGGCGCCGGCCGGTGCCTCCCCCGCCTGCCGCGGGGAAGAGGCGGCGACCCCGGCCGGGGCGTCCTTGCCCCTCCGGGGAGGGCGGCGCCGCGGACGGGCGGCGGAAAGCACGGTCCCTCGCCACGGGGCAGGCACCCGCACGCCCAGCGGTCTCCAAGGCGCGTCCGCCACCCGCCGGGCCTCGCCCTTCCGGGCCGTTCCCCGCCCACCGCGGACGGGGGCACCGGGCGGAGGCGGGCCCGGCACGGGCAGCGGCCTCCTCGCCGCCGTGCGGCCGGAGGCCGTACGCGGACTCCCTGGCCCTGGGGAAGGCGATCCGATCCTCGGGGCGGGCGGCCGCCCGACGGCGTCCAGAGGGCGAGGCCGGGGTGGGGCGCTCCCGGGGCCCGGCCGCCCCCTTCGGACGCGGGGCACCGGGCGGCCGTGCGGCCGGAGGCCGTACGCGGAATCCCCGGCCGAAGGGAAGGCGGTCCGGTCCGCTCCCGGGCTCCGGCCGTTCCCCGGATCCGGGGCGCCGGCCGGCGGGATCGGGTGGGGCCCGGTGGGGGTCAGGGGGTGTGTGCCGCCCGGAGGTCGGACATCAGGGCCGCGTAGCCGTCCTCCAGGGACGGGGCGGTCGGGCGGGCGGCGGGCGGGGGCGTGTCGGTGACGATCCGCCGGTCGGGTGCGCCATCGGGGGCGGGGAGCAGGAAGACCCGGTCGGCGGCGATCTCGGCGAGGCCGGCGGCGGGGCCGGTGTAGGCGGTCCGGCCGCCGGCCAGCACGGCCACGTCCGGGCAGAGCGCCGCGGCGTCGTCCAGCAGGTGGGTGGAGAACAGCACGGTCCGCTCCGCGCCGAGGCCGGACAGCAGGCCGCGCAGCCGGATCCGCTCCTCCACGTCCAGGCCGGCGGTCGGCTCGTCCAGCAGCACCAGCTCCGGGTCGCCCAGCAGCGCCTGGGCGATGCCGACCCGGCGCCGGGTCCCCGCGGACAGCGCGCCGATCCTGCGGTCCGCCTCGAACACCAGGCCGAGCCGGTCCAGCAGCTCGCCGGCGCGGCGGCGGCGCTCCCGCGGGTCGTCGATCCCCTTGAGCAGGCCGGCGTGGTCGAGGAAGTCCCGCGGCGTCAGGTCGGGGTAGAGCGCGGCGTCCTGCGGCAGGTAGCCCAGGACGCGCCGGAGCGCCCGCCGCCCGGCCCGGGTGCGCAGGTCCAGGCCGCCGGCGCTGACCCGCCCGGCACGCACCCGGAGCACCCCGGCGAGCAGCCGGATCAGCGTGGTCTTCCCGGCGCCGTTGGGACCGAGCAGCCCGAAGACGCCCGGCCCGAACTCCGCGTCGACGCCGTCGAGCACCCGGCGGCGCCGGAACGAGTGGGCCAGGCCGCTGATCGCGACGTGCATGCGGCGGCTCCCGAGCGAGGTCTGCGGGGCCGGCCCGGCCCGGCCGCAGCGGCGCGGCCTCCCGGGGAGCCGGGCCCGGCCCCCTCCGGAAGGGCGCGCTCCCACCGCGGGGCGAGCCCGGGCCGCCCCCTTGGAAGAGCGCGGTCCTTCCGGGGCCGAGCCCGGCTCAGCCCTCCGGAAGGGCGCGGTCCTCCCGGGCGACCAGCCGCGCCGCCCAGGCCAGCAGGGCCGCGGCGAGCAGCAGGCTCACCGGCCCGGTGGACCACACCGGGCCGATCGTATCGGCCAGCGGCCCCAGCGGTCCCCGGGCCGCAGGTCCCGCCCCCGCGCCGGCCGCCGCCGCGAGCGCGGAGGCCAGCCACGAGGAGGCGCCCAGCGCCGCGCCGACCGCCGGCGAGCGCCAGACCGAGCCGAACACGGCCAGCGCGGACCCGAGCAGCGCGGGCCCCAGCCAGGACGCGGCCAGCACCGCGGCGTCCCCCGGCCCGCCGTGCACCAGCCCGGCCGCCAGCGAGACCGCGCCGGCCGCCGCCAGGTCCGCGCCGAGCACCAGGGCCAGCCGGGACAGCCAGACCGCCACCGGCGGCACCCGCATGGTGCGCATCGGCTCCATCCGCGGATCGCGCCGCGGCTCGCACGCGGCCAGCGCGCCCACCGTCACCACCAGGGTCGCCCCCGGCCCCAGGAACAGCGCGCCGAGCCCGGCGGACGGGGCCTTCAGCGCGGCGGCGAGCAGCACCGCGAAGCCCACCGCGGACAGCGGCCACAGCAGCCGGGGGACCATCCGGGCCTGCCGCGCCACCAGCCCGGCGGCCAGCCGCAGCGACGCCCGCGCGGAGAGCCCGGGGGCCGGCGCGGTGCCGCGCACGGGCCGCTCCGCGGCCAGGGCCGGGGCGATCAGCGCGTCGAAGGAGGGCGGGCGGGCCTCCGGCTCGGCCGCGCGCAGCACCGCGCCGAGCCGGGCGGTCCCGGCGACCCGGGCCGCGCACTCCGGGCAGCCGTCCAGGTGGCCGCGGGCGGCGGCCGCCAGACCGCCGGGCCCGCGCCCGCCGGCCAGCCGGATCTGCTCCTCGTCGAGATGGGTCATTCAGCTCACCAGCCCTCGGCGGAGCGCGCCGGCGAGGCGCGCGCGGGCCTTCGACATGCGGCTCTTCACGGTACCGACGGGGATGCCGAGCACTTCGGCGATCTCCGGGTAGGGCAGCTCCTCGACCAGGGCCAGGTGCACCACTTCGCGGTGCCTGCGGGGGAGCGCGCCGATCGCGGTGAGGATCTCCCGGTGCCCGGCCGCGGCCAGCACCTCGGCCTCCACGTCGGCGCCGGCGTCGGCCGGGTCCGGGGCCTCCTCGCCGTCCAGGGCCACGGTGGCCGGCCCGGCCCGGCGCAGCCGGTCGTGCGCCTTGCGCCGGGCCACTCCGAGGATCCAGCCGCGCACCGAGGAGGCGCCGCGGAAGGTGTCCGCGGAGCGCCACACGGCGAGCCAGCTCTCCTGCATGATCTCCTCGGCGGTGCCGGCGTCCGAGGTGAGGCGGCGCAGCAGCCGCAGCACCGCCCCGGCGTGCCGGTCGTACAGTTCGCGCAGGGCGCCCTCGTCGCCCTGGGCGACGGCGGCCAGCGCTCGGCGGTCGGGATCCACGCCGGGTACGTAGCGGGCGGGGCGCGGAAGGTTCACTTCTTCCGCTCCGGGAGGGGAGCGGCCCCGGACCCCGCCGGCGGCCCCGCCGCCCCGTCCGGCGCCGGAGCGGCGGCCCCGGGGCGGCCGGGGGAGGGACGGGTCAGGCCAGCGGCGGGCCCTGGCCCGGTTCCTCCTGGTAGGAGTAGCGCTGCTCGGACCAGGGGTCGGCGATGTTGTGGTAGCCGCGTTCCTCCCAGAAGCCGCGGCGGTCGCCGGTGAGGTACTCGATCGCGCGCAGCCACTTGACGCTCTTCCAGCCGTACAGGTGCGGGACGACCAGGCGGAGCGGGTGGCCGTGCTCGGGGGTGAGCGGGGCGCCGTCGCGGTGGGTGGCCAGCAGCACGCCCTCGGCCAGGAAGTCGTCCATCCGGACGTTGGCGCTGTAGCCGTACTCGGCCCAGACCATGACGTGGGTGGCCTCCGGCGCGGGGGGCGCCAGCGCGACCAGCTCGGCGGCGGGGACGCCGCTCCACCGCACCTCCGGCAGGGTGAACCTGGTCACGCAGTGGAAGTCGGCGACCACCTCGGTCCGGGGGAGGGCGGAGAACTCCTCCCACCCCCACCGGTGGCCCCCGGCTTTCTCGGTCGCCCCGTAGACCCGGAAGTCCCAGCGCAGCGGGCGGAACCGGGGCACCGGGCCGTAGTGCACCGGCGTGTGGTCACGCGGGATGTACTGCCCCGGTGGCAGCCGCTTCTCCGGCACTGTGTCCCCTCCGTCCGCCTCCCGCCATCCTGCCAGCACCCGCCGGCGGGCGCGCCGCGCGCCCCCGGTGTGACCGGCGCCGCATGGAACCGTCGCCGGTGTGCGCTATAGTCGCTGCCATGCAGCAGAGCTTTTGGCGCTTTTATGGCTACCGGCCCATGGGATGGACGGTCGCCCGCCGAGCGCTGCTCTAGACGGACGAACCTCGAAAAGCCCCGGGCCGGAAGGCCCGGGGCTTTTTCGTGGTCCCGGACCGACGCCTCCACCGCCCGGTTCCACACACCCCGATCGCCGAAGGAACCCGAATCATGGTCATCGTGATGGCGCCCGACGCCACCTCCGACAACATCGACAGCCTGGTCGATCTGGTCGCCACCGCCGGGGGTGAGGCCTACGTGACGCGCGGCGTGAGCCGCACCATCATCGGCCTGGTCGGCGATGTCCGGCAGTTCGAGACCCTCGACCTGCGGGCGATGCCCGGGGTCAGCGACGTGCTGCGCATCTCCGCCCCGTACAAGCTGGTCAGCCGGGAGAACAACGCCGAGCGGTCGATGGTGAGCGTGCGCGGCGTGCCGATCGGCGGCGGCCACAACACGGTCATCGCCGGCCCCTGCGCGGTGGAGACCCCGGAGCAGACCCTGGAGGCCGCCCGGATGGCGCAGGCGGCCGGCGCGGCGCTGCTCCGCGGCGGCGCCTACAAGCCGCGCACCTCCCCCTACGCCTTCCAGGGCCTGGGCGAGGCGGGCCTGAAGATCCTCTCCGACGTGCGGGACGAGACCGGCCTGCCGATCGTCACCGAGGTGGTGGACGCCGCCGACGTGGAGCTGGTCGCCGGCTACGCCGACATGCTCCAGGTCGGCACCCGGAACATGCAGAACTTCGCGCTGCTCCAGGCGGTCGGCGAGTCCGGCCGGCCGGTGCTGCTCAAGCGCGGCATGAACGCCACCATCGAGGAGTGGCTGATGGCCGCGGAGTACATCGCCCAGCGCGGCAACCTCGACATCGTGCTGTGCGAGCGGGGCATCCGCACCTTCGAGAAGGCCACCCGCAACACCCTGGACATCAGTGCGGTGCCGGTCGCGCAGAACCTCTCGCACCTGCCGGTCATCGTCGACCCGTCGCACTCCGGCGGCAAGCGCGAGCTGGTCCTGCCGCTGACCCGGGCCGCGCTGGCGGTCGGCGCCGACGGCGTCATCATCGACGTGCACCCGCGCCCGGAGACCGCGCTGTGCGACGGCCCGCAGGCGCTGGTCGAGGAGGACCTCCCCGAGCTGCGGGACATGGCCTCCACGCTGACCGCGCTGCTCGGCCGCACCCTCAGCGCAGCGCCGCAGCCGCTGGCGGTCTGAGGCGCCGGGGCGGACCGGAGGGGGAGCCGCGGCGCCGCCCCGGGGAGCGGGATCCCCGGGGCGGCGCCGCGCGGGTCAGACCTTGGCCGGCGCGGCGTCGCCCAGGAAGCTCGGCTTGTGCAGCTGCGCGGTGGAGACCAGGTGCTCGGCGACCTCCTCCACGTCCAGCCGCTTCTCGATCTGGCGCAGGTCGGGGATCTTGGCGGCGGTCTCCACCTGGCGCGGGGTGAGCAGGGTGCAGCAGTCCTCGTCGGGCAGCTCGGAGATGGACAGGGTGCCGATCCGGCGGGCCTGGTCCATGATCTCGGTCTTGTCCATCCCGATCAGCGGCCGCAGGATGGGCAGGTCCACCGCGTCGTCCAGCGCGGTCAGGTTCTCCATGGTCTGGCTGGAGACCTGGCCCAGGGCGTCCCCGGTGATCAGCGCCTGCGCCTTGAGGTCGTCGGCCAGCGCCTCGGCGGTCTTCAGCATCAGCCGGCGCTGCGCGACGATCTGCAGCCGCTCGACGCCGGAGCTCTTCAGCTGCTGCTGGGCCTTGCCGAACGGGATCACGAACAGCCGGGAGCCGACCTGGAACCGGTCCAGCTGGCGGACCAGGCTGTAGGCCTTGTAGATCGACTCCGGGCCGGTGAACGGCATCCCGGAGAAGTGCAGGAAGTCGACCTTGAGGCCGCGCCGCATCATCCGGTGCGCGGCGACCGGGGAGTCGATGCCGCCGGACATCAGCACCAGGCCGCGGCCGCTCATCCCGACCGGCAGCCCGCCCTGGCCGGGGATGCCGTCGTTGAACACGAACACCTCGTCCTTGTCGACCTCGACGAAGACGGTGTTGTCCGGGCGCTTCAGGTTCACCGGGAGGCCGTGCACCTCCTTGATCCGGGCGCCGATGGCGCCGGCGATCTCCGAGGAGGTCATCGGGAACCGCTTGTCGCGGCGGCGGGCCCGCACCGCGAAGCTGCCGCTGCGGCCGGCCAGCGAGCGCACCGCGATGTCGGTGACCGCGTCCAGGTCCTTGGCGACCCGCCGCACCTGGTGCACCCAGACGACGCCCATCACGTTGCGCATCCGCTCGGCGAGCTCGGCGACCTCCAGGTCGGAGGCGCCGGGCATGCGCAGGATGATGACGCCGGCGCCGCGCTGGGTCAGCCGGATCTCGCCCAGCCCGCGGGCGGCGTTGCGGATGTTGTTGTGCAGGCGCCGCTCGAAGAGCTTCCGGTTGCTGCCTTTGAGGACGATCTCGCCGAGCTTCATCAGCACGCACAGTTCGCCCAGTCCGGACTCGGACGCCGCCGGGCCGGGGGCGGCGCCCGCGGACACGGTCGCGGTGTCGGAGGCGGAGTCGGACGTGACTGCCATCGCGGCATCTCCAGATATTGCGTCGGGTGGTGCGGTCGAGGGGCCGGGCCTCGCACACGGGGGCCGCCGGTCCCGGATCCCTCCAGTATCGGCCACCGCCGATACCGGTCGGAACGCATTTTCCGGGAAGGGCGGGCGCGCCCCCGCGGGGCGGCGCCCCGCGCGCCCCCGGGCGCGCACTCGGCCGCGCACTCGGCCGCGCCCCCGGGCGTGCGAAAGGCCCCGCGGAGCGCGGGGCCCGGCGCCCGGCGGGCGCGATCGAGGAGGGGACCGCCCGGGTCAGCCGAAGAAGACCTCGGCCTCGGCGTAGCGCTCCGTGGGCACGGTCTTGAGCTCGTCGGTGGCCTCGGCCAGCTCCACCCGGACGATGTCGGTGCCCTGCAGGGCGACCATCTTGCCCCAGTCCCGGTCGTGCACCGCGGAGATGGCGTGCACGCCCAGGCGGGTGGCGAGCACCCGGTCGAACGCGGAGGGGGTGCCGCCGCGCTGCACGTGGCCCAGGACCACCGAGCGGGCCTCCTCGCCGGTGCGCTTCTCGATCTCGTCGGCCAGCCGCTGGCCGATCCCGCCGAGGCGGACGTGGCCGAAGGAGTCGGTCTCCCCGGTGGCCAGCTCCATCTGGCCGTCCTTGGGGTGGGCGCCCTCGGCGACGACGATGATCGGCGCGTACTGGGTCTTGAACCGGCTCTCCACCCAGCCGACGACCTCGTCGATGTCGAACGGGCGCTCCGGGATCAGGATGGCGTTGGCGCCGGCCGCCATGCCGGAGTGCAGCGCGATCCAGCCGGCGTGCCGGCCCATGACCTCCACGACCAGGGCCCGGTGGTGCGACTCGGCGGTGGTGTGCAGCCGGTCGATCGCCTCGGTGGCGATGTTCACCGCGGTGTCGAAGCCGAAGGTGTAGTCGGTGGCGTTGAGGTCGTTGTCGATCGTCTTGGGGACGCCGACGACGTTCACCCCGCGCTCGGTGAGCCGCGCGGCCACGCCCAGGGTGTCCTCGCCGCCGATGGCCACCAGGGCGTCGATGCCCAGCCCGGCCAGGTTGTCCTTGACCCGCTCGACACCGCCCTCGATCTTCATCAGGTTGGTCCGGGAGGAGCCCAGGATGGTCCCGCCGCGGGGCAGGATCCCGCGCACCGCCGCGCGGTCGAGGGGCATGGTGTCGCCCTCCAGGGGGCCGCGCCAGCCGTCCCGGAAGCCGACGAACTCGTACCCGTAGTCATTGATGCCCTTGCGGACGACCGCCCGGATCACGGCGTTCAGCCCCGGGCAGTCGCCGCCGCCGGTCAGCACCCCGACTCGCATGCGCCTAACTCCTCGATGTCGTATGGGAAGGTCGTGTGGTTCCGGGGTGCGGGCGCGAGCCCGGACCCGGTGCGGCGGAGCGCGCCGCCGTTGAGAACACTTGACCTCGGGGCCCGCTCCCGTCAGCCTAACGGCATTGATGTGACGGGCATCACGGTGCGTCCCGTGCCGTGCGTTCCACCTCCGTCGCCGAGGGGTAGATCCCAGCGGTGACGGCCGGAGCGAGGGAGGAGACGACTCCCTTCCGCCGCCCACATGGTCTAGACCATAGTCGCCCGAAGCACTGGAGGCCAATACATGTCCGTGCTGACCATCGACGCCGGAACCACCGGCGTCACCGCCCTCGTGGTCGGCGAGAACGGCCGCGTTCTCGCCCGGGGATACCAGGAGTTCGCCCAGCACTATCCGGAGTCGGGATGGGTGGAGCACGTCCCCGAGGAGATCTGGCAGGCCACCCTGGCCGCGTGCCAGAGCGCCCTGGACGCGACCGAAGAGGCCCCCACCTGCATCGGGATCACCAACCAGCGGGAGACCGCGGTGCTGTGGAACCGCCGGCGCGGCTCCTCGCCGCGGCGGGCGATCGTCTGGCAGGACCGCCGCACCGCCGGCATCTGCACCGAGCTGCGCGAGGCCGGGCACGAGCAGAGAGTCACCGAGCTCACCGGGCTCCGCCTCGACCCCTACTTCACCGCCACCAAGCTCACCTGGATGAAGCGGAACGACCAGCGCGCCTGGGCCGGGGTGGAGGAGGGGGAGACCGCGGTCGGCACGGTCGACTCCTACATCATCTCCCGGCTCACCGGCGGCGCCCGGCACGTCACCGACGCCAGCAACGCCTCGCGCACCCTGCTCTACGACATCCGCGCCGGCGGCTGGTCCGAGGAGCTGTGCGACCTGTTCGGGGTGCCGAAGTCGGCGCTGCCCGAGGTGGTGCCCTCCTACGGCGTGGTCGGCGAGTCGGTCCCCGAGGAGTTCCTCGGGCTGCGGCTGCCGATCGCCGGCATCGCCGGCGACCAGCAGGCGGCCATGTTCGGCCAGAACTGCTACACGCCCGGCTCCTCCAAGTGCACCTACGGGACCGGCTCGTTCGTTCTGCTCAACACCGGCGGCGAGGTGATCGCGCCGGAGCACGGCCTGCTCAGCACGGTGCTGTGGCAGCACCCGGACGGCCGCCTGGAGTACGCCCTGGAGGGCTCGATCTTCGTCACCGGCGCCGCGGTGCAGTGGCTCCGCGACGGCCTGGGCCTGATCGACACCGCGCCGCAGTCCGAGGCGCTGGCCGCCAGCGTGCCCGACTCCGGCGGCGTGGTGTTCGTGCCCGCGCTGACCGGCCTGGGCGCCCCGGACTGGGACCCCTACGCGCGCGGCGCGATCTTCGGCATCACCCGCGGCACCGGCCGCGCCCACCTGGCCCGGGCCACCCTGGACGCGATCGCCTTCGAGGTGCGCGACGTCGCCGAGTCGATGTCCCGCGCCTCCGGCACCAGCCTGCCCGAGCTGCGGGTGGACGGCGGCGCCTCCGCCAACGACCTGCTCTGCCAGATCCAGGCGGACCAGCTCGGCGTCTCCGTGGCCCGCCCGGAGGTGCAGGAGACCACCGCCCTCGGCGCCGCCTTCCTGGCCGGCCTGGGCACCGGCGTCTGGTCCTCCACCGAGGAGCTCTCCCGCACCTGGAAGCTGGACCGCAGGTTCGAACCGGGCAAGCGCGACGAGACCCACTACAAGCGCTGGCGCACCGCCGTCGAACGCTCCAAGGGCTGGGCCGAACTCGGCTGACCCGCCCCGCCCGGCACCGCCACCCGCGCGGTGCCGGGCGGGCGGCACGCTTCTCAGCAGGCCCGGAAGGCGCCGGTGTCCAGGGTGAACCCGAACGGTTCCGGGATGTCCAGCGGCTTGCCGAAGGCCACCGTCTCCGACTCCCGGTACTCGCCACCCTCCGGGGTGGTGTACAGCGTCGCGGCCCTGCGGAGCGGGTCGATCAGCAGGTAGAGCGGGATCGCGGCGGCGGGGTAGATGCCGAGCTTGCGGCTCCGGTCGTGCTCTTTGCTACCGGGCGAGACCACCTCGGCCGCCAGCAGGACCTCTTCGGGGGGGACCCAGTGCTCCGGGGTGGCCAGCACCTCCACCGGGGCCACGAACAGGTCGGGGATCACGCTGCGGCCGATGCCGAACATCCGTACTTCGAGACGGCCCTCGGTGCGGGTGCGGGGCGGCAGGTTCGGGTGCAGCAGTTCATCGAGCCGCCAGACGTTGTGCCGGTGCAGCCCGCTGGGGGTAGGGGACATCACGATGCCTTCGTCTCCCAGGATCTCGGCCCGGTACCCCGGGGGGGCGTCGAATCCGTCCAGAGCCTCGAAGAGCCGGTGGCCCTGCCGTTCGGCGATCGCCGACATGTCGTGCCTCCGTGCCATGAGGTGCCGTCCCCTCGATCCTGGCGTACCGTGCGCCGGTGCCGCACGGATTCCAGATTACTCGTCCAGTTTCCGCTCGATCGCGTAGCGGACCAGCTGGGCGCGGTTGTGCAGGTGGAGTTTGGTGAGCGTGTTCTGCACGTGGTTCTGGACCGTGCGGTGGGCGATGCCCAGGCGGGAGGCGATCCGCTTGTACTCCAGGCCCTTGGCGACCAGGCGGAGGACCTCGGTCTCGCGCGGGGTGAGCTCGGGGGCGGCGGGTTCGGCGGCGGCCGGGGCGGGGGAGGCGGCGAGCCGCCGGTACTCGCCGAGCACCAGGCCGGCCAGGCCGGGGGTGAACACCGCCTCGCCGGCGTGCACGCTGCGCACCGCCTCCAGCAGCTCCTCGCGGCCGGCGGACTTCACCAGGTAGCCGGTGGCCCCGGCCTTGACCGCGTCCAGCACGTCGCGGTGCTCGCCGCTGGCCGACAGGATCAGCACCCGCGGCGGCGCCGCGCCCTCCAGCAGCCGGCGGGTCACCTCCACCCCGGTGGTGTCCGGCAGCTGCAGGTCGAGCAGGACCACCGTGGGGCGGGCGGCCGGGGCGACGCGGACCGCCTTGGCGCCGTCGCCGGCGGTCGCCACCACCTCGAACCCGGCCTCCGCCAGGTCGCGGGCGACCGCGTCGCGCCACATCGGGTGGTCGTCCACGACCATGACGCGGATCCCCGCGCCGCCGTCCGCGTCCCGCCGCGCGCCGCCCGGGCCGCCGATACCGTCCGTCTGCTCCATGGACGGCACCCTACTGCGGCCGGGCGGCGGCGGTCAGGCCCCGGCGGCCGGGTCCCGGGGCCCGGCCGCTCAGTCGTCGCCCCGGTCCCCGCGGCCGTTCCCCTGGCCGCCCCCGTTGCCGTTCCCGCCGCCACCGCCGCCGCCGAAGGGCGTCACGATCAGCTCGACCTCGTCGCCCTTGCGGACCTTGCCCTTGGGCTTGTAGTCGGTGACCCGGTCCCCGCCGAGGATGACGGTGACCTTCACCTTCAGGCCGAGGTCCTTGAGCTCCTTCTCGGCCTCCTCGACGGTCTTCCCGCGCACGTCGGGGACGTCGAACTCCTCCTTGCCGTCGGAGACGGTGAGGGTCACCGTGTCGCCCGGGCCGACCTGGGCGCCCTCCTCCGGGTCCTGGGAGATGACGGTGTTCTTCTCCACGTCGTCGCTGAACTCCCGGACCACCTCGACCGCGATCCCGGCGTCCTCCAGCTGCTTGCGGGCCTCGCCGGCCTTCTGCCCGGTCACGTCGGGGACCGGGATGCCCGCGCTGACGGTGAGCGTCACGGTGCCCTCCCGGTCGGCCTCCGAGCCCGGCTCGGGGTCGCAGGAGAGCACGGTGCCCGGCTCGGCCTCGCGCGAGTCGGCCTCCTCCACCTCGATGTTGCTGAAGCCCTCGTCCTCCAGGGCCTTGCGCGCGTTCTCCACCGGCTCGCCCACCACCTCGGGCAGCTCGACGCTGCGCGGGCCCTTGGAGAGCGCGACGGTGACCGTCTCGCCGGGCAGGATGCTCTCCCCGGCCGCCGGGGAGACCTCGGCGACCTCGCCGGTGGCGGCGTCGTCGCTGTAGACCTCCTTCTCCGACACGCGCAGCCCCAGGTCGGCCTCTGAGAGCAGCCGGGCCGCCTCCTCGCGGTCGGCGCCGACCAGGTCGGGCACCTCCGCGTAGCGGCCGAAGAAGACCCACCAGCCGGTGCAGAGCAGCACCACCGCCAGCACGCCCGCGGCGGCGGCGAGCATCCGCCGGTCCCGCCACCACGGGTCGCCCGGGTCGGGGTAGCCGTCGTCGGGGTCGTCGTCCGGGTCGAGCACCGGCGGCAGGTCGACCGCGACGGTGCGGTTCTCCCCGGCCGGCTCGGGGAGCGGGACGCCCGGGGCGGTCGGGTTGGTCGGGTCGATCGGGCCGGCCGGAGCCCCCGGGTCGGTCGGGGCGGCGGCGAAGGCCGCGGACAGGTTCGGACCGGAGTCCGCCGAGCCCCCGCTGACCTGGAGCACCGCGGAGAGGAACTGGTTGGCGTCCCCGGGCCGGTACCGCGGGTCGCGCTCGGTGGCCCGGGTGACCAGCCGGTCCACCTCGGGCGGGATGCCCGACACCACCCGGGAGGGGCGCGGGACGTCCTCGTTGACGTGCTGGTAGGCGACGGCGATGGTGCTGTCGCCGGTGTGCGGCTGGGACCCGGTCAGCAGCTCGTAGAACATCACGCCGGCCGCGTAGACGTCGCTGCGCGCGTCGGAGACGCCCCGCTCGATCTGCTCCGGCGCGAGGTAGGCGGCGGTGCCCATCACGGTGCCGGTCTTGGTCAGCCCCTGGCCGGACGACTCCACCGCCCGGGCCAGGCCGAAGTCGGCGACCTTCACCCCGCCGTCGTCGGTGAGCAGCACGTTCTCCGGCTTGACGTCCCGGTGCACCAGGCCGGCCTGGTGCGCCGCGCCCAGCGCGCCCAGCACCGCGGCCATCACCTGGAGCGCCTCGCGCACCCCGAGCCGCCCCATGGCGGTGAGCATGTCGCGCAGCGTCCGCCCCGGGACGTACTCCATGGCCAGGAAGACATGGCCCTGGTCCTGGCCCTGGTCGAAGACCTGCACCACGTTGGGATGGGAGAGCCGGGCCGCGGAGTGCGCCTCGTTGATGAAGCGGCGCACGAAGTCCGGGTCGGTGGCCAGCGACGGATGCATCACCTTCAGCGCCACGGGCCGGTCCAGCCGGAGGTCGTGGGCGAGGTAGACGGTTGCCATGCCGCCGCCGGCGACGCGCGACTCGACGGAGTAGCGACGGTCGAGCGTCGCACCTATCAGCGGGTCGGCAGTCGTGAAGTCCACGGGAGGGGAGTCTACGGGTGTTCGGCGGGAGGGGAGGACGCGTGGGCGTGCCGGCGCACCGGGATCCGCCCGGCCAGCCGCGCCGCGCGCCCGGCCCGGACCGCGTCGCGCATCGCCCCCGCCATCAGCACCGGGTCCTGGGCCCGGGTGACCGCGGTGGCCAGCAGCACCGCGTCGCAGCCCAGCTCCATGGCCTGCGCCGCCTCGCTGGCGGTGCCGATCCCGGCGTCGATGATCACCGGCACCGAGGCCTGCTCGACGATCAGCTCGATGTTGTGCGGGTTGCGGATGCCCAGACCGGAGCCGATCGGCGCGGCCAGCGGCATCACCGCGGCGCAGCCCAGCTGCTCCAGCCGGCGCGCCAGCACCGGGTCGTCGCTGGTGTAGGGCAGCACGGTGAAGCCCTCGTCGACCAGGCGCTCGGCGGCGTCCAGCAGCTCCACCGGGTCGGGCAGCAGGGTGCGCTCGTCGGCCACCACCTCCAGCTTGACCCAGTCGGTCTCCAGCGCCTCCCGGCCCAGCCGGGCGGTGCGCACCGCCTCGGCCGCGGTGAAGCACCCGGCGGTGTTGGGCAGCGGCGCGATCCCGTTCCGCTGCAGCACGTCCCAGACCGACCCCTGGGTGCCGGGGGCGACCCTGCGCATGGCGACGGTGGTCAGCTCGGTCCCGGAGGCGATCAGCGCCTCCTCCAGCACGCTCATCGACGGCGCGCCGCCGGTGCCGGTGATCAGCCGGGAGCCGAACCGGCGCCCGGCGATGACCAGCGGATCGGCGGCCCGCCGCGGGTCCTGCGCGGTCCCGGCGGCCCCTGCGGCCTCGGTGGTCTCGGCGGACATCGGATCAGCCTCCCTGGACGGCGGTGAGCACGTCCACCCGGTCGTTCTCGGCGACCGGGGTGTCGTCCCAGCCGCCCTTGGGCACCACTTCGTCGTTGACCGCGGCGGCGACGCCGCTGCGCGCCCCGGTGAGCGAGCGCACCACGTCGCCGACGGTGCTGCCGGGAGCGACGGTGCGCCGCTCGCCGTTGACGATCACGTCCACTGCGTTCTCCTCTCGGTACCGGATCAGTGCCGGCCTCGGACGCCGGCCGGCTCGAACCGGGCGGCCGCGAACCTGCGGGCGAAGTCCGGCAGCGCCCCGCCGGCCAGCACCTCGGCCATCGCGTCGGCGGTGCCGGGGGTGAGCAGCACCCCGTGCCGGAAGTGCCCGGTGGCCAGGTGCAGCCCGGCCGGGCCCAGCGGCCCCAGGAGCGGCTCGTTGTCCGGCGACCCGGGGCGCAGCCCGACGCAGGCCTCGGCGATCTCCAGCTCCCCGACGCCCGGGACCAGCTCGTGCGCGTCGCGCAGGATCTGGTAGACGCCGCCGGCGGTGAGCCGGGTGTCCGCCCCCATCTCCTCCTGGGTGGCGCCCAGCACGATCTCGCCGTCGGCGCGCGGCACCAGGTAGACGGGGGTCCCCTTGACCAGGCCGCGCACGGTGCGGGAGACGATCGGCTCCTCGCCGGCGGGGGTGCGCAGCCGCAGCAGCTGCCCCTTGACCGGGCGCACCGGCGGGATCAGCCCGTCGGGGAGGCCGCCGATGGACGGGGTCCACACCCCGGCGGCCAGCACCACCTGCTCGGCGCGGACCTCCGCGCCGCCGGCGGTGCGGACGCCGCGCACCCGGCCGCCCTCGCAGAGCACCTCGGCGGCGCGGTCGGCGACGAAGTCCGCCCCGCGCGCCGCCGCGGCCGCGCGCAGGGCGCGGGCCAGCCGGCGCGGGTCGACCGAGTGGTCGCCGGGGACGTGCACGCCGCCGCGCACCCCGGGGGCGAGCATCGGCTCCAGCCGGCGGCACTCCCGGGAGGTGATCCGCTCGGCCTTCAGCCCCAGCCGGGACTGGAGCTCGCCGAGCTCGGTCAGCCGGGACAGGTCGTCGGTGTCGAAGGCGATCTGCAGGGTGCCGCGCTCCCGGTAGCCGGCGTCCTCCCCGGAGTCGGCCTGCACGTCGCGGACGAAGCCGGGGTAGCGGTCGCGGGAGTCGGCGCCGAAGCGCATCAGCTCCTCTTCGCCGAACATCGCCTCGGTGGCCGGGGTGAGCATGCCCGCGGCGACGCCGGAGGCCGCGGCGGGGTCGCCGGCCGGGGCGACGACGGCGACCCGCAGCCCGCGCCGGGCGGCGCGCCAGGCGGTGGCCAGGCCGATCAGCCCGCCGCCGGCGACCGCGGCGTCGTAGCCGCCGCGGTGGGCGGGGGTCTCTGCTGCACGCATGGCGGAGATGCCACTCCCTTCGCCGGCATGACCCGGATCAGGTTCGTGCGGTCGGGGGCTGACAGCCCCCCTCTCAGCCGGGTCCCACCCGGCTCCCGCGGGAACGTTCGCTTCGCGGACCCGTACCCGGTGGCCGGATCCGCCCCCATCCTAGCGACGGCCGTGGCCGGGCGGCCGGAGAGGTCGGACCACCGGACGGCGGGGCGGCGGCGCGCAGCGCCTCCGGGCAGGGGCCGGATATGGCACATTGGGGGTGTGAACGAGAACGACAACCGCATCGACGCCCTGGTCGGCGACTGGATGACCGTCAAGGACGCCGCGGCCGCCCTCAACGTCTCCCCGAACAGGATCAAGCAGTTCATCCGGGACCACCGCCTGGTCGGTCTGAAGCGCGGCGGCGAGCTGCGGATCCCGGCGGCCTTCATCTCCGGCGGCGACGTCCTCAAGGGCCTCCCCGGGACCCTCACCGTGCTGGCGGACTGCGGCTTCACCGAGGAGGAGGCGCTGGACTGGCTGTTCACCCCGGACGAGACGCTGCCCGGGGCGCCGATCGACGCGCTGGCGCAGAACCGCGGCACCGAGGTGCGCCGCCGGGCGCAGGCGATGGCCCTGTGATCCGGGTCCGCTGACCCCGAGCCCTCCGCCGCGGCCCCGGCCGCGGCGCCTCCGGGCCGGGGCGGACCGCCTCCGCCCCGGCCCCGGGCCTCACCCGCGCCGCCGCTCGGTCCAGAGCAGCGCCAGCGCGGGAACGAGCAGGGCGGCGCCCAGGTAGCCCAGCTGCGCCGGCTCCAGCCAGGCCAGCGCCGCGCCGCCGGTGATCCCGCCCAGCGACATCCCGCCGTACAGGGCGGAGCTGTTCAGCCCGATCAGCACCGGCGCAGAGGACGGGTCGACCTCGACCGCCCGCTGCTGCTGCGGCACCGCCACCAGCCAGCCGAACGCGCCGTAGAGCAGCATCCAGACGAACGCCCCGGACAGCGTCGCGGCGGCCGGTTCGACCAGCAGGAAGAGCGCGATCAGCACCGGCAGCGCGACCGCCATCACGGTGCGCGGCCCGCGGGCGTCGGAGGCCCGCCCGGCGGCCAGGTTGCCCGCCACCGAGGCCAGCCCCCACACCCACAGCAGCGCCGCGCCGACCGCCCCGCCCCCGGTGACCGGGGCGAACACCGGGACGATGTAGGCGAACACGGTGAAGCTGCCCCAGAAGACGAGCAGGGTCTGCGCGGTGACCGCCAGCAGCCGGGGGCGGCCCAGCGCGCGCAGCCGCTCGGCGAGCCCCGCCGAAGGGAGCCGGACCCCGCCGGGCAGCAGCGCCATCCCGGCCAGCGCGGCCAGTGCGGCGAGCACCACCATCCACAGTGCGGCGCGCCAGCCCAGCGCGGTGCCGAGCCAGGTGCCCAGCGGCACCCCGAGGGCGGTGGCCGCGGTCATCCCGCCGAGCACCACCGCCATCGCCCGGCCCTGGAACCGGGGCGGGCTGAGCACCGAGGCCATCACCGCGGCGTTGGGCGTGTAGAGCGCCGCCCCCGCCGCGGCCACCGCGCGCGAGGCGATCAGCACCCCGAAGGACGGGGCGAGGGCGCCGGCGGCGCTGCCGGCGGTGAACAGCAGCAGCCCGCCGACGAGCACGGAGCGCCGGTCCATCCGCCCGGTGAGCGCGCCCAGCACCGGGGCGAGCACGGCGTAGGCGAGGGCGTAGGCGGTCACCGCCTGCCCGGCGGCGCCGGTGCCGACGCCGAGCCCCTCGGCGATCTCCGGCAGCACGCCGGAGGTGACGAAGGTCGCCGTGCCCATCGCGAACGCGCCGGCGGCCAGCGGCAGGATGCGGGCGGCGGAGTAGTCCTGCGGCGGCGCCGGGGGACCGGCGGCGCCGACGCCGGAGGGGGAGGCGGGCGGAGAGGTGGCCATGCCGGACTCCAGGATCGTTGGATGCGTGTCAAACGATTTGAAGGCTGGCATGATGGTTTGAAG
Organism: Nocardiopsis potens DSM 45234; assembly: GCF_000341105.1. GTDB lineage: Bacteria > Actinomycetota > Actinomycetes > Streptosporangiales > Streptosporangiaceae > Nocardiopsis_A > Nocardiopsis_A potens. The sequence continues at coordinate 147,337 of NZ_ANBB01000002.1, forward strand.
ATTGTCAAACCATTCTGCAGGGGTGACGGTGGAACCCATGTCCCGACTTCCCCAACCGGACCGCGCCGAGCTGCGGCTCTCCGCCGTCCTGGACGCCCTGGCCGACCCCGTCCGACTGCGCCTGCTCGCCGACCTCGCCGCCGACGGCGCCGAGGCCGACGCCGAGCGCAGCTGCGGGATCGAGGCGTGGAGCGTGAAGGTGCACAAGTCCACGCTCTCCCACCACTTCAAAGTGCTGCGCGACGCCGGCGTGACCAGCACCCGGGTCGTGGGGCGGAACCGGTGGATCCGGCTGCGCCGCGACGACCTGGAGGCGCGCTTCCCCGGCCTGCTCGGCGCGGTGCTGGCCGCGCTCCCCGAGGAGCTGGAGCGGGCCGGCGCGCCCCGGCCCGAGGGGAGCGGCGGGCAGGCCGCTAATCTGGCCCGATGAGCCAGCCGCAGAGCCTGCGCGAGCGCCTTCGGAGCGCCCGCCTCTACCTGTGCACCGACGCCCGGACCGAGCAGGGCGACCTCGAGGAGTTCCTGGACGCCGCCCTCGCCGGCGGCGTGGACATCGTCCAGCTCCGGGACAAGGGCCTGGAGGCCCGCCAGGAGCTGGAGGCCCTGGAGGTGATGCGCGCGGTGTGCGAGCGGCACGGCGCGCTGCTGTCGGTCAACGACCGCGCCGACGTCGCCCGCGCGGCCCGCGCCGACGTGCTGCACCTGGGCCAGAACGACCTGCCGGTGCACCACGCCCGGGAGATCATCGGCGACGGGCCGCTGATCGGCCGGTCCAACAACACCCCCGAGGCCGCCGCCGCGTCCGCGGTGGAGGAGGGCGTCGACTACTTCTGCACCGGCCCCACCTGGGCCACCCCGACCAAGCCGGGCCGCCCGGCGGCCGGCCTGGACCTGGTCCGCCGCGCCGCCGCGCTCGCCGGCGACCGCCCCTGGTTCGCGATCGGCGGCATCGACCTCGGCAACCTCGGCGAGGTCCTCGCCGCGGGCGCCCGCCGCGTGGTGGTGGTCCGCGCCATCACCCGGGCCGACGACCCCCGGGCCGCCGCGGCCGAGTTCTCCCGCCGCCTCGCCGAGGCGTCCCGCGCCTGACCGCCTCCGATGATCTCGGCGCTGCGGCCCTATCAGAGCGCTCTGATAGGGCCGCAGCGCCGAGATCATCGCGCCGAAGCGCCTCCTAACACCGTTAGGTAACGATCGGGGCGACCTCCTTCACCCCTCGCGGGCGCGTCTCCTAGTTTCGGTGGCACCCATCACACCGGCGCAGGCCGGGCGGCGACGAGGGGACACGCGAATGCGCAGCACCATGCAGGACGCACCGCTGTCGATCGGAGACCTGGTCCGCTACGGGACCACCGTGCACGGGGACGCCGAGGTCGTCACCTGGACCGGGGGCGAGCCCCGGCGGGCGACCTTCCGGGAGGTCGGGCGGAGGGCGGCGCGGCTCGCGCACGCGCTGCGCGAACTCGGGGTCACCGGCGACCAGCGGGTGGCCACCTTCCAATGGAACGACCAGGAGCACCTGGAGGCCTACTTCGCGGTGCCCGCGATGCGCGCGGTGCTGCACACCCTCAACATCCGGCTCCACCCCGAGCAGATCGCCTACATCGCGAACCACGCCGAGGACCGCGTGGTCATCGTCGACGCAAGCCTGCTGCCGCTGTTCGAGCCGCTGCTGCCCCGGCTGACCACCGTCCGGCACGTGATCGTGGCCGGCGGCGACCCCGGCGGGCTGGCCGCCGAAGGCGTCCGGGTGCACCGCTACGAGGAGCTGATCGCCGGCCGGCCGGACACCTTCGACTGGCCCTCCGGCGACGAGCGGGACGCCGCGGCCATGTGCTACACCTCCGGCACCACCGGCGACCCCAAGGGCGTCGCCTACAGCCACCGCTCCATCTGGCTGCACTCCATGCAGGTGTGCATGACCGACGGCAAGGGGCTGCGCCAGTCCGACACCGCGCTGGCCGTGGTCCCCATGTTCCACGCCATGTCCTGGGGGCTGCCCTACGCCGCGCTGATGGTCGGCGCCTCGCTCCTGCTCACCGACCGCTTCCTGCAGCCTGCCGCGCTCGCCGACATGATCCAGGCCGAGCGGCCGACGCTGGCCGCCGCGGTGCCCACCATCTGGCAGGGCCTGCTGCAGGAACTGGAGGCCGCGCCGCGCGACACGTCCTCGCTGCGCAGCGTCGTCGTCGGCGGGGCCGCCTGCCCGCCGGCGCTGATGCGGCGGTTCGAGGAGCTGTGCGGAGTGCCGGTGGTGCACGCCTGGGGCATGACCGAGACCTCGCCGCTGGGCAGCGTGGCCAACCCGCCGGCCGCCTCGGAGGGCGAGGAGCGCTGGTCCTACCGGCTCTCCCAGGGGCGGCTGCCCGCCTCGGTGCAGGCCCGGCTGGCCGGCGACGGCGGGGCCGAGGTGCCGCACGACGGCGAGAGCGTCGGCGAGCTCCTGGTCCGCGGCCCGTGGATCACCGGCTCCTACCACCGGGACCCGGCGCCGGACAAGTTCGAGGACGGCTGGCTGCGCACCGGCGACGTCGGCTCGCTGAGCCCGGACGGCTTCCTCCGCCTCACCGACCGGGCCAAGGACGTGATCAAGTCCGGCGGGGAGTGGATCTCCTCGGTTGCGCTGGAGAACCAGGTCATGGGGCACCCGGCGGTCGCCGAGGCCGCGGTCGTCGCGGTGCCCGACCCGCGCTGGGACGAGCGGCCGCTGGCGGCGGTCGTGCTCGCCGAGGGCGCCTCGGCCGACGCCGCCGAACTCCGCGCCTTCCTGTCCGGCCGGGTGGCCCGCTGGCAGCTGCCCGAGCGGTGGGCCTTCATCGACGAGGTGCCCAAGACCAGCGTCGGCAAGTACGACAAGAAGGCGCTGCGCGCCCGGTACGCGGAAGGGGACCTGAAGGTGGTCGAGGCCCGGGACTGAGCGGCCCGCCGCGCCGGGCGGGAGCACCGTCCGGCGCGGCGGTCAGACGTCCACGTGGGACAGGGCGCTGGGGTGGCGGCGGAGGAAGCCCTCGATGGTCTGCGCGGGGTGGCCGGTGATGTCGGGGACGGCGGGGGAGACCAGGTCCAGCTCGCCCGCGGCGATCGCGGCGTAGGAGCTGGCCCACCCCTCGATCTCCCACTCCTCGGCGCCGGAGGAGCGGCGCGAGGCCAGCGCCTCCTCCCAGGTCTCCGGGACGTAGCGGACGGTCTTGCCGGTGAGCAGGGAGAGCCGCCGCGCGGTCTCGCCCAGGGTGACGGCCTCGGGCCCGGTCAGGTCGTAGCTCCGCCCGTCGTGCACCCCGGGGGAGAGCAGCACCTCCGCGGCGACGTCGGCGATGTCGTCCCGGGACACCCAGGCGACCCGGCCGCTGCCGGCCGGGCCGCGCACCACGCCGGCCGGGTCGACCCAGCGCGGCAGCAGGTCCAGGTAGAGGCCGGGGCGGAGGAAGGTGTGCTCCACACCGGTCGACCTGATGTGCGCCTCGGTGAAGAAGTGGTCCCGGGCGAAGGTGAAGACCGCGGCCGGCCCGGCGTTGAGGAAGGACAGGTAGACGATCCGGGAGACGCCCGCCGCCACCGCCGCGTCCACCGCCGCGATGTGCCGGTCCACCCGGTCGGCCGACTCCGTCGCGGAGACGAGGAAGAGCGTCTGCGCGCCGCGCAGCGCCCGCTCCATGCTGCGCGCGTCCTCGTAGGCGGCCATCGAGGCGGACGCCTCCGGCAGCTCCGGGGCCCGGTTGAGGTCCCGGACGATGAGCCGCAGCGCGGCGCCCTTCCGGGCCAGCCGCGCGGCCACCCGGCCCCCGACCGCACCGGTGGCTCCGGTGACCGCGATGGCGTGCGTTATTGCCTGATCGTCACCCATGCTCGACATTGTCACCGGAACCCGGGGCCGGCGCACGAACCGGGTGCTCAGCGCGTCGCGCCGGAGGAGCGGCCGGGCTCGGCGGCGGCCGGCCGGCGGTAGGCGAGCCGGCGCAGCGCCGCCTCCGCGGGCCCGCGCCGGCCGGACCGCTCCAGCCCCACCGCGAGCAGGACCGTGGCCAGCCAGACCCCGGCCGCGAACAGCGCCATGGCCGCGCTGCCCAGCACGCCGCCCAGCCCCAGTCCCCAGGCGCTCAGCAGCGGCGCGCACAGCACCGACTGGGCGAGGTAGCAGGTGAGCGACCGCTTGCCCACCGCGGCCACCGCGCCGCCCACCGGCCCCGGCGCCCGGCCGTGCAGCCGGGCGCCGATCAGCCCGAACAGGGCGACGTAGCCGAGGCCGCAGAGCAGCCCGGTGGACATCTGGGTGAGCGCGAAGACCCAGTCGGCGCTCGCCGGCACGTCCAGCACGCCGACGTGGTCCAGGGCGTACGGCAGGCCGCCGAGCCAGCCGGCCGGGATGCCGACGGCGGCGGTGGCGCGGAGCAGCCGGAGGTGGTTCCACGGCTCCTCCAGGACCCGCCGGCGGGCGGCCCAGAAGGCCAGCAGGATCGCCACCGGGACGGTCAGCCCGAGCAGCCCCTGCCCCAGCACGATCACCGGCCAGGTGGAGATGCGCAGCAGCGCCGCCTGCAGCGGGTCCTCCGCACTGGCGCTGGCGGTCAGGAAGGCGGTCGGCCCGGTCTCCTCGGGGGCGGGCGCGCCGCCGGCGGCGGCGAAGTAGGCGCCGACCGCGCCCAGCACCGTCATGGCGGCCAGCAGCGCGCCGCCGAGCCCGGCCCACACCAGCAGGGTGCGGTCGGCGCGGCGGATGAACAGCCAGGCCAGTACCAGCCCGGCGAGCCCGTAGGCGCCCAGCACGTCGCCGGTGAACAGCAGCAGCGCGTGCACCGCCCCGAAGGCCAGCAGCCACAGGTTGCGCCGGCGCAGCAGCGCCAGCGCGTCCCGCTCGGAGGTCCCCGAGGCCCGCTGCCGGGAGAGGAGCTGCACCATCCCGTAGCCGAACAGGAACGCGAACATCGGGTAGACCCGCATGTCGACGCCGGTGATGATGACGGCCTGGACCACGCGGTCGGCCACCGTGCCGTCCGCGGGGTGGAACCCGACCGAGCCGTACTCCCGGCCCCACAGGTAGAAGGGGGTGTTGGCGAGCGCGATCAGCAGCAGCATGGCGCCCCGGGCGAGGTCGGGCGCGGGCGCCCGCTCTCCGGCGCGCACCGGGCCGCGCAGCGGCCTGTGCGTGTCGTCCATGGGCACGGCCTCCTCAGGGGCGGCGGCGGTCGGCGGCCCCGCCCCGATCATCCCCCGGCCCGCCGCCGCGGGGGATCCGCCCGGAGGGGGAACCCCGCCCCTCCCCCGGGGGAGGCCCCGCTCTCCTCCGGAAGAAGGAGCGGCCCCCGCCGACGGGCGCGGGCCGTCCCGCGCGCTCCGAGGACGGCCGGGGCACCGGGCACCGCGCGGTCGGAACGGGGCGGCGCCGGCCTCCGCGCGCTCCGGGCGGGCCGGCCCGGAGTCAGAACTTGCGGGCGGTGGCGGCGACGATGAGGTCGGCCAGGGCGGAGCGGGCCTCGGAGGCGATCAGGTCGCTCTCCAGCGCCTCGGTGGCCTGGGCGACGTGCTCGTCGATCATGCGCTCGCAGGCGGCGAGCGCGCCGGAGTCCTCGGCGAGGCCGCTCATCCAGGCGATGGTCTCCGGGGACAGCTCCGGGTCGCCCAGGTGGCGGCGGAACTCCGCGGCGTCGGCCGCGCCGGCCCGGGACAGCGTCTCGGCGACGAGCACGGTGCGCTTGCCCTCGCGCAGGTCGTCGCCGGCCGGCTTGCCGGTCCGCTCCGGGTCGCCGAACACGCCGAGCAGGTCGTCGCGGAGCTGGAAGGCCAGGCCCAGCGGGCGGCCGTAGGCGGTGTAGACCGGGGCCAGCTCGTCGTAGCGGCCGGCCAGCGCCGCGCCCAGGTGCAGCGGGCGCTCCACGGTGTACTTGGCGGACTTGTAGTCCATCACCCGCAGCGCGGCCTCCGCGGTCTCCCCCTCGCGCACCTGCTCCAGGGTGTCCAGGTACTGGCCGGCCATCACCTCGGTGCGCATCGCGTCGAACGGGCGGCGGCCGGCCGCGAGCGCCTCCGCGGGCAGCCCGCTGCCCTGGTACATCTCGTCCGACCAGGCCAGGCAGAGGTCGCCGATGAGGATGGCGGCGCCCTGCCCGAACTCCTCGGCGGAGCCGCTCCACCCGGATTCGCGGTGCAGCCGGGCGATCCGCCGGTGGGTGGAGGGCAGGCCGCGCCGGGTGTCGCTGTTGTCGATGACGTCGTCGTGGACCAGCGCGCACGCCTGGAGCAGCTCCAGGGAGGCCGCCGCGGTGAAGATCTCCGGCACGTCGGTGCCGCCGGCGCCGCGCCAGCCCCAGAAGCAGAACGCGGGGCGGAGCCGCTTGCCCCCGCTGAGCATGGACTCCAGCGCGTCGGCGGCGGGCGCCAGCTCGGCCCCGATCTCCAGCAGCAGGGCGCGGTGGTCCCGGATGAAGCCGTCGAGCGCGGCGTCCACCGCAGGACGGACATAGGAGACGGGGGAGGAAGGCGAGGACGTCATAGGAGGAAGGGTATCGGGCGTGTGAGCAGGCGGATAACGGCCCCGTGGAACCCGGCTCCGGGCGATGCCCACCGAACCGGTGGGCTTAGAGTGGGGGCCATGTTTGGCTCACCGACACGCACCGGACCCGCCTTCGAGGCCGCTCCGCGGCCCAAGCGCATCGGAGACCTGCTCAAAGCCGGCGAACCGACATTCTCCTTCGAGTTCTTCCCGCCCAAGACCCCGGAAGGCCAGCAGCGGCTCTGGAAGGTCATCCGCGAGATCGAGGCGCTGCGGCCCTCCTTCGTCTCGGTCACCTACGGCGCGGGCGGCGGGACCCGCGACCGCACCGTGGAGATCACCGAGCGGATGGCGACCGACACCACCCTGCTGCCGGTCGCCCACATGACCGCGGTGAACCACTCGGTGCGCGAGCTGCGCCACCTCATCGGCCGGTTCGCCGCCGCCGGGGTGAGCAACATGCTCGCGCTCCGCGGCGACCCGCCCGGCGACCCGCTGGGCGAGTGGGTCAAGCACCCCGAGGGCCTGGAGTACGCCGACGAGCTGGTCAGGCTGATCAAGGAGAGCGGCGACTTCTCGGTGGGCGTGGCCGCCTTCCCCTACAAGCACCCGCGCTCGGCGGACGTCGACACCGACGTCGAGTACTTCGTGCGCAAGTGCCGGGCCGGCGCCGACTACGCCATCACCCAGATGTTCTTCGACGCCGACGAGTACCTCCGGCTGCGCGACCGGGTCGCCGCCAAGGGCTGCGACGTGCCGATCATCCCGGAGATCATGCCGGTGGTGAAGACCAGCACGATCGAGCGCTCCGAGCAGCTGTCCGGCGCCCCGTTCCCGCGCCACCTGGCCGCGGAGTTCGAGAAGGTGGCCGACGACCCCGAGGCGGTCCGGCGGCTCGGCCTGGACCAGGCGCACCGGATGTGCGAGCGGCTGCTCGACGAGGGCGCGCCGGGCATCCACTTCATCACCTTCAACCAGTCCACCGCCACCCGCGAGATCTACCAGCGGCTCGCCGCCGGTCGCCCGGTAGCGGCAGCGGCGCGGCCATGATCGCGAACGGGCGGTCCGGGCTGCCGGGGAAGGCGAACTCCGGTAGCACGTCGGCGAACCCGCACGAGGTGTAGAGCCGCCGCGCGACGGTCGGCCCGATCGGGGTGGACAGCACCGCGGTGCGCTCCGGTCGGGTCTCGGCCAGCAGTTCCAGCAGCCCGCGCCCGGCGCCCCGCCCCTGGTGGGCGGGGTGCACGTGCACCTCGGCGATCTCGAAGGAGTCGGTGAACCAGCGGCGCAGCGCGTCGGGGTCGGTGCGCTTCAGCTCCGCGGTGACCACGTCGTGCCACCACTGCCCGGAGCGGCCGTGGAACCCGTAGGCGAAGCCGGCCGCGCCGCCGTCGGGGGCCAGGGCCAGCACCGACCGGAACCGCGGGTAGCGGGAGTGCTGCTCCATGATGCTGCGCCGGCCGGGGAGCTGCTCGGGCGCCGGGTCCATCGCCGCGGTGTAGACCTCCAGCAGCGCCGGCAGGGCGTGGACGAAGGAGGGAGCGGTCAGCTCCCGCAGCTCGATGTCGGTGCCCACGCCGCCACCCTACGCCCCGGGGGCGCCGTCGTCGGGAGGCCGGCGCGGCGCGGTGCGGCGCCTCCCCGGCACCGCGCGCCGCGCCCGTCCGGCACGGTGCGCCCGTCCGGTATGCGCGCCGGCCCCGGCGGGCAGGGGCGCCGCCTCGGCGCGGCCTCCTTGACGGAGCGTGCCGGGGTGGGGTTAACTTGGCCTTGTTCGTACACCAGTTCGAACCGAGTGGGCGGAGGTCTCCGACGCCCCAGAGGCGGTGTGGAACACGTGTCCGGGCGCTGCCCCCGTGGCGGCCGGACGCCGGCGGTCGGGCGGAGGAGGGGAAGCCTCTTGCCCGGCCGCCCCCCCTTTGCGCGGCGGGGGCGGGCCGTGCGCCGCCCGGTGCTTCGCGCCGCGCCGCAGGGGCGCGCGGCGGCACCGGCGCGGGCGGGTCCCCCTTCTTCGCTCCCGGGGCGCCCGGCCCCTGGGGCAGGGGAGCCGGGGCGGGAGCGGGCGGAGGCGGACCCCGCGGGCCGGTGTGCGCGGAGCGCCGCTAGAAGGCGTCCACGGCGCGGCGGGCCTCAGGGTCGAGCACGCCCCAGTTGATCAGCTCCTCGGTGAGGTCGCCGGGCGAGCGGTCGTAGATGACCGCCAGCGACCGCAGGTCCTCCTGGCGGATGGAGAGCACCCGCCCGTTGTAGTCGCCGCGCTGGCTCTGGATGGTGGCCACGTAGCGTGCCAGCGGCCCGGCCTTCTCCTGGGGCAGCTGCTGCATCCGCTCCAGGTCGATGACGAGCTTGGGCGTCGGCCCCAGCGGCGTCGGGGCGGCGCCCCCGGGCAGCAGCTCCGACATCGGGACGCCGTAGAAGTCCGCCAGCTCGGCCAGCTTCTGGACGGTCACCGCGCGGTCACCGCGCTCGTAGGAGCCCACCACGACGGCCTTCCAGCGCCCGTGGGACTTCTCTTCCACCCCGTGCAGGGAGAGCCCCTGCTGGGTGCGGATGGCGCGCAGCCGCGCGCCGAGGGACTTCGCGTATTCGGATGGCATCTTCTTCGTCGCTCCCCGGCCGTGAGGTGGCTGGTGCGGGGCCGCCGCCCGGGGTGAGCCCCGGCCGCCGCGGCCCCGCGCCGTGCGTCGCTTCGGGGGGCACGGCGCGGCTCCAGCCCATTTTGGTTACGGACAGTGACCGTAAGGCCGTCGCCGCGCCAGGTCAAGCCGTTGGGCGGAAACGCGACGATTCAGTGGCCAAACCGTGCGTAAGTGAGAGGTCTCTCATTACGGGCCGTCGCGCCCGCGGGGGAGGCGGCGGAAGGGACGGGAAGCCCGTAACCGTCGAAGGTTTCACATTTCTCCGGCGGGCGGACCGCATGATTTCCGGCGAACCGGACGCTGAGTGTCCGATTGCTGTCAAGGGGTCAATATATGACGAGAGTCACAATAAGGCGATGTTTGCCGGGGAGGGGTGAGCGGTCCGAGGGGGCGCCGCTGGTAGCGTTGAGCCGATCGACATCCTTTTAACGACCTGTTCAGTGAGGCAGGGAAGGGGGTCATTACTTTGTGTGCGCAAAATGGTGCGGAAGGTGATCCGTCCGCGGGTCCGCCCGGCACCGGCGCCGGGGAGCTGAGGGCCGTCCTGGAGGGCCCCGAGATCCGGCGCGCGCTGACCCGGATCGCCCACGAGGTGCTGGAGCGCACCAAGGGCGCCGAGGACGTCACCCTGCTGGGCATCCCCTCGCGCGGCGCCCCGCTCGCCCGCCGGCTGGCCGAGCGCATCGAGCGGGTGGAGTCCCGGACCGTGCCCTGCGGCGCCCTCGACATCACCATGTACCGGGACGACCTGCACCTGGCGCCCGCGCGCGCCCTGGGCCGGACCGACATCCCCCAGGAGGGGATCGACGGCCGCGTCGTCGTCCTCGTCGACGACGTGCTGTTCTCCGGGCGCACCGTGCGCGCCGCCCTGGACGCCCTCAACGACCTGGGCCGGCCGCGCGCCGTGCAGCTGGCCGTCCTGGTCGACCGCGGCCATCGCGAGCTGCCCATCCGCGCCGACTACGTGGGCAAGAACCTGCCCACCTCGCTGCGCGAGACGGTCCGCGTGCAGCTGGAGGAGACCGACGGCCGCGACGCCGTGCTCCTGGGCCCCGCGGGCGGCCCGGGGACCCCGGCGGAGGCCCTCCGCCGCTCCGCCGGACGGCCCGGCCCCGGCGGCGAGAGCACCGGCAGCGAGGAGGAGAACCGATGAGGCACCTGCTCTCCACGGCCGACCTCGGCCACGACGAGGCCGTCCTGATCCTGGACACCGCGCGCGAGCTCGCCCAGATCGGCGAGCGGTCCGTGAAGAAGCTGCCCACCCTGCGCGGGCGCACCGTGGTCAACCTCTTCTACGAGGACTCCACCCGCACCCGGACCTCCTTCGAGCTGGCCGCCAAGCGGCTCTCCGCCGACGTCATCAACTTCTCCGCCAAGGGCTCCAGCGTCGCCAAGGGCGAGAGCCTCAAGGACACCGCGCTGACCCTGCAGGCGATGGGCGCCGACGGCGTCGTCGTCCGGCACGGCGCCTCCGGCGCGGCGCACCGGCTGGCCGGCTGGGTCGACGGCTCGGTGGTCAACGCCGGCGACGGCACCCACGAGCACCCCACCCAGGCGCTGCTGGACGCCTACACCATGCGCGAGCGGACCGGCAGGCTGGCCGGGCTGCGCGTCGCCATCGTCGGCGACGTGCTGCACAGCCGGGTCGCCCGGTCCAACGTGCTGCTGCTGCACACGCTGGGCGCCGAGGTCACCCTGGTCGCCCCGCCGACCCTGGTCCCGGTCTCCGTGGGCACCTGGCCCTGCCAGGTCTCCTACGACCTGGACGAGGTGCTGCCCAAGAGCGACGTGGTGATGATGCTGCGGGTGCAGGCCGAGCGGATGAACGAGGCGTTCTTCCCCACCGCGCGCGAGTACAGCCGGCGCTACGGGCTGGACCGGGACCGGTTCGCGCTGATGGGCGAGGACGCCATCGTGATGCACCCCGGGCCGATGGTCCGCGGGATGGAGATCTCCGCGGAGGTCGCCGACTCCCCGCGCGCCACCGTCACCCGCCAGGTCGCCAACGGCGTCAGCGTCCGGATGGCCGTGCTCTACCTGCTCCTGGGCGGCTCCGAGCCGGCCATCGGGCAGCGCTAGCGCGGCACGGGCGCAGAGGCGGCCGCCGGGGCGCGGTCGCAGCAGACTTCCGCACGGCGCCGCCGGACGGCGGCGCCGGGGCGGCCGAAGGACGAAGGGAAAAGCGGACCATGTCCGATGAGAACGAGAGCGGCGGCACGGAGTACCTGATCCGCGGGGCGCGGCCGCTCGGCGGGGAACCGGCCGACATCCTGGTCCGCGCCGGCGAGATCGCCGCGGTCGGACCGCGGGCCGCGGCCGAGGCCGGCGCACCGGCCCGGACCGTGCAGGCGGACGGCATGATCGCCCTGCCGGGCCTGGTCGACCTCCACACCCACCTGCGCGAGCCGGGCCGGGAGGACGCCGAGACGGTGGCCAGCGGCTGCCGCTCGGCCGCCATGGGCGGCTTCACCGCGGTGCACGCCATGGCCAACACCGACCCGGTCGCCGACACCGCCGGCGTGGTCGAGCAGGTGTGGCGGCTGGGCCGCGACTCCGGCCACTGCGACGTGCGCCCGGTCGGCGCGGTCACCCGCGGCCTGGCCGGCGAGCGCCTCGCCGAGCTGGGCGCGATGGCCGACTCGGTGGCCCGGGTGCGGGTCTTCTCCGACGACGGCATGTGCGTCTCCGACCCGCTGCTGATGCGGCGCGCGCTGGAGTACGTCAAGGCCTTCGACGGCGTCGTCGCCCAGCACGCCCAGGACCCCCGGCTCACCCAGGGCGCGCAGATGAACGAGGGCGAGGTCTCCGACCGGCTCGGCCTGGCCGGCTGGCCCGCGGTCGCCGAGGAGGCGGTCATCGCCCGGGACTGCCTGCTCGCCGAGCACGTCGGCTCCCGGCTGCACGTCTGCCACGTCTCCACCAAGGGCTCGGTGGAGATCATCCGCTGGGCCAAGCAGCGCGGCTGCGACGTCACCGCCGAGGTGACCCCGCACCACCTGCTGCTCACCGACGACCTGGTGGAGGGGTACGACCCGATCTACAAGGTCAACCCGCCGCTGCGCACCGCCGCCGACGTGCACGCGCTGCGCGAGGGGCTGGCCGACGGCACGATCGACTGCGTGGCCACCGACCACGCCCCGCACCCGATCGAGGCCAAGGAGACCGAGTGGGCCAACGCGGCCATGGGCATGCTCGGCCTGGAGACCGCGCTCTCGGTGGTCCAGCACACCATGGTCGACACCGGCCTGCTGGACTGGGCCGCGGTCGCCGACCGGATGTCGGCCGCACCCGCCCGGATCGGCCGCCTCACCGGCCACGGCCGGCCGCTGGCCGCAGGGGAGCCCGCCAACATCGCGCTCTACGACGCCTCCGCCGAGCGGGTGGTCGACCCCGCGGCGATGGAGTCCAAGAGCACCAACAGCCCGTATCGGGGCATGCGCCTGCCGGGACGCGTCACCGGCACGTTCCTGCGCGGCGTCCCGACGGTCCTCGATGGGAAGATCCAGTGACTGCACAACCGACCGCTGCCGAAACCGCCGTCCCGGCCACCCTGGTGCTGGAGGACGGGCGCGTCTTCCGCGGCCGCTCCTTCGGCGCGCGCGGCGAGACCTTCGGCGAGATCGTCTTCAACACCGGCATGACCGGCTACCAGGAGACGCTGACCGACCCCTCCTACCACCGCCAGATCGTCACCATGACGGCGCCGCACATCGGCAACACCGGGGTCAACGACGACGACCCCGAGTCCGGCCGCATCTGGGTGGCCGGCTACGTGGTGCGCGAGCCCGCGCGGGTCCCCTCCAACTGGCGCGCCCAGCGCACCCTGGACGAGGAGCTGCGCCGCCAGGGCGTGGTGGGCATCGCCGTCGACGGCACCCGGGCGCTCACCCGGCACCTGCGCGACCGCGGGGCGATGCGCGCGGTGATCAGCACCGAGGAGCACGACCCGGCCCGGCTGCTGGAGAAGGTGGCCGCCTCGCCGAAGATGACCGGCGCCGACCTGTCCGGCGAGGTCACCACCGCCGAGCCGTACACCGTGCGGCCGCCGGAGGGGACCCCGGTCCGGTTCACCGTCGCAGCGGTCGACCTGGGCATCAAGGCGATGACCCCGCAGCGCCTCGCCGAGCGGGGCTGCGAGGTCACCGTGCTGCCCGGCACGGCCACCGCCGAGGAGATCCTGGCGCTCGGCACCGACGGGGTGTTCTTCAGCAACGGCCCCGGCGACCCGGCCACCGCGGACGCCAGCGTCGAGGCGCTCCGCGCCGTCCTGGAGGCCCGCAAGCCGTTCTTCGGCATCTGCTTCGGCAACCAGATCCTCGGCCGCGCCCTCGGGCTGGGCACCTTCAAGCTGCGCTTCGGCCACCGCGGGGTGAACCAGCCGGTGCAGGACGTGCACACCAAGCGGGTCCACATCACCAGCCACAACCACGGCTTCGCCGTCGACGCCCCCACCGACGGGCCGTTCGACACCCCGTTCGGGCGGGCCGAGGTCAGCCACGTCGACCTCAACGACGGGGTGGTGGAGGGGCTCCGGCTGCTCGACCGGCCGGCGTTCAGCGTCCAGTACCACCCCGAGGCCGCCGCCGGCCCGCACGACGCCGCCGACCTGTTCGACGCGTTCTGCGACCTGATGGAGGCCGAGCGGGCCTCCGCGGGCGCCCCGCAGACCAACCGGCACGATCAGTAGAGGGAACCATGCCGCGCCGTAGTGACCTTTCATCCGTACTCGTGGTCGGCTCCGGTCCCATCGTGATCGGGCAGGCCGCCGAGTTCGACTACTCCGGGACCCAGGCATGCCGCGTGCTCAAGGCCGAGGGCCTGCGCGTCATCCTGGTCAACTCCAACCCGGCGACCATCATGACCGACCCGGAGATCGCCGACGCCACCTACGTCGAGCCGATCACCCCGGAGATGGTCGAGAAGATCATCGCCAAGGAGCGCCCCGACGCCCTGCTGCCCACCCTGGGCGGCCAGACCGCGCTGAACACCGCGATCGCCCTGCACGAGGCGGGGGTGCTGCAGAAGTACGGCGTCGAGCTCATCGGCGCCGACGTCGACGCCATCCAGGCCGGCGAGGACCGGGAGACCTTCAAGGGCATCGTGGAGCGGATCGGCGGCGAGTCCGCCCGCTCCCGGATCTGCCACACCATCGAGGAGTGCCTGGACGCCGCCGGCGACCTGGGCTACCCGGTCGTGGTCCGGCCCTCCTTCACCATGGGCGGCTCCGGCTCCGGCTTCGCCCACGACGAGGCCGAGCTGCGCCGCATCGCCGGCCAGGGGCTCACCCTCTCGCCGACCACCGAGGTCCTCCTGGAGGAGTCCATCCTCGGCTGGAAGGAGTACGAGCTGGAGCTGATGCGCGACGGCAACGACAACGTGGTCGTCGTCTGCTCCATCGAGAACTTCGACCCGATGGGCGTGCACACCGGCGACTCGGTGACCGTGGCCCCCGCCATGACCCTCACCGACCGCGAGTACCAGCGGATGCGCGACGTCGGCATCGCGGTCATCCGCGCGGTCGGCGTGGACACCGGCGGCTGCAACATCCAGTTCGCGGTCAACCCGGACGACGGCCGGCTCATCGTCATCGAGATGAACCCGCGGGTCTCCCGCTCCTCCGCGCTGGCCTCCAAGGCCACCGGCTTCCCGATCGCCAAGATCGCCGCGAAGCTGGCGGTCGGCTACACCCTGGACGAGATCCCCAACGACATCACCCGGGAGACCCCGGCCAGCTTCGAGCCCAGCCTCGACTACGTGGTGGTCAAGGTCCCGCGGTTCGCCTTCGAGAAGTTCCCCGGCGCCGACCCCGGCCTGACCACCACCATGAAGTCGGTGGGCGAGGCGATGGCCATCGGCCGCTCCTTCCCCGAGGCGCTGCAGAAGGCGATGCGCTCGGTGGAGAAGAAGGGCACCGGCCTGACCTGGGCCGGCGAGCCGGGCGACAAGGAGGAGCTGCTCCGCGCCGCGGCCACCCCGGGCGAGTACCGGCTGCGCCAGGTGCAGCAGGCGCTGCGGGCCGGCGCCACCGTGCGCGAGCTCTACGAGGCCACCGGCATCGACCCCTGGTTCCTGGACCAGATGCTGCTGCTGGAGGAGACCGCCCGCGCCCTGGCCGCCGCCCCGCAGCTGGACGCCGGGGCGCTCCGCGGCGCCAAGCGGCTGGGCTTCTCCGACCTGCAGATCGGCGAGATCACCGGCAAGTCCGAGGAGGTCGTCCGGGAGCTGCGCGGCGCCCTTGACGTGCACCCGGTCTACCTGACCGTGGACACCTGCGCCGCGGAGTTCGCCGCGCAGACGCCCTACCTGTACTCCAGCTACGACGAGGAGACCGAGGTCCCGCAGGGCACCCGCCCCAAGGTGATCATCCTCGGCTCCGGCCCGAACCGGATCGGCCAGGGCGTCGAGTTCGACTACAGCTGCGTGCACGCCTCCTTCGCGCTCTCCGAGGCGGGCTACGAGACCGTCATGGTCAACTGCAACCCGGAGACGGTCTCCACCGACTACGACACCAGCGACCGGCTCTACTTCGAGCCGCTCACCCTGGAGGACGTGCTGGAGGTCGTCCGGGCCGAGCAGCTCACCGGCACCGTGGTCGGCGTGGTCGTGCAGCTGGGCGGGCAGACCCCGCTGGGCCTGGCGCGCCGCCTCAAGGAGGCCGGGGTGCCCGTGGTCGGCACCAGCCCCGAGGCGATCGACCTGGCCGAGGACCGCGGCGCCTTCGGCGAGGTGCTGGAGCGGGCCGGGCTGCCCGCGCCCAAGTACGGCACCGCGTTCTCCTTCGACGAGGCGCGCCGGGCCGCCGACGAGATCGGCTACCCGGTGATGGTCCGCCCCTCCTACGTGCTGGGCGGCCGCGGCATGGAGATCGTCTACAGCGAGGCCATGCTGGCCGACTACATCGAGCGCAACGCCGAGGTCAGCCCGGACCACCCGGTGCTCATCGACCGGTTCCTCGACGACGCGATCGAGATCGACGTGGACGCGCTCTACGACGGCGAGGAGCTCTACCTCGGCGGCGTGATGGAGCACATCGAGGAGGCCGGCATCCACTCCGGCGACTCGGCCTGCGCGCTGCCCTCGATCACCCTGGGCGGCGAGGACATCGAGCGGATCCGCCGCTCCACCGAGGGCATCGCCCGCGGCACCGGGGTGCGCGGCCTGCTCAACGTCCAGTACGCGCTCGCCTCCGGCGTGCTCTACGTGCTGGAGGCCAACCCGCGCGCCTCGCGCACCGTGCCGTTCGTCTCCAAGGCCACCGCGGTGCCGCTGGCCAAGGCCGCGGCCCGGGTGATGCTCGGCGCCTCCATCGCCGAGCTGCGCGCCGAGGGGATCCTCCCGGCCTCCGGGGACGGCACGACCCTGCCGATGGACGCGCCGGTCGCGGTCAAGGAGGCGGTGCTGCCGTTCAACCGGTTCATCGACCGGCAGGGCGAGGGCGTGGACACCGTGCTCGGCCCGGAGATGCGCTCCACCGGCGAGGTGATGGGCCTGGACGCCGACTTCGGCGCGGCCTACGCCAAGTCGCAGCAGGCCGCCTACGGCCCGCTGCCCACCCGGGGCACGGTCTTCGTTTCGGTGGCCAACCAGGACAAGCGGCACATGATCTTCCCGGTCAAGCGCCTGGCCGACCTCGGCTTCGAGATCCTGGCCACCGAGGGCACCTCCTGGGTGCTGCGGCGCAACGGGGTGCCCGCCCGGGCCGTGCGCAAGCACAGCGAAGGGCCCGGCCCCGACGGGGAACCCACTATCGTGCAACTGATCCACGACGGCGCGGTGGACCTCATCGTCAACACCCCGTTCGGCGGTGCCGGGCAGTCCGGCCCCCGGCTGGACGGCTACGAGATCCGCACCGCCGCGGTGGTGCGCGGCGTCCCCAGCGTCACGACGGTGCAGGGGCTCGCCGCCGCGGTGCAGGGCATCGAGGCGCTCGCACGCGGGGACATCGGGGTCCGCTCCCTCCAGGAGCACGCCGAGTCGCTGCGCGGCGCCCGGCGCTGACCGCCCGGTAAGGGGCGCGGCGGGCCGGCGGGGGAGCGGCTCCCCCGCCGGCCCGCCGCGCCCGCCCCAGTGTCGCAGTGAGGCAGGACGACAAGGTTGAGCGACTTCGGTCCGTTGCAGATGCGCTGCCCGGTGCTGACCGTGCGGAGGGTGGACGCCTACTACGCCATCACCGTGGTCGCCCCGGGGATCGCCGAGCGCTTCCGGGCCGGGCAGTTCGTCGCGGCCGCGGTCGGCGGCGAGCAGTCCAGCATGCTGCTGCGCCGGCCGTTCGCGGTGCACGACGTCAAACCGGACTACGGCGGCACCGTGGAGTTCCTGTTCTCGGTGCGCGGCGCGGGCACCGCCTGGCTCGCCGAGCGCCGCTCCCGGGACCTGCTCGACCTGGTCGGCCCGCTGGGCCGGCCCTTCCCGCTGCCCCGCGACCCGGTCAACTGCGTGCTGGTCGGCGGCGGCTCGGGCAGCGCCCCGCTGTTCCCGCTGGCGCACGCGCTGCGCCGCCGCGGCTGCCGGGTCGACGCGGTGTTCGGCGGCGCCTCGGCGGACCGGGTGTTCAGCGCGATCACCGCCCGCCGCATCGCCGAGACCGCCACCTTCACCACCGACGACGGCTCCTTCGGGGTGCGCGGCCCGGTCACCGCGCCGCTGGGCCGGGTGATCGAGGAGGCCCGCTCGGACGTGGTCTACGCCTGCGGGCCGATGCCGATGCTGCGCGAGGCCACCGCGGTCGCCGCCGAGCACGGCATCCCGATCCAGGTGGCGGTGGAGGAGACGATGGCCTGCGGCACCGGGGTCTGCATGGCCTGCGTGGTCCCGGTCGCCGGGGAGGACGGCATCACCCGGATGGTCCGCGCCTGCGTGGACGGCCCGGTCTTCCGCGGCGAGCGGGTGCGCTTCGACGACGTCGGCACCATCCCCTTCGACGCGCTGGGCGCCCCCGGCTGGAAGCCGGCGGCCGACACCGCCGCGGTGGACCCGGCCGACCGCGAGGCCGGATGAGCCCGCCCCCGCCGGGCGGGACGGGAGAGCGAGGAGGCTCGATGAGCACCGACCTGCGGGTCCGGCTCAAGGACGTGGAGTTGGCCAACCCGGTGCTCGCCGCGGCGGGCTGCGCCGGGACCGGCCGGGAGCTGGCCCAGTTCTTCGACCTGGCCGGGATCGGCGCGCTGATCACCAAGTCGGTGACGGTGGAGCCGCGGGCCGGCCACCCGGCGCCGCGGATCGCCGAGACGCCCAGCGGGATGCTCAGCGCCACCGGCCTGCAGGGGCCGGGCATCGAGGTCTTCCTCCAGCGCGACCTGCCCTGGCTGCTCTCCCGCGGGGCCCGGGTCGGGGTCTCGCTGGCCGGCGGCGGGGCGGCGGAGTACGGCGAGCTGGCCCGGCGGCTCTCCGAGGCGTCCGGGGTCTCCTTCGTGGAGGTCAACCTCTCCTGCCCGAACCCCTCCGACCAGGGCCGGCACTTCACCGACGACCCGCGGGAGGCGGCCCGGGTGGTGCACGCGGTCCGCTCGCACACCCGCTCCGACATCCCGGTCTTCGCCAAGCTGGCCGCGGACGTGCCCGACCCGGTGGAGCTGGCCGAGGCCTGCGCGCAGGCCCGCGCGGACGGCCTGTCGCTGATCAACACGGTGCGCGGGATGGCGATCGACCCGCGCACGCTGCGCCCGGCGGTGGCCGGCGGCATGGGCGGGGTCTCCGGGCCGGCGATCCGCCCGATCGCGGTGGGCTGCGTGCACCGGGTGCACGCGGCCCTGCCCGAGCTGCCGATCATCGGCGGCGGCGGGGTGCGCACCGGGGGCGACGTCCTGGAATTCCTGGCCGCGGGCGCCTCGGCGGTCGCGGTGGGGACGGTGACCTTCCACGACCCCTCGGCCTGCGTGCGCATCGTCCGGGAGCTGGAGGAGGCGCTCGCCGAGCACGGCGTGGACCGGGTCCGCGACGTGGTCGGCGCGGCGCACCGCCCGCTCGGCGCGGCGGCCGGCGCGGGACCGCTCCCGCGCGGCTGAGCACGGGGTTCGCCCCGCCCCCGGCGGCGGTGGCCGGACCCCGTGAGACAGCCTGTGGCGGCGCGGACACGCTTCCGCGTCCGAGGTGTGCCGACGGCGGCTCCCGGGGCCGCTGGGGCCGTTTCAGGGCCGGGGAGGCGCGTCGTGCCCCCGATGGGCGCGACGTGCATGAACCGGCCGATGCAGGGAACCAGCACGGTGCGGTGGACCGGGTCGCCGCGCCGCCCGTGAGGTTCGCCCTCCCGCAGCCGCCCGGCTGCGGGGGACCCCCGCTCAGTACCGCTCACGAAGGAGAAGGACCGTGGCCGCGCCCATCGCAGTAGCCATCGACGCACCCGAGATCGAGACCGCGGCCCGCTGGGCGTCCGCGGTCGCCCCGCACGTCAGCACCGTCAAGGTCGGGCTGGAGCTCTACCTGCGCTACGGCCCCGAGGTGATCGGCACGGTGCGCGGGGCCAACCCCGTCTCGGTCTTCCTCGACCTGAAGCTGCACGACATCCCGGCCACGGTGGCCGGGGCCGCGCGCAACGTGGCCCGGCTGAAGCCGTCCATCCTGACCGTGCACGCGGCGGGCGGGGCGGACATGGTCAAGGCCGCGGTGGAGGCGGCGCCGGACACCCGGATCGCCGCGGTCACCGTGCTGACCTCGCTGGACGACGCGGCGCTGGAGTCCATCGGGATGCGCGGCCCGGCGGCCGACGCGGCCCGCCGGCTGGCGGTGCTCGCGGTGGGGGCCGGGGCGCAGGCGCTGGTCTGCTCGCCGCACGAGGTGCCCGCGCTCCGCGCCGAGGTCGGCCCGGACGTGCAGCTCATCACGCCGGGCGTGCGCCCGGCCGGCGCGGACCGGGGCGACCAGGCCCGGGTGGCGACGCCGGAGGAGGCCCTGGCGGCCGGCGCGGACCTGCTCGTCATCGGCCGCCCGATCACCCGGGCGGCGGACCCGGGCGCGGCCGCGGCCTCGCTGGCGGCGGCGCTGCGCCGGGCGGAGGCGGCCGGCCGGTCCTGAACCGGCCGGAGGGCGAGACGAGGGCGGGTCCCCGCGGGCACGGCGGGGCCCGCCCTCGGACGTGTCCGGGGTCGGCCGCACGGCCTTCTCGTGCCCCACAGTATCCGATTGCGGACGCAAGGTGCCGCCGTATTCAGGTGTCCGAAACCCGGAGGTCCGGACCGGGCGCGACCGGTTCCGGCCCAGGAGGGGAGCGGTTCGCGGGAATGAGGCGCTCGCGGGGCGGAGGGCCAAAAGTCCTGAATTCAACCGCACAGCGCGATCGCACGAGGACAGAGCGTGATTAATTGGATGAATTGCCGCTCTATTAGCGCTCGAAGGGCCACTTTGCGTTGCCGAACGGGGTCGGAACCTACTAACTTGCGCAGGCGTCCGCCCTCCACGAACGAGAGAAAACCGAGGTGACCCGGCGTGGCCCTTCCTCCCCTCACACCCGAGCAGCGCGCCGCGGCTCTGGAGAAGGCCGCTAAGGCCAGAAAAGAGCGCGCGGAAGTCAAGAACCGCCTGAAGCACGGCGGCGTCTCCCTGTCGGAGGTGCTCGCCGACGGCCAGACCGACGACGTCATCGGCAAGATGAAGGTCTCGGCCCTGCTCGAGTCGCTCCCCGGCGTCGGCAAGGTCCGCGCCAAGCAGATCATGGAGCGGCTCAACATCGCCGAGTCGCGCCGCGTCCGGGGGCTGGGCGCCAACCAGCGCGCCTCCCTGGAGCGCGAGTTCGGCGGCGCCAAGTAAGGCGGTCGATCCAACCGCCCGACGCGGCCCCGTGCTGACGGGGCCGCTCCGGAGCCGCCCGGCCGCCCGCATCCAGCGGCGGCGGCCGGCGGCACCGGGGGCGGAGGCATGAAGCGCCGCGGTCCGGCATGACCCGCCGCACACCCCGCTCAGGGGGCGTGCGGACGGGCCCGCCGGGCCGCGGCGCGGTGGTATAAAAGACCAATCATCACCGGCCCGGGGAAGCGTCCCCTCGTGCGGACCCACCGGAGCCGGGCGCCTCCGGCGCCAAGCCAGCCTCAGCGTCGCACCGAGAGTTCGAACACCACGTGCCTATCGATCGCGAAGACCGTCCCGCAGCGGGGCCGGAGGACACCGGCGCCCCGGAGCGGCGGCTGACGGTCCTCTCCGGCCCCTCCGGGGTCGGCAAGAGCACCGTCGTCAAGGAGATCCGGGCCCACCACCCCGAGGTGTGGCTCTCGGTCTCGGTCACCACCCGCGCCCCCCGCCCCGGGGAGACCGACGGCGTGGAGTACTTCTTCGTCGACGCCGACGAGTTCGAGCGGATGGCCGCCGACGGCAGCCTGCTGGAGTGGGCCGAGTTCGCGGGCAACCGCTACGGCACCCCCCGCGCCCCGGTCGAGCAGCGGCTGCGGGCCGGCGTCCCGGTCCTGCTCGAGATCGACCTGCAGGGCGCCCGCCAGGTCCGCGAGAGCATGCCCGACTCCTTCCACGTCTTCCTCGCCCCGCCCTCCTGGGAGGAGCTGGTGCGCCGGCTCACCGGGCGCGGGACCGAGGCGCCCGAGGTGGTCCGGCGCAGGCTGGACGCCGCCCGGGTCGAACTGGCCGCGGAGAAGGAGTTCGACGCGACGCTGGTCAACACGTCCGTCGAGAACGTGCGCGACGAGCTGCTAGCGTTGGTCCTCGCGCCGAAGGTGTGACCCCGGCGCCCTCCCGGCGCCGGACCCGGGCACACGCAGCGCGGATATCCTGGAGGTTCCGCGAGCCCCGCGGGCTCCGCGCAGGCCGCGCAGCGCGGCCACCGCACCATCCGTCAACGCAGGCCCCGCATCCGGGGGCCGCCGACCGTCCAGGGGGACGCACGTGGCAGGCACCGAGCCCGTCGCCGAAGGCATCACCAACCCGCCCATCGACGACCTCCTCGAGCTCGTCGACAGCAAGTACAGCCTGGTCACCATGGCCTCCAAGCGGGCCCGGCAGATCAACGCCTACTACGCCCAGCTGGGCGAGGGCCTGCTGGAGTACGTCGGCCCGCTGGTCGAGACCCAGGTCCAGGAGAAGGCCCTGTCCATCGCCCTGCGCGAGGTCAAGTCCGGGCTGCTCACGGCGGAGCCCTACGAGGGCAACTGAGCGCCGAGGGACGGAGGCGCGGTGCGCGCCCGGGCGCTGCCCGGGGCGGCGCCGGCCGCCGCCCCCGCCTCGGCTAGAGTCCGAACGTGAACACACCGACTGACGACGGCGCCGCGCCCGAGGTGGTCCTCGGCGTCGGCGCGGGCATCGCCGCGTACAAGGTCTGCGAACTCCTCCGCCGCTTCACCGAGTCCGGGCACGCCGTGCAGGTCGTGCCCACCGCCGAGGCGCTGCGCTTCGTGGGCGAGCCCACCTGGGCCGCGCTCTCCGGCCGCCCGGTGGCCACCGGTGTCTGGGACGCCGTGCACGAGGTCCCGCACGTGCGCATCGGCCAGCGCGCCGACCTGGTCTTCGTCGCCCCGGCCACCGCCGACCTGCTGGCCCGGGCCGCGCACGGGCTCGCCGGCGACCTGCTCACCAACACCCTGCTCACCGCGCGCTGCCCGGTCGTCTTCGCCCCCGCCATGCACACCGAGATGTGGGAGCACCCCGCGACCCGGGCCAACGTCGCCCTGCTCCGCGAGCGCGGCGCCATCGTGCTGGAGCCCGCGGAGGGACGGCTCACCGGCGCCGACACCGGCAAGGGCCGGCTGCCCGACCCCGAGGCCCTGTTCGAGGCCGGCCGGGCCGTGCTGCGCCGCGGGAGCCTCCCCGCCGACCTGGCCGGACGGCGGGTGGTGGTCTCGGCCGGCGGCACCCGCGAGGCCATCGACCCGGTCCGCTACCTGGGCAACCGCTCCTCCGGGCGGCAGGGGTACGCGCTGGCCGCCACAGCGCTGGCCCGCGGCGCCCGGGTCACCCTGGTCAGCGCCGCCACCGGGCCGACCGCCCCGGCCGGGGCCGACCTGGTCCGGGTCGAGTCCGCGGTGCAGATGCGCGACGCCGTGCTGGAGGCCCGGCGGGACGCCGACGCGGTGGTGATGGCCGCGGCCGTGGCCGACTTCCGCCCGGCCGAGCAGGCCCCCGGCAAGATCAAGAAGACCGGCGCCGGCCCCAAGCCGATCGAACTGGTGGAGAACCCCGACATCCTCGCCGAGCTCTCCCGCGAGCGGACGGCCCCCGGGCAGGTGGTGGTCGGCTTCGCCGCGGAGACCGACGACGTGCTGGCCAACGGCCGGGCCAAGCTCGCCCGCAAGGGCTGCGACCTGCTGGTCGTCAACCAGGTGGGCGAGGGGAAGGCGTTCGGCACCGAGGACAACCAGGCGGTGATCCTGGACTCGGCCGGCGGCTCGGCCGAGGTGCCGCACGGCCCGAAGAGCGCGCTGGCGGACCGGGTCTGGGACCTCGTCCGCGACCGCCTCCCGCCAGTGTGAAAAGATCCCCTCCGATGTTGCGCGTGCGGCGACCCTGTTTCGCTGTACGCTACGGAAATCCCAGCGCATGGGCATGATCGGTTCCGGCTGTGGAACTTTTCATGTGTCATGCGTCACACTTGGTCCGTGAGCGCCTGAAGTGGCGTTCCGCGGACCGGCGGCGGGCGACCGCCGCCGGACGAAAAGCTGGAGCGGACCCGACAGAGCCGCACGCCCCGGGCGCGACGGACAGGGCACCACTACAGTGGAGCAGGAAACCAACCCCGCGGGTCGGTAAAGCCCGGTGGACCCCCACCTCCCCGGCGCGGCACCGCCCTGCAGAGACAACTGTCAGCCAGCAGCCGCTGCAAGGAGTCACTCAACGTGTCCCGTCGCCTTTTCACCTCCGAGTCGGTCACCGAGGGCCACCCCGACAAGATGGCCGACCAGATCAGTGACGCGATCCTCGACGCGATGCTCAAGGACGACCCGTCCAGCCGGGTCGCCGTGGAGACCCTGATCACCACCGGCCAGGTGCACATCGCCGGTGAGGTCACCACCAAGACCTACGTCGACATCCCCTCGATCGTCCGGAAGAAGATCCTGGAGATCGGGTACGACTCCTCCGCCAAGGGCTTCGACGGGGACTCCTGCGGGGTCTCGGTCTCCATCGACCAGCAGTCGCCCGACATCGCCCAGGGCGTCGACACCGCCTACGAGGCGCGCGTCGACGGCGAGGACGACGCACTGGACCGGCAGGGCGCCGGCGACCAGGGCCTCATGTTCGGCTACGCCAACCGCGAGACCCCCGAGCTGATGCCGCTGCCGATCAAGCTCGCGCACGCGCTCTCCCAGCGCCTCTCCCAGGTGCGGCACGACGGGACCGTCCCCTACCTGCGTCCGGACGGCAAGACCCAGGTGACCGTCGAGTACGACGGGGCCACCCCGGTCCGGCTGGACACCGTGGTCGTCTCCAGCCAGCACGCCCCGGACATCGACATGAACGAGCTCCTCACCCCGGACATCAAGGAGCACGTGATCGCCCCGGTGGTCGCCTCCTACGGGCTGGAGGCCGACGACTACCGGCTGCTGGTCAACCCCACCGGCCGGTTCGAGATCGGCGGCCCGATGGGCGACGCGGGCCTGACCGGCCGCAAGATCATCGTCGACACCTACGGCGGCTACGCCCGGCACGGCGGCGGCGCCTTCTCCGGCAAGGACCCGTCCAAGGTCGACCGCTCCGCCGCCTACGCGACCCGCTGGGTGGCCAAGAACATCGTCGCGGCCGGCCTCGCCGACCGCGCCGAGGTCCAGGTCGCCTACGCCATCGGCAAGGCCCACCCGGTCGGCGTCTTCATCGAGACCTTCGGCACCGAGCAGGTCGCCCCGGACGTCATCGAGAAGGCCGTCAAGGAGGTCTTCGACCTGCGTCCGGCCGCCATCGTGCGCGACCTGGACCTGCTCCGCCCGATCTACTCCAGCACCGCGGCCTACGGCCACTTCGGCCGCGAGCTCCCCGAGTTCACCTGGGAGTCCACCGAGCGCGCCGCGGCCCTCAAGGCCGCCGTCGGCGCCTAGCGCCCGAGCGGAACCGGACCACCGGCGGCCGCCCCTCCCCGGGGGCGGCCGCCGCCGTCGTCCCCGAAGGTCCCGCCGGCGGGACCGCGCCGCCGGAGCGGCCGGCCCGCGCCTCCCGGAGCCCCGGCCCCGGCCCCACCGCGCCGGCGGCGGCCGCTCCGGGCCCCGGCGGGGCCGGGCGGCGGGCCGCCCGGCCGCGGAGGCCTGCCGCCGCGGGTCAGCCGCGGCCGACCCGGGACAGCACCGCCTTCTGCACCGCCTCCAGCGGCCCGGTGTCGAACCGGCGCAGCCAGAGCGCGCTCCCGGCGACCAGCACGGCGCAGAGCGCCGCCCACAGCCCGAACACCCACCACGGCCCGGTCCCGGCGAACCGGGAGGCCAGGCCCAGGCCGAAGCCGTAGCAGACCAGCATGGCCAGCACGTTCTGCAGCACGTAGCCGCTGAGCGCGGTGCGGCCCACGCCGGACAGCGCTGCGGTCACCGGGCCGGTGCGGCGCATCCGGTCGTAGACCAGACCGACCAGGCCGGCCAGCCCGATCGCCGCGATCGGTGCGCCGACGTACCGCTCGACCAGCAGGAACTCGGCTCCGGCGAGCGAGGCGGCGGCCTTCAGCGGCAGCCCGGCGCCCAGCCCCCAGGCGGCCGTCCGCACCCGCAGCCGCCGCCCCTCGGCGCCGGGGGAGAACGCGCCGGCCCGGAACAGCGCCGCGCCGGCCAGGAACAGCACCAGCAGCAGCCCGAAGGTGAGCACCGGCTCGATCCGCAGCAGCAGCAGGTTCTCCAGCCGGAAGGCGATCTGCTCCGGGTAGCTCCCCTCGGCGTAGAGCCGCACCACGCCGGGGTCGACCGGGAGCCCTTCGCCGGCCTCCGCGGCCGCCAGCAGCAGCGCGGTGCCCGCCGCCATCAGCAGCAGGTGCAGGGCCCCGGCGGTCCAGGCCGCGGCGGCGCGCAGCCGGGGCCCGCGGGCCAGCAGCCAGGCGGTGACCAGCGCGGTCACCGCGTAGCCCATCAGCACGTCCCAGGCGAAGACCAGGGTGAAGTGGACCAGCCCCTCGAAGAACAGGAACAGCGCCCGCCACTTGTACGGGCCCGGCCAGCGCTCCCCGCGCTTGGACGCGGAGCGGAACTGGATCGCCAGCCCCGCGCCGAACAGCAGGGTCAGCAGGGAGAGCGAGGTGCCGTTGGCGGCGAACCGGAACAGCGCCTCGGCGATGACCGCGGGCACCGGGTCGGCCGGGATCGAGGCGAGCGAGGGCGCGCCGCCCCCGCTGAGCATGCCGATCTCCGCTCCGGGGGAGGTGAAGATCCAGATGTTGGTGCCGAGCGTGCCCATGATCGCCAGGCCGCGCAGCACGTCGAGCAGGGGCAGCCGGCCGGCGCCCCGCCCTCCGGGCGCCGCCGGCGGTGCGGGCCGCTCGGCTCCGGCCGGCGGTGCGGCCCCGGCGCCGCCCCGCCGGGCGCCGGTCGCGGTCTCGTCCATCGTGACTCCGTCCCCGTGGTCCTCCCCGCCGCGCGGCGGGCACCGGGCGGGTCCCCGCTCCGGCCCCGGCGGCTCCACCATGGCGCGGATCGCCCCCGCGGGCCTCCTGCGCGCTGCGGAAAGGGGGATGGTGCTTTGGATGTAGCCGGCGGCGGTCCGTCCGCCCGGCGGGCACGGGAAAGGGCGGCCCCGATCGGGACCGCCCTCACCGGAAAGGCGCCGCCGGCGCGCCCGGACTCAGATCCGGACCGTGGTGCTGCGCACGATCTCGAACACCGGGTGCCGGTGCGCCTCGTCGCGGAACCACTCCACCGGGGAGTCCGGCGCGGCCTGGAAATAGGGGCCGACCACCGCGACCCGGGGGTGCTGCAGGTACTCCTTGAGCACCGGCGCGGCGCGGTCCGGGCCGACCTCGACCACGCTCACCAGCTCCAGCCAGCCGCCCTGGCGCAGGGTCGCGAAACCGTCCTTGCGGATGTTGCGCACCCAGCCGACCTCGCCGTAAGGCGCGACGAGGAACCGGCCCTGCTCGTTCTCGAGCAGGTTGATCGGGGTCGAGCGGAGCAGCCCCGAGGTGCGGCCGCGAGTGGTCAGCACCCACACGTCCGATGTGACGCACCCGTACTTGGCCAGGCGCTCCACCAGCGCGTCGAAGGTGTGCCGGAGCCTGCCGGCCCGGAACACCTTGGGTTCGTTCCCCATCGACAACTCCCTCACTCGGTTCACCCCCATTGTGCTGGGTTCGCCGGCGCCCGGGCGACGCCCGGGTCAGCGGAACGCCGAGACGCCGGTCACCGCCTGCCCGATGCTCAGCGCGTGGATCTCCTCGGTGCCCTCGTAGGTGGCCACCGTCTCCAGGTTCACCATGTGCCTGATCACCGGGTACTCCAGGGTGATGCCGTTGGCGCCGTGCACCGAGCGGGCGGTGCGGGCGACCCGCTGCGCCGCCGCCACGTTGGCGAACTTACCGAAGCTGACGTGGTTGTGGTGGCAGGCGCCGTCGTCCTTGAGCCGGCCGATCTGCAGCGCGGTCAGGCCGGCCTGGTTGACGTCGACCACCATGTCGGCGAGCTTGCGCTGGGTGAGCTGGAAGGCGCCGATCGGCCGGCCGAACTGCTCCCGGGTGCCGGCGTAGTCCAGCGCGGCGGTGTAGCAGGCGCGCGCGGCCCCCGCCGCGCCCCACACGATGCCGAAGCGGGCCTCGTTCAGGCAGGACAGCGGGGAGCCCAGCCCCTTGGAGCCGGGCAGCAGCGCCTCGGCGGGCAGCCGCACCCCGTCCAGGACCAGCTCGGAGGTGATCGAGGCGCGCAGCGACAGCTTGTGGTGGATGGTGCCGGCGGTGAAGCCGGGGGTGCCGGCCGGCACCAGGAACCCGCGGACGCCCTCGTCGGTCGCGGCCCAGACCACCGCCACGTCGGCCACGGAGCCGTTGGTGATCCACATCTTGGTGCCGTCCAGCACCCAGTCGGTGCCGTCCCGGCGGGCGCGGGTGCGCATCGACCCGGGGTCGCTGCCGGAGTCGGGCTCGGTCAGCCCGAAGCAGCCGATGGCCTCGCCGGCCGCCATCCGCGGCAGCCACTCCCGCTTCTGCTCCTCGGAGCCGAACCGGTGGATCGCGGTCATCGCCAGCGAGCCCTGGACCGAGACGAAGCTGCGCAGCCCGGAGTCGACCGCCTCCAGTTCGCGGCAGGCCAGGCCGTAGGAGACCGCGCCGGCCCCGGCGCAGCCGTAGCCCTCCAGGTGCATGCCGAACACGCCGAGCCCGCCGAAGCGCTCGGCCAGCCCGCGCGGGTCGGGGATGGTCCCGGCCTCGAACCACTCGGCGACGTTGGGCGCCAGCTCCGCCTCGGCGAAGGCGCGCACCGCGTCGCGGACGTCCCGCTCCTCGTCGGTGAGCGAGCGGTCCACGGCGAGGAAGTCGGCCGGGTCGGGTGCGGGGGCCCTGTGCTGGTCGGTCATCGGGAACTCCTCGGGATACGGCCTCCGGCGGGGGCCGGGAGGCGGCTGCGGTCGTCGGGACGGGTGGACGGGTGCGGGCGCGCCGCTGTCACGGCCGCTCCGCTGCGGGGGAGGGCGGGTCGGCCTGGTGCACGGCGCCCCGGTCGATCAGGGCCGAGATGCGCTCCTCGGGCAGCCCGAGCCCGCGCAGGAGCGGCACCGAGTGCTCGCCCAGCAGGGGCGGCGGCAGCGGCGGGCCGGCCGGCGCCCCGGCGCCCTCCGGGTCGGCGAGCAGCCGGAAGCCGGCCCGGACCGTGTCCAGCGGCCCGGCGGTGGGGTGGTCGACCCGGACGGTCACGTCGTCGCCGGCGGCGCCGGCGGAGCGGATCGCGTCCAGCACGCCGCGCACCCGGCCCACCGGGACGCCCGCGGCCAGCAGCAGCTTGAGCCACTCGGCGGCGGGGCGGGAGCGCAGCGTCCGGGTCAGCTCGCCGACCAGGACCTCCCGGTGCCGGACCCGGTCGGGGTTGGTGCCGAACCGCGGGTCGGCGGCGAGGTCGGGCCGGTCCAGGGCGCCGCACAGCTTCTGGAAGAGCGCGTCGTTGCCGGCCGCGACGACCAGGTCCGCGTCGGCGGTGGGGAAGACCTGGTAGGGCACGATGGTGGAGTGGGCGTTGCCCATCCGGGGCGGTTCGGCGCCGGTCACCAGGGCCTGCTGGGCCAGGTTCACCAGGCCGGACAGCGCGGAGTTGACCAGGGTCGCCTCGACGTGGGCGCCCTGCCCGGTGGCGCGGGCGCGCAGCAGCGCCCCGAGCACCCCCACCGCGGCGTTCAGCCCGGTGAGCACGTCGGTGATGGCCACGCCGACCTTGAACCCGGGGCCGTCGGGGTCCCCGGTGGCGCCCATCAGGCCGCTCTCGGCCTGCACGATCACGTCGAAGCCGGGGCGCCCGGCCGGGTCGTGCTCCGGGCCGAAGCCGCTGATGGAGCAGTAGACCAGGGCCGGGTTGCGCTCGCGCAGCGCCTCGAAGCCCAGGCCGAGCCGCTCGGCGACGCCCGGCCGGAAGTTCTGGACGACCACGTCGGAGCGGGCGCACAGCTCCTGCACGGCGGCCCGGCCCTCGGGGTCCTTCACGTCCACGGCGAGGCTGCGCTTGCCGCGGTTGACGGCCAGGTAGTAGGCGGCCTCGCCGCCGGCGTGCGGCGGCCCCCAGGCGCGGGTGTCGTCGCCGCGCGCGGGGTGCTCGACCTTGACCACCTCGGCGCCCATGTCGGCGAGGAGCATGGTGGCGTAGGGCCCGGCCAGGACCCGGGACAGGTCGGCGACGCGGACCCCGGCGAGCGGTCCGGGCGCGGGGGAGGGGGGCGCGGGCTCCGCGCCGGCCGTGGGCGGGGTGTCGGTCATGGCGGCGTGCACGCTCCCTACTCGGCGCCGCGGCCGTCGCGGTCGCCGCGCTCGTCTCGGAGTTGGCGGTAGGTCTCCAGGCAGCGGCGGAGCGCGGTGGTGAGCGCGGCGCCGGACTGCCCGGCGTACCTGGTCCTGACCCGTTCGGCGATCTCGGGGAGGTCGTCGTCGACGGAGAGCCCTTCGACCAGGGCGCGGAAGAACTCCTTGGCCAGGTCGGTGAGGAGGGTGGTGTCGGCCGCGACGACCACCCCGTCGGACAGGCGCACGGCGAGCACCACGCCGAGGCGCTCGTACTGGGAATGGCTCGCGACCGCGTCGGGCAGCCGGGCGTAGCCCGAGACCAGGACGGTGTCGGGGTCGCTGAGCAGCCCCCGGATGTCAACGTGTCGGTACACGCGGATGACCCTTCCGTTTTCAGGCAGCCGAAGAACTCCGTCGACTGGAGTCTCGCGCCTGTCCGGGCGGCCCGGGAAGAGCGGGGCGCCCTCAGCGGGAGGGCAGACGCTCCGAGTATCCCCGAACCGGGTGGTCGGTTGTCAACGCCGCCGCGGCCCGGTCCGGGCGCCGTCCCCGGCCGCCGGCGGTCGCAGCGCGGACACTCCGTCTCGGATGCCGAGACGAACGCCGCGGTCGCCGGATCCTGTGAGGCGGCGCACAGGTCCGGCTCCGTCCCAGGTGGGAAGGGGTTTTCCGGTGAGGGCGGAGCAGCGGGCGGCCGCCGCCGCGCGCCGCCCTCCTTGCGCGGAACCGGACATCGTGAGCTATAGTCCCGCACAGGTCATGAGCGCCAGCGACAAGCCCCGGCTAGCTGGCCGGCAACCCTCCTTCCGCGGTGGGGTGCCCCGGGTGAGGACCAGGTCGAGACACGACCGCTTTTTCGTAACCGTGTCAGGCAAGCGCGGACCCCCGCGGGTTCGAGTCGGACGCACCCCTGTGCGCAGCGATGCCGCTGGGGGCGCCTTCTCCGGGGTCCCGATGACCTCAAGAGGAGAAGCGATGACCACCGCAACCGCCCCCGCCGCCCGCCCCGCCCAGCCGCGCACCGCCCCGCCCGCCGTGGTGGGCGCCGGAGCGCTCATCCCGCTGGCCGACGGGACCCGCACCGACTACGCCAACTTCGACTACGCGGCCAGCGCCCCGTGTCTGGAGGCGGTCCGCGGCGCCCTCGACGAGGCGCTGCCGCTCTACGCCAGCGTGCACCGCGGCGCCGGCTACCTCTCCCAGGTGAGCACCGCCGCCTACGAGCGCGCGCGGCGCGCCGTCGCCCGCTTCACCGGCGTCCGCGACGACGACGCCGTGGTGTTCGTGCGCGGCACCACCGACGCCCTCAACCTGCTCGCCCGGTCGCTGCCGGAGGGCTGCACCGTGGTCGTCTCCTCCGCCGAGCACCACGCCAACCTGCTGCCCTGGGAGCACGCGGGGA
This sequence comes from Nocardiopsis potens DSM 45234, assembly GCF_000341105.1. Classification (GTDB taxonomy): domain Bacteria; phylum Actinomycetota; class Actinomycetes; order Streptosporangiales; family Streptosporangiaceae; genus Nocardiopsis_A; species Nocardiopsis_A potens. The sequence goes on from NZ_ANBB01000002.1 coordinate 178,674, forward strand.
GCAGGGCGGCGCGGGTGGTCCGGCTGCCGCTGCCGGCCTCGCCGGGGCAGGCGGTGGAGGACGCGCGCGCGGCGCTGCGCGGGGCCCCGGACGGCCCGAAGCTGCTCTGCGTGACCGCCGCCTCCAACGTCACCGGTGAGATCTGGCCGGTGCGCGAGCTGGTCGAGGCGGCGCACGCCGAAGGGGCGCGGGTCGCGGTGGACGCCGCCCAGTACGTCCCGCACCGCCGCTTCGACCTGGCCGACTCCGGCGCCGACTACGTGGCCTACTCCGGGCACAAGCTGTACGCGCCGTTCGGCGCGGGCGTGCTCGTCGGGCGCACCGACTGGCTCCGCGACGCCGCCCCCTACCTGGCCGGCGGCGGCGCCACCGGCAGCGTCACCGAGGACGACGTGCGCTGGAACGACCTGCCGGCGCGGCACGAGGCGGGCAGCCCCAACGTGCTCGGCGCGGTCGCCCTCGCCGCCGCCTGCGACGCCCTCACCGAGGCCGGCCAGGAGGCGCTGCACGAGCGGGAGGAGCGGCTGCTGCGCCGGCTGCGCGCCGGGCTCGCCGAGATCCCCGGCGTGCACGACCTGTCGCTGTGGGAGCCGGACCGCCCGCGGGTCGGCATCGTGTCGTTCGTGGTCGACGGGGTGCCCGCGGGGCTGCTGGCCGCGGCGCTCTCCGCGGAGTACGGCATCGGCGTCCGGGACGGCCTGTTCTGCGCCCACCTGCTGACCCGCCGGCTGCTTCCGGAGGGGCACGCCCAGGCGGTCCGGGCCAGCCTGGGCCTGGGCACCACCGAGGAGCACGTGGACCGGCTGCTCGCCGCGGTCGCCCGGATCGCCGAGCACGGCCCGGCCCTGGAGTACCGGGACGACGCCGGCCGCCTGGTGCCGGCCGAGTAGGGCGGGCCGGCCGCACCGTGCGGCCGCCGCCCGGAGCACGGCCCCGCGGGCTTCCGCGGGGCCGTTCCCGTGCCCGCGGAAGCCCGCGCGGCCGCGCGGGGCGGCGCAGGGGAGGGAAGGGCGGAACGTCCCGAAGAACCTCCCGCCAACGTCGCGAACGGGCGAAAACAGGGAAATAGAGCGACAAAGCGGTGCAATTTCCGCTGATTCTCCGGTGCGGGCCGCTGACCGCGATCAATGGCGCGTCCGGCGGCCGGCGCACTCCGCCGGGGGAGGGCGGAACACGGCGCCGCAGAGTGCGGCGGCCGTCCGCCGGACACCGCGCGGGCGGCCGCACGCCTCCGGCGTCCGCGCAGGTGGAAGCGGGCGGGCACCGGCCCGGAGAGGGGGCGTCCGGGGCGGGGGCAAATAGCGGTGCCTTCCACTCCGGCGGAAAACCCGCGTTTATTAGCGGTGAATTTATCCCCGGGTGAATGACCTGGCTCACACCAGGTAACATCGGTCGGCAACGGACCCCGGGAGCGCGATCGTGACTGATGAGTGGCCGGTACCGCACCTCGTCGAAGACCCGATGGCCGTCGGCGTCCCCCGCCCGCGCGTCGTCGGCCTCGACGGCAGGCCCGTGGACGGGGCCGACGGCGCCGCGCCGCCCAGGCCGGCCGCCGACCCCGCGGACCGCGCCCGCCTCGCCTTCGCCGCCCGGGCGGCGCACTACCTCGCCGCCGACGCGGGGATCCGCCAGTTCGTCGACTTCTCCTCCGGCCTGCCCACCTGCGACGCCCTGCACGGAGTGCTGGGGGAGCGCTCCCCGGCGGTGCGCACCGTCTACGTGGAGGCCGCCTGCGGGATCGCCCTGCACCCCGGGGCCTCCCCGCACCGGGCCGCCGCCCCGGTGCTCTCGCTGCGCGGCCGGACCCCGGAGGCGGCCGCCGCGGAGCTGGCCGCCAGCGGCCTGGTCGACTTCGGCGAACCGGTCGGGGTCCTGCTGCTGGACACCGCGCCGCAGCACCGCGCGCCCGGCGCGGTCGACGCGCTGCTGCGCGCCCTGCACCGCGAGATGGCCCCGGGCGGCCACGTGATCGCCTCGTTCGGCCCGCGCGCCCCGCACACCGCCGGACCGGGGCCGGCCCCCGCCCGGCTGCTCGCCCCGTTCACCCCGCTGGACCCGGGCACCGCCGACATCGCCTGGTGGCCCTACCCGGACGACGCGGTCGCGACCGAGGGCACCGGCATCACCGGCGGCATGGCCCGCCGGGACCCCGGCAGAGGGTGACGGCCCTCCTCCCGGACGGGTCCTCGGACGGATTTCCGGAGAACACCGGCCGCGGGGCCATGGTGCGTGCAGACTGCGGTCATGACGGTCGTGGTCACGGTCAGAGACGTTCCGGAGCAGGTGCGCGATGCCCTGGCGGAGGAGGCCCGGTGCCGGGGGAGGTCCCTGCAGGCGCACCTTCTCGGCGTACTGGAGCAGCAGGCGCGCTTCAGCGGCAACCGCCGGATCCTGGCGGACATCGAGCGGGAGCTCGCGGCAGGGGGCGGGGCCGGCCCCGACGCCCCCGACGCGGCCGACCTGATCAGGGCGGAGCGTCCGGGGGAAGGCGGATGAGGCGCAAGCCCTCCGTGCGGTGCAGCGCATCCTCCGCCTCAGGGGCGAACCCGGGGTCGGAACAGTGCCGTCGGAACCGCTTCTCCCGCGCACGCGGCGGTCGGGGCACCCGGTCGGCGCCTGCGATGCGGCCTGCGTCGCGCCGGCCGAGAGCCGTGCGGCGGAGCCCGGTCGGCCCGGGCCGCGGTCGCGTACTGCCGCGCGGATCCGGCCGACCCGGGCGGTCCGTTCGGCCGCCGGCCCGCCCGGAGGGTCAGACCGGAAGCAGTCCGCGCCGCGCCCAGGACCGCTGGTAGGCCTCGGCCAGCCAGGCGTCGGCCCAGGCCCGGTCGGGCTCCTCTGGGAGCGGGGAGGTCTCCAGCAGCCGGGTGAGCCGCTCCTCCTGCTCGGCCGCGGCGTCCAGGGCCTCCTGCATGGTGTGCTCGCCGCGGCGCAGCTCGCGCAGCCACTCGGCCCGCGGCTCGGGCATCGGCAGGGTGAGCCGGCCGGTCTCCAGCAGCTCGGCGCCCTGCACCCCCAGCCGCACCATGTGGTAGGCGAACTTCACGTCGAACCCGTACAGCTCGATCAGCTCGGGGCGGTTGGTGTGCCGGCCGCCGCGCCGGCCCAGCATGCTGTCCCGCTGGGCGCGCAGGTAGCCGAGGAACCGGCGGCCGACGTTGCGGGAGAGGATCCGCCCGGCGGAGGCGCGCAGCCCGCGGCCGATCTCCTCCTCCCGGACGATCTCCTCCTCCGGGACGAACAGCGGCAGCAGCACGGTCGGGTTGCCGTCCAGCGCCAGCCGCATCCACTTGCGCAGCGAGTACACGGTCAGGTCGAGGTCGCCCGGACCGGACCGCACGCCCTCGGGTTGAGTCCGGAAGATGTACTGCTCGAACCGGCGGAGCCCGACCACGTACTCCGGCGGCTCGACGCAGATCCCCATCTCGTCCCGGTCGTCCTGGTCCTTCACGGTGATCCCGTGCACGCCCGACCCCACCTGGCACTGGAGGATCGTCCCCTGCTCGGCGACCGCGGCGAACTCCGGAGCGGAATGGTCCATCGTGTCTCTCCCGTCCGGCCCCTCGGGGCCGGTGTCCGTGGTGCGGCGCCCCGCACCGGGGACTTCCCGCGGGAGGGAAGTCGAACAACGTACCACGGGCGGAATACCGTGGCGGACCGGTTTTCCGGCGCCCGCGGTCAAGATCATCGGCTACGGGGAACGCGGGGACGGCGGCTCAGACCACGTGCAGCGGGTCGACGCGGATCTGGGCCAGGTTGTCGTCCTTGCGGGCGCTGCGGCCCGCGGCCGCCGCCTTCAGCGCGGCGGTCAGCGCGTAGGCGTCCCGGTGCGGGACGCGCAGCAGGGCCCGCTCCAGCGGGCCGGACGGCGTGCGGCCCCGGCCCTCGCGCGAGGCGGCCGCCTCCGGGCCCTCCACCGGCACCGGGCCGAGCAGCTCCGCCGAGGGCGGCAGGGAGAGCGCGTCCAGCAGCTCGTGCACGTGCGCCGCCTCGCCGGTGACCGAGGCCATCGTCACCGCCGGCGGGAACCCCAGCTCGCGCCGCTCGGCCAGCTCCCGCTCGGCGAACCCGGCGGGGTCCCAGCGGATCAGCGACTGCACGGCCGGCTCCCGGGCGTCGGCCACGACCACCACCTGCCCGCCGTCCCCGGCCGGCCGGACCAGCGCGGCCGCGCCGAACCAGCGGCGCAGCGCCTCCTCGGCGGCGCGCAGGTCGGCCCGGCCGAGCAGCGCCCAGCCGTCCAGCAGCAGCGCCGCGGCGTACCCGCCCTCGGCGGCCGGTTCCGCCCCCGGCGTCGCCACCACCAGCGCGGGCTTCCCCGGCACCGAGGTCAGCACCTCGTCCCGGCCCGAGGTGCGCACCGGCAGCGACGGGAAGGCGCGGCCGAGCTCCTCCGCGGTGCGCCGGTCGCCCACCACGCCGGCGCGCAGCCGCCGGTGCCCGCAGTCGCCGCACTGCCAGTCGCCCGCGATCCGGCCGCACCACCGGCAGTACGGCATGGCGTGCGCGCTGCGCAGCGCCAGCGGCCCCTGGCAGGACTCGCAGCGCGACGGGGACCGGCACAGCGCGCAGGCCAGCGAACCCAGGTAGCCGCGCCGGGGGACCTGCACCAGCACCGGGCCGTGCGCGGCGGCCTCCCGGGCGATGCGCAGGGCGACGCTGGGCAGCCGCGCGGAGCGGGCCGCCTCGTCCCGGGAGAGCTCGTGGTCGTCGCCGGCGGCGCGGATCCGGGGGGCGAGGCGGCGCACCGTCGGCCGGTCGCCGGCCAGCGCGCCCGCCCAGCCCGACTCCACCAGCCGGGCGCCCTCGGTGGTCCGGGTGAAGCCGCCGATCAGCGCGGCGGCGCCGGCGCGGTGCGCGCGCAGGGCGAGCACGGTCCGGGCGTTCGGGTAGGGGGCGTGCGGGTCGGTGTGCACGTCGTCGCCGTCGTCCCAGAGCACCACCAGCCCGAGGTCGCGCACCGGGGCGAACATCGCGGCCCGGGTGCCGACCACGATCGGGACCTCGCCGCGCAGCACGGCCAGCCAGCGGCGGTACCGCTCGGCCGGGCCGAGCTCGGCGGTGAGCGCCACGTGCCGCCCTTCGCCCAGGCGCTCCCGGAGCGCGGCGTCGACGGTGTCCACGTCCCGCCCGTCGGGGACGACGACCACGGTGCCCCGCTCGGCCGCCGCCGCGGTTCCGGCGGCCACCGCGATCGCGTCCGCCCAGCCCGGGCCGGGCAGCGCGGTCCACACCGCCCGCGGGGCGGCGCCGTCGTGCAGCGCCCTCAGGAACGACTCGCCGGCGGAGTAGTCCCGCCACGGCCCGGGCGGGACCGGCGGCGGGGGCGGGGCGCAGGCCTCGGCCTCGCCGACGGAGAAGATCGCCGGCGCGCCGGCCTCCGCCCCGTCCTGCTCCGCCGCCTCGCCCTCCCCTGCACCGGCTTCCGCCGGGGAGGGGGCGGCGTTGTCCGGGGCGGCGTCCTCGGCGGGGGAGGGGCCCGCGAGGTCTTCGCCGTCCGGGAGGGCGGCGGCCTCTGCGGGCCGGTCCGGCCCCTCCTCGGCGGGGCCGGGGGCGTCCGGACCGCCGGGGGCGGGCCCGTCGGCGGCTTCGCCGGCCTCCGTGCGGGAGAAGACCGCGGGGGCCTCCGCCGGGCCGCCCGGCTCGGCGGGCCCCTCCCCGGCCGCGCCCTCCTCGGGACCCGGCCGGTCCGCTTCGGGCGCCTCCGCCCGGTCGGCGGTGCCGGTGCGCTCCCCGTCCTCCGGGGCCCCGGCTCCGTCCTCCGCCGGGCCGACGGCCTCCTGCTCGGCCCGCTCCCGCTCCTTCCGCTCGCGCTCGGCCTTCTCCTTCTCCACCCGGGCGTGGCGCGGCGGGACGGCGAGCCGGAGCACGTCGCTGAGCGTGCCCGCGTAGCGGTCGGCGACCGCGCGGGCCAGACCGCGGATCTCCGCGGTGAGCACGGGCTCGGCGGAGACCACGCCGGTGAGGTAGGCCAGGGTCCCGGTGTAGTCGCTGCTCTCGGCCCGCTCGATGAGGAAGCCGCTCAGCGCCTGGCCGTGGAAGGGGACCCGGACCCGGCAGCCGGGGACGGCGTCATCGGCCATCTCCTCCGGCACCCGGTAGTCGAAGAGCCGGTCCAGGTGGGGCAGCGGCGTCTCCACCGCGACCCGGGCGATCGGCAGCTCGGCGGCGGGGCGCCTGCCCCGCTTCGGCCCCTTCTTCGCGCCCTTCCCGGCCCCGTTCTTCCCGGCGCCGTTCTTCGCGGCGCCGCCGGACCGGGCGCCCCGCCCGGGACCGGAGGACGCCGGGCCGCCCCCGCCGTTCCCGCCCGGCGGGGCCGGGGGCACGTCGAAGAGGGCCCCTGCGTCGGGGCCGGGCTGCGGACTCATGTGCCCAGGTTTACCAGAGGGCACCGACCTTTCCGGTCCGGCCGCGGGGCGCGCCCGGACCGCGTACCGCGCGGCCTGCTGGTAGACAGGAGACCGCAGACGACACCGGGCCCCGGGGGCGGCCGATCCGAGAGGACCGCCCGGCGCCGAACCGGCGCGAAGAGCCGGGCGGCGCCCCGGGTTCGGAGCGCGCCGACCGGGGCGGGGCGCGTGTGGAGAGGGTGCCGATGAAACTGGTCTTCGCGGGGACACCGGAGGTGGCGGTCGCGTCCCTCAAGGCCCTGCTGGAATCGGAGCACGAGGTCGCCGCGGTCGTCACCCGGCCCGACGCCACCGCCGGCCGGGGGCGCAAGGTCGCGCCGAGCCCGGTCGCCCGGCTCGCCGAGGAGGCGGGGGTGGAGGTCCTCAAGCCGGCCAAGGCGAGCGACCCCGCCTTCCTGGACCGGCTGCGCGAGATCGCCCCGGACTGCTGCCCGGTGGTCGCCTACGGGGCGCTGCTCCGCAGGGAGGCGCTGGACATCCCCCGGTACGGCTGGGTCAACCTGCACTTCTCCCTCCTGCCGGCCTGGCGCGGCGCCGCCCCGGTCCAGCACGCGGTGCTGCACGGCGACGACGTCACCGGCGCCTCGGTCTTCCGGATCGAGGAGGACCTGGACTCCGGCCCGGTCTACGGCACGCTCAGCGAGCCGATCGGCCCCCGCGACACCAGCGGCGACGTCCTGGAGCGGCTCTCCCGCTCCGGCGCCGGGCTGCTGCGGGAGGTCCTGAACGGCATCGAGGCGGGCACCCTGGAGGCCCGCCCGCAGGACGGCGACGGCCTCTCCTACGCCTCGAAGCTCTCCCCGGAGGACGCGGAGGTGGACTTCACCGCCCCCGCGATGCGCGTCGACCGGCTCATCCGCGCCTGCACCCCGGCGCCGGGGGCCTGGACCACCTTCCGCGGCGCCCGGCTCAAGCTCGGCCCGGTCACCCCGGTGACCGACACGGTCGGCGGCCCGGACCTGGCCGCCGGGGCGCTGGCGGTGGAGAAGAAGCAGGTCCTGGTCGGCACCGCCACCCACCCGGTCCGCCTGGGCGACGTCCAGGCCCAGGGCAAGCGGATGATGAGCGCGGTCGACTGGGCCCGCGGTGTCCGCCCCGGCCCGGACGAGCGCCTGGGCGGCTGACCGCCTCCCCTTCCGCGGCCCGTGCGCTCCCGCCGGGGAGCGCCGAGCCGCGGAAGGGGAGCCGGCGCGCCGCCGTCCCCGCCCCCGCTCCGGACCGGGAGCGGCGACCTCTGCGGGCCCGGCCGCCTGCGGCGATGGCCGGAGCCGCTCCGGTCTCCCCGCAGCAGGCCGGCCGGACCGGCCGCCCGCCTCCCCGATGCCCATCGCACCCCGTCCGCCGAAGGCGGACCCCTCGGGGCGGCTCCCCGCCGGCGGCGAGGGGCACGGCGCTGCTGCCGCGTCGCGCGTCTTCGCGCATCCGTCCGGCGCCGGGGCCGGGCCGGGGCGCATGGCCGCGCGAGGCCGCCGCCGGTGGTCGAGGGAGCGCACTGCGCGGCGGCACCGCCGCGCAGTGCGGGGCGCGCACCCGTCCGGCGCCGGGAGGGCCGGCGCCGGACGCCGGTCCGCCGACCGGGCTCCAGCGGGGCGGCGGCGTCCGCGGTCGCGGGGCCCGGCGGGGTGCGCCGGGGGCGGGGGCCACCGGCGCTATCCTCGGAAGAGGCGGTGCGCGCCGTGCGGGCGCGCCGGGGCAGAGCCCGACCGCCCACCCGTTCCTCTCCACCCTTCTCCGACGCGAGGCGATGCCGACGTGACCGACCGCTCCCGCTCCCCGTACCGTTCCGGACGCCGAGGGCCCGGCAAGGGCGGCGGGCAGCCGGGCCGGCCGGCCCCCGCCCCCGGGACGGCGGTCCGCAGGGTCGCCTACGACGTGCTGCGGGCGGTGCAGGAGCGCGACGCCTACGCCAACCTGCTGCTCCCCGCCAAGCTCAAGGACCGCCGCCTGGACGGGCGGGACGCCGCCCTGGCCACCGAGCTGACCTACGGCACCCTGCGCCGCCAGGGCACCTACGACGCGATCCTGGACGCCTGCGTGGACCGCTCGCTCTCCTCGGTCGACGCCGAGGTGCTGCCGCTGCTCCGGCTCGGCGCGCACCAGCTGCTGTCCACCAAGATCCCGCCGCACGCCGCGGTGAGCGCCACGGTGAACGTGGCCCGCCGCGCCGTCGGGCAGCACCGGGCCCGGTTCGCCAACGCGGTGCTGCGCAAGGTCGGCGCGCGCGACCTGGACGCCTGGACCGGCATCGTCGCCCCGGACCGGGCCGCCGACCCCGCCGGCCACCTCGCCGTGGTGCACAGCCACCCGCGGTGGATCGTCGAGGCGCTCGCCGCGGCCCTCGGGGACGACCTGGCCGGCGGCCTGGCCGAGACCGAGGCGCTGCTCGCCGCGCACAACGAGCGCCCCGGCGTCACCCTGCTGGCCAAGCCGGGCCGGGCCTCCGTGGCCGACCTGGTCGAAGGCGGCGCGCAGGCCGCCCGCTACTCGCCGCACGCCGCCTACCTCCCGGAGGGCGACCCGGCGCTGGTGCGCGAGGTCCGCCAGCGCCGCGCGGCGGTGCAGGACGAGGCCAGCCAGATGGTCGCGCTGGCGCTGGCCCGGGTCCGGGCCCAGGGCGCCGACGCCCGCTGGCTGGACGCCTGCGCCGGCCCCGGCGGCAAGTCGGCGCTGCTGGCCGGGCTGGCCGGGCGGCGCGACGCCCGGCTGCTCTCCGCGGAGGTCCAGCCGGCCCGCGCCGGCCTGGTCGCCTCGGCGGTCGAGCGGTCGGTCCGGGACGCCGCCCGCGTGGTGGTGGCCGACTCCACCCGGCCCGCCTGGCGGGACGGCGCCTTCGACCGGGTGCTCGCCGACGTCCCCTGCACCGGCCTGGGGGCGCTGCGCCGCCGCCCGGAGTCCCGCTGGCGCCGCACCCCGCAGACCGCGGGCGAACTCGCCCCGCTCCAGACGGCCCTGCTGGAGCGCGCGCTGGACGCCGCCCGCCCCGGCGGCGTCGTCGCCTACGTGACCTGCTCCCCGCACCTCCCGGAGACCTCCGGCATCGTCGAGCCGGTCCTCGCGGCCCGCGCCGACGCCGAGCTCCTTCGCGCCGCCGACCACCTGCCCGAGGTCGGCGACGTCGCCGCCGGCCGGGACGGCATGTACGCGCAGTTCTGGCCGCACCGGCACGGCACCGACGCGATGTTCCTGGCCCTGATCCGGAAGCGGGGCTGACCCGCCCCGCTCCCGCCCTCCCGGGTCGCCCTCGGCGCCGCCGCTGCCTCGACACCGGTCGAGACGGCGACGGCGCCGAGGTCAGCGCGGGGCGGGACGGGGGAGAGCCCTCCGGCGAGGATCTACACTCTGGGGCGTGGCGATCCAGATCTCTCCCAGCATCCTGTCCGCCGACTTCGCGCACCTGGCAGACGAAGCGGCGGCCGTCGAGAACGCGGCCGACTGGCTGCACGTCGACGTCATGGACAACCATTTCGTGCCCAACCTGACCCTCGGCCTGCCGATCGTGGAGTCGCTGCTCAAGGCGGCGAAGCTGCCGCTGGACTGCCACCTGATGATCGAGGACCCGGACCGCTGGGCGCCGGCCTACGCCGAGGCGGGCGCGGGCAGCGTGACGATCCACGCGGAGGCCGCCAAGGCGCCGGTGCGCACGCTGCGGGCGATCCGCGCGGCGGGGGCGCGGGCCTCGCTCGCGCTGAACCCGGCCACCCCGCTGGAGTCCTACGCGGACCTCCTCCCCGAGGTGGACATGCTGCTGCTGATGACGGTGGAGCCCGGGTTCGGCGGGCAGAAGTTCATCGACCTGGTGCTGCCCAAGATCCGCAAGGCCCGGGAGCTGGTCGGCGGGCGGGACGCCGCGGTGTGGGTGCAGGTCGACGGCGGCGTCGCGGCCGACACCATCGAGCGCGCGGCCGAGGCCGGCGCGGACGTCTTCGTCGCCGGCTCGGCGGTCTACGGGGCGGAGAACCCGGCCGCCGCGGTGGAGTCGCTCCGCGCGGCCGCGGAGAAGGCCGCCGCCGGCTGACCGGCCGCCCCTCCCCGGCGATCGCGGTGCCGCGGGCCGGTCAGAGCGCTCTGACCGGCCTGCACCGTCTCGGCCACCGCGCCGGGGCCGCCGCGGGTCCGGCCCCGGGAAGCGCCGGTCCGGCCCGTGCGCGGCGGCGCGGGGAGCGCCTTCGGGGCGCGGGCCGCGGCGTGGACTAGGATCCCTGGGAACCGCTTGGTCTGGAACCGGTGCCCGGGAACGGGGGCCGGGAAGGCGCGCTCCAGGCGACGGTCGGCCGGTGTCGGAACGGAAGGGGCCGCAGGAGCGCGCAAGCGTCCGATCGGGCCGGGGCGGACGGGGGACCGGACCGCCCGGGGCCCGGTGCGGGGCCGGTGTGCGCCCGGGCGCCCCGGAGTGCGCGGAGTGTGCGGATGGACGTGGTGTGGGGCGCCGAATCGGGCGCCGTCCGGTGGGTGCAGGGGTGGGGCTCCTGGCTGGAGCCCCTCATGCAGGCAGTCACCGCCCTGGGATCGAAGGCGCTGTTCGTGGCGCTCCTCCCGCTGATCTTCTGGAGCGTGCACGCCGGGCTCGGCGCCCGCCTGTCCCTGGTGCTGCTCGGGTCGGCCACCGTCAACTCCGTCGCCAAGGCGCTGCTCTGCGCGCCCCGGCCGTACTGGTACGACCCCGGGATCAGGCCGCTGTCCACCGAGTCGACGTTCGGCGCCCCCTCCGGCCACGCCCAGCTCTCCGTGACCTTCTGGGGCTACCTGGCCGCGCAGTCGGCCCGGCGCGCGGTGCGGGCCGGCGCCGCGGCGCTGATCGCCCTGGTCTGCCTCTCCCGGATCTACCTCGGCGTGCACTTCTTCAGCGACATCGCGCTCGGCCTGGCGCTCGGCGCCCTGCTGCTCTGGGCGGCGCTGCGCTACGAGGAGGCGCTGCTGCGGCGGTGGCGGGCGCTGTCGCTGCCGGTGCAGACGGCGCTGGCGGTGGCCGCGTCCGCGGTGCCGGTCGCGCTGGTCGCGGCCTACCAGGCGGTGCTCCGCGCGGGCTGGTCGGTGCCGGAGGAGTGGGCCGGGGCGGTGCCGCCGGACGTGGCGGGGGAGGCGCTGGCGCACACCGGCGCGCTCGGCGGCGCCCTGCTCGGCGCGGTCGCCGGCTTCACCGTGCTGGACCGGCGCGGCTGGTACAGCGCGAGCGGGTCGCTGATCACCCGCGCCGCCCGCTATGTGACCGGGATCACCGGCGTCCTGCTCATCCTGGCGGTGGCTCGCCTGGCCCTGCCCGACACCGCCGGCGCCGCCGGCGAGTACGCCCTCTACCTGCTGATCTCGCTCTGGGCGGCGCTCGGCGCCCCCGAGCTCTTCGTGCGGCTGCGGATGGCCGACCGGCCGGACGGCGACCGGGCCGGCGCAACTCCCTGAGCGGCCCGCCCCGGGCCCGGGAACCCCGGCGCGGCAGGGGATCCCGGGCTCCGAGGCGGGGCGGTGCGCACCGGCGGCCGCCCCGCGCACCGCCCCCTCCGGCCGGTTCACCAGGGGCCCCGGTGAACGCCGGGAATGCGCCGGCGTGGCAGACTGTTCGACCAAGACGTAGTCGAAACGCGTGCTCCGGGGTCGGTGAAAATCCGAACCGGCGGTGACAGTCCGCGACCCGGCCGAAGCCATCGGCCGGTTGAACCGGTGGAATTCCGGTACCGACGGTGAAAGTCCGGATGGGAGGCAGTACGCGTGGGACCGGTCGGCCCCTCTCGGCCCGGTAGGGCGGGCGGCGGCGTACCGGTTCTTACAGCCGGCGGGTGAGCCCGCCGAGCCGAGAACCCCGGAGCCTGACAAGGTTAGGGGTTCGGAACCGGATGTTCACCGGAATCGTGGAGGAACTGGGCGAGGTCGCCGAGATCACGCCCTTCTCCGACGCTCACGGGGAGTCGGCGCGGATCACCGTGCACGGCCCCCTGGTCACCTCCGACGCCGCACACGGCGACTCCATCGCGGTCAACGGCGTCTGCCTGACCGTCACCGGGGCCTCCGGCGGCGCGTTCACCGCCGACGTGATGAAGGAGACGCTGGACCGCTCCTCGCTCGGCGCGCTGCGCACCGGCTCCCCGGTCAACCTGGAGCGCGCCGCCAGGGCCTCCGACCGGCTCGGCGGGCACATCGTCCAGGGCCACGTGGACGGCACCGCCGAACTGCTGGAGCGCACCCCCGCGCAGCGCTGGGAGACGCTCCGCTTCTCGCTCCCCGGCCACCTCGCCCGCTACGTCGCGGAGAAGGGCTCGATCGCGGTCGACGGGGTGAGCCTGACCGTCGCCTCGGTCGAGGACGCCGCCTTCACGGTGAGCCTGATCCCCACCACCCTGGAGCTGACCACGCTGGGCCGCACCGCGGTCGGCGGCACGGTCAACCTGGAGGTCGACGTCATCGCCAAGTACGTCGAGCGGATCGCCTCGGCCGGCGCCGCGTCCGCCGCCGACGCCGCCGGAAGGGGGCGTGCCTGATGGGCGGCGCGCACACCGGCGTGTGGTGGCTGGAATGGGCCTACGCCGGATTCACCCTCTTCGGCGAGCACGTCCGCTGGGCCGACCTGCTGGGCAACATCGCCGCACTGGCCACCGTCGCGCTGGCGGTCCGCCGGTCGATGTGGACCTGGCCGGTGCAGCTGACCGGCGCGGTGCTGCTGTTCGCCGTCTCCATCGACGCCCACCTCACCGGCAACGCCCTCAAGCAGCTCATGTTCATCGGCCTGGTCGCCTACGGCTGGACCCGCTGGGCGCGGGCCACCAAGGGCGGCGCCGACCTGAAGGTCCGCCCGGCCACCGGGCACGAGCGCGGCCTGCTGCTCGGGCTGCTGCTCGGCGGGACCGTCGCGGTGGCGCTGCTCTTCCAGGCCACCGGGGCCTCCTGGGCGCCCTGGCCGGACGCCTTCATCTTCGTCGGCAGCGCGATCGCCACGTTCGGGCAGAGCCGCGCCCTGATCGACTTCTGGTTCGTGTGGATCATCGTCGACCTGGTCGGCGTCCCGCTGGCGCTGATGTCCGGCCTGTGGGTCAGCGGCCTGGTCTACAGCGTGTTCTTCGTGCTCGCCGCGGCCGGCATCCGCGACTGGGTCCGGCAGTACCGGCTCCGCGAACCCGGCGCGGCCGAGGCGGAGGTGCGCACATGACCCCGCCCCGCGCCGCCGAGGCGCCCCGCACCGCACCAGAGGCCCCCGCACCCGGAGGAACGATGACCACCGCCGCACCGGACGCCCCCGCGCCCGCCCCCGTCCGCCTGGACGCCGTCGCCGACGCGATCGCCGACATCGCCGCCGGCCGCCCGGTCGTCGTGGTCGACGACGAGAACCGGGAGAACGAGGGGGACCTGATCTTCGCGGCCGAGGCCGCCACCCCCGAACTGCTCGCCTTCATGATCCGGTACACCTCCGGCGTGGTCTGCACCGCGATGACCGGGGAGGACCTGGACCGGCTCGAACTGCCGCTGATGATCGCCGCCAATGAGGACCGGATGGGCACCGCCTACACCGTCACGGTGGACGCCCGCACCGGCGTGACCACCGGGATCTCCGCGGCGGACCGGGCCCGCACCATCACCCTGCTCGCCTCGGCCCGCAGCACCGCCGCCGACCTGGCCCGCCCCGGCCACGTGCTGCCGCTGCGCGCCCGCCCCGGCGGCGTGCTGGCCCGCCGCGGCCACACCGAGGCCGCGGTGGACCTGGCGCGGTTGGCCGGCCGGCGCCCCGCCGGGGTGATCGCCGAGGTGGTCAACGACGACGGCACCATGGCCCGGCTGCCCCGGCTGCGCGAGTTCGCCGACGAGCACGGGCTGCGCCTGGTCTCCATCGAGCAGCTCGTCGCCCACCTGGAGCAGGCGGAGGGGGCGGCCCGCACCGCGGAGGCCCCGCGCACCTCCCGCGCCCGCGAGGTGGAGCGCGCCGCGGAGACCCGGCTGCCCAACCGGCACGGCGTCTGGCGGGCGGTGGGCTACCTGGGCCGGGCCGACGGCGCCGAGCACGTCGCCCTGGTGATGGGCGAGGTCGCCGACGGCGCGGAGGTGCCGGTCCGGGTGCACTCGGAGTGCCTCACCGGCGACGCGTTCGGCTCGCTGCGCTGCGACTGCGGCGAGCAGCTGGAGGCGGCGATGGCCGAGATCGCCGCGGCCGGCCGCGGCGTCCTGGTCTACCTGCGCGGGCACGAGGGCCGCGGCATCGGGCTGATGGACAAGCTGCGCGCCTACCGGCTGCAGGACACCGGCGCCGACACCGTCGACGCCAACCTGGAGCTGGGCCTGCCCGCCGACGCCCGCGACTTCGCCGCGGCCGCCGGGATCCTGTCCGACCTGGGGGTGCGCTCGATCCGGCTGCTCAGCAACAACCCGGAGAAGGAGCGGGCGCTGGAGGAGAACGGCGTCCCGGTCCCGGAGCGGACCCCGATGCCCGCCGCCGTCACCCCGGACAACCTGCGCTACCTGCGCACCAAGCGGGACCGGATGGGCCACGACCTGCCCGGGGTCTCCGCCGGCGAATGACCTCCGGCCCCCGGAGCACTCCGGGGGACCGGGACGGAACACGAGGAAGAGGACGGAAGCCATGAGCGTCACCGGACGCCCCGACGCCCAGGTGCCCGACGCGCCGGGCCTGACCCTGGGCATCGCCGCCGCGCGGTGGAACGCCGATGTGGTCGAACCCATGCTGGAGCGGGCGCTGGCCGCCGCCGAGGCGGCCGGAACCGAGCCGCCCACCGTGGTGCGCGTGGCCGGCGCGGTGGAACTGCCGGTCATCGCCCAGGAGCTGGCCCGCGGCCACGACGCCGTGGTGGCGCTGGGCGCGGTGGTGCGCGGCGGCACCCCGCACTTCGACTACGTCTGCCAGGCGGTCACCCACGGGCTGACCGAGGCCGCGCTCCGCGAGTCCACCCCTGTGGCGAGCGGTGTGCTCACCTGTGATACGCAGGAGCAGGCGCTGGCGCGCGCCGGCCTGCCCGGCGCCATCGAGGACAAGGGGTGGGAGGCGGCCGCGGCCGCGATCGACTCCGCCCTGGCCCTGCGCGCGCTGCGCGCCGGCGACCGGCGCGCGGCGGCGGCCCGCTAGCGCCCCAGGAGCAGACGGCCGAGAGCGGAGAAGCAGGAGAAGATGCCGACGAGCAGCAGTGGAGAGGCCGTGGTGGGCGAGGACACCGCCGGCGCGGGACCGCGGCTCCCCGTGGTGTACCGGCCCCGCAACATCAGGATCGTCGCCTACGGGTCGGCCGTGCTCCTCATCGCCACGATGACGGTGCTGGCCGCCATGCTGCCCCCGGACTGGAGGCTGCAGGACCGGGTGGGCCTGGTGCTGATGGGGCTGGTGTTCGCCGGGGTGCTGCACCTGCTCGGACGCCCCAGGCTGATCGCCGCGGAGGACGGCGTGACGGTGGTCAACGGCATCCGAACGCACGTCCTGGAGTGGGCGGAGATCGTCGACATCGCGATGCGCGAGGGCGAGCCGTGGCCCTCGATGGACCTCTCCGACGGCTCCACCCTGGCGGTCATGGGGATCCAGAGCAACGACGGGCCCCGGGCCACCGCCGACCTGGATGCCTTCAAGGAGCTCCTGGAGCAGCGCGGCGAGGCGCAGGAACCGGGCGCCTGACGGGGGCCGGGGGAGTTCCGGGAAGCCCGGTGCGGGCGGGCCGAACCGGTCGGGTGCGCCGCGCGTCACACCGGGTATGGACGTCCGGACCCGCAGAGAAGGCCAGACCCGCCCCCGGCGCGGCACCGTCGACCTGGCGAGCCTCGTGTTCTGGACCGCGGTCGTCGCCATCGCGCTGATCGCGTTCCTGCCGACCTGAGGCGCACGCACCGGCCGCGGCGCTCCGCAACCGACCCCGAAGAGCCGACCCGAGGACCGGCCCCGCTCCCCGAGAGCGGGGCCGGTCCCGTTTTTCCCCGCCCCCGCCGAGACCGGCACCGGCCGAGCCCCCGACGGACGGCCGGCCGTCCGGCCGCCCGGCCGGTCGGGAACGGAACGGGGACCGGCCCCTGTCCCGGAGGAGGGCGACCGGTCGGCACGGGACCCCGGAACACGTCCCGGAACGGCCGCGGACGCCCCTGCCCCGTCCGGCGGGGAACCGCCCGCCCCGATCCGGACCGGCCGGGCGGCCGCGGCCCGGCCGGATGCGCGGGAGCACGGGGACGCGGGCGGCGGTCCGGAGGAGATTCGGCGGGCCGCCGCCTCTGCCGTGTGGCGCGGGGCACATAGCCTGGGACATGAGTCCTCGGCCGAGAGAGGGGAACGGAATGGGCGCATTCGAGGCCCCCGACCGACCGCGCGGAGCGGACGCGCCCGCCGGCGCCTCTGCGGGCCCCCCGGGCGGGCCGGACGGCGGACCGGGGCCGGCGGACCCCGCCGCGCTCGCCGGCCTCCTCGGCGAGCAGGACTACCTCGCCGACGACGGCGCCGCCACCGCCTGCTTCCTCGCGCTGCGCATGGGGCGCCCGCTCTTCCTGGAGGGCGACGCCGGGGTGGGCAAGACCGAGCTGGCCAAGGCGCTCGCCGCGGTCCTCGGCTCCCCGCTGATCCGGCTCCAGTGCTACGAGGGAATCGACGCCTCCCAGGCCCTCTACGACTGGGACCACCCCCGCCAGCTGCTGCACCTGCGCGCGGCGCAGGCGGCCGCCCCCGAGGCCGGGGCGCCCGGCGGCCGGATCGCCGCCGAGGAGCTGGAATCCGGCCTCTACGACCGCCGCTACCTGCTGGCCCGCCCCCTGATGCGGGCCCTGGAGGCCGCCGCCGACCCGGCGCACCCGGCGGTGCTGCTCATCGACGAGATCGACCGCGCCGACGACGAGTTCGAGGCGTTCCTGCTGGAGTTCCTCTCCGACTTCGCCATCACCATCCCGGAGCTGGGCGCCGTCCGCGCCCGGGTACCCCCGCTCACCGTCCTCACCTCCAACCGCACCCGAGAGGTGCACGACGCCCTCAAGCGGCGCTGCCTCTACCACTGGATGCCGCACCCCTCCTTCGAGCGGGAGGTCGCGATCATCCGCAGGCGCCGCCCGGAGGCGCCCGAGCACCTGGTGCGCGCGGTCGCCGCGGCCGCCCAGCGGCTGCGCGACCCCGAGCGGACCGGCGTCGACCTGCTCAAACCCCCCGGGGTCGCGGAGACCATCGACTGGACCGCCGCCCTGGCCGCGCTGGGCGCCCCCGCCCTCACCCCCGACGCGGCCGCGCGCACCCTCGGCGCGGTCCTCAAGCACCGCGACGACCACGAGGCCGTCCGCCTCCGGCTGGACGCCCTGCTCGACGGGCGGCCGGAGCACGGCGCGGCGGAGGCGCCGCGATGACCGGGGCGCCGCGCCGCCCGCGCCCCGCGCCCCCGGCCGGCCCGGCCCGGCGGAGGCGGCGGTGAACGGCGCGCCGGTGCTCGGCCCGGGCGGCGCGGCCACCGCGATCGCCGGCTTCGCCCGCGCGCTGCGCGCCGCCGGCGTGCCCGCCGACACCGCGCGGACCGCGGCCTTCGCCGAGGCGCTGACCGCCGTCGACCCCGTCCGGGCCCGCGACGTGTACTGGGCCGGGCGGCTCACCCTCTGCTCCGGACCGGACGACCTCGCCCCCTACGACGCCTGCTTCGCCGCCTACTTCGGCGGCGCCCGGCCGGCGGGCGGCCGCCGCCGGCCCCCGCCGGGGCCGCCGCGCACCCCGCCCTGGGCTCCGGAAGGAGGGGAGGAGGCCGCCGCCGGGCCGGACGGCCCGCTGCACCCGGTCGCCGCCGACCGCACCGAGGTGCTGCGCCGCGCCGACATCGGCCAGCTCTCCGCGGCGGAGCGCGCCGAGGTCGCCCGGCTCGTCTCGCTGATCCGCACCGGCCGCCCGCGCCGCCGGACCCGGCGGCGGGCCCCGGCCGCCCGGGGCGCCCTGGACCCCCGGCGCACCCTCGCCGCCGCCGCGCGCACCGACGGCGAGCCGATCCGGCTCCGGTACCGGGACCGCGCCGAGCGGCCGCGCCGGGTCGTGCTGCTGGTCGACGTCAGCGGCTCCATGTCGCCCTATGCCGAGTCCCTGCTGCGCTTCGCGCACGCCCTGGTGCGCGGCCACCCGGCCGGCACCGAGGTGTTCAGCATCGGCACCCGGCTGACCCGGATCACCCGGGAGCTGCGCACCGCCGACCCCGGGCGGGCGCTGCGCGCGGCCGGCGCCGCCGTCCCGGACTGGCGCGGCGGCACCCGGCTCGGCACCGAGCTCAAGCGCTTCCTGGACGTGCACGGCGGGCGGGGCATGGCCCGCGGGGCGGTGGCGGTCATCGCCTCCGACGGGTGGGAGCGCGGCGACGCCGCCCTGCTCGGCGCCGCCACCGCCCGGCTCTCCCGGCTCGCGCACCGGGTGGTGTGGGTCAACCCGCACAAGGCCCAGCCGGGCTACCGGCCGCTCGCGGCGGGCATGGCCGCGGCGCTGCCGCACGTCGACGACTTCGTGTCCGGGCACAGCCTGGAGGCGCTCGAACACCTGGCCGCCGCCATCGCCGGCGGCCCCCTCGAAGGAGGAGGAGCACGTGCGTGACATCCGCTCGGCCGTCGCGGAGATGTACGCCGAGGGCGAGACGTTCGCCCTGGCCACCGTGGTCGACACCTACAGCAGCTCGCCCCGCGAGCCCGGTGCGGCGATGGCCGTCGCCCCCTCCGGCGAGGTGGTGGGCAGCGTCTCCGGCGGCTGCGTCGAGGGCGCCGTCTACGAGCTGGCGCAGCAGGTCATCGAGACCGGGATGCCGGTTCGGGAGACCTATGGCGTCAGCGACGACGACGCCTTCGCCGTCGGCCTGACCTGCGGGGGCACCCTGCACGTCCTGGTGGAGCCGGTGGACCCGCGCCGCTACCCGCAGCTCGGCGACGTCATCGCGGCCGTCGACGGCCACCGCCCGGTCGCGGTGGCGACCGTGGCCGGCGGCCCGGGCCCGCTCGGCGCCCGCCGGGTGGTGTGGCCGGACGGCGCCGAGGGGTCGCTGGGCGCGCCCCGGCTGGACGCGGCGGTCGACGACGACGCCCGGGGGATGCTCGCCCAGGGCGGCACCGGGACCCTGCACTACGGCGCGGACGGCCAGCGGCGCGGCGACGAGCTGGAGGTGTTCGTCCAGTCCTTCGCGCCCGCGCCGCGGATGCTGGTGTTCGGCGCGATCGACTTCGCCGCGGCCGTCGCCGACATCGGCGCCTACCTGGGCTACCGGGTGACGGTCTGCGACGCCCGCCCGGTCTTCGCCACCTCCGGCCGCTTCCCGCGCGCCGAGGAGGTCGTGGTCAAGTGGCCGCACGCCTACCTCGCCGAGATCGAGGACCAGGTCGACGAGCGGACCGCGATCTGCGTGCTCACCCACGACCCCAAGTTCGACGTCCCGCTCCTGGAGGTCGCGCTGCGCACCCGCGCCGGCTACATCGGCGCGATGGGCAGCAGGCGCACCCACGAGGACCGGGCGGCCCGGCTGCGCGAGGCGGGCGTCCCGGCGGAGCGGCTGGCCCGGCTGCGCTCGCCGATCGGCCTGGACCTGGGCGCCCGCACCCCGGAGGAGACCGCGGTCTCCATCGCGGCCGAGCTGATCCAGAGCCGGTGGGGCGGCAGCGGGCGGCCGCTCACCGACACCACCGGACGCATCCACGTCGAACCACTGGCCCGCCCGCTCACCCCGGCCCGCCGGGACGCCTGACCCCGGAGCCCCCGGCCCGGCCGCCGGAACCGCGAACGGCCGGGCAGGACGGCAGGAAGGCCGGTCGGTGGGGAGGGGCGGCCGATGGCCGACCAGGCCGGCGGACGGCCGATCTGGGCGGCCGGCGGAGGAGTAGCGGACGGGCCGGCGGTGAGGAAGGGGACGGCATGTCCGAGGACCGACGCCCGCGGGTCGCCGGGCTGCTGCTGGCGGCGGGGGCGGGAAGCCGGCTCGGCCGGCCCAAGGCCCTGGTGGAGCTGGCCGGGGAGCGCCTCGCCGACCGGGGCGCGCGGATGCTGCGCGAGGCCGGGTGCGCGCCGGTGCTGGTGGTCACCGGTGCGGCCGAGACCGCCGTCCCGGGCGCCTCGGAGGTGTGCAACCCGGACTGGGCGAGCGGCATGGGCTCCTCGCTGCGGGCCGGACTGGACGCGCTGCCGCCCGGCGGCGCCGACGCGGTGGTGGTGGCCCTCGCCGACCAGCCGCTGGTCACCGCGGCGGCGGTCCGCCGGCTGATCGCCGCCGCCGAGGACGGGGCCGAGGTCGTCGCGGCCTCCTACGCCGGGCGCGCCCGCAACCCGGTGCTGATCCGCCGGGAGCACTGGCCGGCCGTGCACGCCATGGCCGAGGGCGACGTCGGCGCCCGCCCCTTCCTCCGCGCCCACCCCGGCCTGGTCACCCAGGTGGCCTGCGACGACGTCGCGTCCCCCGACGACATCGACACCCCCGAGGACCTGTACCGCCTGGAGGCCCTGCTCGCCGCCGCGCCCGCCGCCCGTCCGGAGGACGAGGACCCCGGCCCCGCCTGACCGGCCGCGACCGGTCCGCGGACCGGCCCGGGGCCTCCGCAGAACGGGGAGGGGGCGCGGCGGCCCGCCGGGACCCGCCGCCCGGCCGGGCGCAGAGCGCGGAAGGCCGGAGGCCGGGTTTTCCCGCCGCCTTCGGCCTCGCGGGCCGAGGCCCGTGCGCCGCCGCTCCCAGGGGCCGGAGAGGCGGGGAGGACTCCGCCGACCGCCTCGGAGGCGTTCGTATGCAGGAGGCGGCTCGACGCCCTGGAGCATCGGCCGCGGCTTCCCCGGGGCGGCGGTGGGGCAGGGGAGGCCCCGAACCGGTTCCCCGGTGCCCGGGAGCGGGCCGGCCACGGAGGCCGCCGGCCGGGGGCGGCGGATGCAGCGGGCCGGGCCCTTCGGCCGGGCGGTGTCGCGGTCATGGACGTGGAGGGGCGGGGAGGGGGCGGCGCGGCCGGCCCCGTCGGTCTCTTTTCCGGCGGTCTCCCGCCGGGCGGCCGGTGGGGTGACAACCATTTCATCGGCACCTCTCGATGATTCTCCGTTGCCATCGCCTCAGGCGGTTCGGCGATCCGGCGCATGCAGGGCGTTCACCGTCAGAGCGCCTGGAAGCGGGCGCACCTCGAAGAGGGCGCCGCTTCCAGGCGCCCGGAGAGGAGAAACGCCTCGTGGAGACCGCGTGAGACCTCGCTCTTCGGAGCCGGCGGCGGTCGGTGAAGCAGGAAGGAGACCAGCGAGAGGAACACTGGGATTCACTCAACGGCATGCGGCGTTCACGGAGGCGGCGGGGCGGCCGCGTCTCCGGTGCCGGTCTCCGTCCGGGGCCGGTGGGGTGCGCGGTTCAGCCGAGTAGGCCGTCCAGCGGGATGAGGACGCCCGCGCCCAGGGTGAGCAGGCCGTTGGCGAGGAGCACGACCGCCATCGCCACGGAGCCGGCCACGGAGAGGCGGTAGGCGGCGAGCTGGGTGCGGGCCTTGCGCTTGCGGGAGGCGGCGGTCCGGCCGAGCAGGATCAGCACCACGCCGAGCAGCACCGGCAGCCACCACTGCGACCCGGCGTCGCCGGGCAGCAGGCCGGTCAGGCCGCTCGCCGCGTCGGCGACCGCGGAGACCGCCGGGCTCTCCCGGAAGTCGAGCAGCCCCTGGTAGGCGCCGAGCACCGCGGGGCTCTCCGGGTAGAAGCCCTCCGGCGGGAGCATCGACCGGCCCGCGCCGTCGACCAGGCCGAGCACCGCGGCGGGGTAGGCGAAGCGGCGGCACCGGCCCGCGCTCATCGCGCGCTCGATCTGCCGCATGCCCCGGTCCACCTTGCGCTGCTCGCCGGCGCGCGGCGGGACGCCCTGCGGCCGCCGGGCGGCCAGCGGGTCGTAGGGGGCGTTCGGCGGCCGCTGCCGGTCGCCGGCGCCGTCCCGGGAGTCCGCGCCGCCGTGCGGCAGCCGCTCGCGGACCTGGGTGAGCGCGGTCCCGGCCTTGGCCCGGGCGCCCTCCCAGCGGGCGCGGCGCCGGTCCCTGCCCTCGGCGATCTCCCGGCGGCGGGTCTCCGCGCCGACGGCGGTGGCGACCGGCATCAGCAGCGCCACCGTGACCAGCGCGGCGTTGGTCGCGATCTCCCCCGGGGCGCCCAGCGCCGTGCTCCGCTGGGCCCGCCACCACTCGGCGTGCCGGGCCGGGCCGCGCTGCGCCGGGTTCCACGCCTGGGCGCGCAGCGCCCGGCGCTCCCTCGGCGCCGCCTCGGGGTCCAGCACCAGCTCGGCGGCGTGCGCCCAGGCGCCGTCCCACACGTGCCCGCCGACACCGGAGAAGTCCCCGGCGCCCTCCTCGGTGAGCCGCCGCACCGTCGCCTCGGCCTCCGCCATGACCAGCGGGACCTCGTGCTGCACCCGCTCCAGCAGGGCGCAGCGGCGGGCGCCGTCGTCGTGGCAGCCGGGGTGGTCGCACCAGTGCCGGGCGGCGTACTCCAGGGCCCCGCTCCGCACCGCCTCGCGCAGCACCGCGTGCCGGGACCGCTCGCCGGTGGCCAGCGCCAGCACCCCCTCGGCGCTGACGTCGTGCCCGCGGAACCGGGGCGTCATCCCGGGGATGAAGTGCGCGGCGAGCGCGCTGATCGCGGTGTGCGCCAGCTCCGGGCGGTCCTGCAGCGCGCTCAGCAGGGAGCGGTCGAAGGTGTAGTCGTTGACCTCGCGGTCCAGCCAGGTGCGCAGCGAGGACCAGTGCGTGCGCAGCCACACCTCGCCCTTGTCGGACCGGTCCAGCAGGTCGAAGGCGAGGCTGGGCGGGTCGTGGTGGACCGCGTCGGCGAACACGATCGGGGCGTTGCGGCGGGCCCGCGCGACCACCGGGGTCTCGCCGTCCAGCCACTGCCGCACCTGGGCGTGGCCCCAGCGCTCGTCGGGCACCGGGGCGAGCAGGCCGCGGGCCAGCAGCCGCCACCGCTCGTCGGCGACGGCGGAGACGTCGATCTCCGCGCTCCGCGCGGTCAGCCAGTTCTCGCCGCGCGGCGGCCGTCTCCCGGCGGCCATCTCGTGCACGATCACGCCCAGCGACCACCAGGCGGCCGGAGCCTCCCGGCGGCCCTCGACCACCTCGGGGGCGGCGTACTCCTCGGTGATGGCGAGCCGGCCGTAGATCCGGCTCATCGTGGCCCGCACCGCGCCGCCGAAGTCGGTGAGCGCGTAGGCCGGCGGGTCCGCCGAGCGGACCAGCAGGTTCTCCGGTTTGACGTCGGTGTGGTTGTGCTGCAGCTCGGTCTGCCAGTGGTGCAGGCACTCGGCGACGCCGGCGAGGACGGCGCGGGCCTCCTCCTCGGGCAGCGGGGCCCGGTCGAGCACGGACCGCAGCGACCCGTCGGGGAAGTACTCCTGCGCCTCCCAGGCGACCTCCTCGCCCCAGGCGCTGCGCGCGTGCCCGTAGCCGTGGATCGCCGGGGTGTGCGGGTCGGCCTCGCCGCGGGCGCGCAGCCGCTCCAGCAGCTCCCGGTTGATGTCGTGGCCGGGGCGGTAGACCTTCAGCGCGAGCCGGGTCCCGCCGCCCTCGCCGCCTCCGCCCCCGCTCCCGGCGTCCTTCGGCTCGGCCAGGTAGACCACGGCCTCGCCGCCGGAGCCGATGTGCCCGAGCACGGTGTAGCGCTCGCGGACCTCGGCCGGGACGGCGTAGTCCAGTTCGCCGGCGGGACCCACCACGGCCCGGGTGACCAGGCGTGCCGGGATCCCGGTGACGGCGCCGCAGGCCCGCCGCCACCACGGCGCCGGGCCGGTGCGGTCGCGGTGCACGGCGGTGGCGTCCAGCGGGCGCGGCGCGGTGCGGGTGCGGTCGATCCGGGCGGTGCGCCGCGGGTCCGGGAGCACGCCGGTGGGCTCCGCGTCGCCCTCCTCCCGGGGGCGCAGCATCCGGGTGATCCGCTGCGTCGGCCCCGGCGCCTTGCCCTGCCCCGGGTCGAGCCGGGTGGTCGGCGCCGCCGGGTCGGAGGGGCGGACCGGGTCGGACTGGTTCGGATCGGCCATCGTGCGAGCGCTGTCCTTCGTTCGCGGTTCTTCGCCCGGGCCGGCCGGCGCGGACGGGGGAATGCGGACGGGAACGGGCTTGTGCCCCCTCCAGACTAGTCCGCCCGGGCGCGGCGGGCGGTGGGGCGGAACCCCCATTCTTCCCCTAAGTGATGTCCGGAACCGGTGGCGCCGGGAGGCGCGGTCCCGGCGGGGTCAGCCGTGCCCGCCGCGCCCGGCGTCCGGGTCGATGCCGAGTTCGGCGCAGGCCTCGCGGTAGAGCCGGACCACCTCGCGGCGGATCTCGGCGCGCTCGGTCAGCGGGCGCCCCCAGGGGATCCGGACCGCCTTCTCGGTGCCGCCGACCGTGGCCGCGAAGTCGCCGCCCTCGCCGTCCAGCCCGGTCATCCGGGCGGCGGAGGCGTCCGGGACGCCGCCCAGGGCGCGGCAGATGACCAGGGTGTCCTCGGGGTGGTCGCCGTTCATGTGCGCGGTCACCGCGCGCACGACGTCGGGGCCGAAGGGGTTCGGGGCGCTGGGCACGGCGGGCTCCTGCCTTCCGGTCGGGGCGTGGACGCGCGGAGGGGCCGCGGGCGCGGCCCCTCCGAGGCTATATGACGGCGCGTCGTGAAAGCGGTCGGGGCGGCCCCGCCCCGACCGCTGCCCGGAGAGGCCCGCCCCCGGCGATGACCTTGACGTCCATCGGACCGCGTTGACAGGCCCGCAACGTCGAGATCATCGGGGAGGAGCGGCCGGCCGGGCGCTCTCCGGCGCCGGCCGCCCCTTCCCGGTCGGCGGTCTAGCCCTGGTCGAGGATGAACTCCGCGTCGATCTCGATGTTGATCCGGTCGCCCACCACCACGCCGCCGCCGTCCATCGGCATCTCGATGTCGACCCCGAAGTCCTTCCGGTCGATCCGCCCCTCGGCGCGGAACCCGGCCCGCAGCGGCCCGCCGGGGTCCCGCCGGGTCCCGTTGAACTCCAGCTCCAGCTCGACCGGCCGGGTCGTGCCCTTGATGGTCAGGTCGCCGGCGAGCAGGAAGGCGTCCCCGGCGGCCCGCACCCCGGTGGAGGCGAAGGTCCACTCCGGGTACCGGGCCACCTCGAAGAAGTCCGCCGAGCGCATGTGGTCGTCGCGCTGCCGGTTGTGCGTGTCGATCGAGGAGGCGTCGATGGTGGCCCGCACCTGCGCGGCCATCGGGTCCTCCGGGACGGTCAGTACGGCGTCGAACACGTCGAAGCGGCCGCGCACCCTGCTGATCATCATGTGCCGCACGTTGAAGCCGACCTGCGAGTGCGCCGGGTCGATCCGCCAGGTCCCCTGGGCGAGCCCGGCCCCGGACGTCTCGGTCATTTCCCAACCCCCTGTTTCGGGCGATCCTCCGCGCGGCCGATTCCCCTCCCCGGGGCGTCCGCGCGGCGCGGAGGGCGGCGGAGCGCGCGCCGGGACCGGCCGGACCGCTGCGGCGCGCCGCGCCCCGGCGCCCGGGGACGGCTCCGGGCCGTGAGCGGGCGGGGAGCGGCCGTGACCGGTCGGTACCGATTCTGCTGGAGCGGCTCCCAACGGCGGGCAAGGGCTCGGCAACGGGAGGGCCACGCACCGGCCATGGGCCCTGCCGCCGGGGTGACATCCGACTCGCCCGAAGGGGGCAAAGCCCGTTCCGGTCACTGCCCGCCCGCCCCGGTGGGTAGAGTCGCCAAGCGTGACCAGACCGACCATCACCGGTGCTCAGCGCTTCCTCGACGACGACGGCTCGGCCGACCCCGAACTCACCGCCCGCCTGGAGAAGTACGCCCGCGGCGAGGTCGGGGACCGCCAGGTCCTCACCGCCCTCGCCCCGTCCCGCCTGCTCATTCCCGTGGTCGCCGTCCCCACCGAGGTGGAGGAGGGCGCCGGCGGCCTCAAGCGCGACAAGAAGAGCGAGGTCGCCACCCCGGTCATGGTCGGCAAGGACGGCCGCCGCGGCGTCCTCGCCTTCACCTCGGTGGAGGCGGTGAAGCGGTGGCGCGCCGACGCCCGGCCGGTGCCGGTCCCGGCCGCCGAGGCCTGCCAGGCCGCCCTGGACGAGGGCGCCGACGCCGTGGTCGTCGACGTCGCCGGGCCGGTCAACTTCGCGATCCAGGGGCGCTTCCTCACCGTGCTGGCCGAGGAGGGCAGCGTCCCCGACCCCAAGGACGACCCCCAGGTCCTGGCCAAGATCTACCGGGTCACCCACACCGAGTTCGGCATCGAGCGGGTCCGCATCCACGACTCCGAGCGCGCCGACATCGGCGTCCGCCTGGAGCTGGACAAGCGCGACGACTCCTCCATGCGCCGGGTCGCCGACCGGCTCGCCGCCGAGCTCGCCCCGATCCTCCCCGGCGGCGTGGAGCTCAGCGCCGTGGTCCGCGCCCGCCGCGCGGACTGACCCCGCCCCGGGCCGGGCGGCACCCGCCCGGCCCGCGCCGGGCCGGGCACAGGGCCCGGAACGCGGAGATCGGCCGCGGACCGGTCCGGTAGGTTGCCGGACATGTCCCCCTTCCCCTACTCCGACGTCGTCCTCGCGCTGGCGCTGGCCCCTCTCGGCGCCGCCGTAGGGGCGGCGCTCGGCCGCACCGTGGCGCTGTTCGGCCCGCACGACCCGGAGCCGGACGACGACTCCGGCCCGCCGCCGCCCTCCTGCCCGCACTGCGCGGCGGAGATCCCGTTCCTGCGCGGGCTGCCGCTGCCCGCGGTGCGCGGGTTCGCGCTCCGCGGCGCCTGCCCGTCCTGCGGCCGGACCGTGCCCGCCTCCGCCGCCACCGCCGTGCTGACCGCGGCGGCGTTCGCCGCGCTCGGCCACGCCTTCGGCGGCGGCCTGGGCGGCGGCTCCCCGGTCGCACTGGCGGCGCTGCTCCTGCTCGCCGCGGTCGGGGTCCCGCTGGCGGTCATCGACGCCCGGGTGAAGCGGCTGCCCAACCCGCTGGTGCTCCGCTCCTACCTCCCCGCCGCGGCGCTGATCGCCGCGGCCGGGCTGACCTCCGGGCCGGACTGGGACGGGCTGGCCGGCGCGCTGATCGGCGGCGCCGCGCTGTACGCCTTCTACTTCGCGCTCTGGTTCATCCATCCGGCCGGGATGGGCTGGGGCGACGTGAAGCTCTCCGGCCTGCTCGGCCTCTACCTGGGCTGGCAGGGGATCGGGAGTGTGGTCTCGGCCACCGTGCTGGCCTTCACCGTCTCCGCGCTGCTGGGCCTGGGCCTGATCCTGCTCCGCCGCGCGAACCGGAAGACCGAGATCCCGCTGGGCCCGTTCATGATCGGCGGGGCCCTGGCGGTCCTGGTCCTCGGCGACCCGCTGCCGCTGCTCATGGCGGCCTGAACCGGGCCCCGGCGCCGGGTCCGGTGTATCCCGCGCCCCCGGGGCATGGGAGGATCATGGTCATGTTGCGCTGGCTGACCGCAGGGGAGTCCCACGGCCCGGCCCTGGTCGCGATCCTGGAGGGCCTTCCGGCCGGCGTGTCCGTCACCACGGACGACATCGCCGCCGCGCTGCGCCGCCGACGCGCCGGGTACGGCCGGGGCGCCCGGATGAAATTCGAACAGGACGCCGTCACCGTCATCGGCGGCGTCCGGCACGGCCGGACCCAGGGCGGTCCGATCGCCATCGAGGTGGGCAACTCCGAGTGGCCCAAGTGGGAGCGGGTGATGTCGCCCGACCCGGTGCCCGAGGAGGAGCTGGCCCAGGCGGCGCGGAACGCCCCGCTCACCCGGCCCCGGCCCGGCCACGCCGACCTGGTCGGCATGCAGAAGTACGGCCACTCCGAGGCCCGGCCGATCCTGGAGCGCGCCAGCGCCCGGGAGACCGCCGCCCGGGTCGCCGTGGGCGAGGTCGCCCGCCGCTTCTGCGAGCAGGTGCTGGGCGTGCGCATCCTCAGCCACGTGGTCTCCATGGGCACCGTCTCCGTCCCGGAGGGCACCCTCCCCGGCCCGGACGACCTGGAGCGGATCGACGCCGACCCGCTGCGCGTGCTCGACCCCGAGGCCAGTGCCCGGATGGTCGCCGAGGTCGACGACACCAAGAAGTCCGGCGACACCCTGGGCGGCGTCGTCGAGGTCCTCGCCTACGGCCTGCCGCCCGGCCTCGGCAGCCACGTGCACTGGGACCGGCGCCTGGACGCGCGCCTGGCCGGCGCGCTGATGGGCATCCAGGCGATCAAGGGCGTCGAGGTCGGCGACGGCTTCCGCACCGCGGCCCGCCGCGGCTCGGAGGCGCACGATGAGATCGAGCCCGGCCCGGACGGGGTCCGGCGGCGCACCAACCGCGCCGGCGGCGTCGAGGGCGGCATGACCACCGGCGAGCCGCTGCGGGTGCGCGCCGCGATGAAGCCCATCGCCACCGTGCCGCGCGCGCTGGACACCGTCGACGTGGCCACCGGCGAGCCCGCGCAGGCGCACCACCAGCGCAGCGACGTCACCGCGGTGCCCGCCGCGGGCGTGGTCGCCGAGGCGATGGTCGCCCTCGTGCTCGCCGAGGCCGCGGTGGAGAAGTTCGGCGGCGACTCGGTGGCCGAGACCGCCCGCAACCTCCGCTCCTACCTGGACTCGCTGGCCATCACCTGAGACGCGCGGCGGCCGCGCCCCGGCGCGGCCGCCGGAGGAGAAACCCGATGAGCACACCGATCACGGTCCTGATCGGCTCGCCCGGCGCGGGCAAGTCCACCGTGGGGCGGGCGCTGGCCGAGCGGCTGGGCGTCGCGCTGATGGACACCGACGACGAGATCGAGGCGCGGGCCGGCAAGCCGGTCTCCGACATCTTCGTCGAGGACGGCGAGGAGGCGTTCCGCGCCCTGGAGCGCGCGGTGGTCGCCGAGGCCCTGGCCGGCTGGCCGGGCGTGGTCGCGGTCGGCGGCGGCGCGGTCGTGAACCGGGAGACCCGCGCCGACCTCGCCCGCCACCACGTGGTCTACCTCCAGGTCGACTTCGACGACGCGGCCCGGCGGGTCGGCCTCAACCAGGCCCGCCCGCTGCTGGCCGGCAACCCGCGGGCCCGGCTCAAGAGCCTGCTGGAGGAGCGGCTCCCGGTCTACGAGGAGCTGGCCACCGCCACGGTGCCCACCAGCGGGCGGCACCCGGAGGAGGTCGTCGACGCGATCGTCGCCCTCCTCCCCGAACGGGACGGGGGACGCGCGTGAGCACCACCAGGATCGGGGTGGGCGGCGGCGCCGAGCCCCGCTACGACGTGGTCGTCGGCAGCGGGATCTTCGGCGAGCTGCCCGCCCTGGTGGGCGAGGGCGCCGAGCGGGTCGCGGTGATCCACCCGGAGCCCCTGGGCGAGCTGGCCCGGCCGGTGATCGGCGCGCTGGAGGCGGCGGGCAAGCGGGTGCTGCCGCTGCCGGTGCCCGACGGCGAGGCGGCCAAGGACGCCGCGGTCGCCGCCGGGCTGTGGGCGCGGCTCGGGCAGGCCTCCTTCACCCGCAGCGACGCGGTGGTCGGCGTGGGCGGCGGCGCCGCCACCGACCTGGCCGGGTTCGTCGCCGCCACCTGGCTGCGCGGGGTGCGCGCGGTGCTGGTGCCCACCACGCTGCTGGCGATGGTGGACGCCGCGGTCGGCGGCAAGACCGGCATCAACACCGCGGAGGGCAAGAACCTGGTCGGCGCCTTCCACCCGCCGGCCGGGGTGCTGTGCGACCTGGCGACCCTGCCCGGGGTGCCCGCCGCCGACTACATCGGCGGGCTCGCCGAGGTGATCAAGGCCGGGTTCATCGCCGACCCGGCCATCCTGGACCTGGTCGAGGCCGACCCGGAGGGGGCGGTCCGCCCCGAGGGGAAGCACACCCGCGAGCTGATCGAGCGGGCCGTGGCGGTCAAGGCCGAGGTGGTCTCCTCCGACCTCAAGGAGAGCGGCCGCCGGGAGATCCTCAACTACGGGCACACCCTGGGCCACGCCATCGAGCGCGCGGAGAACTACCGGTTCCGGCACGGCTACGCCGTCTCCATCGGGATGGTCTTCGCCGCGGAGCTGGCCCGCCTGGACGGCCGGATCGACGCCGCCCTGGTGCGGCGGCACCGGGAGATCCTCTCCTCGGTCGGCCTGCCCACCGGCTACGCCGCCGGGGCCTGGCCCGGCCTGCGCGACGCGATGCGGGTGGACAAGAAGGCCCGCGGGTCGGTGCTGCGCTTCATCGTCCTCGACGGCACAGCCCGCCCCTCGGTCCTCTCCGGCCCCTCCGCGGAGCTCCTCGACGCGGCCTACCGGGCGGTGGCCGCCGACTGACCGGGCGCTCCGCGACCCGGGGGTGAACATCGGCACCCGGCGGAGCCACTAGACTTCGGTGTGCGGACCGGTGCCGATGCCGCGCGCACGCCGGCACCCGCCGCGGAACGGGCCGCCCGCACCGGTGGTCCTCCGCCGGTGCGCCGGTCCCCGCAGACCTTTTCTCGACCCATGGAGAGACGACCGACGTGGCCACGACGAACGACCTGAAGAACGGCATGACCCTGAAGCTCGACGGCGGCGCGCTCTGGAGCGTCCTCGAGTTCCAGCACGTCAAGCCCGGCAAGGGCGGCGCGTTCGTCCGCACCAAGCTGAAGAACGTCACCTCCGGCAAGGTCGTCGACAAGACCTTCAACGCCGGCGTCAAGGTCGAGGTGGCCAACGTCGACCGCCGCGAGATGCAGTACCTGTACCACGACGGCGACTCCTTCGTCTTCATGGACACCGACACCTACGACCAGCTCAACGTCCCGGCCGAGGTCGTCGGAGGCAACTCCGACTACCTGCTGGAGAGCGCGATGGTCACGGTCGCGGTGCACGACGGCAACCCGCTCTACATCGAGCTGCCCGCCGCGGTCGAGCTGGAGATCTCCCAGACCGACCCGGGCGTCCAGGGCGACCGCTCCACCGGCGGCACCAAGCCCGCCACCCTGGAGACCGGCGCGGTCATCCAGGTCCCGCTGTTCATCACCACCGGCGAGCGGGTCAAGGTCGACACCCGCACCGGCGACTACCTCGGCCGCGTCAACTGATGGCGGACGATCTCCGGCGGGGCGAGCGAGGAGCGCAGCGGTGAGCGGGGCACGACGCAAGGCGCGCAGACGCGCCATCGAGGTGCTCTACGAGGCGGAGCTGCGCGGGGCCCCGGTGGGCTCGGTGATCGAGCGGCGCCGCGCCCAGGCCGAGCCGCCGATCAACGAGTTCACCGAGCACCTGGCCGCCTCCGTGGACGAGCACCAGGAGCGGATCGACGACCTGCTCAACACCTACGCGATCGGGTGGACCCTGGAGCGGATGCCGGTCGTGGACCGCAACATCCTCCGGATGGGCGCCTACGAGCTGCTGTGGGACGAGGAGATCCCGGACGGCGTGGCCATCGCCGAGGCGGTGGCCGTGGCCAAGGAGCTCTCCACCGAGGAGTCGCCGACCTTCATCAACGGGCTGCTCTCCCGGCTGATGGAGAACAAGGCGGAGCTGTCCCTCTGACCCGGCCCGGGGCCCGCGCACCGCGCGCGGCCCCCGGGGCCGGGCGGGGCGCCGAACCGCCCCCGCCCGCGGACCGGCCTCTGATATGTTGGCGCCGCCGGAGACCGCCCCGGACAGGCGGAAACGCGCTCGCGCAGGCGCCGCGCACCGGCCCCGGGCCGAGCGGCCCGCCGCACCGGGGCGCCCGCGGGCGCTAGGAAGGGAACTTCGTGAGCGACAAGGGCGTCGGCACCGCCGGGGGAGCCCCGGCCGGCACCGCAGCGGACCCCGGGCCCCGGGCGGCGCGCAGCGCCGCGGTCTGGGAGGAGCTCCGCGGGCTACTGGCCTCCCTGTCCGGCGCGGGCGAGGGCCCGCTGCGCATCGTCGACGCCGGCGGCGGCACCGGCGGCGCCGCGGTCCCGCTGGCCGCCCTCGGCCACGAGGTCACCGTCGTCGAGCCCAGCCCCGACTCGCTGGCCGCGCTGGAGCGCCGCGCCGCCGAGGCGGGCGTGCGGGTCCGCGCCTACCAGGGCGACACCCTCGACCTGCGCGCCCTGCTCCCCGAGGCCGAGGCCCACCTGGTCCTGCTGCACAACGTGCTGGAGTACGTGGACGACCCGGTCTCCGCCCTCGCCGACGTGGCGGGCGTGCTGCGCCCCGGCGGAGCGGTGAGCGTGCTGGCCGCCAACGCCTTCGCCGCCGCCCTGCACCGGGTGCTGGCGGGCGGCGTCGCCGAGGCCCACCGGATCCTGGACGACCCGGACGGCCGGTGGGGCGAGGGCGACCCGATGCCGCGCCGGTTCACCGCCGAGGGCCTCACCGGCCTCGCCGCCCGTGCGGGCCTGGTCGCCCCGCGGGTGCGCGGCGTCAGCGTCTTCGCCGACCTGCTCCCCGGCCGCTACGATGCGGGCCATGAGGACGAGGGGGCCCTGGCCGCGCTGGAGCGCGAGGCGGCCCGCCGGCCGGAGCTCGCCGGGATCGCCACCCAGCTGCACGTGGTCGCCTTCCGCCCGGAGGGCTGACCGCCCGCGCCGGACCGCTCTTCCCCGTGAGCAACGCCTTGGGGCGGGGACGCCCCCATCGATGACCCGGACGGGGAGCCATGAGCCGACGCCAGCTGGAACGCGGTGAGGCGCTGCGCGGGATGGTCGGTGCCGACGGCATCCGGCCGCTGAGCGATGCGGGGCCGCAGGACGAGGCCGACTGCACCGTCCTCCACATCGACATGGACGCCTTCTTCGCCAGCGTGGAGCTGCTGGCCCGGCCGGAGGCGCGGGGCCGGCCGGTCATCGTCGGCGGCACCGGGCCGCGCGGCGTGGTCTCCTCCGCCGACTACCTGGCCCGCTCCTACGGGGTGCACTCGGCCATGCCGATGGCGCGGGCGCTGCGGCTCTGCCCGGACGCCGTGGTCCTCCCGCCCGACGGCCCCGCCTACCGGCGCGCCTCCGAGGCGGTGATGGACATCTTCCGGTCGATCACCCCCGAGGTGGAGCCGGTCTCCCTGGACGAGGCGTTCCTGGACGTCTCGGGGGCCCGGCGGCGGCTGGGCGGCCCGGTCCGCATAGCCGAGCTGATCCGCGAGCGGGTCCGCACCGAGCAGCGCCTCACCTGCTCGGTGGGGGTGGCCGCGACCAAGTTCACCGCCAAGCTCGCCTCCACCCGGTGCAAGCCCGACGGGCTGCTGCTGGTGCCGACCGCCCGGGTGCGCCCCTTCCTCGACCCGATGCCGGTGGGCGCCCTGTGGGGCGTGGGCGAGAAGACCGAGGGCGCCCTGGCCCGGCTGGGCCTGCGCACCGTGGGCGACGTGGCCCGCGCCCCGCGCGAGGCGCTCCGCTCCGAGCTGGGCCGGGCCCTCGGCGACCGGCTCGCCGAGCTGTCCCGGGGCCGCGACCCGCGCCCGGTGGTGCCCGGCTCCCCGGACAAGAGCATCGGCGCGGAGGAGACCTTCCCGGCCGACGTCGCCGACCCGGGGGAGATCCGCCGGGAGCTGCTCCGGCTGGCCGCGCAGACCGCCCGCCGGCTGCGCGCCTCCGGGCAGGCCGGCCGGACCGTGGTGGTCAAGCTGCGCCGGGCCGACTTCTCCACCGTCACCCGCTCGCGCACCCTGTCCGACCCCACCGACCTGGCCCGGGAGATCGGCTCGGCGGCCCGCGCCCTGTACGCCGCCTCCGGCCTGGAGGGCGAGCCGCTGCGCCTGGTGGGGGTGCGGGTGGAGGGCCTGGCCGGCGCCGACCAGGTGCACCGGCAGCCGACCCTGGACGAGCCGGAGAGCGGCTGGCGCGAGGCCGAGCTGGCGATGGACGCGGTGGCCCGGCGGTTCGGCGCGGGCGCCATCAGGCCGGCCAGCCTCGCCGGCCCCGCGGCCGATTCCGGCCGGAGCGCAGGGGAGCGACCGGAAGGTGACCGGAATGACGGCCGCCGGCGGTAACTTTTACCTTCCCCCGGGCGTTGGAGCGGGTGTATGCGGCGGTGTGCGCACCGCTGCCCGGGGGGCGGGCGACCGCCCCCGGGGACCGGGGTAAGAATGGACGCACCCCGGAGGACGGGGCGGTGGAGAAACCGTTGGTCGCAAGGGTGGAAGCGGGGTTCGCGTAGCGGTGTTGAGGTTAGCCGGTGAGGGTAATGTGGCCGGTGTGGGACGGTCGCGGGCGTATCTCTACTTTCCAGTAGGCGCTAAGTCGCCGTATTCTGGGCATATCACTGACCAACAGACCGTCGTTCAGTACCCGTCACCCCAATCGGGGACTGTCATTGGGAGGCGCCGTGCCGCTCTCTGAACACGAGCAGCGCATGCTCGACCAGATCGAGCAGGCGCTGTATGCCGAGGATCCGAAGTTCGCGAACACCGTTCGCCAGACGAACCCGACGGTCCACTACAAGCGGTGGATCATCAAGGCGTCCATCGGTTTCGTGGTGGGCATCTGCGTCCTCATGGGCGGAATGATCCTCCAGCAGCCGGTGGTCGGCGCACTCGGATTCATCATCATGCTCGCCTGCGCCCTGCTCGGACTCTCCGGATGGCGCAAGGGCGCCGGCGGCCAGGCCGCCCCCGCCAAGGGCGCCAAGCCCGCACGCAAGGAGAAGCCCGGCATGATGCACCGCTTCGAGGAGCGCTGGCGCCGCCGCCAGGAGGGCGACGGCTGACATCCGGCGCCGCCGAGCACCCGGCCCGGCCGGGCCGAGCGGCACCGGAGGCGGTTACACGGACGACGAGGCAGCGCGCCCGCCGCAGCGACGGCGGGCGCGCTGCCTTTCCCATTGCCTCCCCGATACCGCGGCCCCGGCCCCAGGGCGATGATCTTGACGTTGCGGGGGTATCGGAGCGCTCCGATACCCCCGCAACGTCAAGATCATCGGAGAGCTAGCCGCCCTCCGGGGAGAGGCGGGGAGAGCCGGGGGACGCGGCCGGCCGGGCCGGGAGGCGCAGCAGGGATCGGGGCAGCAGGGCGGCGCGGGCCCGGGCCGCCGGGGGCACCGAGCGGCGCAGGGCCACCGAGAGGGCGCGCAGGTCCGCGGGGAGGGACGGCCCGACGGCCGGCTCCGGCGCATAGCGGGCCGTCTCCTCGGCGCGGGCGAGCCGGTCCAGCGCCTCCGCGGAGCCCTCGTCCAGTGCGGCGGCCGCGGCGACGCGCAGCGCCGCGGCGCGCGGGCTCTCCGCCTCGCTCCAGCCCAGGCCCAGGTCGAGGCAGAGGTCGCGGACCTCGGCCCAGGCGGCCTCCGCGGCGGCGGCCGGAGCGGCGGCTCCGGCCCGAACCGCCCGGGCCCGGCGCCGCACCGCGCGCAGCAGCGCGGGCAGCAGCACCAGCACCGCGGCCGCCGCCGCGGCCAGAGCCACCGCGACCCACGGCCCGCCGCCGTCCCCTGGAGCGGCCCCGCCGGAGTCGGGCGCCTCCCGGCCGGGGGCGGCGGTGTCCTCCCGGTCCGGCGAGGCGGCCCCGTCCTCCTCCTCGGCGGCCTCGCTCTCCTCGGGGGCGGCGGAGGGGGACTCCTCGGCCTCCGGCTCCGACGGGGCGGAGGGGGCGCCGGAGGCGTACTCCGGAACGGACGCGGTGCCCTGCCCGTCGCCCGGGGTGGGTTCGAAGCGCAGCCAGCCCTGGCCCGGGAAGTACAGCTCCGGCCAGGCGTGCGCGTCGGACTCGCGGACCTGCCAGCGCCCGTCGGCGGTCCGGGTGCCGGAGGTGTAGCCCACCGCCACCCGGGCGGGGATGCCGAGCTGGCGCGCCATCAGCGCCATCGACGCGGCGAACTGCTCGCAGTAGCCCACCCGGGAGTCGAAGAGGAAGTGCGCCAGCGGGTCGGCGCCCTCCGGGAGGGCCGGCGGGCTCAGGTCGTACCGGAAGCCGCCCTCGCCGGTGAACCAGTCCTGCAGGGCCACCGCCCGGGCCAGCCGGTCGTCGGCGTCCTCGGTGATCGACCGGGCCAGCCGCGCCACCCGGTCGTCCACCCCGGAGGGCACCACCAGGAACCGCTCGTCCGGCGAGCCCGCCCCGGAACCGGTGAGCCGGGCCGGATCCGGCCGCAGGTCCAGGCCGGTCACCCGGTACTCGGGGGTGGGATCCTGCACCGAGGTGCCGAAGACCATCAGGCTGTCGGGGTCGGCGTACCACTCCCCGTCGAGGTCGAGCTCCCGGGTCGGGTAGGGCAGCGGGAGGAACGCGGTCTCCTGGAGGTCCCGCATGAGGGTGATGTCGTAGCCGACCCGCTCGTGGTCGCCGCCGATCAGCCCGGGCACCGGCGGGAGCGCCTCCCCGTCCAGCACGTCGCCGTCGTCCAGCCGGACCGGCGACATGGTCCAGTCGGTGCCGTCGAACGCGTCCAGCACGAAGGTGCGCAGGTAGGCGGGGGAGGAGGCGTCGGTGGTGTACTCCAGGACGACGGCGTCGGAGCGGGAGCCGAGGTCGTGGCGGAGCGAGACCAGCGGGTGCGAGGTGGTCACCGTCCGGTCCAGTCCCGGCGGCCCGGCCATCTGGTAGACCGAGCCGGACGCCAGGTTGGGCAGGGCCACCGGCACCAGCAGGGCCAGGGCGAGCGCGGCGGCGGCGACCCCGGCGGAGAGCAGCCCGTGCCGCAGTGCGCCGAGCGCGCGGGAGGCCGCCGCGCCGGCGTGCGGCGCCCACCCCGAACCGCGCACCCAGCCGTCCACCGCGAGCAGCGCCAGGTAGCCGCAGGCGGCCAGGGCGAACGCCCCGGTCCCGACCCCCTGGTCGTCCACGGCCAGCGGGATCAGCAGCATCGCGAAGAGCGGGACGCCGGTCAGCGCCGGGGTGCGGGCGGTCACCGACAGCACGTCGCCGACCAGCCCGGCGGCGGCCGCGCCCGCCGCGATGACCAGGGCGATCGCCGCGCCGTCGGCCACCGGGGGCGGGTTCGCGGCGATCTCCCGGCGCCCTTCCGAAAGGAGCCGGCCCAGCTCGTCCAGGGACGCCGGGGTGGGCAGCAGCCCCGCCGCCGCGGTCTGCGGCGCGAACACGGCGGTGGCCAGCACCAGCGCGGTGAGCAGCTGCGCCGGCGGGACGAGCAGCGCCGCGCCCCGGGGCAGGAGCCGCAGCCCGGCGCCGACCAGAGCCATCCCGGCCAGCACGGCGGCCGAGGCGGCCCACCAGTCGCCCCCGGACACCAGCGGGGCCAGCAGGGGCAGCCCGCACAGCACCGCCCCGGCCGAGGCCAGGGCCAGTACCGCGGAGCGGAGTCGGGACGTCATCGCGGGCCTCCCGGGGCCGGTGCGCCGCGCGCCGGTGTCCCCCAGGCGGCGGGCAGGTCGGAGGGGCGGCCGATCACCAGCACGTGCCAGCCGGCCGCGGTGAGCGCGGCCGCCGCGCCCTCGGCGCCGGCCGGCCGGTCGGTGCAGAGCACCGCGGTGCGCGGCCCGGCGGCGCCGCGCGCCGCGGAGGAGAGCGCCTCCAGGTCGGCGGGGCCGAGGGCGCCCAGGACCGCGACCACCGGCCCGGAGCCGGCGGTGCGCAGCGGTTCGGCGCCCGCGGCCAGCCCGGAGCGGGCCGAGGCGGGCGCCAGCGCCAGCGCCTCCACCACCCCGGCGGGGCCGGCGGCGGGGACGCCCGGCTCCCCGCCGTCGGTGAGCAGCCGCACCCGGCGGCCCTGGCCGGACAGGTGCACCGCGACCGAGGCGGCCGCGCTGACCGCGGTCTCCAGGGTGGACTCCGGGCCGGACCCGGTGTGCGCGGCGGCGCGCAGGTCCACCAGGACCGCCGCGCCGCCGTCGTGCCGGGCCTCCTCGCGGCGGACCATCAGCTCGCCGTGGCGGGCGGTGCTGCGCCAGTGCACCCGGCGCAGCTCGTCGCCGGAGCGGTAGGGCCGGGGCACCGGGTCGTCCTCCCCGGAGGCGGCCATCGCCCGGGCGGGGCTGCCGCCCGGCTCGGCGGCGCCCGCGGGGGATCCGCCGCCGCCCAGCGGCAGCACCTCCGGCGTCGCCATCAGCACGGCGGGCGCGCCGAGGTCGCGGACCGCCCGGAAGCAGCCGAGCGGGTCGCCCAGGGTGACCCGGACCGGTCCGACCTGGTACAGGCCGCGCGCCGAGACGCGGACCCGGTAGGCCAGGTCGCGGTCGCGGCCGGGGGCGAGCAGCCCGATCCGGAACCGGGGCGGCTCGCCCAGCGCCGGCGGCAGCAGGTCCTCGGCGAGCACCCCGCCCAGCGGGCGGAGCGCGCCGGTGTTGGCGATCCGCACCGCCACCTCGGCCTCGGAGCCGACCGGGGCGCGGGCGGGGCGGAGCGCGCGGCCGTGCCCGATGCCGCGGAAGGCGCCGAGCAGGGTCAGCCCGGACAGCAGCGGGAGCGCGAGCAGCAGCACGCCCAGCGCGACCAGGTCGCGCTCGCCGACGAACAGCCCGCCGGCCAGCACGGTCGCCCCGGCGAACAGCAGGCCCACGCCCCGGGGGGTGAATGCTCTCAGCGGTCTCACCTCGTTTCGGGGCGGTGCCGCCGGCGCCCGCCCGGGGCCGGGGTCACCGCGGGGCCGGGATCGGCAGCCGGGCCACCAGGTCGGCGACGACCTGCTCGGCGGTGTGCTGCTCCATCCGGGCCTCGGGGGCGAGCAGCAGCCGGTGCGCGAGCACCGGGACGGCGAGCGCCTGCACGTCGTCGGGGACGACGTAGCCGCGCCCCTCCAGGGCGGCGTAGGCGCGCGCGGCGCGGACCAGGTGCAGGGTGGCGCGGGGGGAGGCGCCCAGGCGGAGCAGGGGCGAGGTGCGGGTGGCGGTGACCAGGTCCACCACGTAGCGGCGGACGCCCGGCGCCACGTGCACGGTGCGCACGTACTCGGCCATCGCCCGAACGTCGGCCACCCCGGCGACCGGGGCCAGCCGGTCCAGCGGGGAGGCGGCGCTGTGCATGTCGATCATGTCCAGCTCGGCCTGCGGGGCGGGGTAGCCGACCGAGATCCGCGCCATGAAGCGGTCCCGCTGGGCCTCGGGCAGCGGGTAGGTGCCCTCCATGTCGCCCGGGTTCTGGGTGGCGACCACCATGAACGGCGGCGCCAGCGGGCGGGCGGTGCCGTCCACGCTGACCTGCATCTCCTCCATGCACTCCAGGAGGGCCGACTGGGTCTTGGGCGAGGCGCGGTTGATCTCGTCGCCCAGCACGATGTTGGCGAACACCGGGCCGGGGCTGAACTCGAAGGCGTGCCGCTCCTGGTGGTAGACGCTGACCCCGGTGATGTCGCCGGGCAGCAGGTCCGGGGTGAACTGGATGCGCTGCACCGTGCCGTCCACGGCCCGGCCCAGCGCCTTGGCCAGCATGGTCTTGCCGACGCCGGGGACGTCCTCGATCAGCAGGTGGCCCTCGGCGAGCAGGACGGTCAGCGCCATCCGCACGATCTCGGGCTTGCCCTCGATGACCGTCTCGATCGCCTTGCGGATCCGGAAGGCGTGGCCGAGGACCGGGTCGGCGCTCTCACCCCCCGGCCGGGGGGCGCCGTCGTGATGGGTGCCGAGTGACACGTGTCCCCTCATTCCCGTGGTCTCCCGAAGGTCCGCGGCCGGTGCTCCGCGGGGCCGGGCGGCCTCCGCGGAACCGAGGCTAGAAGGAAAAGGAGGGAAAGCAAACCTAAACGGCGCAATCCATGCCGGGCGGGCGCCGGCCCCGTCGGCCTCCCCGCGCCGGGCCCCGGGCCCTCCGCCGCGCCCGGCGGCGCCGCGCCCGGGACGCGCCGCCACCCCGGCCCGCTCCACATCACCCCTTCTGACCTGCGAATTCGCCTGCCGTGGCGGTTTCGTGGAACACGCGATTCTGTTGACGGTGGGGGAGAGTGGAGTACAGTGGGGCATTGTGGAGGAAGAGGTCGCGGCGGCGAGACCGGGGGAGGTGGGGCCGATGTTCCTCGGCACCCATTCGCCGCGGCTCGACGCCAAGGGGCGGCTCTTCCTGCCCGCCAAGTACCGCGACGAGCTCTCCGGGGGACTGGTGGTCACCAAGGGGCAGGAGCGCTGCCTCTACGTCTTCCCGCTGGAGGAGTTCCGGCGCGTCACCGAGAACCTCCGCTCGGCCCCGGTCACCGCGAAGGCCGTGCGCGACTACAGCCGGGTACTGTTCGCCGGGGCCTCCGACGAGGTCCCCGACAAGCAGGGTCGCATCACCCTCCCCCCGGCGCTGCGCTCCTACGCCGGGCTGGAGCGGGACTGCGTGGTGATCGGCGCCGACACCCGCCTGGAGATCTGGGACGCCGCGGCCTGGGCGCAGTACGAGTCCGAGCAGGAGCAGGTGTTCGCGGAGCTGTCCGAGGAGGTGCTGCCGGGGGCGTCCTGACGGGGCGCGCCCCCGGGAAGGCCCGGGGCCGCCGACGGGGACGGCACGGGACACGGCCTTCAGACGCGGATGGGGACACCGGCCGGCGCGACTTCCCCGGCGCCGGGCGGCACCGCGTCTGGAGGCCTCTCCGGGCCCTGGGCCCGGGGAGAGCGGGACCGGCGCAGGGGGCGCCGTCCCGGAGGGGATAAACAGGAGAGAGAGGGCAGTGTGCTGATGGGGGACACCGGGATCGGCGCGGACCCGGGGGCGGACGACCGCGCCGAGCACGTTCCGGTGATGCTCGACCGGATCGTCGAGCTGCTCGCGCCCGCGCTGCAGGAGCCGGGCGCCGTTCTCGTGGACGGCACGCTGGGCCTGGGCGGGCACGCGGAGGCGATGCTCACCGCGCTCCCCGGGCTGAGACTGGTCGGCATCGACCGGGACACCAGCGCGCTGCGGCGCAGCCGGGCCCGGCTGGCGCCGTTCGCCGACCGCACCGAGTTCGCGCACGCCGAGTACGACGCGCTCCCGCGGGTGCTGGACGGGCTCGGCATCGGCGAGGTCCGCGGGGTCCTGCTGGACCTGGGGGTCTCCTCGCCGCAGCTGGACGAGGCCGAACGCGGCTTCGCCTACTCCTACGACGCGCCGCTGGACATGCGGATGGACCGCACCCAGGAGCTGACCGCGGCCGACGTCGTCAACGACTACTCCGCCGGGGAGCTCACCCGGATCCTGCGCGTGTACGGCGAGGAGCGGTTCGCCTCGCGCATCGCCCAGGCCCTGGTCCGCGAGCGCGCGGCCGGCCGGATCGACTCCACCCGGCGCCTGGCCGAACTGGTCCGCGAGGCGATCCCGGCGGCCACCCGGCGCACCGGGGGCAACCCGGCCAAGCGCACCTTCCAGGCGCTGCGCATCGAGGTCAACGCCGAACTCGGCATCCTGGAGCGCACCCTGCCGGCCGCGATCGACCGGCTCGCCGTCGGCGGCCGCATCGCGGTGCTCTCCTACCACTCCCTCGAGGACCGGATGACCAAGCGGGCCCTCGCGGAGCTGGCCGCCGACCGCACCCCGCCGGGGCTGCCGGTCCCGCTGCCGGGCAGCGAGCCAGAGCTGCGGCTGCTGACCCGCGGCGCGGAGGCGCCCACCGAAGAGGAGAACGAGCGGAACCCGCGGGCCGCATCGGCCCGGCTGAGGGCCGCGGAGCGGATCCGCCGGCACTGAGGCGGGGCCGACCGAGGGAGTAGGGAGGGCAGGAAATGACCACCGAGACCGAGGGCTCCTCCCGCGGAGGCGGCACCCGCACCGGCCGCAGGACGGCCCCCCGGACCCGGCCCGCCGCCCCGCCGAGGACGGCTCCCCGCACCGCGCGGGCGCGGCGCCCCGCGGCCCCCGCGTCCCGGCCGCCGCGGATGCCGTTCGTGCTGCTGGTGCTCGGGCTGCTGGCGGGCGCCCTGATCAGCCTGCTGGCGCTGCGCACCGTGCTGCTGGAGGACTCCTTCGCCATCTCCCGGCTGCAGTCGGAGAACACCGAGCTCGGCCACGAGCAGGAGCGGCTCGAGGAGGAGGTGGTCCGGCTGGAGGCGCCGGAGCGCATCGCGCGCGAGGCCGAGGAGATGGGCATGGAGCCCGGGGAGGCCCCGGAGTTCCTGCACATGGATGAGGGCCGGGTCAGCGGCGGGGGCGGCGAGTGAGGCGCGGCACCGGACGGAAGGGACGTGGCAGAGGTGAGGAAGGCGGCCCCGCAGGCGGAGGGGGCGGAACGGAGGTCCGCGGTTGAGCGCGTCGCGTGACGGGCGTTCCAAGGAGCCGCGGCGCCCGGCGCGGGGGCCCGCCCGCGGCGGCCGCCCGGACCGCCCCCGCCGCCCCGCCCGGGACGGGGACCGGACCCCGCGCCCCCGGCCGCCGGCCGGGAGCGGCGGCGCCAGGCCCCGCCGCCCCGCACCGCCCCCGCCGTCCCCGCTGCTCCGCCGGCGCTTCCGCCGGGTCGACCCGCAGCGCAGGATCAAGATCGCCCTGGCGCTGATGTCGGCGGTGCTGGTGCTGTTCGCCGGCCGGCTCGTGCACATCCAGGGGTTCAACGCCGCGACCTACGCCGAGGAGGCGGCGGACCTGCGGATGGCCACCATCGACATCCCCACCACCCGGGGCTCCATCACCGACGCCTCCGGGCGGGCCTTCGCGATGTCGGTGGAGGTGCGCACCGTCTTCGTCGACCCGGTCGAGATCGACGACGAGGAGAGCGAGAAGGTCGTCGCAGAGCTGGCCTCCCGGTTCACCCTCGACCCCAAGGACGTGCGGGCCAAGGTCCAGGCCGAGCCGTCCCGCTACCAGGTGGTGAAGCGGAACGTCTCCCCGGAGGAGTGGGACGACCTGGCCGAGCTCGGGCTGCAGGGCGTCGGCGCGGAGAAGGGCTACAAGCGCGTCTACCCGGACGAGACCGGCGCCGCCGACCTGGTCGGCTTCGTCGGCGCCGACGGCGCCGGCCTGGAGGGGCTGGAGGCCGTCATGGACGACACCCTGGCGGGCAAGCCCGGCAAGCAGCAGGTGGAGACCGGCGCCAACGGCCAGCAGATCCCGATGGCCGGCGGCTACTCCCGGGAGCCGGTGCCCGGCCAGGACGTGCGGCTGACCCTGGACGCCGACGTCCAGTGGTACGCCCAGCAGGCCCTCGCCGAGCGCGCGGAGGAGCTGGAGGCCGAAGGCGGCAGCGTCATCGCGATGCGCCCGAACGGGGAGATCGTGGCGATGGCCGACTACCCCACCTACGACCCCGACGACATCGAGTCCACCAGCGGCGAGCAGCGGAAGAACGGCGCGGTGGCGGACGTGTTCGAACCCGGCAGCACCAACAAGGTGAT
This sequence comes from Nocardiopsis potens DSM 45234, assembly GCF_000341105.1. Taxonomy (GTDB): domain Bacteria; phylum Actinomycetota; class Actinomycetes; order Streptosporangiales; family Streptosporangiaceae; genus Nocardiopsis_A; species Nocardiopsis_A potens. The sequence continues at coordinate 221,998 of NZ_ANBB01000002.1, forward strand.
CACCGCCGCCGGGGCCCTGGAGGAGGGCGTCACCACCCCGGAGACGGTCTACACCGTGCCCTACTCGATGCAGGTGCAGGACCGCACCTTCAAGGACTCCCACGTGCACGACACCGAGCGGATGACGCTCAACGGCATCATGGCCCAGTCCAGCAACGTGGGCACCATCAAGGTCGGACAGCAGCTCGGCGCGCAGGGCCTCTACGACTACCTCTCCGCCTTCGGCTTCGGCAAGCCCACCGGGCTGGCCCTGCCGGGGGAGGAGTCCGGCGTGCTCCGCCACCCCGACGACTGGTGGGGCACCCAGCTCGCCTCGATCTCCTTCGGCCAGGGCCTGTCGGTCACCGCCATGCAGATGGCCAGCGTCTACGCCACCATCGCCAACGGCGGGGTCCGGGTCGAGCCGACGCTGGTCGCCGGGACGGTCGACGGCGACGGGGAGCTGGACCCCTCCGACGCGCCCAAGGAGCGCCGGGTGGTCAGCGAGAAGACCGCCGAGGAGGTGGCGCTGATGCTGGAGGCCGTCACCGGCGACCAGGGCACCGCGCAGCAGGCCCGGATCGATGGGTACCGGGTGGCGGGCAAGACCGGCACCGCCAACCGGGTCGACCCGGAGACCGGGAGCTACAAGACCGGCGGCTACATCTCCACCTTCGTCGGGTTCGCCCCGGCCGACGACCCCGAGCTGATCGTCCAGGTCGTGCTGCACGACCCGAAGAAGGAGTACTACGGCGGCCAGGCGGCGGGCCCGCTCTTCACCGACGTGATGTCGTTCGGCCTGAAGACGCTGAAGATCCCGCCGACGGAGACCGAGGCGCCCAAGATCCGGCTGTTCGAGGACGACTGAGCGGACCGCCGGGGCGGGTCCCGGAGAATGTGGGACACGCCCCGGTCCGCGGATTAACCTCGGGCTCCGCTCAGCCGATAGCCTCTCGACGTGCCACCCGTGATGCGACCTGACCACAGACTTCTCCGCCAGCTCGGCGAGCTGGCCCGGTTCCTCGGCCCGGAGGCGCTCGTCACGTGCGTCGACGACGGCCCCGGCGCTGACCCGCTGCCCGGCGGGCGCGGGGCCGAGCCCGAGGCGCCCGCCGACCCCGAGGCCGCGGTGATCACCGGGGTCACCCACGACTCCCGCGCGATCCGGCCGGGCGACCTCTACGCCGCCCTGCCCGGCACCCGCGTGCACGGGGCCGACTTCGCCGCCCAGGCCGCCGAGGCCGGGGCCGCCGCGATCCTCACCGACCCCACCGGCTACGACCGCGCCGCCGCGACCCGGCTGCCGGTCGTCACCCTCGCCGACCCGCGCGCCCGCCTGGGCGAGGTCGCGGCCTGGGTGTACGGGCACCCCGCCGACCGGCTGCTGCTCATCGGCACCACCGGCACCAGCGGCAAGACCACGGTGAGCTACCTGGTCGAGTCGGGCCTGCGCGCCGCGGGCGAGAAGACCGGGCTGATCGGCACCGTGGAGATGCGGGTCGGCGACGAGCGCGTCGACTCCTCCCTCACCACGCCCGAGGCCACCGACCTGCACGGCCTGTTCGCGGCGATGGGCGAGCAGGGCGTGACCTCGGCCGCGATGGAGGTCTCCAGCCACGCCCTGGCCCTGGGCCGGGTCGGCGGGACCACCTACGACGTGGCGATCTTCACCAACCTCTCCCAGGACCACCTGGACTTCCACTCCGACCTGCGGGACTACTTCGAGACCAAGGCCCGGCTGTTCACCCCGGAGTACGCCAAGGTCGCCGTGGTCAACCGGGACGACCGGTTCGGCCGGGCGCTCGTCGACATGATCGAGGACCGCGGCGAGGTCCCGGTCACCACCTTCTCGGCGGAGGGCGACCCGGAGGCCGAGTGGCGCGCGGAGGACATCGTGCTGGGCCCCCGGGGCAGCACGTTCCGGGTGGTCGGCCCGGGCGGCGTCGAGGCGGACGCCTCGGTGGGGCTGCCCGGCCCGTTCAACGTCTCCAACGCGATGGCGGCGATCGTCGGCCTGATCGAGGCCGGCGTGCACCTGCACACCGCGATCGAGGGCGTGGCCGCCGCCCCCGGCGTGCCGGGCCGGATGGAGCGGGTGGAGGCCGGCCAGGAGTTCACCGCGCTGGTCGACTACTCGCACAAGCCCGGCGCGATCGAGGCGGTGCTCGCCTCGCTGCGCGAGGTCGCCCGCGGCCGGCTCACCATCGTGGTGGGCTGCGGCGGCGACCGGGACCGGGGCAAGCGCCCGCTGATGGGCGAGGCCGCCGCGCGCCTCGCCGACGCGGTCGTCCTCACCGACGACAACCCGCGCAGCGAGGACCCGGTCGCCATCCTCGGCAGCATGCTGGAGGGCGTCGCCAAGGTGCCCCGGGAGGAGCGCGCCCGGATCACCGTGGAGCCGGACCGGGCCGAGGCGATCGACCTGGCGGTCCGCCGGGCCGGCCCGGACGACGTCCTGGTCGTCGCGGGCAAGGGGCACGAGCGCGGCCAGTACGTCCTCGGCGAGGTGCTGCCGTTCGACGACCGCGAGGTGCTCGCCGAGTCGATCCGCCGCCGCCTGGGCGTCCCCGACCCCGCGGCCCGGCCCGCCGCCGAGCCCGAGGACGGGCCCGCAGCCGACCCCGCCGAAGACGGCGCCTGACGCCGCCTGACACCGCCCCCGGCTCCCGGGGCCCGGCCCCGCGGGCCCCGGCGGCCGTCCGGTGGCGCGGAGGCGGCGGAGAGGAGAACGCTCCGGTCCCGGCTCCTGAAGTCCCGCCGCCCTTTGCCGACCGGAACCCCCGGGGAGGGGCCGGGCGGGCGGCCACCTTTTGCATCTAATCCATTACGAAATGGGCAGAAGGCGCGGGTGGGGCGGCCCGGCGGGCGGGGGCCGGGGAGCGCTGACCCGGGCGGCGGGCGCCGCGGCCCGGGCCCGGCCGGCGGAGCCGGCCGCCGGGAAGGGGCCCGTGCGGCGTGTTGCGCCGCACCTCGGCCCGACCGGGTGTGTCCTGGTCGTGTCGGAGGCGCGTGCGCAGGGCGGGGGAGCGATGGGCACAGGCGGGAGGGGCCGGAGCGGCCCGGCCGGGCCGCCCGCCGCGGGCGCGGCCGCGGCACCGCGGGATCGGAGCAGGCCGGAACGGGCCCGGAAAGCGGGCGCGGCGGCCGGCGGCCGCAGCGGTCCACGCCGACCGGGACGCGTCCGCGGTGCCCCAACATGTTCTAAGGTAGGTCCGGCAATCGCTGCCCGGTCCCGTGGCGTGCCGATGCCGCCTCGCGGTCGACGAGCCCGGCGTGATCCCCGTATCCGGACGTTGAGACGTCCCCGACGCCGAGGTGCGCCGATGCGGCGGCGTCCCCCGGACGCCGTGGCGCCATCGGACGCGGAGTCGTCACCGGAGGCATGGGCCGCGCCCGTCCGAAACCCCGATCGAGGCGCCGGAAGCGCCCAGGACCGGGCCCGACATGAGGAGTGGATTTGATCGCGCTGACGCTCGATCGGATCGCTGAGATCACCCGAACACGGATGAGCGGATCCGCGCGCCCGACCGACGTCGTGGCCGGGCCGGTCGTCGTCGACTCCCGGGGCGCCGGTCCCGGCTCCCTCTTCGTCGCGCTGAGCGGCGAGCGGGCCGACGGCCATGACTTCGCCGCCGCCGCCGTCGAGGCGGGGGCCGCAGCCGTCCTGGGGTCGCGCCCGGTCGACGCGCCCGCGCTGCTGGTCGACGGCGGCGACGATGAGGTCGTGGCCGCCCTCGGCCGCCTCGCGCGCGAGGTCGCCGAGCGCATCTCGGCCGCCGGCGCCGACATCGTCGGCATCACCGGCTCGTCCGGCAAGACCACCACCAAGGACATGCTCGCCCAGGTGCTGGACCGGCTCGGCCCCACGGTCGCCCCGGCCGGCTCGTTCAACAACGAGATCGGCCACCCGCTGACCGTGCTCCGCGCCGACGAGCGGACCCGCTTCGTGGTGCTGGAGACCGCCGCGCGCGGCATCGGCCACATCGCCCACCTGTGCCGGATCGCGCCCCCGCGGATCGGCGCGGTGCTCAACGTGGGCAGCGCGCACATGGGCGAGTTCGGCGGCAGGGAGGCCATCGCCCAGGCCAAGGGCGAGCTGGTCGAGGCGCTGCCCGACGCGGAGCGGGGCGGCGTCGCGGTGCTCAACGCCGACGACCCCGCGGTGGCCGCGATGGCCGGCCGGACCCGCGCCCGGGTGGTCACCTTCGGCACCGGCCCCGGCGCCGACGTGCGCGCCGCGGGCGTCCGGCTGGACGCCGCCGGCCGGGCCGAGTTCACCCTCGCCGTCGGCGGGGAGACCGCCTCGGTCCGCCTCGCCGTGGTCGGCGAGCACCAGGTGCACAACGCGCTCGCGGTCGCCGCGGTCGCCGCCGAGTTCGGCATGGGCGCCCGGGACATCGCCGCCGCGCTGGCCGAGGCCGGCCCGGTGAGCCGGTGGCGGATGGAGGTCACCGAGCTGGCCGACGGGACCACCCTGATCAACGACGCCTACAACGCCAACCCCGAGTCCATGGCGGCGGCGCTGCGCACCCTCGGCGCGATCGCCGAGGGCCGGCGGTCCTTCGCGGTGCTCGGGCACATGGCGGAGCTGGGCGAGCGCTCGCGCGAGGAGCACGAGCGGATCGGCCGGCTGGCCGCCGAGGCCGGCGTCGACGGGCTGATCGTGGTCGGAGCGGAGGCCGCCCCCATCGCCGAAGGGGCGGCGGCCGCCGAAGGCCGGCGCGGGGACACCACTGCGGTCCCCGACGCCGCCGCGGCCGTGGCCGCGCTCACCGAGCGCCTGCGGCCCAAGGACGTCGTCTTGCTGAAGGGATCGCGCGTGGCCGGGCTGGAGCAGGTCGCCGAAGGGCTCTCCGCAGCCGAGCCGCGGGCGGAGCAGGGGGAGGCCCAGTGAGCAACATCCTCATCGCGGCGGGCATCTCCCTCATCGTCTCGCTGCTCATCATGCCGAGCCTGATCCGGATCCTCTACAGGTTCAAATTCGGCCAGGAGATCCGGGACGACGGCCCCGAGGGCCACAAGACCAAGCAGGGCACGCCCACCATGGGCGGCATCGTCATCATCCTGGGCGCGGTGCTCGGCTACTTCGGCTCGCACCTGGCGATGATGTCCAAGCCGACCGTCTCCGGCCTGCTGGTGATCTTCCTGTTCGTCGGGATGGGCTGCGTCGGCTTCCTGGACGACTTCATCAAGATCTACAAGCGCCGCAGCCTGGGCCTGCGCTCCGGCGCCAAGATGCTCGGCCAGACCATCGTGGGCGTCGGCTTCGCCGTCGGCGTGACGATGTTCCCCAACGGCTACGGCTACACGCCCGCCTCCCCCCAGCTGTCCTTCCTGCGCGACTTCGGCCCCCCGCTGATGCTGGGCGTCTTCGTGCTCTGGGCGCTCTTCCTGATCGTCGGGTTCTCCAACGCGGTGAACCTCACCGACGGCCTGGACGGCCTGGCCACCGGCGCGACCATCCTGACCCTGGTCTCCTACGTCATCATCGGCAACTGGCAGCTGCGGCAGAGCTGCAGCGAGGCGCTGCTCTCCCCGAACTGCTACCCGGTGCGCGACCCGCTGGACCTGGCCGTGGTCGCCGCCGCGGCGCTGGGCGGCTGCATCGGCTTCCTCTGGTACAACGCCCCGCCCGCCAAGATCTTCATGGGCGACACCGGTTCGCTGGCGCTGGGCGGCCTCATCGTGGGCCTGGCCATCACCACCCGCACCCAGCTGCTGCTGCTCATCATCGGCGGCCTGTTCGTGCTCATCACCGCCTCGGTGATGCTGCAGGTCAGCTCGTTCCGGCTGACCGGGAAACGGATCTTCCGAATGGCGCCGCTCCAGCACCACTTCGAACTCAAGGGGTGGGCGGAGACGACCATCGTGATCCGCTTCTGGATCATCCAGGGGCTGCTGGTCGGCATCGGCATCGGCCTGTTCTACCTGGAGTGGGTGCCGAGGTAGCCGCGGCGGAGCGGCCGAGCCGAGGAACGGTGCCGGGGCTGCCCGGCGAGAGCGAGCGAGTCGAGAAGTGGCGATGACTGAGAAGAACACCGCAGACCCGGCCGAGGGCGGCGTCCCCGCCGGGAGCGGCGGGACCGCGGTCCCGGCCGGCGGGCACGTGTGCGTCGCGGGCGTCGGGGTCTCCGGCCCGCCGGTGGTCCGCGCGCTGCTCGCCCGCGGCCTCCGGGTCACCGTCGTGAACAGCACCGACGACGAGCGGGCCCGGGCGGCCGCCGAAGGGCTGCGCGCGGCCGGCGCCGAGGTGGTGCTCGGCTCCGACGACCTCCCGGAAGGCGCCGCGCTGGTCGTCACCTCCCCGGGGTGGCGGCCGGACGCCCCGCTGCTCGCCGCGGCGGCGCGGGCCGGCGTCGAGGTCATCGGCGACGTGGAGCTGGCCTGGCGGCTCAAGCCCGCCGGCCAGGTGTGGCTGGCGGTCACCGGCACCAACGGCAAGACCACCACGGTGCGGATGCTGGAGGCGATGCTCCGCGCCGACGGGCGGAACGCGCTCGCGGTGGGCAACGTCGGCACCCCGATCATCGACGCGGTGCTGCCGGACGCCTCCGGGGCCGTCCCCGACGTGCTGGCCGTGGAGCTGTCCAGCTTCCAGCTGCACTGGTCGGAGTCGCTGCGCCCGCACGCCGCGGCGGTGCTCAACGTCGCCCCGGACCACCTCGACTGGCACGGCGGCTTCGACGCCTACGCCGAGGCCAAGGGCAAGGTGTACGCCCCGGGCACGATCCGGGTGGCCAACACCGCCGACGAGGTGTCGGTGCGGCTCGCCGCCGCCGGCGACGCCTCGGCGCCGCTGGTCGGCTTCGGCCTGGGCACCCCCCGCCCCGGCGAGCTGGGCGTGGTGGAGGACCTCCTCGTCGACCGGGCCTTCACCGCCGACCGGCGGAGCACCGCCGAGGAGCTGGCGTCGCTGTCCGACGTCCGCCCGGCCGCCCCGCACCAGGTCGCCAACGCGCTGGCCGCGGCGGCGCTGGCCCGCGCCGCCGGGGCCGCCCCCGGCGCGGTCCGGGCCGGCCTGGCCGCCTTCGGCCCCGAGCCGCACCGCATCGCGCCGGTCGCCGAGGTCGGCGGGGTGCTCTACGTCGACGACTCCAAGGCGACCAACACGCACGCCGCCGCCGCGTCGCTCTCCGCCTACGACCCCGTGGTCTGGATCGCCGGCGGGCTGCTCAAGGGGGCCGAGGTCGGCGGCCTGGTCCGCGCGGCGGCGCCGCGGCTGCGCGCCGCGGTCCTCCTCGGCCGGGACCGGGACCTGCTCCGCAAGGCCCTGGACGAGCACGCGCCCGGCACCGCAGTGGTGGAGGTCGCCGCCACCGGGGCCGAGGCGATGACCGAGGTGGTGGCCGCCGCGGCCCGCCTGGCCGAGCCGGGCGACACCGTGCTGCTGGCCCCCGCCGCCGCCTCCATGGACATGTTCCCCGACTACAACGTCCGCGGGGAGCGCTTCGCCGAGGCCGTGCTGGCCCTCCCGCGCTGACCCCGGCACCGCCGCCCCGGTCCCGCCGCACCCGGCGGGGCCGGGGCGGCGGCGCATGCGCGGCCCGTTCCGCCCCGGCCGGGTGAGAAAAACAGAAAGCGGCCCGACACGCGCGATATGTCCGCCGCCGCCGGTCCCGTTCCCGCCAGACTTGGTCGACGCTGGAGAACCGTGTCGCGGCGGAGGTGGGGAATGGCTGCGGTGCCCCGAGGGGGAGCGCCCAAGACACTCGGGGCGGCCAGGGGCGGACCCGCGCGGCCCGCCCCGGCGGCGGGGCCGCGCGGCGGCGGAGGGCCGCCCGGGCGCGGACCGGGAGGGGGCCGGCTGCGGCGCGTCTCGCGGCTCCTGGACCGCCCGCTGACCTCCTACTACCTGATCTTCAGCAGCTGCGCGCTGCTCATCGCGTTCGGCCTGACCATGGTGCTCTCCTCCTCCATGGTCGACTCCTACACCGAGACCGGGTCGGTCTACAGCCTGTTCCAGAAGCAGGCGGTGGCCGCCGCGATCGGGCTGCCGCTGATGCTGCTCGCCTCGCACCTGCCGCTCAAGGTGTTCCGGGCGGTCGGCTACCCGGCGATGCTGCTCTCGGTGGCGCTGCTGGTGCTCACCGTCTTCAAGGGCGAGGCCTACAACTCCGGCGCGGTGCGCTGGCTGGAGATCGGCGGCGTCACCGTCCAGGCCTCGGAGCCGGCCAAGCTCGCCTTCGTGCTGTGGGGCGCCTCGGTGCTGGCCCGCAAGGAGGAGCTCAAGGAGCTCAAGGAGTGGCGCCAGCTGCTCTTCCCGCTGATGCCGGGCTGCGGCGTGCTGGTGCTGCTGGTGCTGCTCGGCACCGACCTGGGCACCACCATGGTGCTGCTCGCCATCTTCCTGGCCATGCTGTGGGTGGTCGGGGCGCCGGGCAAGCTGTTCGTCGGCATGTTCGGGCTGGTCGCCACCCTGGTCGCGATCATGATCGCGGTGGAGCCGTTCCGCATCGCCCGGGTGACCTCCTTCCTGGACCCCGAGGCCGACCCGACCGGCTCCGGCTTCCAGGTGCTGCACGGCCTCTACGCGCTGGGCACCGGCGGCCTGTTCGGGGTGGGCATCGGCGGCAGCCGGGAGAAGTGGGGTTTCCTTCCCCACCCGGAGAGCGACTTCATCTTCGCGATCATCGGCGAGGAGTTCGGGCTCGTCGGGACCCTCGTCGTCGTCGGACTCTTCGGTGTCCTCGGATACGCTGGTCTGCGCGTCGCGTCGCGCACCCGCGACCCGTTCGCGCGCCTGGCGGCCACCGCGCTCACCGTCTGGATCGTGCTGCAGGCCCTGGTCAACATCGGCACCGTGATCGGCCTGATGCCGGTCACCGGCATCCCGCTGCCGCTGGTCTCGGCGGGAGGCTCGTCGCTGATCCCGACCCTGCTCGGGATCGGGGTGCTGCTGGCCCTGGCCAAGACCGAGCCGAAGGCGCGCCGGGCGCTGGCCGCGCGCGGTCCGGGCCGGGTGCAAAGGGCTCTAAGCTGGCTTGGCCTGGACGACGCGCAGGGCCGACCCCGACCGGCGGGTGCGTCGCAGGCGCACACGCAGGCCGCGGGCGAGCCGCGGCGCACGAAGGAACACGCGCAGGTCCAAGCGAGGAGGAATCGGCGACGATGAGGGTAGCCCTCGCCGGAGGCGGCACGGCCGGGCATATCGAGCCCGCGCTCTCCCTGGCAGATGCGCTGCGGCGCATCGACCCCGACACGCAGATCGTCTGCCTGGGGACCGAGAGGGGACTGGAGACCCGCCTGGTGCCCATGCGGGGGTACGATCTCGGGCTCATCCCGGCCGTTCCCCTGCCCCGCAAGCTCACCCCGAAGCTGCTCCAGGTGCCCGGCAAGCTGGCGAGCGCGATCAGCGCCGCCGGGGACCGGCTGGACGAGCTCCAGGCCGACGTGCTGGTCGGCTTCGGCGGGTACGTCGCCACCCCCGGCTACCTGGCGGCCCGGCGCCGCCGCCTGCCCATCGTGGTGCACGAGGCCAACCCGCTGCCCGGGCTGGCCAACCGGCTCGGCGCGCGGCTCACCCCGCACGTCTTCACCGGCCACCCGCACACCGAGATCCGCAACGGCCGCTACGTCGGCATCCCGCTGCGCCGGCAGATCTCCACGCTGGACCGGCTCGCCATGGGCGACAAGGCGCGCGCCCACTTCGGGCTCCGCTCCGACCTGCCCACCCTGCTGATCTTCGGCGGCTCCCAGGGCGCCCAGGCGGTCAACGAGGCCGCGTTCCAGGCCCAGCCGGCCTTCACCGCCGCCGGCGTGCAGGTGCTGCACGTCGTCGGCCCGAAGAACGCCGAGGAGCCGGAGGACCGCACCGTCGACGGCGTGCCCTACGTCGCGGTGCCCTACGTCGACCGGATGGACATCGCCTACGCCGCCGCGGACATGGCGATGTGCCGCTCCGGTGCGATGACCTGCGCCGAGCTCACCGCGGTCGGGCTGCCCGGCTGCTTCGTGCCGCTGCCGATCGGCAACGGCGAGCAGCGCCTCAACGCCGAGCCGGTGGTCGAGGCCGGCGGCGGCCTGCTCATCGACAACGCCGACCTGACCGCGCAGTGGATCGCCGAGACCCTCATCCCGGTGCTCACCGACACCGACCGGGTCGTCGCCATGTCGGAGGCGGCCGCCTCGATGGGCCGCCGCGACGCCGACATGGAGCTGGCCCGCGAGGTCATGGCGATCGCCCGCGGCGAGCGCCAGGGCGAGGCGCCCGCCGCCCTCGACTCCGACGACGAGGACGGCGCCTACTTCGACGACGGGAAGGACGCCCGATGAGCCTGGTCCCCCCCACGGAGCCGCTGCCCGTGGAGAAGCTCGGCCGGGTGCACTTCGTCGGAATGGGCGGCGTGGGCATGTCCGGCATCGCCCGGATCCTGCTGCAGCGCGGCACCGAGGTCTCCGGCAGCGACGCCAAGGACGGCCCGGTCCTGCGCGAGCTGGAGCGGCTCGGCGCCCGGGTGCACGTGGGCCACGCCGCCGAGCACGTCGGCTCCGCCGACACCGTGGTGGTCACCTCGGCCGCCCGGGAGGACAACCCGGAGCTGGCCGAGGCCCGCGCCCGCGGGCTGCGGGTGCTGCCCCGGGCCGCGGCGCTGGGCTCGCTGCTGCTCGACCGGACCGGCGTCGCGGTCGCCGGCACGCACGGCAAGACCACCACCACCTCCATGCTCACCGTGGTCCTGCAGCACCTCGGGGTCGACCCCGGCTACGTCATCGGCGGCAAGCTGGTCACCACCGGCCTGGGCGCCGACGCCGGCTCCGACGACGTGATCGTGGCCGAGGCCGACGAGAGCGACGGCTCCTTCCTGATGCTCTCCCCGCAGGTCGCGGTGGTCACCAACGTCGAGGCCGACCACCTGGACAACTACGGCGGCCTGGAGGAGATCGAGGCGAAGTTCGCCGCCTTCACCGAGCGGGTGGGCCGCGCGGTGATCGCCGGCATCGACGACCCGGGCGCCCGCGCGCTCGCCGAGACCGCGCGCGCCCGCGGGCTGCGGGTGCGCACCTACGGCGAGTCGCCCGACGCGGAGTTCCGGGTCTCCGGGATCACCGCGGACGGGTTCGCCACCCGGTTCGCCCTCACCCCGCCCGGCGGCGACCCGCTGGACTGCGCCCTGGCCGTGCCCGGCCGGCACAACGTGCTCAACGCGGCCGCGGCGATCGCGGTCGCCGACGAGCTCGGCCACGACCCGGAGGTCGCGGTCGGCGGCCTCGGCGACTTCACCGGGGCGGCCCGCCGCTTCGAGCTCAAGGGCGAGGCGGCCGGCGTCGCGGTCTACGACAGCTACGCCCACCACCCCACCGAGATCGCCGCGGACCTGAAGGCGGCCCGCGCCGCCCTGGACTCCCGGGCGGAGGGGGAGGGCGGCCGCGTGGTCGCGGTGTTCCAGCCGCACCTGTACAGCCGCACCCGGATCTTCGCCAAGGAGTTCGGCGAGGCGCTGACCCTCGCCGACGAGGCCGTGGTGATGGAGATCTACGGCGCCCGGGAGGACCCCGAGCCCGGCGTCACCGCGGAGCTGATCACCGGCGCCGTCGGCCACCCGCGGGTGCACCCCGCCCCGAGCCGGCAGCAGGCCGTGGTCGCCGCGGCCGCGCTCGCCGGACCGGGCGACATCGTGCTGACCATGGGCGCGGGCGACGTCACCGAGCTGGGCCCGCTGATCGTGGGCGCGCTGGAGGCGAAGGCGGCGGGCTGACCCGCCCGGGCGGAACGGCGGACCGAGGGGGAGGGGCCGCGGTGGCAGGCGGCACGGTCAGGACCGGCGCGGGCGGGGCACCGCCGCGCCGCAGGGCGGACCCGTGGAAGGTCGCCTTCATCGTGCTGCTCATCGTGGCCCTCCTCGGGGCCGCCGGGTACCTGCTGCTCGGCTCCCGGCTGCTGGTGGTCCGCGAGGTCACCGTCTCCGGCCTGCACCGGATGGACCGGGACGAGGTGGTGCGGGCGCTGGCGGTGCCCACCGGCACCCCGCTGGCCCGGGTCGACACCGAGGCGGCCGCCCGGCGGGTGGAGGGGCTGCGCCTCGCCGAGTCGGTCCGGGTGGAGCGGGGCTGGCCCGCCGAGCTGCGGGTCCGGGTCGAGGAGCGGACGCCCGAGCTGGCCGTCGGCGCCGACGGCGGATACCGCCTGGTCGACCAGGACGGGGTGCGGATCTCCGACACCGAGTCCCTCCCCGAGCGGTACCCGGTCGCCTCGGTCCGGGGCGAGGTGGAGGGCAGTGCGGGGATCGCGGCGGCCGCCGGGATCGCCGAGGCGCTGGACGGCGCGCTCCCGGTCCGCCTCGTGCGGATCGACGCCCGGGACCCCGACGCCATCGTCCTGGAACTGGACGGCGGCGCCGAGGTCGCCTGGGGCGACGGCGAGGGCGCCGAGCACAAGGCCCGGGTGCTGGAGGTGCTGGCGGAGGAGCACCCGCCGGCCGAGGGGCGGCGCTACGACGTGAGCGCGCAGGACATGGCGGTGGTGGGGCGCGCCGAGCCCTCCCCGCGGCGGAGCCCTTCGGAAGAGCCGTCGGAGGAGCCGGAGGAGCAGGGCTGACCCGTTCCGCTCCGGCGGGAGGGCCGGGCGGGTCCCGCCGATCGGGGCCGCCCGGAATCCGCCCGGCTTTCCAGATGCGACGCGCCGAGCGCCGCATCGCTTCCGGACGCGACACGCCGTTAGGCTGATCCCCAGGTTGGTTGCCCGTCGGCTGGCCTCGGCCTACTGTCGGGAGTCGAACCTTTGGTTGACATAAGTATGGACTCGAAGCGTTAGGGGAGAAGGATCCGAAGTCCCCCCGGACTCGGACATCCCTCCCCAAGGTGGCCGGACCGGCGGCGGTCGGCGGGGCGGCCACCTGAAGTAAGACTGTAGAACCGGACAGCCGGTCCGCCCGACCGCCGCCGGGGAGCGGCCCACGCCGCGGCCGCGGCGGTTTCGGAGCGGTCGGCGGATGCGAGCGGAAAGGCCCCTCGTCGTGGCAGCACCGCAGAATTACCTCGCGGTCATCAAGGTCGTCGGCATCGGCGGCGGCGGCGTCAACGCCGTGAACAGGATGATCGAAGAGGGACTCAAGGGCGTCGAGTTCATCGCCATCAACACCGACGCTCAGGCGCTGCTCATGAGCGATGCCGACGTCAAACTGGACGTGGGCCGCGAGCTCACCCGGGGGCTGGGCGCCGGGGCCGACCCCGACGTCGGCCGGAAGGCGGCGGAGGACCACCGGGAGGAGATCGAGGAGGTCCTCAAGGGGGCCGACATGGTCTTCGTCACCGCGGGTGAGGGGGGCGGAACCGGAACCGGGGGCGCCCCCGTGGTCGCCAACATCGCACGCTCACTGGGCGCCCTGACGATCGGTGTCGTGACCCGCCCCTTCGGATTCGAGGGCAAGCGGCGCGCCACCCAGGCCGAATCGGGGATAGCGATGCTCCGCGAGGAGGTGGACACCCTCATCGTGATCCCGAACGACCGGCTGCTGTCCATTTCGGACCGGCAGGTCAGCGTCCTGGACGCGTTCAAGGCCGCCGACCAGGTGCTGCTCTCCGGTGTCCAGGGCATCACCGACCTGATCACCACCCCGGGCCTGATCAACCTGGACTTCGCCGACGTGAAGTCGGTGATGCAGGGGGCGGGGTCGGCCCTGATGGGCATCGGCTCGGCCCGCGGGGACGACCGCGCCGTCGCGGCCGCCGAGATGGCCATCTCCTCGCCGCTGCTGGAGGCCAGCATCGACGGCGCCCACGGCGTGCTGCTGTCCATCCAGGGCGGCTCCGACCTGGGCCTCTTCGAGATCAACGAGGCGGCCCAGCTGGTCGCCAACTCCGCGGCGCCCGAGGCCAACATCATCTTCGGCGCGGTCATCGACGACGCCCTCGGCGACGAGGTGCGGGTCACCGTCATCGCCGCCGGGTTCGACGAGCCGAGGGTCGAGGCGCCCAAGCCGCCGGCCGCGGCCGCGCGCCCGCCGGCACCGGTCGAGGCGCCGCCGCGCGCCCCGGAGCCCCAGCGCGAGCAGCCCGAGCCGGCCCCGGCCCCCGAGCCGGTCCGCCCGGTCCAGGCCGACCCGCGGCCCGAGCCGGAGGCGGTCCGCCCGGTCGAGCCGGCGCCGGTGCGCGAGGAGCCGCCGGCCCCCGCCCCGGAGGCGGTGGCGCCGGAGCCGCCCGCGCCCGCCCCGGAGCCGCAGGCCCCGGCCGAGCCGGAGGTCCGCGAGGCGCGCGCCGCCCAGCCCGCCCCGCAGCCGGCCCCGGAGGAGGACGAGGCGGCGCAGCGCCCCCGCCCGGTCCACCCGATCGGTGAGGGCGGCTACGGCCAGGGCCGCCGCACCGGGACCGACGGGGCCTTCTCCCGCGCGTCCGACGTGCCCACCCCGCGGCGCCGGGTCATCTTCGACGACCCCGACGACCTGGACGTGCCGGACTTCCTGAAGTGACGCGGCCGGCGTAGCGCGGCCGCACGGGCGTACCGGCGGCGGGACATCCCGCCGCCGGTACGCTTTTTCGCGTCGCCACCCGCCCGACCGCTGGAGATGCCCCGAAGATGAGTGCCGCTTTCGAACTGGTGCCGGGAGTGCTGGCCGGCTTCACCGGCCGCTACGACGGAGGGGTGAGCGCCGCCCCGTTCGACACCCTCAACCTGGGCAAGGGCGTGCCCGACGACCCGGAGGCGGTGGACCGCAACCGGGCCGCCGCCGCGGAGCGGTTCGGCTTCGACCACCGCCGGGTGGTCTGGATGGACCAGGTGCACAGCGCCGACGTCGCGGTCGCCACCGGCCCCGGCACCGTCGGCAGGGTGGACGCGGTGGTCACCCGGGAAGAGGACCTGGTGCTGGCCGTGCTCGCCGCGGACTGCCTGCCGATCCTCGCCGCGGACCCGGAGGCCGGGGTGGTCGGGGCCGCGCACTCCGGGCGGGCCGGCACGCTCCGCGGCGTCGCCCCCGCGCTGGTCGCGGAGATGGTGCGCGGCGGCGCCGAGCCGGACCGGATCTCGGTCGCGCTGGGCCCGTCCATCTGCGGCTCCTGCTACGAGGTGCCCGCCGAGATGCGGGACGAGCTGGCCGCGCACACCCCGGAGGGGGCCGCCACCACCCGGAAGGGCACCCCGGGCATCGACATCCGGGCCGCGGTCGCCGCGCAGCTGCGCGCGGCCGGTGTCGGCCACATCACCGAGGACGGCCGGTGCACCTACGAGACCGAGGGGCTCTTCTCACACCGGCGCGGCGCGCCCACCGGGCGGCTGGCGGGCTACGTGTGGCGGGTCCGGTGAACCGCGGACCGGCGGAAGAGCGCAGAGCGGAAGGGAAGAGGAGAAGATGAGCGGGGCAGAGGCCGAAGAGGACCCGCGGCGGCGCGAGCGGATCGCGGAGAACCTGCGCGCGGTGCGCGAGCGGGCGGCCACGGCCTGCGAAAAGGCCGGCCGGCCGGCGGAGGATGTGACCATCATCGCGGTCACCAAGACCTACCCCGCCTCCGACGTGCGGATCCTGGCCGGGCTCGGCGTCACCGACGTGGGCGAGAACCGGGACCAGGAGGCGGCGCCCAAGGCGGCCGCCACCGCCGACCTCCCGCTCACCCGGCACTTCATCGGCCAGCTGCAGACCAATAAGGCCAAGTCGGTGGCGCGCTACGCCGACATGGTCCACTCGGTGGACCGGGAGCGCCTGGTCGCGGCGCTGGGCGCACGTGCCCGGCTGGAGGGCCGGGAACTGGGCTGCCTGGTCCAGGTCGACCTCGACCCGGGCTCCGCGGCGGGGGTGATCGGCCCGCGGGGCGGCGCCGACCCGCGCGACGTGCCCGCGGTCGCCGACCGGATCGCGGCGGAGGAGGGCCTCGTCCTGAGCGGCGTGATGGCGGTCGCGCCGCTGGGCGGAGACCCCGCGGAGGCCTTCGCCCGGCTTCGCACGGTCGCGGAGGACATCCGGGCTCGCTACCCTCAGGCGAGAGTGGTGTCCGCCGGGATGAGCGGAGACATGGAGGCCGCCATCGAGAACGGCGCGACACACCTGCGGGTGGGTACGGCGTTGCTCGGCGATCGGGGGCCGAACGTGGGGTAATGTCCCCACATGGACCTTGGCGCCCATCTGTCGAATTCGCCCGCCGCACGGGCATCGGCGGATCCAGGCGGACTCAATGAAGTCTTCTGCGGTGCCGCACCACAGGGACGACGGAGGACATGAGATGGCCGGCGCGATGCGCAAGATGGCGGTCTACCTCGGCCTCGTGGAGGACGACCGCTACGATCACCGCTATGCGGACGAATATGATGACTTCGACGACCTCGACGAGGCCGTCGAGGACAGGCGGGACCGGGAGACCGACCCGCATGGCGGCGACCCTCGCACCGACGCCGTGAGCGACGGCGGCGACCAGGCCGGCCCCGGCGGCGAGCGCCGGGCCCCGGCGGCGTCGGCCAAGGCGGACCTGGCCCGGATCACCACGCTCCACCCGCGCACCTACAACGAGGCGCGTACTATCGGAGAGCACTTCCGGGAAGGCATACCGGTGATCATGAACCTCACCGAGATGGTCGACAGCGACGCCAAGCGGCTGGTCGACTTCGCGGCGGGGCTCATCTTCGGCCTGCACGGTGACATCGAGCGGGTGACGAACAAGGTGTTCCTCCTGTCCCCGGCTAATGTTGAGGTGACCGCTGAAGACAAGGCACGGATCGCTGAACGAGGGTTCTTCAATCAGAGTTAGACCGCAGCCGTACACAGATTGGGTCGGGGAACGACCGTGGCCATCGCCCTGAACATCGTCGCCATCATCCTGCAACTGTTCATGCTGGTGTTGATCGGGCGGCTGGTGTTCGAGCTGGTCCAGTCCTTCTCTCGGTCGTGGCGTCCGTCGGGCTTCTCGCTGGTGCTCGCCGAGACCGTCTACACGATCACGGACCCGCCGCTGAAGTTCCTTCGGCGGTTCATCAAACCGGTCAGGCTGGGCAGCGTGGCCCTGGATCTGAGCTTCACCGTGCTCTTCATCATCGTGGTGATCCTGCTCCAGGTCGCGCGTTCGGCCGCAGTGACCATGGCCTAGCCACTACTTCATATCGGACGGGTAAGCTCCGGATCCGATATGTGGTCTTGGTCATGATCCGGATTGCCGTAAGGTCACGATCAGGTAGCGTCCCTACGGATAAAGTCCAAGCGCGCCAAGGAGACGAACATGCCGCTGACACCCGCGGATGTGCGGAACAAGCAGTTCAGTACGACCCGGCTACGGCCGGGCTATGACGAAGAAGAGGTCGACGCCTTCCTCGACGAGGTCGAGTCCGAGCTGGACCGGCTGATCCAGGAGAACGAGGAGCTGCGCGGCAAGCTCGCCGAGTGCCTCCGCGGCAAGGTGCCCAACGCCGGCATGCAGGAGTTCCAGCAGCCGCAGGAGCAGATGCAGCCCGAGCCGCCGCAGCCCGAGCCCGCCCCGGCCCCGGCCCCGCCGCAGGTCGAGCAGCCGATGCCGGCGATGGCCGCGAACATGGGCCTGCCCGGGTCCGAGGAGAACATGGACACCGCCGCGCGGGTCCTGGCCCTCGCCCAGCAGACCGCCGACCAGGCCATCTCCGACGCCCGCCGCGAGGCCGACGAGACCCTGGGCCGCGCCCGCCACGAGGCCGACGACATCCTCGGCAAGGCCCGCCGCCAGGCCGAGCAGATCGTCAACGAGGCCCGCGCCCGCTCGGAGAACCTGGACCGGGACGCCCAGGAGCGCCACCGCCAGGTGATGGGCTCCCTGGTGCAGCAGCGCGAGGAGCTGGAGCACAAGGTCGAGGTCCTCAAGGACTTCGAGCGCGAGTACCGCGCCCGCCTGAAGGACTACTTCGAGCGCCAGCTGCGCGAGCTCGCCGAGGGCGGCAACGAGCCGACCGCGCCGCCGAACCTGAACACCACCGGCGGGTTCCAGACGATGGCCGCGCCGACCGGCGGTGCTCCGGCGATGCAGCACGGCCCCGCGGGCGGCCCGGGCACCAACCCGTTCGCCCAGCAGCAGCCCGAGCCGGCCCCGCACGGCGGTTTCCACCCGGGTGAGGCCCCGCACGAGCGCCGCTAGAGCACGTGCAGCATTCGGATTCCCTGTGTAGGTAAGGCCCTCTCGACCCGTGTTGATCCTGTGCAGTCTGGCCGCTCTCGCAGCGGCGCTGCTTCTCATCGTGATCGCCGTCGTGCTCGCCGAAGTGAGCCTGGTGTACATCGCCATCGGCCTCGGCTGTGCGAGCGCGGTGCTGCTCGTCGCCGAGGCGGTCCGCAGCCGCAAGACGCTGCTGGAACCGGCCGGTGCCGGTGGGAGGATCGGCGCGGAGGCGCGCAGCGCGCCCGCGGGCGCGGCCGTGCGTACGGACGGTTTGGGGAAGGCGTCCGTACCCGCGGCCGGCCAGGTGCCGGCCGCCGCGCCCGGGTCCGAGGGGCCCAGGGGGTCCGTCCCGTCCGCGGGGCCGTCACCCGCGCCGGTCGATGCACCGGTGCGGGTGGCGACGCCCTCGGAAGAGCCGGCCGACCAGCGCGTGCCGGCCCCCCGCGAGACGGGGGAGGCCCCGCCCGACCGGCCGGACTCCGGCCCGGCCGGTCGCGCGGACGACCCCGTCGAACCCGGGGCCGCCGAGTCGGCCCCGGTCGCCCCCCAGGTTTCTCCCGCCCCCGGTGCGGACCGCACCGCGGGTGAGGAGCCCCCGCTCCCCGAGCCCGAGCCGCTTCCCGAGCTCGATCCGCTGCCCACGGCCCTGGACTCCCCGGAGGCCGCTCCCCGCACCGCCGAGGCCCCGGCCGAGGCGCCCGCGGAGCGCGGCGGAGAGCCGGAGGCAGAGGAATCGGAGCGGCCGGAGCGGTCGGCCCCGGAACCGCCGGGCGCGGACACCGCCTCCGAGGCCGAGCCGCCCGCTCCCGAAGCCGGAGGGGACGGCTCCGAGGACACCCCGGACGGCGCCGCTCCGGAGACCGCCTCCGAGACCGCCGAGGACACCGAAGACCCCGAGGACGCCGAAGGCCCCGAGGACGCCGAGGAGCCTGAGAAGGCCGCCCCGGCCGAGGCGGCCGCAGAGCAGGACGCCCCCGAGCAGGACGCCGCTCCCGCAGACCGGGAGGACCCCGAAGGGGCCGGCCCGGCCGGAGCGGACGCCGAAGCCTCCGCCGTGGCCGCTCAGGAGGCCGCCCCCGCCGCCGAGCGGGAGGACGGGCAGGAGCCCGCAGACCCGGACGAGGAGCCCGAGGAGGGCCCCGAGGCCGAGGCCCGGACCGACATCGGGACCGAGGCGGAGCCGGAGAGCGCCGGCACCACCGGCACCACCGGAGAGCGGGACGCCGCCGAGCGGACCGAGGACGCCCCGGCCGCCGAGCAGGCGGAGGAGGCCGACCGGGAGGACCCGGCCGGGTCCGGGACCGCCGAGGACGCCGCCTCCGAAGAACCGGCCGGAGAGGCCGCCGGGACCGAGAAGGCCGGTGCGGACTCCGGAACCGCCGAGGAACCGGAGGCTCCGGCCGCCCCGGAACCCGAGGCCCAGGCGGCCGAGGAGGCCGAGGCGGCCACGGAAGGGGGCGGTTCCGCGGAGCGGACCGGCTCCGGGCCCCGCGAGGCCGCGGACACCGCCGAGGACCGCCCGGAAGACTCGGAGAAGACCGAGGGAACGGCGGACAGCGCGGACAGTGCGGACGCCGGGAGGGGCGACGACTCCTTCTCGGCCTTCGTCGCCGGCCTCCGCGACAAGAACGGCGCGGACGGCACGGAGAACGGGAAGCCCACCTCCGACCCGAGCTGACCCACCTCTTCCACGACCCCCGAGCGCCCGAGGATCCCGCCAGGACCTCCTCCGGCGGCGGCCCGAGCCCCGGCTCAGCCCTGCCCGCCTTCCTGCCCGGGCGCGGCGCCTCACGGGGCCGGGGTTCAAGCAGGCGGCGAGGGCGGCGGTGGGGACCGGCCGGTCGGTCCGGCGCGGCGCTCCGCGGAGCGAAGGTCAAGACGGGCGGCGACGGCCCAGGAAGGGGCGGAGCGGAGGCGGTCGCCCGGGCGCGGCGCCCCGCGGAGCGAAGGTCAAGACAGGCGGCGAGGGCGGCGGTGGGGACCGGCCGGTCGGTCGGGTGCGGCAGAGCGGGTGGGGCCGGTCGGGGCGGGCCGGGGTGGCGGGTTCGCCGTTCCCGCGTCGCCCGGGCGCCGGGGCCGGCCGCCCCTGAAACCGCCGCACCTCCCTGACCTAGATGAATACGCAGGGTGATGGTGGAGTGGGGCGCCCTGCGCACCGCGAGAGCACCCCGGTGATTCCCGGGCGCGCATCCCGGGCCGGATCGGGCCCCGGTAGGCCCAAACGGCCCCGATCGGGCTAGCGATGAGGGGTTCGAGCCGCCCGGAAGACCGAGATACAGGGGGCCGGAACCCAGGAAGAGCAGGGGCGGGGGCGAGATGTCGCTTTTGCCCTCCCGGAAGGCCCCGCTTTGGCCACTCTGGGTAACTGATAAGGGAGCGATGGGGGTCTGGGGGCTTACTACTCGCCGGTAGATGCAATCGGGGTGCCGTCGAGGTGCGCAGGGCGCCCCCGCGCTCGCCCGATCCTTGCCGCAAACCGGGCATACAGGGATAAGGGGCTCTTCGTAATCGAGGGTGTAGTTGGGGTCGGAAGCCGCCTGTCTCGAGTAGTGATCTGGCGATGTAGTTCGTCAGGTTGCGGAAGCCGAGGGCGGAGCCGCGGAGGTGTTCGAGGCGGCCGTTGATCGCTTCGGTGGGGCCGTTGGATGTGCCGGGCCGGTCGAAGTAGGCGAGCACATCGGCGGCGTGCTTGGTCAGGGTGCGGCCGAGCGTGATGATCTCCCTGAACGGGCTGGGGACGCCTCGGCTGATCGACTCGATCAACTGCCTCATCAGCTCGCGGCCCCGGGTTCGGCCGGGCTCACGGTAGGCGGCGATCATCCGCTGGTAGATGCCCCCGGTGGCTTCGACCTCGACGTGGGCGTCGGCCGCGAACAGCTCCGTCAGCCGGTGCTGCTGGGTCTCGGTGAGCAGGTCGGCGCCGGTGTGCAGGGTGCGTCGCGCGGCATACGGTGGATCGCCGGTGCGGCCTCGGTGCCCGTGGGGGGCTTGCTGGACCCGGCGCCGGCACTGATCCAGGGCGTCGCCTGCCAGACGGACGACGTGGAAGGGGTCCAGCACCGGCACAGCCTCGGGTAGCTCTGCGGTGGTGGCGGTCTTGAACCCGGTGAACCCGTCCATCGCGACGACCTCGATATTGTCGCGCCAGGCCTTGAACGCATGTTTGGAGCGGCCGGCGACCATGTCCAGAAGCCGCGCCGGCCCGGTGCCGTCGCGGATCGGCGTCAGGTCGATGATCACGGTCACGTACTCGTCGCCCCGCCGGGTGTGCCGCCAGACGTGCTCGTCCACGCCGATGACCTGCACGTCGTCGAAGCGGTGCGGATCGTCGATCAGGACCCGGCGGCCCTCGGCCAGGACCGCGTCGTCGGCGGTGTTCCACGAGACCCCCAGAGCGTCGGCGACGCGGGCGACACTCAGGTGTTGGCACACCAGGGCTTCCAACGCCCACCACAGGCCACGTCGCGACAGCGTCGCCCGCGGCTCGGCGGCCCGCGACGTGTCCTGGCGCCACACGTGACCGCACCCGGTGCACCGGTATCGGCGGAGGCCGACCTCCAACACCGTGGGCCGCCACCCGAACGGCTCGTGCGCCAACCGCCGGACCACCGTGTCCCTGGCCGCGCCAGGGCATCCGCAGCGACGACACCATCTAACCCGGCACCGGAGGATCGCCCGATCGGGCTCCGACCGCTGCCCGAGCACTTCGAGCCCGAGATCATCGAGACGAGCGAAGGTAGCGTCAGACACGTCGAGGTCTTCCAGATGGACGGCATAGTCACCTCCATCCTCGGGAGGCCTCGCCCCCTACCCGGCCACCAGACGCGCCGACCGGACCACACCCTCAACTGCGACTGCGAAGAGCCCGAATAGCCTCCGGTGCGAGGGGCGGCCCGCGTGCTACGTTCGGGCCATGACCAGACCCAGTGAGATCCTCGGCAGCGTGTTCGCCGCCAGCGAGCGCGAGCAGCTCGAGACGTTCCTGGATTACCTGCGCGACGCCGTCGTGCGCAAGGCCCGTGGGGTGTCGGAGGAGGACGCCCGGCGCAGCCCGGTGCCGACCGGCACCAACCTCGGCGGCCTGATCAAACACCTGCGGTGGGTGGAACTGGGCGGGTTCGCCGAGCAGATCGGGCAGATCCCCGCCGCGGAGCTGCCCACGCCGCCGTGGACCGACGCAGACCCGGAGGCCGACCTGCGGCTGGAGCCGAACGAGAAGCTCGACGACGTCATCGCCGCCTACCAGGCGGAGTGCGACCGCTCCCGCGAGATCGCCGCCCAGCACAGCCTCGACTACGCCGTCACCACACCGCAGGGCAGGGAGCTGACGTTGCGGTGGGTGTACCTGCACGTGATCCTGGAGACCGCCCGGCACGCGGGCCACGCGGACATCCTGCGCGAGATGATCGACGGCAGCGTCGGCGACTGACGGCTCGCGGCGCGTCGTCGGTCCGTGTTCCGGTCGTCGGAGGCGGCGTTACACCGGTATCGGCGGAGGCCGACCTCCAACACCGTGGGCCGCCACCCGAACGGCTCGTGCGCCAACCGCCGGACCACCGTGTCCCTGGCCGCGCCCGGGTGTCCCTACCGCTGCCGTCGCTGCCCGTCTGAACCTGTGCCCTGTGGGGCGCCGCGTCGGACCGGCCGGCCGGTCCCCACTGCCGCCGTCGCCGCCTGTATGAACCCTGGCCCCGTGGGGTGCCGCGCTCGGGCGACCACCTCTGCCCCGGCCCCGCCTCTGCCGTTGGTGCCTGCTTGAACCCTCACCCCGTGGGGTGCCGCGCTCGGGTGAGGTCTGCGCCCCGGTCCTGCCTGCGCCGTCGCTGCCTGCTTGGACCCCGACCCTGTGGGGCGCCGCGTCGGACCGGTCGGCCGGTCCTCTCCCTACCTGTCCTCTGGCGTGCGGTGCTGCAACGGACACTGGAGACCACCGGCTTTGAAACGGCAACGACGTCAAGGTCATCGGGAGAGGCGGAGGACGGGGCGGAGGAGGAGAGCGCCTTTCTCCGGTCCCGCCGGGGGCCCGTCGCAGGGACGCCGGCGGAACCGGGTCCGCCGGCGTCCCCGGGGGCGGGAAGTGCGGCGCCCGCCGCCCCCGGGCGGGACGGCGGGCGCTCTGCCTCGGGCCGGTCGGCCGCTGCGCGCGGGGCGGTCAGGCCTTCCGGATCCAGAAGGTCAGGCCGAACTCCGCGGAGGTGACGGTGTGGCCGCCGTCGCCGTCCCCCTCGCCCTGGGCGAAGGAGGAGGCGAGCACCTCCGACGCGATGGAGCGGGCGTGCTCGGCGAGCGCCTTCGCGGTGACCGGGTCGGTCGCCGACCAGGTCAGCGCGATCCGGTCGGAGATGTCCAGGCCGCTGGACTTGCGGGCGTCCTGGACCAGCCGGACCACCTCGCGGGCCAGCCCGGCGCGCTGCAGCTCCGGGGTGATCTCCAGGTCCAGGGCGACGGTCTCGCCGTTCTCCCCGGCCACCGTCCAGCCCTCCCGCGGCTGCTCGGTGATCAGCACCTCCTCCGCGCTGACCTCCACCGGCTCGCCCTCGACCTGCACCTGGGCCCAGCCGGTGGAGCGGACCGCATCCACCAGGCCCTTCGCGTCGGCCGCGCCGATCGCCTTGGCCACCAGCGGCGTGCGCTTGGCGAACCGCTTGCCCAGCGCCCGGAAGTTCGGCTTGACCGTGTAGTCCACCAGGTCGCCGCCGACCGAGGAGAGCGGGTCCAGCTCGCCGACGTTGAGCTCCTCGGTGATCTGCGCGCGCAGCTGCTCGGGCAGCGCCTCGAAGCCGGCCGCGCCGACCAGCGCCCGGGAGAGCGGCTGGCGGGTGCGGACCCCGGAGTCGACCCGGGCCGCGCGGCCCAGCTCGACCAGCCGGCGCACCAGGGCCATCTGCTCCGACAGCCCGGCGTCGATCAGCCCGGCGTCGGCCTGCGGCCAGGAGGCCAGGTGGACCGATTCCGGGTCGCCCTCCCGGCGCAGCGCGTGCCACACGTGGTCGGTGAGGAACGGGACCATCGGCGCGAGCAGCCGGGTGACGGTCTCCAGGCTCTCGTAGAGCGTCGCGAACGCGGCGGCGCCCTCCGGGGTGGCGGCGCCCGCCCAGAACCGGCGGCGGGACCGGCGCACGTACCAGTTGGACAGGTCGTCGATGAACGCGGTCAGCCGGCGGCCGGCGCCGGTGGTGTCGAACGACTCCATGGCGGCGTCGACGTCGGCGACCACCTGGTTGAGCTCGGAGAGCAGCCAGCGGTCCAGCAGCGGGCGGTCGGCCGGGGCCGGCGCCTCGGCGAGCCGCTCCGGGCTCCACCCCTCCCCGGCGTTGGCGTAGAGGGTGAAGAAGGAGACGGTGTTGTAGTAGGTCAGCAGGACCTTGCGGACGATCTCCTCCAGCGCGGCGTGGCCCACCCGCCGGGCCGCCCACGGGGAGCCGCTGGCCAGCATGAACCAGCGCAGGGCGTCGGCGCCGTGCCGCTCCATCACCGAGATGGGCTCCAGCACGTTGCCCAGGTGCTTGCTCATCTTGCGGCCGTCCTCGGCGAGGATGTGCCCCAGGCAGACCACGTTCTCGTAGGAGGACCGGCCGAACACCAGGGTGCTGACCGCCATCAGCGAGTAGAACCAGCCGCGGGTCTGGTCGATCGCCTCGCAGATGTACTGCGCCGGGAAGTTCTCCCGGAAGACCTCCTCGTTGCGGTGCGGGGCGCCCCACTGGGCGAACGGCATGGAGCCGGAGTCGAACCAGGCGTCGATCACCTCGGGCACCCGGTGCGCGGGGGAGCCGCACTCCGGGCAGTCCAGCACCACGTCGTCCACGTAGGGGCGGTGCGGGTCGAGCGCGCTCAGGTCCCGCCCGGCCAGTTCACCCAGCTCGGCGAGGGAGCCGACCACGGTGACGTGCTCGTCGGCGCACTGCCAGACCGGCAGCGGGGTGCCCCAGTACCGGCTCCGGGAGAGGGCCCAGTCGATGTTGTTCCGCAGCCACTCGCCGAAGCGCCCCTCCTTCACGTTCTCCGGGTACCAGGAGGTGGCCTCGTTCTGCGCCAGCAGCTCGTCCTTGACCGCGGTGGTGCGGATGTACCAGGACGGCAGCGCGTAGTAGAGCAGCGCGGTGTGGCAGCGCCAGCAGTGCGGGTAGCTGTGCTCGTAGGCGAGGTGCCGGAAGAGCAGGCCGCGCGCCTTCAGGTCCTCGACCAGCGCGGCGTCGGCCTCCTTGAAGAACTCCCCGCCGACCAGGCCGAGGCCCTCCTCGAAGGTGCCGTCGGCGCGGACCGGGTTGACCACCGGCAGGCCGTAGGCGCGGCCCACGGCCATGTCGTCGGCGCCGAACGCGGGGGACTGGTGCACCAGGCCGGTGCCGTCCTCCACGGTGACGTAGTCGGCGAGCACCACGAAGTGCGCCGGCTCGTCGAACGGGACCATCTCGAAGGGGCGCTGGTAGGTCCAGCGCTCCATCTCGTTGCCCTCGAAGCGCTCCCCGGTGAGGCTCCACCCCTCGCCGAGGACCTTCTCGAACAGCGGCTCGGCCAGGAGCAGCCGCTCGGTGCCGTCCGTGGCCACCACGTACTCGACGTCCGGGTGGACCGCCACCGCGGTGTTGGAGACCAGGGTCCACGGGGTGGTCGTCCAGACCAGCATCGAGGTGGGCCGCTCCGGGGAGGCCAGCGGGCCGGAGGTGACCGGGAACCGGACGTAGACCGACGGGTCGGTCACCGTCTCGTAGCCCTGGGCCAGCTCGTGGTCGGAGAGCGTGGTGCCGCAGCGCGGGCAGTACGGGCTGATCCGGTAGTCGCGGACCAGCAGCCCCTTGCCGTGGATCTGCTTGAGCGCCCACCAGACCGACTCCACGTACTGCGGGTCCATGGTGCGGTAGGCGTCGTCCATGTCGACCCAGTAGCCCATCCGCCGGGTCATCTCGGAGAACGCGTCGACGTGCCGGAGCACCGACTCGCGGCAGCGCCGGTTGAACTCGGCGACGCCGTACTCCTCGATCTGCTTCTTGCCGCTGATGCCGAGTTCCTTCTCGACCGCGACCTCGACCGGGAGCCCGTGGCAGTCCCAGCCGGCCTTGCGGTCGACCCGGAAGCCCTTCATCGTCTTGAAGCGCGGGAAGACGTCCTTGAAGACGCGCGCCTCGACGTGGTGCACACCGGGCTTGCCGTTGCCGGTGGGCGGGCCCTCGTAGAAGACCCAGCCGACGCCGTCCCGGGTCTGCTCCAGGGAGCGTTCGAAGACCTTCTGCTCCGACCAGCGCTCCAGGACCTCGCGCTCGACCGCGGGCAGGTCGATCTGCGCGGGCAGGGCCGGGAACGGGCGGGGGCCGGAGGGGTGATCTGGTGACACGTGCTGCCCTTTCCATCAGGATGCCGACCTGATGGAGGGACGAGGCCGAGGCCCCGCGGTACCACCCTCCTTGGGGGCCTGCGCGAGCGCCCCCCACTTCGTTGTCCGCGGCGCGCCGCCGCGGTGCCGGTTCTACTGGGCCCCGTTCGGGGCCGTTCTTCCGGCGGCTCAGGGGTGATCTTCGCGGCGGTCATGCCCCCGGGCTCGCACCGTCCCCGGGTCGCTTCAGGCTGTGGTCCGCCGGTACTCGTCCCCGTCGAAGCCCGGCTCTGGGAAGAGGATAGCCCACCGCGGGGCCGGGGTCCGGCCGTTCTCCCCGAGGGGCGGTGCGCGGCGGCGCCGGGGCATACTGGCGGCCGGGGCGCCGCGGGCCGGGACGGGCGCGGAGAGCGGAGAAGGAGGGGCGGATGAGCCGGGAACCCGATGCCGTGCTGGTGACGCTGCACGACCGGGAGGACGCCGAGGAGCTGGCCGAGCAGCTCCTGGACCAGGGGTACGCGCCGTGCACGGTGCACCGGGACATGCTGGCCGGCGAGGACGACGCCGAGGACGTCGACTGGGTGATCGAGGTGCGGGTCGGCCCGCACGGCGGCTCCGCCCTGTTCGACGAGCCGCACCTGGCGCTGCTCGCCGAGGACTACGGCGGGTTCGCGGTCTCCGGCTGACCCGCCGCCGGGGGCGCCGCGGGCCGCCCCGGGGCGGCGCGGGGGGTCGCGGACCGGGAACGGGGAACATATCGGGGAAAGAAACGCGATGCCGTGTTCCGCCGTGGTCGATTGATTCGTCCGGCGGTGCCGCCTAAGCTCCCTCCCACCGTGCGGGGCGTGCCCGTGCAGCGGGTGTCTTCGCACGTCGACAGGGGGATCGGCGGGCCCGGTGAGGCCGGGCCCGGAAGACGAGGGGGAACCCATGGCGGCACCGACGACGGCGGCGGGGGCGGCGGTCGAGGAGGACGGCCCGGCGGGGAGCCGCGGGGCCGGGGACGAGGAGCGCCGGGGCGTGACCGAGGTGAGGGTGCCGCCCGCGCGGTCGGGTGAGGACCCGTGGACCGCGGAGGAGCTGGCGGAGGTGCGGGCCTCCCTGGAGGCCGACGTGGTCCGGCTGCGCGAGCAGCTCGCCGAGGCCCAGTCGGAGCTGGCCGAGTGGTCGGCCGACGCGGTCTCCAACGCGGGGGACGACCCCACCGACACCGGGGCCAAGGCCTACCAGCGCGAGCACGACCTCGCACTGTCCTACAATACTCGTGACCTGCTCGCCCAGAGCGAGCGGGCGATCGGACGGATGGACGCCGGGACCTACGGGGTGTGCGCCTCCTGCGGCCAGGCGATCGGCAAGGCCCGACTCCAGGCCTACCCGCGGGCCCTGCTGTGCGTGACCTGCAAACAACGCGAGGAGCGTCGCTGACTGACGTAGAGCCCTCCGGGGACGAACAACGAACGGGGGACGCGCCCGCCGCGACGAAGCCGCGGCGGTTCGTCCTGGTACTGGCCGTGGCGGCCGTCTCACTGGCCCTGGACTTCGCCACCAAGGAACTGGTGCTGGCGCGGTTCCAGCCGGGCGAGCGGCTCCCGGTCGTCGGCGAGCTGCTGCAGATCACCCTGATCTTCAACCCCGGCGCCGCCTTCTCCATCGGCACCGGGATGACCTGGGTCTTCAGCCTGATCACCATCGGTGTGGCCGGCTACATCATCGGGATGTCGCGGAAGCTGCGCAGCCTGCCCTGGGGCGTCTCGCTCGGCCTGATCCTCGGCGGCGCGCTGGGCAACCTGGTGGACCGGCTGTTCCGCCCGCCGGCGCCGCTCCACGGCCACGTGGTCGACTGGATCCAGCTGCCGCACTGGCCGGTGTTCAACCTGGCCGACTCCAGCCTGGTGGTGGGCAGCGCCCTCGCCGTGCTGCTGGCCTTCCGCGGGATCAACATCGACGGCACCCGGGAGGGCGACGCCGGGCCGGAGGAGAAGGCCGGGACCGAGAGCGAGAGCGCCTCCGAGGAGTCCTCGGAGGAGAAGGGGGACCGCCCGTGAGCGACCACCGCAGTATGCCGGTCCCCGACGGACTGGAGGGCGACCGCCTGGACGCGGCCATCGCCCGCATGTTCGGGCTCTCCCGGACCCGCGCCGCCGAGCTGATCTCGGCCGGCGAGGTCAGCGTGGACGGCGCCGCCGCGGCCAAGTCCGACCGGGTCCAGTCCGGGTCGTGGCTGGAGGTCACCCTGCCCCCGCCGCCGAGCGCCCCGGTGCCCCGGCCGGAACCGGTCCCGGGCCTGAAGACGGTCTACGAGGACGCCGACATCATCGTGGTCGACAAGCCCATCGGCGTGGTGGCCCACCCCACCGTGGGCTGGACCGGCCCGTCGGTGCTGGAGGGCCTGCTCGCCTCCGGGGTCCGGCTGACCACCAGCGGCGCCGCGGAGCGGCAGGGCATCGTGCACCGCCTGGACGCCAACACCACCGGCCTGATGGTGCTGGCCAAGAGCGAGGCGGCCTACTCGGTGCTGAAGCGGGCGTTCAAGGAGCGCACCGTGGACAAGCGCTACCACACGCTGGTCCAGGGCCACCCCGACCCGCTGCGCGGCACCGTCGACGCCCCGATCGACCGGCACCCCTCCGGGGACGGCCGCTTCGCGGTGGTCGCCGGGGGCCGCCCGTCGGTCACCCACTACGACACGGTCGAGGCGTTCCGCGCCGCCAGCCTGCTGGAGATCAAGCTGGAGACCGGGCGCACCCACCAGATCCGGGTGCACATGTCCGCGCTGCGCCACCCCTGCGTCGGCGACCGCCTGTACGGCGCGGACCCGACCCTGGCCGACCGGCTGGGTGTGCGGCGGCAGTGGCTGCACGCGGTCCGCCTCGGCTTCGACCACCCGACCGAGGGTCGGCCGGTCGAGTTCGAGAGCGGCTACCCCGAGGACCTGGAGAAGGCCCTGGAGCTGCTCCGCGAGGACTAGCCCGGCCAAGGCGGGCCACCCGCCCGCCCGAGCCGATATGACCGGGCCCCGTCAGAGCGCTCTGACGGGGCCCGGTCATATCGGCAGGGGGGGGGCCCCGG
>NZ_ANBB01000003.1 GCF_000341105.1 Nocardiopsis potens DSM 45234
GCGGCTCCGCGGTCACCCGGAGGGCTGCGGCTCCCGCTCCGGGGCGGGGGCGGCCGCCCCCGCGGGCACCGGTTCCGGGGCCCGCCGCCGGAGCCGCAGCACCCCCTGGGTGAGCGCCGCGCCGAGCAGGATCAGCACCGTGCCGGCCGGCTCGTTCCAGGACAGCCGCTCGCCGAGCAGCAGCGTCCCGGCGGCGACGGCCACCACCGGCACCAGGTAGGTCACGGTGGAGGCGACGGTCGCCCCGGCGTCCGCGATGATCCGGTACTGCAGCACGTAGGCCAGGCCGGTGCCGAAGACGCCGAGCGCCGCCACGGCCAGCACCGCGTCCGCGGGGACCCGGGCCGGCGCCCCGTCCAGCACCGCGGTGGCGGCCAGCATCTGCACCGTCCCGATGAGCAGCTGCGCGGCGGCCAGCTCCACCGGGCCGTACCCGGCGGCCAGGGCGGGCCGGGCCGGTCCGCCGGGCTCGGCCGGGCGCCGCCCGGTGAGCAGGGCGCGGCGCAGGTAGGGGGTGCCGATCCCGTAGCAGAGCGCGGCGCCCAGGGCGAGGAGCATGCCGGTGCCGTCCGCCCCGCCGAACCCGGCCCACACCCCGAACACCACCAGCACCCCGGCGAAGCCGACGCCCAGCCCGGCCAGCCGGAGCGGCCCGGGCCGCTCGTCGGAGAGCATCAGCATCGAGAACACCATGGCGAACAGCGGCGTGGCCGCGTTGCAGATGCCCGCGAGCGCGGACGGGATGTGCTGCTCGGCGTAGCCGAACAGGGTGAACGGGATGCTGTTCAGGAACAGGGCCGCGACCGACAGGTGCAGCCAGATCCGGGGGGAGGAGGGCAGCCGGCCGCCGGTCAGCAGGACCAGGGCCAGCAGCGGGAGGGCGCCCGCCGCCATCCTGCCCAGGGTGATCTGCGCCGGGGTGAACGCGGTGGTGCCGATCTTGATGAGCAGGAAGCTCGCCCCCCCACACCAGGGCGAGCAGCAGGAACCGCCACTGCCAGGAGGCGGGCGGCCGGAGAGCGGTCGTCATGGGATGTTTCTATCCCGCCCCGTCCGCTTAGGTCTACTTCAATCTCCTTAAGGACCCTGTTAGAATGGCTTACATGCTGAGTGTGGAACGGATGCGGGTCCTGCACGCGATCGCGCTCAACGGGTCGCTCACCGGCGCCGCCGAGGAGCTGAGGGTCACCAACTCCGCGGTCTCCCAGCAGCTCAGCAAGTTGGAGCGGGAGGTCGGCCAGCCCCTGGTGGAGCGGAACGGGCGCGGGGTCCGGCTCACCGAGGCCGCCGAGGTACTGGTCGAGCACACCTCGCGGATCCTGTCCATGGTCCGCCAGGCCGAGGCCGACCTGGAGGCGCACCGCGACGCCGTCATCGGCCACCTGCGGCTGTCCGCGATCGCCACCGCCGCCCGCGGGCTGCTGCCGCAGGCCCTGGTGGCGCTCCGGGAGAACCACCCCGGCCTGGTCGTGGAGCTCGCCGAGCAGGAACCGGACGAGAGCGTGCCGGCGGTCGCCCGGGGCGAGTCCGACCTGGCCGTGGTGGTCGACTGGATCGGCGCGCCGCTGCCGCTCTCCAAGGGGATGGCCCGCGCCCCGCTGATGGACGACGTCGCCGACATCGCGCTGCCCGCCGGGCACCCGCTGGCCCGGCACGACCTGGTGTCGCTGGAGGACGTGCTGCGGCTGCCCTGGATCAGCTGGACCCGCGGCGGCACCTGCGACGAGTGGCTGCACGGCATGCTCCGGGAGCGCGGCGTCGAGCCCCGCATCGCGCACACCGCCGAAGAGCACCAGACCAAGATGGCCCTGGTCGCCGCGGACCTGGGCGCCGCGGTCATCCCCCGCCTCGGCCGCGGCCCGGTCCCCGAGGGGGTCCGCCTGGTCCAGGTGCAGCCCGCCCTGGTCCGCCAGGTCTACGTGTTCTGGAACGCCGACGCCGCCCGCCGCCCCGCGATCCGGGCGGCGGTGCGCGCCCTCCGCGAGGCGGCCCAGACCGTCTGCACCGCGGGGCGCCCGCCGGTCTGATGCCGACCCGGACGCCGCCGGACAGGCCGCGCGGCCCCCTCGGAGACCGGCGGGGGCCGGCCCGGCCGCGCGGAACGGACCGGGACCGGGCCGGCGCGGCCGCGCCGCGGGCCGCCCGCCGGGACGCGCGGGGCCGCCGCCCCGGACCGGTGCGGCGATCCCTCCGGCGGCCCGCCCACCGGGTCAGCCGCCGTGCCCGCCGAGCAGCCCGGAGAGGGTGGCGCCGGGGCTGATCACGTCCGGGTCGGTGCGCGCGTCGATCAGGGTGGGCAGATCGGAGCCGAGCGCCCCGGAGAGGGCCTTGGCGAACTCCTCGGGGGTGTGCGCGGTGGCGCCGCGGGCGCCCAGCGACCGGGCGTAGCCGGCCAGGTCCAGCGGGCCGCTGATGTCGGTCGCCGCGGTGCGGCCCAGCTCGCGGGCCTGGTGCATGGCGATGGTGCCGTACAGGCCGTTCTGGAACACCACCACGATGATCGCGGCGCCGGTGCGCACCGCCGTCTCCAGCTCCTGGCCGGTCATCAGCGCGCCGCCGTCGCCGGCCACCGCGACCACGGTGCGGTCCGGCTCCACCAGCTTGGCGGCGACCGCCGCGGGGACCGCGTACCCCATGGCGCCGCTGGTCGGCGCCAGCTGGGTGCGCGGCTCCTCGAACCGCCAGCCGCGGTGCAGGAACGCCGCGAAGTTCCCGGCGTCGTTGGCGAGCACCGTGTCGGCGGGGAGCGCGGAGCGCATGGCGTCCACCACCGCCCAGGGGTGCAGCCGCCCGCCCGGGTGGACGGCGGCCTCGGCGGGGGCGGAGGTGCCGTCCAGCCAGGCCCGGTGCGCGGCGGCGAAGTCCCGGCGGGGGGCGGTCAGCGGGGAGTCGGCCAGGGCGCGCAGCGCCCGCCGGGCGTCGGCGACCGCGCCCAGCCACACCCCGGAGACCGCCCCGACCTGGTCCGGGTCGATGTCGATCTGGGCCACGGGGGAGTCGGCCGCCCGCAGCCCGGGGGCGGGGAACCGGTAGGCCTGGGTGGTGGTCTCGCTCAGCCGGGACCCGACCACCAGCACCGCGTCGGCCTCCTGCAGCGCGGCCGTCACCTGCGGCGGGCAGCCCAGCCCCAGGTGGCCCAGGTAGAGCGGGTGGCCGTTGGGGAAGACGTCCTGCCGCCGCCAGGAGGCGTACACCCCGGCCTGGAACCGCTCGGCGACCCGGACCAGCTCCTCCCGGGCGCCCCGCGCGCCGCCCCCGGCGATGATCACCGGCCGCTCGGCCCCGGCCAGCCACCGGGCGAGGCGGTCCCGCTCGTCCTCGCCCAGCGCGGGCCGGGGCGGGGCGGCCCCGGGCAGCAGCGCCGGCGCGCCGACCGGCCGCCCGAACAGGTCGCCGGGGACCGCGATCGCGACCGGGCCGGGCCGCCCCGAGGTGGCGATGCGCAGGCCGCGCGCGGTCGCCTCGACCAGCCGGTCGGCCCGGGTGACGGTGGTGGACCACTTGGTGATCGGCGCGTAGAACGCGGTGAGGTCCACCTCCTGGAAGGCCTCGCGCCCCAGGTGGTCGGTCTCCACCTGGCCGAGGAAGACCAGCATGGGGGTGGAGTCCTGCATGGCGGTGTGCACGGCGACCGACAGGTTGGCGGCGCCCGGGCCCCGGGTGGCCGCGGCGACGGCGGGGACGCCGGTCAGCTTCCCCTCGGCCTCGGCCATGAACCCGGCCCCGTTCTCGTGCCGGGTGGACACCAGCAGCATGTCGCCGCGCCGGTCGATGGCGTCGGCGAGCTCCAGGAAGCTCTCGCCGGGGACGGTGTAGCAGCGCCGCACGTGCGCGGCGGCCAGCAGTTCGGCGACCGCCTCGGCGGCGGTGCGGCGGTCGGTGTCCGGGGAGGAGGTCTCGGGGGGCACGGCGGTCCTTCCATCGTTGCAAGGAGCACGGTCGCGGGGGCACCGCGAGGAGCACGGCCGCGGACCCCGGCGGGCGGACCCGCCCGCCGGGGTCCGCGGCCCTTCACCGGCTACCTGCCCCGGGAGAGGCCTCCCGTCACTTCCGCCGCGCGGCCGCCCTGCACGGGGCCCGCCGGGAGCGCGGACCGGCGGCGGGCCGCCTGCCCGGGCGGAGCAGGGGCCGGGGGCCGGCCCCTGCGGAGACGGCCTAGCCGAGCCCGGCCGCGCGCAGCAGCGCGGTGGTTCCGGCGGCGGCCAGGACCACCACCAGGAAGGGCGCGCGCAGCAGCAGGGCGGCGGCCGCCGCGGCCAGGCCGGCCAGCCGGGCGGCGTCGGCGACCAGCGCGGACCCGCCGTCGGTGAAGGACTGCACCGCGACCAGCGCGGCCAGCAGCGCCACCGGGACGGTCAGCGCGAACCGGCGCACCGGCGGGGCGTCCAGCAGCCGCCGGGGCGCCGCCAGGCCGGCGAACTTCAGCAGGTAGCAGCCGACGGCGGTGACGGCGATGGCGATCCACAGGGTCACGGCCGCACCTCCCGCCGGTCCGCGGCGCCGTCCGCAGCGCCGCCGCCGTCCCCGCCCGGGGGGACCGGTCCGTCCCCGGGACGGGCGGCCCCCCCGGCTCCGCCGCCGGCCGGCGTACCGCCGTCCGGGGCCGGGCCGAGCAGCACCGCCGCGGCGGCGAGCAGCACCGGGACGCCCGGCGGGAGGAACGGCACCGCGGCCAGCGCGATCAGCGCGCCGCCCGCGGCGACCAGCCGGATCCGGCCGCTCTCCCGCAGGCGCGGCCAGAGCAGCGCGAGGAAGATCGCCGGCCCCACCGTGTCCAGGCCGAATGCGGACGTGTCGCCGATCCGCTCGGTGGCGACCGCGCCCAGCAGGGTGGTCGCGTTCCAGAACACGAAGAGGGAGGCGAAGGTGGCGATGAACGCGGTCCGGGACGCGGCCGGGGTCCGCTGGGCCAGGGAGGCCGCCGCGGTCTCGTCGATGACGCCGTGCGCGGCCACCGCCCGCCGGGCCCCGCGCCAGCCGAGGAGGTCGGCCATGCGCAGCCCGTACAGGGTGTTGCGGGCCCCGAGCAGCAGCGCGCCCACCGCGCCGGCGATCAGGTTGCCGCCCCCGGCGACCACCCCCACCAGCGCGAACTGCGAGGCGCCGGTGAACGCGAACAGGCTCAGAGCGCACGCCTGGGGCACGCTCAGCCCGGCGGCCACCGCCGCCGTGCCGAACGCCGTCCCGGAGACCCCGACCGCCACCCCGATGCCCAGCGCATCGCGCACCGGCGGAGAGAGAGGGAAGACTGGATTGCTCACGCCCCTGAACCTAGGGCGCCGGAAGTGTCCCGTTCTTGAACGTTATTGCGCCTTCGCGGCGCCGAACGGAACCGGGCGGCCGGCCCCCTCGCTCCGGTCCGGGCGCGGGGCTCCTGCGCGCCGCCCTCCCCGCCCGCTCCCGTCCTCCCGCGCGGCCGGATATTCGCTGTACGCCGGGGCCGGGCGCCACTAGCGTTCCCTCGTCCGCCGCCCCTGCGGCCGGAGCCGATGACGAGGAGACGGAGCGACATGCGCATACCGGGTTCGGCGGACCGGCCGGCGGAGCCGCAGGGGCGGGAGGCCGCCCGGCACGGGTACCTCCGGATGCGCGACGCGCTGCGCGCTCTGGCCATCGAGCGCTCGGCGGAGGCGGAGCGCGCCCGGCACGGCCGCATCGCCGACCGCCACCTCGACCGGTGGGGCGGCCTGGACGCCGGGCTGCCGCTGCTGGCCGCCGAACCGGAGCGGGGCGACGAGGACGGCGGGTACGGGCTGCGGAACACGGTCCGGCACCTGGCGGCCGCGGGCCGGGACCGGGACGTGCACCGGCTGCTGGCCTGCGAGCGGCCCGCCGACCACCGCCCCGGCGCGGTGAACGTCTGGTTCGACGCGCGGGACCGGGCCGGCGACGTCGAGGGGTACCTCGCCGACCTGCGGACCGCCCGCGCGCTGGCGGCCGCGGCCGCTCCGGCCGGCGGCCGCCCAGCGCCCGGCCTGGGCCTGGAGATGCGCTACGCGCTGATGGGGATCTGCGCGGCCCGGGCCGCCGGCCCCCGCTTCGGCGAGTCGGAGGAGTTCCCCGCCCTGCTGCTGGAGGCCGGGATCTGGGACGGCGTCCGGGCGCTCTCCCGCGCCCGCGCCCGGGACCGGCCCGGTGAGCGCTGCCGGGCCCTGCTCGCGCTCCTGCCCCACCTGCCCGCCGCCGACCGGGCGGCGGTGGCGGAGGAGGCGATGGACCAGGCTCTGGTGGTCGGCGGCCCCCGCGAGGACCTGGTGGCGGAGGTCGCCCCGCTGCTGCCGGCCGAAGCCTGGCACCGGCTCTTCGACCGCGTCGAAGTGGAGTACGCCGACGGGTACGGCTGCCACGAGGTGCTGCGCGACCTGGCCCCGCACATGCCGGAGGAGGCCGCCGGCCGCGCGCTGGCGGTGGCCGCCGCCCGGCCGCCGGACATCGAGAGGGCGCTCGCCCTGGACGGGGTCGTCCCGTACCTGCCACCGGAGGCGGCCCTGGACGCCGTCCCGGCCGCCCGCGCCCTGGGCGATCCCCGGTACCGCGCGGACGCCCTGACCGCGCTGGCCCCCCGGCTGCCCGCGCAGGACCGGGCGGCGGTGCTCACCGAGGCCCGCGCCGCCGTCGCCCTGCTCGACCCGGCCGCCGAGTACGAGGGCTCGGTCCGGCTCCGCTGGACCGCGCTGATCCCGCTGCTGTCCGCCGCCGAGCGCCCGGACGCGCTGGCCGAGGCCGGGGCGGGGGAGGAGCCGCCGGGCCGGGCCGAGCTGTGGGCCGACACCGCCGCCGCGGTCCCCGCCGCCGAGCGCGGGCCGCTGCTGCCCGGCGCCCTGGAGGCGGCCCGGGCGGTACCCGACCCGTTCGACCGCACCCGGGCGCTGCACGCGGTCGCGTCCCTGCTCCCGCCTGAATCGAGGGCGCCGGTCCTCGCCGAGGCGCCGGCCGCGGCCCGGGCCGTCGCCGACCCCTGCGACCGGGTGCGGATGCTGCTCTCCCAGGCGGAGGCGGTGCCCGAGGCGGAGCGGGCGGGGGCCGCGGGCGAGGCCCTGTCCCTGGCGCGCGGGCTCACCGACGCCGACGACCGCGCCGAGATGCTGATCGGGGCCGCCGGCCTGCTCCCGCCGGAGGAGCGGCCCGCACCGCTGGCCGAGGCCGTCCGGGCGGCCCGCACCGTGGCCGACGAGGACCGCAGGTACACCCTGCTGCTCGACGCCGCAGGGCTGCTGACCGGGGCGGAGCGCCGCGACGCGCTGGCCGGGGCCCTGGAGCTCGCCCTGGAGCACGTCGGCCACCAGAACTTCTTCGCCTACTCGCTCCTGGACGACCTCGCCCCGGTGCTGCCCGAGGACCTGATGGTCCGGGTGCTGGAGGAGGTCGAGGAGGACGGCCGTCCCGGCTACCTGGCCCGGGTCGTGACCGGCCGGGCCGGGCACCTGTCCGGGGCGTCCCTGGAGGCCGGGCTGGCCGCCGTCCGCCGCCTCCCGGAGGGGCGGGACGGGCAGCGGGCCGCCGCGCTCACCGCCCTGTCGGACCGGCTGGACGGGGAGCGCCGCGTCCGGGTGCTGGAGGAGGCGCTGGCGGCGGCCCGCGCGGCAGGCGCCGACCCGGCCGGCATCCTGGCGCGGCTGCCCGCGGACGCCGGGCGGCGCCGGAGGCTCCTGGCCGAGCAGCTGTCCCGTCCCCGCCCGGTGTTCTTCTTCTACCACTCCCCGGGGGAGGCGTTCGCCCAGGTCGCGCCGTACCTGGACGCGGGGGAGCGGCCGCCGGGCACGCCGTGGGCGGCCTCGGGGGCGCCCGAGCCGGTGGCCTTCGCCGACGCGCCGATGCCGCACGGCATCTGCCACGAGGAGCAGGCCCACGCCGAGCTGGGCCGCGCCCAGCGGGACCGGAAGCGGGGCGCCCCCGACCACGTCGTCCTGGGCCGGGTCCGGGCCGCCCTGGACCGCTACTCGACGGGCGATGCCCCGGGCTCCCCGGTGCTGCTCGGCGCCGCCCGGGAACTGGGCGGCCCGGCGGCGGGCCGGGAGTACCTCGCCGCGCTGCGGGACGTCTACCGCTGGTGGCCCTGACCGGCCCCGGCGGCGCTCTCCCGCAGGGTCCGGCCTCGGTGTCGCGGCCGGTGCCGGTGCTCCGGGTCCTCCGGGGCCGGCGGGCCGCGCCGTCCGCTCCGGAGGGCGGGGCGGGGAGGCGCCGCGCGGCCGAGGGGCGTGCCGCCCCGCAGCCCCGTCGACCGGTCCCGCATCGGCGGGTGCTTCGGGGCCACTGGGCCTGGATCGTTGCCGGGGAGGGAGGAGTCTCCTGGTCGGTGGCCGTTGGATCGGCGCCTCGGCGCACTAGGGTGCGGCCATGCGGAACGACGAGAGCGGTGGGCGGGCGCGGGGCGCGGTGGAGATCGGGCCCGCGGTGGGCGAGGCCGACCGGGCGGCCTGCTATGTGATCAGGGGGGCGGTCTTCGTCGCCGAGCAGGGGGTGTCCAGCGCGCTGGAGCCGGACGCGGAGGACCCGGGGGCCGAGCACCTGCTGGCCCGGGTCGGCGGGGTGCCGCTGGGCACGGTGCGGATGGTGGTCCGCGGCCGGACCGGGGTGCTGGGGCGG
The DNA here is from genome assembly GCF_000341105.1 of Nocardiopsis potens DSM 45234. Lineage (GTDB taxonomy): Bacteria > Actinomycetota > Actinomycetes > Streptosporangiales > Streptosporangiaceae > Nocardiopsis_A > Nocardiopsis_A potens. Next base: position 8,587 of record NZ_ANBB01000003.1, read on the forward strand.
CTCGCGGTGCTGCCGTGCGCGCGGGGGGCCGGGCTGGGCGCCCGCCTGGTCCGGGCCCTGGAGGAGCACGCCGCGCGGTGCGGGGTCACCCGGATCGAGCTCCACGCCCAGCTGCACGCCCGGGACTTCTACACCCGGCTCGGCTACACCGCCCACGGGCCCGAGTTCACCGAGGCCGGGATGGTGCACGTGTCCATGGCCAAGGAGCCGGTCGGCTGAGCGGGGCGGTGGCGAGGCTCACGAAATACCGGGAGGCGGGGCGCGGGTTGGAGAGAGCGGGCGGCGGCTCCGGGCCGCGGGATCCCTCCCGCGCGGCCCCGGGACCGGCGCCGTAAGCTACTACCGAGTAAGATTCGGTTCGGGGGCCGGGCCCGAGAACCCGGCCTCCGGTACGCGCACGCGCCGAGCGGCGCTGCGGATCGAATCGTTGAAGGAAGACATGACGGTCGACGCACAGCCGGTGACGGAACTGCCGGATCCCGCCGACTACGGATTCACCGTGGTCCCCGAGGAGGAGATCCCCGCCGAGCTCGCCTCGCTGGTGGAGCGGGTCCGGTCGCTGATGGACGCCGCCGCGCACACCGAGGCCCCGCCCGAGGCGCTCGCCGCGGCCGCCGACGCGGTGGCCAAGGCCGAGGAGCTGGTCCAGGGCGGCCGCCGGCAGCTGGGCGCGATGGTCCGCTACACCTACCCCGACGACTCCATCGAGTACGGCACCCTCACCAACGGCGTCTCCGGGCCGGTCAACCCGCTGGCCCCGCCGCTGGTCCTGGAGAAGGACGCCGAGGGCGGCGTCCGCGGCGAGGTGCTGCTGAACGGCCTCTACCAGGGGCCGCCCGGACTGGTGCACGGCGGCTGGCTGGCGGCCCTGCTGGACCAGGCGCTGGGGACCGCCTCCAGCGTCGCGGGCATGCCGGGGCTCACCGCCAACCTGGACGTGAACTACCGCGAGCCCACCCCGCTCAACGTGCCGCTGGAGATCAGCGCCCGGGTGACCGGGACCGAGCGGCGGAAGGTCTTCGTCTCCGGTGAGATCCGGCACGGCGGGAAGGTCACCGCAGAGGGCACCGCGATCATGGTGCGCCTGTCGCTGCCCGAGTGAGGGGTGCGCGCAGGGGCGCGGGGCCGCTCCGGGGGCCGGGGGAGTATGGCGTTTGTCATGCCGAGCGTCCGTGTCAAATGTTCGTATTTGTTACGAATGTCGGATAGACACAGGAGAGTGACCCACATCTCCACCCCCGCAGCGAGCGAGCCCCGCACCCACGGCGGCCTCGCAGAGGTCCTCTTCGAACGCGCGGACCTCCACCCCGAGTCCGCGATGCTCAGCCGCAAGGCCGACGGTTCGGGAGGCTGGCGCGACGTCCCCGCCGCCGAGGTGCGCGGCCAGGTCATGGCGGTCGCGAAGGGCCTGATCGCCGCCGGCGTCGCCGCCGGCGACCGGATCGGCCTGCTCTCGGCCAACCGCTACGAGTGGACCATCGCCGACTTCGCCGCGTGGGCGGCCGGCGCGATCCCGGTGCCGATCTACCCCTCCTCCTCGCCCGAGCAGATCGCGATGATCCTCAACGACTCCGGCGCCGTCGGCTGCATCGTCGACGGCGAGGCCGCGACCGCCGCGGTCGAGGGCGTCCGGGAGCAGGTCCCGGGCCTGCGCCGGCTGTGGACGCTGGACCCGCTGCGCGGCGAGCCCGGAGCCCTGGAGGCGCTGGCCTCCGCCGGGGCCGAGGTGGACGACGCGGAGGTGAAGGCGCGCCGCGAGGCCGTCTCCCCGTCCGACCCGGCCACCATCGTCTACACCTCCGGGACCACCGGGACCCCCAAGGGGTGCGTGCTCACCCACGCCAACTTCTTCGCCGAGATCGACGGCGCCACGCACGCCCTCTCGGTGCTCTTCGAGGGCGAGCCGGGCGGCGACGACGCCCCCTCCACCCTGCTCTTCCTGCCGCTGGCGCACGTCTTCGGGCGGATGGTGGAGGTGGCCGCGGTGCACGCCGGCGCCAAGCTCGGCCACGCGGCCAGCGTCGCCGACCTCATCGCCGACCTGGGCACCTTCCGGCCGACCTTCCTGCTCGCCGTGCCCTACGTCTTCGAGAAGATCCACACCGGCGCGCGCAAGCGGACCGGCGGGCTGTCCCGGCGGATCTTCGACGCCGCCACCGAGACCGCGGTCGCCTACAGCACCGCGCTGGACGGCCCCGGCGGCCCCGGCCCCCTGCTCCGGCTCCGCCGCCGCATCTTCGAGCCGCTCGTCTACCGCAAGCTGATGGGCGCCCTCGGCGGCCGGTGCACCCGGGTGATCTCCGGCGGCGGCGCCCTGGACGTGCGGCTGCTGCACTTCTACCGCGGCATCGGCCTGGAGGTCCTGGAGGGCTACGGGCTGACCGAGACCACCGCCGCGGTGCTGGCCAACACGCCGGGCCGGATCCGCCCCGGCACCATCGGCCACCCCCTGCCCGGCGTCGAGGTCAAGATCGCCGAGGACGGCGAGATCATGGTCAAGGGCGGCCCCGTCTTCTCCCGCTACTGGAACCGCCCGGAGGCCACCGAGGAGGCCTTCCGCGACGGCTGGTTCGCCACCGGCGACCTCGGCGAGGCCGACGCCGACGGCTACGTCCGGGTCAGCGGGCGGAAGAAGGAGATCCTGGTGACCGCCGGCGGCAAGAACGTCGCCCCGGTCCCGATCGAGGAGCGGATCTGCGCCGACCCGCTGGTCGAGCAGTGCATGCTGATCGGCGACGGGCGCTCCTTCGTCACCGCGCTGATCACCCTGGACGCCGAGGAGTTCGCCGCCTGGAAGCAGCGGGCCGGCCGGCCCGCGGAGGCCACCGTCGCCGAGCTCGCCGACGACCCCGGGCTCCGCGCCGAGGTGCAGAAGGCGGTGGACGCCGGCAACGGCGCGGTCTCCCGGGCGGAGTCGGTCCGCGCCTTCACCGTGCTGGACCGCGCGTTCACCGTCGAGGACGAGACCCTGACGCCGACGCTGAAGCTGCGCCGCGCCCGGATCCTGGACCGCGAGTCCGAGGCGGTCGAGCGGATGTACGCCAAACGCTGATCCGGGCGGACCGGAACGGGCGGCGGCGCCGCGGCCGGCGAGGCCGGGCGCCGCCGCCCCGGTCCCGGGGTCAGCGGGGGGCGTCCCCCCGCCGCCAGGTGATCGTCACCTGGATGCTGCTCTCCCCGGTGGCCTTGGCCAGGAACACGTCGGCCTCGGCGCTGATCTTCATGCCCAGCTGGACGCTGAGCTCGTCGGCCTCCGCGGCGACGCCCCGCATCTCCCGGACGACCAGCGCGGACAGGTCGCGCACCCGGCCCAGGATCCGCTGGATCGTCTGGTCGGAATCGCGTAGTATGTCCCGTCCGCTCACGTCGCGCATCTGCGGCGAGCTGCCGGCGGCCTCCACCAGCACCGCCGCGCCCTCCTCGTTGTCGAAACGGACGATCTCCGCCATTTGCCTCCCTCGGGCCGGGTCCGGCACCGGAATCGGAAATGCCATGGTCACCTGGATCGCCACAATGCGTAAGGGAAATGTCCGGGACCGGTCGACATAGAGATAAACGATCGGGGGATAACCACGCCGACCGGCGCCCAGTCGGGAATTTCGCCATGGGACGAGTGCGCCCACCGCCCGTACCCCGCGTACCGGGGCGCGTTCCCCCAGTGCACGGCCGAGAGGTCCCTATGAACGCTGATCCGACGGAATTCTGCGAGGAGGCCGGGGAACGGGCCGGCCCTTTCACACCGCCCACCGGAGAGCACCGCCCGGACGAGGGGCGGCGCCTCCGGCGGGGGCTGCACGACGGGCGCGGATGGCGCACCCCGCGGAGAAGCGATCCGAACGCCCATGGCTGTGTGGAGGCCCGTCCCGCGGCGGCGGGCGTCCGAGTGCGGGACTCCCGCAACCGGGACGGCGCCGAACTCGGCTTCGGCGACGGCGACTGGTGCGCCTTCCTGGCGCTGCTGCGCCGCGGCGCGTCGGTCGACTGACCCCGCCGGCCCCGGTTCACATCAGGTTGGGGAACAGGTCGCAATTGGCCCGGACGTCCTGGGCCGCCGACCGGGTGGCCGGGTGGTCGGAGCCGAACACCAGGGCGTACCGGGCCACCACCCGCTTCCTCTCCTCGAGGCAGGCGTCCCCGTGCACCGCGGCCCTGTCCAGCAGCAGGTTGCGTTCGGCCGCGAGGGTGAGCGGGTGCTCGTCGCCCAGGGCCGAACGAGAGGTCCGCAGCGTCCGCTCGTCCAGCTCCAGCGCCTTGGCCGGGTTTCCGCCGACGAACAGGTCGCTGGCCAGGTTGACCGCGTTGGCGATGGTGCTCGGGTGCCCTTCGCCGATCCCGGTGTGCACCTCCAGCGCGGCCTCGTCGAGGAGGCGGGCCTCATCGGCCCGCCCGAGCAGCCGGAGGATCACCGCGTGGTTCAGCGCGACGTCGGCGTAGGCCGGATGCCGGTCGTTGTAGGCGCTCCGGAACCCCTCCAGCGTCCGCTCGGAGAGGGCGAGCGCCTGGTCGTACTCGCCCGCCGCGCGCAGCGCCACCGAATGGCAGCCGGCCGCCTGCAGGGTGGTGAACGCCTCCGGCGCCCCCTTCCCGAGGTAGATCGCATAAGTCTCCTCGGACAGCGCCAGCGCCTCCTGGACGCGTCCCATCCGGCGCAGCAGGGTCGCCTGCAGCAGCAGCAGGCCGAGCCGGAACTGGTTGTCCTCGGGGTAGACCCGCTCGGCGGTGGTCCTGCAGTCCTCGATCAGGTCCAGCCCCTTGCCGAACTCGGCCCGCTCCATCAGGCCCACGGCCAGGGCGTACCCGCTGGACAGGGTGCGCGGGTTCTCCGGCCCGAGGATCTCGGTCCTGCGCTGCAGGTTGTACCCGTCGATCGCCATGGCCTCCTCGAGGCGGCCCATCAGCCGCAGCCCCACCGCGTGGATGTGGGCCGTCTGCAGGGTCAGCGGGTCGTCCCGGCCGAGCACCCGCTCCTGGGCCTCCAGGACCTCCCCGCTGACCTCCAGCGCCTCGTGGAACCGGCCGAGGTTGCGCAGCTGGAGGACGAGGTCCTGGCGGACCTCCAGGGTCTCCTCGTCGGCCGCGCCGCGCAGCCGGGTGAGCGTGTCGACCACGTGCAGGGTGAGCGAATGCGCCTCCTCGAAGTCGCCGAGGGTGGACAGCAGAGCGGCGTACCGGGCGCGGGCGCGCAGCGTCTGCGGGTGCTCGGCGCCCAGGTGCCGGGTCCAGTGGTTGACGGTGGTCTCGGCCAGCGTCCGGGCCGCCTTCACCCGGCCCCAGGTGTGCAGGAACGAGATCTCGTTGAGGACCAGCTGCCGGCACCACGGGCTCTCGCAGTCCCACTGCTCGGTCTCCCAGATGTGCGGGAGCAGCTCGGCGTAGCGCGGCCAGTCGGCCACCGAGTCCGGGTCGCCGGGGTCGAAGTTGGCCAGCAGCTGGTGCGCGCAGTGCCGGTACTCGGCGCGGCGCTCGTCGTCCAGCGGCAGCTTCAGCGTCTCCTGGACCAGCTTGTGCAGCTGGAAGGTGGAGGTCCGGTGGTCCATCCGGGCCAGCGCGTACCGGTCGATCGCGCGCAGCACCCGGCCCAGCCGCACCGCCGGGTCGGAGAGGACCTCCCGCAGCTCCGCCGGGCCCTCCACGTTGCGCGCGTTGTTGAACAGCCGCCGCGGGACGGGCTGCGGCGCCAGGAACGCGCACACCTGGAGCAGCCGCAGCGCCGCCGGGTCGGTCTGCAGCAGCCGGTCCAGCGCCATGTTCATGGTGGCGCCCACCGTCCACGGGTAGTCCGGCGAGGGCGCCACGCCGCTCAGCAGCTCCGCCTGCTTCTCGTCGAAGACCTCCAGCCAGTCGGCGGGGTCCATCATCGTCTCGTACAGCCACACCGCGGTCTGCTCCACGGCCAGCGGCAGGTCGCCGAGCTTGTCGGCGATCAGGTCGGCGTCGGTGGCGGTCAGCGACTCCGGGCCGCGCTTGGCGAGCAGCTCCACGCTCTCCTCGCGGCGGAACACGTCCACCTCCAGCAGGTGGCCGCCGGCGTTGCGCCAGTCCGCCGCGCGCGAGGTGATCAGCACCTGGCCGGGGCCGCCGCTGGGCAGCAGCGGCCGGATGTCCTCCGGCGCGGCGGCGTTGTCGTAGACCAGCAGCCAGTCCCGGTAGGGGTGGCCGGAGCGCAGCGTCTCCAGCACGGTCCGGGAGATGCTCGCCGGGTCGCGGTCGGCGTCGATGCCCAGCCGCGGGGCCAGGTCGATCAGCGCCTGCTGCACCTGGGTGGGGGTGTCCGCCGGGATCCACCACACCAGCTCGTAGCGGTCCTGGCTGCGCCAGGCGTACTCCAGCGCGAGCTGGGTCTTGCCCACGCCGCCCATGCCGCGCAGCGCCTGCGGCAGGATGTGCGTGTCCCCGGCGGTCAGCCGCCGGGAGAGCTCGTCCAGGAGCTCCTGGCGGCCGACGAACGCCGGGTTGCGCTGCGGGATCCGCCCCCAGACGTGGGGCCGGCTCCGGGACAGCGGCCCGCGGACCGGGCCGGGCGGGGCCGGGAGCACCGCCGGCCGCTCCACCGGGGCGGCCTGCTCGGGGACGGGGGCGCGCGAGGTCTCCGTGGCGACCTGGCGGCCGGCACCGGAGAAGTCGGGGTCTGCAGAGGTCACGTCTTCGTCTTTCTGCTCGGCTCGATCGTGGCCGGCGGCGGTCCGCACCGCCGGCGGGGCGCCCGCCGCCCCCGACCCGTCGGAGTCGGGGCGCGCCACGTCCCACAGTTCGGCGGCCCGGCGCAGCGGCCCGGGCAGGGCCCGCATGGCCGGCCGCAGCGCCCGCGCGGCGGGCGCCGTCTCGTCGTGCACCGGCGGCAGCGCCGGGTCGAAGGTCTCCCCGCGCAGCAGCGCCGCCAGCGGCCCGGTCCAGGGCAGCGCGCCGAACCGGTCCACCGCGGTCTCCAGCAGCGCGCGGATCCGGGCGCGCCGGCCGCCGGCGGCGAGCAGCGCGGCGCGCACCCCCGGGCGGAACCCCAGGGAGACCTGGTCGGCCCGGGTGACCGGGGCGCCGCCCGGCCGCCGCGCGATCAGGCCGGACCACAGCGCCTCGGCGGTGTCGGCGGTGGTCGCCTCCGGGACGAAGGCCTCCCGCACCGCGTGCACCATCGGCATGTTCAGCGGCACCGCGGCCAGGCACACCGCCAGTTCGAAGGCGGCCGGGGAGGCCGTCTCTCGGAACGCGGCCACCAGCTCCCCCGGGTCCGCGGAGGAGTCCGCCGCCAGGGGCGCCTCCTCCGGCGGGCGGGTGCCGAACGGCTCGGCGGTCGGCTCGGCCGGCACCGCCGACACCGGCAGCTCCGCCACGGCCGGCGACTGCGCGACGAAACCCGCCCAGCGCTCCAGGTCGGCGGTGCGCAGCGGCAGCACCGGGACGGGGACCGCGTCCGGGGAGCCGCCCTCGCCGGGCGGCGGGGCGAGGGCGCCCGCCGGGAGGCGGACCCGGTAGCGCGCGTTGGGCGCCATCGCGCCCCCGGGGGCGGAGAGCACCAGCGGCCGCGTGCGCAGCCCGGTCCGCGGCCACTGCGGCCGGTCGAGCACCTGCAGCACGGCGACCGCCGCCCGCCGCCCCCACCGGGCCAGCCAGGTCTGCACGGCGCCGCGGTGCCAGCCCTCGCCCGCGCCGTCGGTGAGCACCAGCACGACCTCCGCGGCGGAGGGCGCGCCGGAGAACAGCTCGCGCGGATCGGGCGCGGGCCCGTGGCCGGCGCGCAGCACGAGGTCGTCGGGCCACGCCTTGTCCGAGTCGAAGCGGAGCGCGCGGGTGCGGCGGAACAGCCGCAGCGGTTCGACCAGCGCCAGGAACTCCTCCACCAGCGGCTCGTGCACGAGCATCGGCAGCCCCGCGTCGACCAGCACGGTCAGCCGGTCCGCCGGGCGCCGCTCCGGCGCGAACCGGGGGATCAGCGGGGCGGGGTTCGGGCCGGCCGGTCGGCGCACCGCCAGCGCGCGCCGGGCGTAGGACTCGGCGGTGGCGTACTCGTCCAGCGGGCCGCGGCCAGGGCCGGGGAGCCTGCGGCGCAGCCGGGACAGCGCCCGGACCAGGCCCTGCCGGTCGGCGAGCTCGGGGCGGGGGACGGGGGCCGCGGGCCGGGCGGCGAGCGGCCCGCCCGGTGCCGGGGCGGTGCCGGTCCGCCCTGCGGGCGGGAGGATCCCGGCCGGCCCGCCCGGCCGCACCGGCGGCGGACCGGCGGGGGCGGCCGGCGGGACCGCGTCCCCCTGCCGGGGCGGGGACTGCGGACCGTCCGCGACCGCGCTCTGCGGTCCGCCCGCAACGGCGTCATGCGCTCCGCCCGCGACCGTGCTCTGCGGTCCGCCCGCAGCGGTGTCATGCGGTCCGCCCGCAGCGTCGGCATGCGCGGCGGTGCGGGCGGCCAGCCAGACCGCGTCGCCCACCTCCCACCACTGCGGGGAGCCGGTGCCGGGCAGCGGCGGGCCGGGGGGCGGCGGCTGCGCGGCCTCCCCCCGGTCGTCCCGGGGTCTTTCCTGGTCGTCGCGCCCGGTCACTCTCGGTCCGTTTCCGTGAGGCGTTGCCAGATCACATCGAGGACGTGCTGCCAGGCGTCCGAGTCCCAGGATGTGGCATGGGCCCGGACATCGGCACTAACGAGATGGACCGAGTTGAGTAGCTGGTCGATCGAGAGCCCGCCCTTGCCCGCGGACTCCTCCAGGAAGGAGCGGATCAGCTCCCGGTCGGCGCCGTGCTCGCGGGTGCCGAAGTGCGCCGCGACGATCTCCGCCAGCTGGTCCCGGTCGGGCGGGCGGAGCTCCACCGGCAGGCAGCGCCGGCGGAAGGCCGCCGGGAAGGGCCGCTCGGAGTTGCTGGTGATCACGGTGAACGGGAACTCGTGGCAGGCCACCGAGCCGTTCCGGACCACCGCGGTGCGCCCCGGGTCGTCGGTGGGCACGGTGGCCTCCGGCTCCGAGGAGCTCAGCCGGGCCAGCTCCGGGATCCGGTAGCCGCCGCTCTCCAGCACGTCGAGCAGGTCGTTGGCGAGGTCGGCGTCGCCCTTGTCGAACTCGTCGATGACCAGCGCCCGGGGCTGGGCCGACGGCAGCAGCGCGGTGCCCAGCGGCCCCAGCCTCAGGTAGTCGCCGATGGGGCGGCGCGCCTCCGGGGCGCCGCCGTCGGGCGCCGCGGCCGCGTCGGCGGAGATGTCGTGGATCCGGGCCAGCGGGTCGTACTCGTACAGCCCGGAGGCGAGCGTGCTGCGGCTGGTGATCGACCAGCGCAGCACCCGGCCCAGGCCCAGCTCGCGGGCGACCCGGTGGGCCAGGCTGGACTTGCCGACCCCCGGCGGCCCGGTGACCAGCAGCGGGCGGCGCAGCAGCAGGGCGGCGTTGACCGCGGTGACGACCGCGGTCTCGGCGGGGGAGAGCGGGCGGGGCCCGGTCGGCCGGGGCGGGCCGAGCACCCGCTCGCTCTCGTCCCGGTCCTCCGGCGGGGGAGCGGGGTCCGGCGTCCCGGGGAACCGGCGCCACGGCGGGGGCGGCGGGAGGCGCTCGCGCAGCGGAGCGGCGTAGGGGCTGGGCGTCCCGGTGCCCCGGTAGATCCACCAGGAGGGCGCCGCGGCGGCGCCATCCGGCGTGCCGGGGGCGCTCCCCGGGTCGGACGTCATCGGCGGGACCTCCCTATTCGCTGTCCAGGAGCTCGTCTGGGGCGGAAATGGGCGCCGCCCCGGGGAGCGGCGCGGGCCGGGGAGGCGGCGCGGCGGGGGCAGGGCCGCTCCGCCCGGCACGCGGCGGGGGGATGACGTCGGAACCGGCGGGGGCGGGGCGCCGCGCGGCCGCCGCGGGCGGCGCGGCGTGATCGGTGAGCAGGGCGATGTCGAAGGGGTCGCCGTGCCCGGTGTGCATCGGGTCGGAAATGTCGGTGTCGGTGGATTCCATGCGCCACTCGTGCAAACGCCGCGGAAGATCGGCGATCTCCGCGGCGCTCAGTGAAAGGTCGCCGCGGTAAAACAACTTATCGAAAATCGGCGGCCCGTTCCATGGGAGCAACGGCTCTTTCCCGCCACCTCCGCCCCGCCTTTCCCGGTAGCCGTCCCGGGCGGCCCCCGGCCGGTGCGGGCCGGCGCCGGGGCGGGCGATCCGCCACACCAGCGTCGGCACCCCCGCCTCCAGCGCGGCGATCAGGGCGAGCGCCGCACCGGCCCCGTCCGCCCCGGTGTCCACGGTGCACACCGCGATCCGCGGGTCGGCCAGCGCGTCGTGCGCGCGGCCCGGCGGCACCGCCGGGGGCAGGCCGCGCAGCCGCCCCGCCCCCTCCCGGGCGGCCCGCTCCAGCCGCCGCCGCATTCGCAGCCGCGCCCCGCTCCAATGCGGCGCGAACGATCTCTCATAGGAATGCAGCACGATGCGGTAAGCGCTGCCGAGCCGCTCCCCGTGCGGGCTGGCCGGGGTCCGCACCCGCCAGTGCGCAATTCCTCCGGAAAGCAGTAGAGGGAGCGGAAGGTAGAAATCCAGCGTCATCGGAACCGGGGGCGGATAAGGGCCGCGGCCGAGGAGGAGCTCGGCCTCCCGGACGATCTCCAGCGCCTCGCCGGGCAGCTCCGCCTCGCCGACGCGCGCGGTCCGCGCCGGGGTGGAGGAGCCGCCCGCCCGGAGCCGGGAGCGCACCTCGTAGCGGGGCCCGCGGCCGCCGGGCAGCGGCTCGGCGACGATCTCCAGCCGGGCCGCTGCCAGCGGCCGGGGCGCGGGGCGGGCGCGCAGCCGCCGCAGCGCCTCCCCGGGCACCTCCTCCGGGCCGCGCGAGTCGGCGTAGCCGCGCAGCGGCCCCCGCGCGGCGGGCCGGAGCTTGGCGACCTCCTCGGCGAAGACCACCTCCGGCGGGAGCCCGTCCGTCCCGGGCGCCAGCTCCCTGAGGTGGTCGAAGGCCTCCAGCGCGGTGCGGAAGCCGACCGCCTCCAGCGGGCGCTCCCGGGTCGCCGACCGGTAGGCCGGCAGCACCCCGGTGAAGGCCGTGCGCCCCAGGAAGGACTCCGCCTCGGCCAGTTCGGCGTCGGCGACCAGGTGGGAGATGGACGGGATGGACTCCACCGGGGTCATCGCGGCGAGCAGCCCGTCGGCGCCGGGGCCCGCGCCGAACAGCGAGCTGCGCACGATGCCCACCACCCCGCCGTCGTCGTCGGCGCGCACGCCGCACCCGCTGAACCCCTGGGTGATCCGGACCGGCTGGTCCGCGGCCAGGTTCAGCTGCGCGGCCCCCTCGAACAGGCCGTAGCCGGCCACCTGGGCCGCGGCGACCAGCCCGTGCGGCGCCTGGTCGCCGAGGAGCGAGGGGTGGCCGCGGATCCGGACCGGCAGCGGCCGCCCGGTCCGCTCGATCCGGGACATCCGGGCGAGCAGCCGGGCGGGTTCGGGGTCGGCGCCGGCGCCGGGGGCGAGCCGGAGCAGGGCGGTGTCCCCGGCGGCGTCCCAGGCCTCCCCGATCAGGTGCGCGGTGCGCCGGGTGAAACCGCAGGGGCCGGGGACGTCCACCTCCAGTGCGGTGCCGTCCGCGGGCGCGCCGGCCCGCCGCGGCCGGAGCAGTGCGGCGTCGACCACGTGCGCGCAGGTGAGGACCGTGCCCCCGGGCAGGGCGACGCCGCCGCCCGCCACCGTCCCGTCGACGGCCGGGATCCGCACCTGCCAGGCGGGGGAGGGCAGAGGTGAGGAACGGAGGGTGGGAGAAGGAGAGGCCACCGTTGAGCGGTCACTTTCTTCGGTTGTCGGGGGTGATTCGGTTGGCTCCTAATTGTTCCCGCCGTTGGTGATGAATACGCTATGTAGGGGTGTCATCACCAGAAATTCACCACTGACATGCGGAGCCGCCCCGCCCGGGCGGCGGTCCCGACGCCGCGGCCCCGCCGGAGCGCTCCGACGGGGCCGCCGCGCCGAGGAGGTCGGGGGAGGCCGGGCGCCCCGGCCGCCCGGCCGCCCGGCCGGTCAGCCCAGGGTCACGATGGACTTGTGCTCCAGGTACTCCTCCAGGCCCTCGGGGCCGAACTCCCGCCCCAGGCCGCTGGCCTTGTAGCCGCCGAACGGGGTGTTCACGTCGATGTTGAAGACGTTCACCCCGAACGTCCCGGCGCGGATCCGGCGGGCCAGGGCCAGGCCGCGCTCCGGGTCGGCGGTCCAGACCGAGCCGGCCAGCCCGTAGTCGCTCTCCTCGGCCAGCCGGACCGCCTCCTCCTCGCCGTCGTAGGGGATCACCGCCAGCACCGGGCCGAAGATCTCCTCCCGGGCGATGCGCATCCCGTTGTGCGCGTCGGCGAAGACGGTCGGCTCGACGTAGTGGCCCCGGTCCAGGCCGTCCGGGCGGCCGCCGCCGGCGGTGATCCGGGCGCCCTCGGCGACCCCCGAGGCGATGTAGCCCTCCACCCGCTCGCGCTGCCGCTCCGAGACCAGCGGGCCGATCTCGGTCGCCGGGTCGGCGGGGTCCCCCACGGCCAGCGCGGCGACCCGCTCGGTGACCGCCTCGACCACCTCGGCGTAGCGGGACCGCGGGGCGAGGATCCGCGCCTGGGCGATGCACGCCTCGCCGTTGTTGAGCAGTGCGGTCAGCGGCAGCATCGCGGTGTACCCGGCCAGGTCGGCGTCGTCCAGGAGGATCGCGGCGGACTTGCCGCCCAGCTCCAGGCTGCACCCCTTGAGCGCTTCGCCGCAGAGCGCCCCGATCCGCCGCCCGGCCGCGGTCGACCCGGTGAAGGCCACGTGGTCCACCCCGGGGTGGGCGACCAGGTGCTCCCCGGCCTCCCGCCCGGCCGCGACGATGTTGAGCACGCCCGGCGGGACCCCGGCCTCCTCGGCCAGCTCGGCGAGCGGGTAGGGGTCCAGCGCGGTCTCGGGGGCCGGCTTGACCACCACGGTGCACCCGGCGAGCAGCGCCGGAGCCACCTTCGCCATGATCAGGAACTGCGGGACGTTCCACGGCACCACCGCGGCCACCACGCCGGCCGGCTCCCGCTCGACGTGCACCGGGCCGAGCAGCCCCGGCCGGGTCTCCCGCCAGGTGAAGTCCTCGGCCAGCCCCGCGTAGTAGGCCAGGGTCTGCTGCGGGACCGGCACCTGGGCCAGCCGGGAGAAGGAGATCGGGCAGCCCATCTCGGCGGTGATCAGCTCCGCGAGCTCATCGGAGCGCTCCAGGTAGCCCTCGGCCAGGCGGGCCAGGACCGCGGCCCGCTCCGCGGGGTCCGTCCGCGGCCAGGGGCCGGTGTCGAACGCCCGCCGGGCGGCCGCCACGGCCCGGTCCATGTCCGCCGCGGTCCCCTCCGGGGCCCGGCCGACCGCCTCCCCGCTGTGCGGTGAGGCGACCTCGATCGTCTCGGCGGAGGCGGGCTCGGTCCACTCGCCGCCGATGTAGAGCCGGTCGTGTTCGCGCATCAGGCCTCCAAAGCAGAACGAGAACAGGTTTCAGTTTGCCTCGGAGGGGCGGAACCCGCCAGGGTCGTTCCACCGCCCGCCGGGCGAACGGGTTCCGCCCTCCGGGCCGGCTCCGGCCGGCCGCCGGCGAATGCGGCCGCCGCCACCGGGACCCGCGGCGCGGACGCGCCCATCCACAGCCGGGGGCGGCGTAGGCTCGTGAGGCGTCCTCTGTCCCACCGATCCGCATAACGGGGTAACCGAGCCATGGCCGACTCCTTCGTCCATCTGCACGTCCACACCGAGTACTCGATGCTGGACGGGGCGGCGAAGTTGAAGAACCTGTTCGAAGTCGCCCAGCAGGAGAAGATGCCGGCCGTCGCGATGACCGACCACGGCAACATGCACGGGGCCAACGACTTCTACAAGCAGGCCAAGGCCGCCGGGGTCACCCCGGTCATCGGCGTCGAGGCATACGTGGCGCCCGAATCCCGGTACCACAAGAAGCCGGTCCGCTGGGGCGACCCGAGCCAGCGCAGCGACGACGTCTCCGGCGGCGGCGCGTTCAACCACATGACCATGTGGGCGCAGAACAAGGAGGGGCTGCACAACCTCTTCAAGCTCAACTCCCGCGCCTCCACCGAGGGCTTCTTCCGCAAGCCCCGGATGGACATGGAGCTCATCTCCGAGCACGCCCGGGGCATCATCGCCACCACCGGCTGCCCCTCCGGCGCGGTGCAGACCCGGCTCCGCCTGGGCCAGGAGGCCGAGGCGATGGAGGTCGCCGCCGCCTACCGGGACATCTTCGGCCGGGAGAACTTCTTCGTCGAGCTGATGGACCACGGCCTGGACATCGAGCGGCGGGTGCGCGAAGGGCTGCTGCACATCGCCAAGGAGCTCGACCTGCGCTTCGTGGTGACCAACGACTCGCACTACACCTACGAGCGCGAGCGCGACGCGCACGACGCCCTGCTGTGCATCCAGACCGGCTCGAAGATCGCCGACGAGAACCGGTTCCGCTTCGGCGGCTCGGGCTACTTCCTGAAGAGCGCCGAGGAGATGCGCGCCATCGACACCTCCGAGGCCTGGCAGGAGGGGTGCCGGAACACCCTGGCCATCGCCGAGATGGTCGACACCGCCGGCATGTTCGACTACTACAACCTCATGCCGCAGCTCCCCTGGCCGGAGGGGGAGACCGAGGAGAGCTACTTCCACAAGCAGGTGATGCAGGGCCTGGAGCGCCGCTTCCCCGAGGGCGTCCCGGACAGCTACGTCACCCAGGCCGAGTACGAGGTCGGCGTCATCCTGCAGAAGGGCTACCCGTCCTACTTCCTGGTGGTCGCCGACTTCATCAACTGGGCCAAGGAGAACGGCATCGCGGTGGGCCCGGGCCGGGGCTCCGCCGCGGGGTCGCTGCTCGCCTACGCGCTGGGCATCACCGACCTCGACCCCATCCCGCACAGCCTGATCTTCGAGCGGTTCCTCAACCCCGAGCGCGAGTCCCCGCCCGACATCGACATCGACTTCGACGAGCGCCGGCGCGGCGACGTCATCCGCTACGTCACCGAGAAGTACGGCGAGGACAAGGTCGCCATGATCGCGACCTTCGGCACCATTAAGGCGAAGGCCGCCGTCAAGGACGCCTCCCGGGTCCTGGGCTTCCCCTACGCGCTGGGCGACCGCATCTCCAAGGCGTTCCCGCCCACCGTCATGGGCAAGGACATCCCGCTCTCCGGCATCTTCGACGAGAAGCACCCGCGCTACAACGAGGCCGGCGAGCTGCGCCAGCTCTACACCGACGACGTCGAGGTCAAGCAGGTCATGGACCTGGCCCAGGGCCTCGAAGGGCTGATCCGGCAGACCGGTGTGCACGCCGCGGGCGTGATCATGAGCTCCGAGCCCATCACCGACCACATCCCGGTGATGATGCGCGACTCCGACGGGGTGATCATCACCCAGTTCGACTACCCGACCTGTGAGTCGCTCGGCCTGATGAAGATGGACTTCCTCGGGCTGCGCAACCTCACCATCATGGACGACTGCATCAAGAACATCGAGGCCAACCGGGGCGAGAAGGTCGACCTGCTCAGCCTCACCCTGGACGACAAGCCCACGTTCGAACTGCTGCAGCGCGGCGACACCCTGGCGGTCTTCCAGTTCGACGGCGGCCCGATGCGGGCCCTGCTCCGCCAGATGAAGCCCGACCACTTCGAGGACATCTCCGCGGTCGGCGCCCTCTACCGGCCCGGCCCGATGGGCGCCAACTCCCACATCAACTACGCGCTGCGCAAGAACGGGCAGCAGGAGATCACCCCGATCCACCCCGAGCTCGAAGAGCCGCTCAAGGACATCCTGGGCACGACCTACGGCCTGATCGTGTACCAGGAGCAGGTCATGCAGATCGCCCAGAAGGTCGCCGGGTACTCGCTCGGCGAAGCGGACCTGCTCCGCCGCGCCATGGGCAAGAAGAAGAAGGAGGTCCTGGACAAGGAGTTCAAGCCGTTCAGCGAGGGGATGAAGAAGAACGGCTACTCCGCGGAGGCGGTCAAGACCCTCTGGGACATCCTGGTCCCCTTCTCCGACTACGCCTTCAACAAGGCGCACAGCGCCGCCTACGGCCTGGTCTCCTACTGGACCGCCTACCTCAAGGCCAACTACCCGGCCGAGTACATGGCGGCCGTGCTCACCTCGGTCGGCGACGACAAGGACAAGAGCGCGCTCTACCTCAACGAGTGCCGCCGGATGGGCATCAAGGTGCTGCCGCCCGACGTCAACGAGTCGGACGCGACCTTCACCCCGCGCGGGGAGGACGAGATCCGCTTCGGCCTGGAGGCGATCCGCAACGTCGGCGGCAACGTCGTCGACGGCATCGTCAAGGCCCGCACCGAGAAGGGCCGGTTCACCGGCTTCGCCGACTTCCTGGACAAGGTCCCCCAGCAGGTCTGCAACAAGCGGGTGGTGGAGTCGCTGATCAAGGCCGGCGGCTTCGACGAGTTCGGCCAGTCGCGCAAGGGCCTGGTCCTCGTGCACGAGCAGGCCATCGACGCGATCATCGGGCACAAGCGGGCCGAGGCCGCCGGCCAGGACTCGCTGTTCGGCGGCATCGCCGAGCCGGAGTCGGGCATCCAGGTGGTCCCGGACATCCCGGAGGGCGAGTGGGACAAGACCACGCTGCTCGCGTTCGAGCGGGAGATGCTCGGCCTCTACGTCTCCGACCACCCGCTGCTCGGCCTGGAGAGCATGCTGGCCGCCAACACCGACTGCTCCGTCGCCGACCTCGCCGACCGCCCCGACGGGACCACGGTCACCGTCGGCGGCCTGCTCTCCGGGCTGACCCGGAAGATCACCAAGCAGGGCAACAGCTGGGCGATGGCCCAGCTGGAGGACCTCGGCGGCGCCGTGGACTGCATGATCTTCCCCAACACCTACCAGCTCTGCTCCCAGGTGCTGGCCGAGGACGCGGTGCTCTACGTCAAGGGCCGGCTGGACCGCCGCGAAGACATCCCCAAGCTCATCGCGATGGAGGTGGTCCAGCCCGACCTGTCCCAGGTCGGCAAGGAGCAGCCGGTGGTGGTGTCGATGCCGATCTCCCGGGTGGAGAAGAACACCATCGGGGAGTTCCGCGACATCCTGGACCGCAACCGCGGCCAGACCCAGGTCCACCTCCAGGTGCACAACGGCCCGCGCACCACGGTCTTCGCCCTGGACGAAGGGCTGCGGGTCAGCCCCTCCCCGGCGCTGATGGGCGAGCTCAAGGCGCTGCTCGGCTCCAACTGCCTGGGCGGCGTCTGAGCGGCCGCCGGGGGCGCGGGCACCCGCCCGCGCCCCCGGCGGGGCACCCGCCCCGCGGGCGCGGGGCGGGCTCCGCGCGGTCAGCCGGACATGGCGGCCCCCTGCGGCCAGGACCGGAGGATGTCGAGCCGGCCGCCCTGCCGGGCGGTCTCCTCCAGCACGTGCAGCAGCACCCAGCGCAGCGTCACCCGGGCGCCGCCCTGCTGCACCAGCCGGGCCCCGGCGCGCTGCTCCAACCGGGCGGTGACCGCCCGTGAGCGCGCGCACTGCGCGTCGTACTCGTCCAGCAGGACCGCGAGCGGGCGCGGCGGGCCGTCCGCCCGCCCGCCGCCCGTGCACCCTTCCGCCGGGCGCGGGACCCGGTCCGGGCGGCCCAGCATCACCACCTCGAACCAGTGGTGCTCCACCCAGGTGAGGTGGGCCGCCACGGCGTGCGGGGAGAGCGGGGCCGGATGCGCGGGCGGCCGCTCGCCCAGCTCCGCGCAGAGCGCGCGGACCGCGGCGCGCTGCCGGTCCAGATAGGCCGAGACCATGGTGGCCTCGTCCGCGGCCGACGGCAGCGCGGGGCGGCGCGCCCGGCGCCGGGCGGCGGGGGTCGGTCGGAGAGGCCTCACATTGCTGTCCACCGGTGTGTTCATGCGGTCATTGTGAACACCGCCCCCGGCGGGGACCACTGGTTTTCCCGGTCGCGGACCGGGATAGATTCGATGCAGCGGAACGGAAGGGGGCACCGGCCGATGGTGCGCAGACGGTGGACCGCGGGAGTCGCGGTCCTGGCGGCGGTCGCGCTGCTCGGCATCCCCCTCGGGGCGCTGTGGTGGGGGATCTCCCCCCGGCCCGAGGTCACCGTCGGCGACGGCGGGGCGGTGCTGCCCTACCCGGCGACCGAGGCCTCCTTCGCGGTCCAGGGCCGCTACGCGCTCATCGCGGCCGGCGCCGGCATGCTCACCGGCTACTGCTCCTACCTGGCCCAGTACGGCCTGGCGCGGCGCGCCGCCGAGCGGCCGGGCGGCGGGCCCGTGCCGGACCTGCGGATGGCCTGCCTCACCGGGCTGACCGCCGGGTCGGTCATCGGGGCGCTGCTGCTCTGGGGGACCGGGGTCCTCCTGGACGGGGACGCCCTCGGCCGGGCCCTGGCCGGGGCCGAGCCCGGCGACGTGATCACCGACCGGATCCGCCTGGACGCCCTGGGCGCGCTGGTGGTCTGGCCGTTCGTCGCGGTGCTGCAGTACGGGCTGTTCGACGCGGTCAGCATCTGGCGCCGCGACCTGCCCACCGACGGCGTCCCCGCGCCGCCGCCCGTCCCGGAGGAGCCCGCCGTCCCGGCCCCGGCCCCCGCGGCCCCCGGGGACGCGCCCGCCCCGCCCGCCGGCCCCACCGCCGAGACCGGGGCCGAGCGCCCTTCCTGACCCGTCCGCCCTCCGCCGGGGCTCCCGCGGTCTCGGGGAGCCGTCCGGTCCTTCCGCGGAGCCGGTCGGCGCCGCTCCCCGGCCGCGGTCCGAAACCGGCCGCCGAGGCCGGGCCGTCCACCCCCCTTGACCCGTTCGCCCTCCGCCATGCTCCTTGCGGCCCGGCCGAGGCGCCCGGTTCCTCCGCGCCGCCGGCGATGCGCCCGGCCGCATTGCGGGAGGGGCACGGCGGCAGAGGCCCGATGCGCCCGGAGGGTCGGCCGTGTTCAGCGCGGGCGGTGCCGGGCCGCGGTGGTCGGGTCGCCGTCACCGCGCCAGGTCCCGCTCCCGCCGTCCCCGGAGAAGTCGCCGCCCAGGTCGCCGTCGGGCCGGCCGAAGCCGCGCCCCACGGCCGCGGCGAACGACCGGACCAGCGCGAGCTCGCGCAGCTCCGGCGGCTCCGGGGAGTCGGCGCGGCGGCGCAGCGACCGGAAGCCCAGCAGGGCGGTGGAGCGCAGAGCCGCCGCCGGTCCGCCGGCCGGCCCGGCGCGGCCCGCCTCGGCCAGCAGCGCGTCCCCGGCGAGGGTGCGCGGGCCGAGCCGCCCGCCGGTGGCCCGGTAGGCGCCGTGCACGGTGAACCAGCCGGCGTACAGCGCGAGGGCGACCGGGGCGACCCGGGGCGAGGGCACCGAGGCCAGGGCGGTGCCGGCGGCGACGGCGCCGCACAGCACCGGGCCGCTGAGCGCGCCCACCGCGCGGCGGGACAGGTGCAGGTGGAACGGGTAGGTCAGGAGCAGCCCGGCGCAGAGCACCGACCAGACCCCCTCCGGGCCGGAGGACGGGTGCATCCCCACCACCAGCAGCGCCGGGCCGAGCACCGCGGCGGCCGCCCCCAGCACGGTGTGCAGGCCGGCGGCGGCGCGCCTGACCCGGCGCACCCCGCGCATCCGCTGCGGCGGGAAGAACAGCCCGAGGCGGCGGAGCCGCCACAGCACCACGGTCGCCTGGTCGCTCCGGGCGGCGGTGTTCACCAGCTCCTCGGCGCACATGCTGCGCTTGGGGCGCAGCCGGTCGGCCATCACCCGGGCGGGCGGGCTGAGGGCGCGGATCAGCCGGGCGGCGGCGGACGGCTCGGGGTCGGGGCGGGCCACCGCGCCGTGGCCGCGGGCGATCACCCGGCCGCCGAGGTAGAGCTCGGCCAGCGCGACCTCGCCCATCCGCTGCAGGCCGCCGGCGAGCATGCCCAGCTCCAGCGGGGTGAGCTCGTCCGCGCCGAGGACGGGGCGGCGCGGACCGGACCGGCGCAGCCGGGTGTGGGCGTGGCGCGAGGCGAGGAAACCGAGCAGGGCCGGCACGTGCAGGAGAACCGTGCCGAGCAGGATCGCCGGGATCATCGCGCCTCCTTCACGCGCCCCGCACCGTGTTGTGATGCAGACCACGTTAGAACGGTCGGCGCGCGCTGAAAAGTGCCCGACGGAAACGGGTCGCCGCAACGTCGCCACGGAGCGTGACGAAAGTGCGGGTGCGCTGCCCGCATCGGGACGCGCGGCCGCGGCCCTGCTCGGAAGTCGCCCCGGGCGGCGGTCTCGGTGCTGCGGTCCGATCAGAGCGCTCGGACGGAGCCGCAACGCCGAGACCGCCGGGGGAGCGGCCGGCGGGGCGTGCTCCGGGGCCGGTCGCCCTTCTCCCGCCGGCGGTCTAAGGGGCGGCGATCGGGCCGGTGGCGGCGCCGGTCAGGCGGACCAGGTCGGCGGGGGAGAGCTCCATCTGCAGGCCGCGGCGGCCGGCCGAGACGTAGACGGTGCCGTGGCCGGCGGCGGAGGAGTCCACCACGGTGGGCAGCCGCTTGCGCTGGCCGAGCGGGCTGATGCCGCCGCGCACGTAGCCGGTGCTGCGCTCGGCGGCGGCGGGGTCGGCCATGGCGGCCTTCTTGCCGCCCGCGGCGGCGGCCAGGGCCTTGAGGCTGAGCGAGGCGCCGACCGGCACCACCGCCACGGTGAGGGCGCCGTCCACCTCGGTGACCAGCGTCTTGAAGACCCGGTCGTGCGGGACGCCGAGCGCGTCGGCGGCCTCCTCGCCGTAGGACGAGCCGCCGTCCCCGGCGGCCTCGTAGGGGTGCAGGGTGAAGTCGATCTTCGCTCGGGACGCGGCGACCGTGGCGGGGGTTCCCTTCCCGCCCTTTCCGCCCTTGGCGCTCACGGTGCGAAACGCCTCTTCTCTGTTCCTGGGGTGACGGCCTGGGACGGGCCCAGGATAGACGGCCTGAGGCGGGCCCGGGATGGGCGGCCCGGGACGGGCCCGGGACGGCGGCGGCCGCCCGGCCGGGGCGGCCGGGCGGCCGGAGGACAGGCTCCCGCCGAGCTCCGCGGAACTCAGACCGTCAGCGCGGGCCCCGCGGTCTCCGGGGCGTCGGCGTCGCCGCCGGTCTCGTCGGGCATCTCGCGGGAGAGCCAGGTCTCCACCTCGAACAGGGAGCCGCCGGCGGCCCGGTCGACGACGTCCAGAATGGTGGACATCTTGTGCTCCTCCTCGACCTGCTCCTTGAGGAACCACTGGAGGAACTGCTCGCCGGTGTAGTCGTTCTCCTCGCGGGCGACCCGGGAGAGAACGTGGAACTGCTCGGTGACGCGCTGCTCCTGGGAGAGTGCGAGCGCGACCGGCTCGCGCGGCGACTGGAACTCGTTCTGGATCTCGTCGGGGCGGGGAATGGAGACCGGAACGTCGCGGTCGATGAGGTAGCGCACGATCATCATCGCGTGGTCGCGCTCCTCCAGGGCCTGCCGGTAGAAGATCCGCGCGAACTGCGGCAGGTGGCGGTCGTCGTACCAGGTGGCCAGGGCGACGTACTGGTGCGAGGCGGTGAACTCGTGCCGGACCTGGTCCAGCAGGAGGCGGTGGAACTTGGAAAGGCCGTGCTCGGCGCCGTGTGTCGTAGAAGCCATACCCCTACGGTAACGTCCGGCAAATCAATTGTCGAACAATGGCGCTGGCAATTCTCGTCACTTAGGAAAGCCTTTGCGA
Source organism: Nocardiopsis potens DSM 45234 (assembly GCF_000341105.1). GTDB lineage: Bacteria > Actinomycetota > Actinomycetes > Streptosporangiales > Streptosporangiaceae > Nocardiopsis_A > Nocardiopsis_A potens. The sequence goes on from NZ_ANBB01000003.1 coordinate 30,152, forward strand.
AATCAATTTAGGTTAGCCCTCCCAAAGTAAGGGCGAGCTAATTCAGTCCTTTTATGGTGAGGCTTCCCTAAAAAGGTGCGCACCGGGCCGGGAAGGGTGCGCGGCCCCGCTCCGGGCCCCCTCTCCGCCGCGCCGCCGCCGCGGCCGGAGGGCCGCCGGCGCCGCCGGCCGGGCACCCGCCCCCGCGGCGCGCCCCAGGTGAACGGGGCGACCGGAGGGGAGCGCGGGGCGGCGGGCCCCTAGAATGGGGGCGTGATCTCCCGAATCGACCTCCGAGGCACCACCGGCGACCCGCGGGACGCACTGCCCCGCGCCGAGACCGACGTCGAGGCCGCCGTGCAGAAAGTCCGCCCGATCTGCGAGGACGTCCGCCATCGCGGCGTCGAGGCGCTGATCGAGTACGGCAAGCGCTTCGACGGGGTCGACCTCGACGGCATCCGGGTCCCGGCCGAGGAGATCTCCGCCGCCCTGCGCGACCTGGACCCCGCGGTGCGCGCCGCCCTGGAGGAGGCGATCCGCCGCACCCGCCTGGTCCACCGCGACCAGCGGCGCACCGACACCACCACCCGGGTCGTCCCGGGCGGCACCGTCACCGAGCGCTGGGTGCCGGTCGGCCGGGTCGGGCTGTACGTGCCCGGCGGCCGCGCCGTCTACCCGTCCAGCGTCGTGATGAACACCGTCCCCGCCCAGGAGGCCGGGGTCGGCTCGCTCGCCGTGGCCTCCCCGCCGCAGGCCGAGTTCGGCGGCCTCCCCCACCCCACCGTGCTGGCCGCCTGCGCGCTGCTCGGCGTGGACGAGGTGTACGCCGTCGGCGGCGCCCAGGCGGTCGCGATGTTCGCCTACGGCGCCGGCGAGTGCGCCCGCGCCGACATGGTCACCGGCCCCGGCAACATCTGGGTCGCCGCCGCCAAGCGCCTGCTCAAGGGGGTCATCGGCATCGACGCCGAGGCCGGCCCCACCGAGATCGCGGTGCTCGCCGACGACACCGCCGACCCCGGCTACGTCGCCGCCGACCTGATCAGCCAGGCCGAGCACGACGTGGTCGCCGCCTCGGTGCTGGTCACCCCCTCCACCGAATTGGCCGACGCGGTCGAGGCCGAGCTGCGCGCCCGGGTGCCCGCCACCAAGCACGCCGACCGCGTCGCAGAGGCGCTCTCCGGGCCGCAGTCCGGCATCGTGCTGGTCGACGACGTCGACCACGGCCTCGCGGTGGTCGACGCCTACGCCGCCGAGCACCTCGAGATCATGGTCCGCGACCCGCACGCCACCGCGGCGCGGGTGCGCAACGCCGGCGCGGTGTTCGTCGGCGACCACAGCCCGGTCTCCCTCGGCGACTACCTCGCCGGCTCCAACCACGTGCTGCCCACCGGCGGCTGCGCCTGCCACTCCTCCGGGCTGAGCGTGCAGACCTTCCTGCGCGGGATCCACGTCGTGCACTACGACCGGGACGCCCTCGCCGAGGCGGCGCCGCACGTGGTGGCGCTCGCCGAGGCCGAGGACCTGCCCGCGCACGGCGAGGCCGTCACCGCGCGGGTCGGCCGGCCCGCCGGGCATCGCGGCTGACCCGGGCGCCGCGCAGCGCCCCCGCCGCACCGCCGACAGACCGCCGGAACGGATTGACGACACAGTGAGCGAATTCGGCCTCCAGGACCTGCCGCTCCGCGACGACCTGCGCGGGCGCACCCCCTACGGTGCGCCGCAGCTGGACGTCCCGGTCGCGCTGAACACCAACGAGAACCCCTACCCGCCCTCGGAGCGCCTGGTCGCGGCGCTCGCCGAGGCGGTGTCGGCCGCCGCCCGCGGCCTGAACCGCTACCCCGACCGCGACGCCGTCCGGCTCCGCGAAGGCCTCGCCCGCTACCTCGGGCACGGCCTGGACGCCTCCCGGGTGTGGGCCGCCAACGGCTCCAACGAAGTACTGCAGCAGATCCTGCAGGCCTTCGGCGGCCCCGGCCGCACCGCCATGGGCTTCGAGCCCTCCTACTCGATGCACCCGGTCATCTCCGAGGTCACCGGGACCCGCTGGACCGCCGCGCGGCGCGGGGACGACTTCGCCGTCGACACCGGCGCCGCGCTCGCCGCCATCGAGGAGCACCGGCCCGACGTCGTCTTCCTGACCTCGCCGAACAACCCCACCGGCACCGCGCTGCCGCTGCAGACCGTGGAGCGGATCGCCGCGGCCGCCCCGGGCGTCGTGGTGGTCGACGAGGCCTACGCCGAGTTCCGCCGGGAGGGCACCCCCAGCGCCCTCACCCTGCTCGACGAGAACCCGCGGATCATCGTCAGCCGCACCATGTCCAAGGCGTTCGCGCTGGCCGGGGCGCGGGTCGGCTACCTCGCCGCGCACCCCGCCGTGGTCGACGCGCTGAAGCTGGTCCGGCTGCCCTACCACCTGTCCGCGGTCACCCAGGCCGTCGCCGGCGTCGCACTGGAGTTCTCCGACGAGCTCCTCGGCGGCGTCAAGCAGCTCCGTGAGGAGCGCGACGCCCTGGTCGAGTGGCTCCGCGGGCACGGCTTCCGGGTCGCCGACTCCGATGCGAACTTCGTCATGTTCGGGGAGTTCCCCGACCGCACCGCGGTCTTCCGCGGCATGCTGGAGCGGGGCGTGCTGATCCGCGAGGTCGGCCCGCCCGAGTGGCTGCGCGCCACCATCGGGACCCCCGAGGAAATGTCCGCCTTCCGGGAGGCGTTGCTCCAGGTGACGGGGTGACCCCCGGAACCGGCGGGACCCCGGTCCGCGCCACCCGACCCGGCCCGCCCGCGCCGGGCCGCAGCACCACCCGACCATCCCAGCCAGCACCGGAGAACCCCACCGCCATGAGCCGCACCGGCCGCATCGAACGCACCACCAAGGAGACCAAGGTCCTGGTCGAGGTCGACCTGGACGGGACCGGGGTCGCCGACGTCTCCACCGGCGTCGGCTTCTACGACCACATGCTCGACCAGCTCGCCAAGCACGGGCTGTTCGACCTGACCGTGCGGACCGAGGGCGACCTGCACATCGACGCCCACCACACGATGGAGGACACCGCGCTGGCGCTCGGCGCGGCGTTCCGCCAGGCGCTCGGCGACAAGGCCGGCATCCGCCGCTTCGCCGACGCCAAGGTGCCGCTGGACGAGGCGCTGGCCGAGGTCACCGTGGACGTCTCCGGCCGCCCCTACCTGGTGCACACCGAGCCCGAGGGCATGGCCCCGGTGATCGGCCGCGACTACGACACCACGATGACCCGGCACATCTTCGAGTCGTTCGTCGCCCAGGCCCAGGTCGCGCTGCACGTGCACGTGCCCTACGGCCGCAACGCCCACCACATCGTGGAGTGCCAGTTCAAGGCGTTCGCGCGGGCGCTCCGCTTCGCCTGCGAGCGGGACCCCCGGGTCAGCTGGGTGCCCTCCACCAAGGGCGCCCTGTGATGCAGGACCTGTGGGCCGTACTCCTCATCGCGCTGGGCGGGCTGCTCCTCGGCGGCGCGGTCTCCACCTGGAAGAACCTCCGCCTGCTCGCGGCGGCGCTGGCGGTGTGCGCGGTGCTCGCCGTCGCCTCCGGCGTGCTGCGGCTGGGCTACTTCAGCGGCTGACGGCCCGCCGGGCCGCCGCCGCGACCGACTGAGAAAGGGCACGGTCGAACGTGCAGCCACGAGTCGCCATCCTGGACTACGGCTCCGGAAACCTCCGCTCCGCGCAGCGCGCCCTGGAGCGCACCGGCGCCGCCGTGGAGGTCACCTCCGACCCGCACGCCGCCCTGGACGCCGACGGCCTGGTCGTCCCGGGCGTCGGCGCCTTCGCCGCCTGCATGGCGGGCCTGCGCGGCGTCGGCGGCGAGCGGATCATCGGCAAGCGCCTGGCCGGCGGCCGCCCGGTGCTGGGCATCTGCGTCGGCATGCAGGTGCTCTTCGAGCGCGGCGTCGAGCACGGCACCACCACCGAGGGCTGCGGCGAGTGGCCCGGCACCGTGGAGCGCCTGCGCGCCCCGGTCGTCCCGCACATGGGCTGGAACACCGTGGAGGCGCCCGCCGGCAGCCGCCTCTTCGACGGCGTCGACCCGCAGGAGCGCTTCTACTTCGTGCACTCCTACGGCGTGCTCGACTGGGAGCTGGAGGCCACCTCCCCGCACATCGCGGCGCCGCTGGTCACCTACGCGGTGCACGGCGAGCCGTTCGTCGCCGCGGTGGAGAACGGCCCGCTGTCGGCCACCCAGTTCCACCCGGAGAAGTCCGGCGACGCCGGCGCCCGGGTGCTCGCCAACTGGGTCCGCACGCTGTAGCACCCGCCCCTCCCCGCACCGGGGGAGGGGCCGCCCCGAACCGCCCCACCCGACCCGGAAGGCAAGGTCACCGAAAGCGATGTCCTCCACCCTCGAACTGCTGCCCGCCGTCGACGTCGCCGGCGGCCAGGCCGTCCAGCTCGTCCAGGGCAAGGCCGGCTCCGGCGGCCGGTACGGCGACCCGCTGCAGGCCGCTCTGGCCTGGCAGAACGACGGCGCGGAATGGATCCACCTGGTCGACCTGGACGCCGCCTTCGGCCGCGGGAACAACCGCGAGCTGCTCACCGGCATCGTCGGCCGGCTCGACGTCAAGGTGGAGCTGTCCGGCGGCATCCGCGACGACGAGTCGCTGGCGGCCGCGCTGGCCACCGGGTGCACCCGGGTCAACATCGGCACCGCCGCGCTGGAGGACCCGGAGTGGTGCGCCGAGATCATCGCCGAGCACGGCGACCGGATCGCCATCGGCCTGGACGTGCGCGGCACCACCCTCGCCGCGCGCGGCTGGACCCGCGACGGCGGCGACCTGATGACCACCCTGGAGCGGCTGGAGTCCGAGGGCTGCGCCCGCTACGTCGTCACCGACGTCAACAAGGACGGCACCCTCAAGGGCCCCAACCTGGACCTGCTGCGCACCGTGTGCGCGCACACCGACCGGCCGGTGGTGGCCAGCGGCGGCGTGTCCTGCCTGGACGACCTGCGCGCCATCGCCGGCCTGGTGCCCGACGGCGTCGAGGGCGCCATCATGGGCACCGCGCTGTACGAGGGCGCGTTCACCCTGCCCGAGGCGCTGGCCGCGGTCGGAGAGGCGGGCCGGGCGTGAGCATCGCGGTCCGCGTCATCCCCTGCCTGGACGTCGACGCCGGCCGGGTGGTCAAGGGCGTCAACTTCCAGAACCTCCGGGACGCCGGCGACCCGGTCGAGCTGGCCGCCCGCTACGACGCCGAAGGCGCCGACGAACTCACCTTCCTCGACGTCACCGCCTCCAGCGGCGACCGGGAGACCACCTACGACGTGGTGCGCCGCACCGCCGAGCAGGTGTTCATCCCGCTCACCGTCGGCGGCGGGGTGCGCACCCCCGAGGACGTCGACCGGCTGCTCCGAGCCGGCGCGGACAAGGTCGGGGTGAACACCGCCGCGATCGCCCGCCCCGAACTCATCCGGGAGATCGCCGAGCGCTTCGGCAACCAGGTGCTGGTGCTCTCCGCCGACGTCCGGCGGACCGCCGAGGGCTGCGAGCCCACCCCCAGCGGCTTCGAGGTCACCACGCACGGCGGGCGCCGCGGCACCGGCATCGACGCGGTGGAGTGGGTGCAGCGCGCCGCGGAGCTCGGCGCCGGCGAGATCCTGCTCAACTCGATGGACGCGGACGGCACCAAGGCCGGGTTCGACCTGGAGCTGATCCGGGCCGCCCGCGCGGTCGTCGACGTCCCGCTGATCGCCAGCGGCGGCGCCGGCGAGGTCGGCCACTTCCCCCCGGCGGTCGAGGCCGGCGCCGACGCGGTCCTGGCCGCCTCGGTCTTCCACTTCCGCGACTTCACCATCGCCGACGTCAAGGCCGAACTCGCCCGGCACGGCACCCCGGTCCGCTGACCCGCGCCACGCTGCGGCCCCGGTAGGGCCTTCTCCCCGGCCACAACCCCAAGATCACCGGAGGAGCACGGGCGTCCCGCGGTGCGGCGCTGCCTTGTTGAGCTCCGGCTTGTCATCTTTGCCCGGCCCGCGGAAGCGGGAACCTCCTAGCGAGTGAAAAGGGGGCCGGGAAAAGACGACAACCCTGAGCTCAACGGGGTGGGTGCGGGGCTGAGGTCGGCGGGGTGGGTGCGGGGCCGGGGCCGGCGGGGCGATCCGGGCCGGCCCCGTGTTCAGCGCGCCAGGCGGGTGTAGAGGTCGCGGTAGACCGCGGCCACCCGGGGCCAGGTGCGGCGCTCGGCGACCTCGGTGCGGCCCGCGGCGGCCAGGTCCGCGCGGAGGCCGGCGTCCTCGCGGAGCCGCTGCAGCGCGTCGGCCAGCGGCCCGGGCTCGCCCGGCGGCACCATCAGCCCGGCCCCGCCGCCGCAGAGCAGCTCGCGCAGCGCGGGCAGGTCGCTGGCGACCACCGGCGTGCCCAGGGCCATCGCCTCCACCGGCTTCAGCGGCGTCACCAGCCGGCAGACCCGCTCGTCGGACCGGGGGACCACGAGCACGTCCAGCGCCGCCTGGGCGCGCAGCGCCTCGTCCCGGTCCACCCGGCCGGGCAGCACGCACAGCTCGGACAGGCCCAGCTCGCGCACCGCCGCCTCCACCTCCGGCCGCGCCCTGCCGTCCCCCACCAGCAGCAGGTGGGCCGGGACGCCCCGGTCGCGGAGGAGCGCCACCGCCCGCACCAGGGTGGTGAAGCCCTCGTAGCCGACGATGCTGGAGACCGAGCCCACCACGAAGTCGCCGGCCTCCAGGCCGTGTGCGCAGCGGAACGCGTCCCCGTCGGGGCGGGCGTCCAGCAGCGCGGGGTCCACCGCGTTGGGCGCCAGCACGATCCGGTCCTCGTCGGCGCCGCGCGCCACCAGCTCGGCCCGCATCGTCTCGGACAGCGTCACCACCGCGTCGGCCGCGCGGACCAGCGCCGACTCGCGCTCCACGATGAGCCGGTGCCGCTCGCCGCCGCGCGCCGCCTCCCCGGCCGCCGACAGCCAGGTCTCCTCCAGGAACCCGCGCACCTCATAGACCACGGGCAGCCCCAGCCGCGCCCCGGCGGCCACCGCGATCGAGCCGTTGCGGTGGTCGGTCGCGGCGTGCAGCACCGACGGCCGCAGCTCGCGGGCGAGCGCGCACACCGCGTCGGCGCCCGCGTCGATCTGCCCGGCCAGCCCGCCCGGCAGCTCCCGGCCCGGGTGCACCCGGTGGTAGCCGATGCCGTCCAGCTCGTAGCGGCCGGGGGTCCCCGGCGGGGCGTCCAGCGGCCACCCGGGGAAGGCCACCACGCTCGGGTCGAGCCCGGCGTCGCGCTGCGCGGTGACGATCCGGTGCGTGCGCACCGTGTACCCGGCCGAGGTCTTCGGCAGCGCGTTGGAGACCACGTGCAGCACCCGCCCGGGGACCGCGTTCAGCGGCGGGTCCTCCCGCGGGGGGAGCCCCGGCAGCGGGCCGAGCGCGCGCCGCTCCCCGCGCAGCCGCTCGTACAGCAGCGCGGCGGTGCCGTGGCCGCCGGTGAACGGGCGCACCTCGGCCTCGGCCTCGGCCATCCTGCCCTGGTCGAACAGGAGCCGGGCGCGGCGCACCCCGACCGCGCCGCCCAGCGACACCGCGTAGGGCGGGGGCAGCGGGGGGAGGGCGCGCAGCGCCGACTCGGTCATCCGCGGCCGCTCCGCGGCGGACAGCACCGCGGCGATCCGGCGCGCCGAGCGCAGCCCGCGCCGGGTCGGCTCGCCCGCCTCCCCGGTCAGCCCGGGCATCCGGCGCCGGGCCTCGTCCACCTCCTCGCCGGCCGCGAGCAGCAGCAGGGCCAGCGCGGGGCGGCGGGGCCGCCGGTCGGGCGGCGCGTCCGGGCCGCCCTCCGGGTCGGCGAACCGGCGCACCCGCTCGGCCAGCCCGGGGGAGAGGCGGCGGGCGGCCCGCAGCCCGGCCCGGGCGGCGCCGTCCCGGATCCGGTCGGCGACCGAAGGGGCCGCCGCGGCCTGCGCGGGCGCCGCCTCGGTTGCGGGGCGGCCGGTCTGGGTGGGGGAGCGTCGGTCGGGCACCCTGCCGAGTCTGCTCCCACCTCCGCCCGGGCGGGACCCCGCACCCGCCTTCCTCCCGGTGAATTCCCCGGACCGAACGCCCGCGTTCACCGGCGGTTCGCCGAGTGTCGCCGCGCGGACGCGCAGCGCGGCGCCCGGGTTCACCGGCCGCAGGGAAAGTGATCCCGGTCAGAAGGGGACGGGGTGTTTAACGCGGAGGGCTGAACTCCCGGCATGGGCGGGGCGTCCCCTTTATGACCATGCGGACCACCGCATGGGCGACCGCGCGGACGACCGTCCGGCGCGGTCGGGACCGGGGAGAACGGGGGAGAACACCATGTCCGTGACGAGCAGGGCGACGGCCGTACTGGCTTCGGGCGCACTGGCGCTGTCGGTCGGCCTCAGCGGGGCGCCGGCGGCACTGGCCGACGGCCCGAACACGCCGCCCGGGGTGAAGGCCGAGGTGGAGGCCTGCGCCTGGCCGGAGTACGAGAAGGGCGACCGGGCCTGGCAGGTGTCGTTCGCCAGGTACCTGCTGAGCGCCTACGGCCACGACCCCGGCGGCCACGGGGCGCACTTCGACGGGAAGCTGGCGAAGGCGCTGAAGAAGTACCAGAAGAAGCGCGACATCCCGAGCACGGGCCGGCTCGACACCGAGACCTGGGCCGCGCTGCGCGCCGGCTTCGGCCTGGCCAAGCAGGGCGACCAGGGGTACAAGGTCAAGGCGGTGCAGAAGGCGCTGCAGTCCTACGGGTACGAGACCCGGGCCGCCTCCGACCCGGACGGCATCTTCGGCCCGAAGACGAAGAAGGCCGTGATCGCGTTCCAGAAGAAGGTCGGCATCGACGCGGACGGCATCGTCGGCACCATCACCTTCCGCGCGCTGGTCACCGGATCCACCTGCCACCGGCTCGGACTGGTCTGAGCGGGCCCGGCGGCACGGCGGGAGGGCCGGCACCTCGATCCGGGGGTGCCGGCCCTCCGCCGCGCGCCCCGGCCCCGCGACGGCGGACCCGGTGCCCCGGCCCCGCCGGCGCGCTCCGGCGGGGCCGCGGCGCCGGGATCACCGGGGGGGCGGCCGTCCGGGCGGCCGGGCGGTGAACCTCCGCCCAGCAGGGAAGATTCCCGGAAGGGCGGTATGCCGCGGACCGGGGGGACCCGTTGTGATCAGGGAGGAATAGTCCACCGTGCCCGGGTGCTGAATAAAGCGCTGTCCCGGTGCCGCGCAGCGCAGTAGGTTGATCGAGCACATGCCGTCCTCGACCCGGATGGCATGTGCTTTTTCGGGCGTACACCGCCGCCGGGGCGACCGATGATCCGACCGCTCAGCGCGACACGACAGGGGGCCGCATGCCGCAGGACAGTCCTGACGACGCCGGGGCAGGGGGACCGGACAGGAACCGGAAGGTCTTCCTGCGCGGTCTGAAGGTGCTGTGGGTCGCGATGCGCGGCGAACCCGCGGTGTTCGGCGTCGCCGTCTTCGGCGCCTCCCTGCACGCCGCGATCACCGTGGCCTCCTCCTGGGTGCTGGGCCGCGTCACCGACCAGGTGATCCTGCCGGCGTTCGCCGACGGGCGCACCACCGCCGCCGCGCTCACCGCGGCCGCCGCCGCGATGCTCGCCGTCGGCCTGCTCAAGGCGATCGGCCTCGCCCTGCGCCGCCTCTACGCCGGCCTCATGCAGTTCCGCATGCAGGCCCGCTACCGCCGCGCGGTCGCCCGCAAGTACCTCAAGCTGCCGCTCTCCTGGCACCACCGCCACCCCACCGGGCAGCTGCTGTCCAACGCCAACGCCGACGTCGAGGCCGCCTGGCAGCCGCTGGCTCCGCTGCCGATGGTGGTCGGCAGCCTGTTCATGCTGCTGATCGCCGCGGTCGCGATGCTCGTCACCGACCCGGTGCTGGCCCTGGTCGGCTTCGTCGTCTTCCCGCTGCTGTTCGCGATCAACGTCGTCTTCCAGCGCAAGGTCTCCCCGGTGGCCACCCGCGCCCAGGCGCTGCGCGCCCAGGTCAGCGAAGTGGCGCACGAATCCTTCGACGGCGCCCTGGTGGTCAAGACCCTCGGCCGGGAGGACACCGAGACCGAGCGGTTCACCGCCGCCGCGCACCGCCTCCGCGACGCCCAGATCCGGGTCGGCCGGATGCGCGGCATGTTCGACCCCGTCATGGAGGCCCTGCCCAACCTGGGCGTGCTCGCCGTGCTGCTGGTCGGCATGTGGCGGCTGTCCACCGGCGCGATCGACCCCGGCGAACTGGTCCAGATGGCCTACCTGTTCACCCTGCTCTCGCTGCCCATCCGCTCCTTCGGCTGGCTCCTGGGCGACCTGCCGCGCAGCGTCGTCGGCTGGGACCGGGTGCAGGCCGTCCTCGCCGCGGAGGGCGCCATGCCGCACGGCGACGGCGCCCTGGCCGGCGGCGGCGGCATCCGGGTCGCCACCGAAGGCCTCTCCTTCTCCTACGAGGACGGCTACACCGCCGACGGCGCCGGAACCGACCTGGCCGACGCCCCCGGGCCCGCCGGCGAGCGCGCCCGCACCACCGTGCTGCACGACGTCGACCTGGAGATCGCCCCCGGCCGCACCGTCGCCCTCGTCGGCCCCACCGGCTCCGGCAAGTCCACCCTGACCACCCTGCTGATGCGGCTGGTCGACCCGGACACCGGCACCGTCCGCTACGACGGCGCGGACGTGCGCGCCCTCGCCAAGGGCGCGATCTCCGGCGCCGCCGCCCTCGTCCCGCAGACCGCCTTCGTCTTCGAGGACACCATCCGGGACAACATCGCGCTCGGCGCCGACGTCTCCGACGACGACGTGTGGGCCGCGCTGCGGCTCGCCCGCGCCGACTCCTTCGTCGCCGCCCTCCCGGCCGGCCTGGACACCCGGCTCGGCGAGCGCGGCACCAGCCTCTCCGGCGGCCAGCGGCAGCGCCTCGCCCTGGCCCGGGCCGTGGTCCGCCGCCCCCGGCTGCTCATCCTCGACGACGCCACCTCCGCGGTCGACCCCCAGGTCGAAGCGGAGATCCTGGCCGGGCTCCGGGACACCGACCTGGCCGCGACCGTGGTCGTGGTCGCCTACCGCAGGGCCACCATCGAACTCGCCGACGAGGTGGTCTTCCTGGACCGCGGCACCGTCACCGACCGCGGCACCCACGCCGAGCTGCTCGCCCGCTCGCCCGGCTACGAGCGCCTGGTGACCGCCTACGAGCGGGCCGCCGCCGAACGCGCCGCCGCCGCGCAGACCGAGACCTTCGCCGAGACCGAGGAGACCGCCCGATGACCGCCCCGTCCACCACCCGGCAGGGGCGCCCCGCCCGCGACGGCGGCGGGGACGGTCCGCGCGGCACCGCACCCGCCCTGCACCGCTCCACCGACTCCGCGATCGGCACCATCCGGCGCGGCCTGGAGCTCTCCCCGGAGTTCACCCGGGGCCTGGGCTGGACCCTGCTGTTCGCGGTGGTCGCCACCGCCGGCAAGGTGGTCGTGCCGCTGGCCGTCCAGCAGATCATCGACAACGGCGTCGGCACCGGCGGCAGCGGCCCCGACATGCGGTTCGTCGCCACCGCCGTGGGGCTGTGCACCGCGGCGCTGGCCGTCACCGCGGTCTGCTCCTACCTGATGAACGTGCGGCTCTACCGGGCCACCGAATCCGGCCTGGCCACCCTGCGCCGCAAGGCGTTCCGGCACGTCCACGACCTGTCCGTGCTGACCCAGAACAGCGAGCGCAAGGGCGCCCTGGTCTCCCGGGTCACCGCCGACGTCGACCAGATCAGCACCTTCATGCAGTGGGGCGGCCTGCTGCTCATCGTCAGCTCCGGCCAGCTGGTCATCGCCACCGTGCTGATGGCGGTCTACTCCTGGCAGCTCACCCTGGTGGTGTGGATCTGCTTCCTGCCGCTGCTCTACGGCGCGCGCTGGCTGCAGGGCCTGCTCTCCAAGGCCTACCTCAAGGTGCGCGAGCGCACCGGCGACATGCTCGGCGCGATCGGGGAGACCGTCACCGGCGCCGCCGTCATCCGCGCCTACGGCACCGAGGAGCGCACCGCCCGCCGCATCGACGAGACCGTGCTCGCCAACCGCGCCGCCCAGGTCAGGGCGCAGCGGCTGTCCATGGCGGTCTCCCCGTTCGCCGAGATGATCGCCGCCGTCGGCAACGCCGCGGTGATCGTGGTCGGCGTGCTGCTGGGCGTCGGCGGCCAGCTCACCCCCGGCGAGCTCGTCGCCTTCCTCTTCCTGGTCACCCTGTTCATCCAGCCGATGATGATGGCCACCGAGATCTTCAACGAGGCGCAGAACGCCATCGCCGGCTGGCGCCGGGTGCTGGGCGTGCTGGACACCGTCCCGGACATCGCCGACCCCGGCGAGGCCGGCCGGGAGCTGCCGCGCGGACCGGTCGAGGTCCGCTTCGAGGACGTCCGCTACTCCTACCCCGAGGGGCCGGTGGTGCTGGACGGCATCGACGAGGAGATCGCCCCCGGCACCCGGCTCGCCGTGGTCGGCGAGACCGGCTCGGGCAAGACCACCTTCGTCAAGCTGCTCACCCGGCTGATGGACCCCGACTCCGGCCGGGTCCGGCTGGACGGCGCGGACCTGCGCGAGGTCGCCTTCTCCTCGCTCCGCCGCCGCGTGGTGATGGTCCCCCAGGAGGGGTTCCTCTTCGACAGCTCGCTCGGCGACAACATCCGGTTCGCCCGCCCCGAGGCCACCGACGCCGAGCTGGAGGCCGCCATCGCCGAACTCGGCCTGCAGGAGTGGCTCGCCGGCCTCGCGCACGGCCTGGACACCCCGGTCGGGCAGCGGGGCGAGTCGCTGTCGGCCGGCGAGCGCCAGCTCGTCGCCCTGGTCCGCGCCTACGTCGCCGACCCCGACCTGCTCGTCCTGGACGAGGCCACCTCGGCCGTCGACCCGCACACCGAGGTCCGCATCCAGCGGGCCCTGGACCGGCTCACCCGCGGCCGCACCTCGGTGGCGATCGCCCACCGGCTGTCCACCGCCGAGGCCGCCGACGAGGTGCTGGTCTTCGACGCCGGGCGGATCGTCCAGCGCGGCCCGCACTCCCGCCTGGTCGCCGAACCGGGCGTCTACGCCGACCTGTACGCCTCCTGGGTCCGCAGCTCAGCCTGACCCGGCCCGCCGGTGACCGGGGCCCGCCGGAGCGCTCCGGCGGGCCCCGGTCACCGGGGGAGGGGGCGCCCCCGGCCGGTCAGCGCCCGCGGGCGGCCCACCAGTGCGCGGCCAGGACCTCCGCGACCAGCGGCTCGGTCAGCAGCGCCACGTCGGGGTCGGTGTCGCCGAGGTAGCGCACCGCCTCGGCGGCGCCGTCCACCGGGCGGCCCACCGACACGAACCGCCCGCGCAGCTGCAGCAGGTGCTCGGCGAACCGGTCGTCGTAGTGCGACCCGGCGAACAGCACCGCCCGGTAGTCGGAGACCGCCGCCAGGTGCCGGCCGGTGTGCGACCACTCCGCCGTCTCATAGGCCGAGGAGGCCAGCACCGGGCCCTGCCGCAGCACCAGCGCGGCCTGCTCCGCCGACGCGAGGCGCCCGGCCGGCGCCACCATGTGCACCGCGCCGGAGTCGCAGGCCAGCGCCGCGGCGGCCGCGGGCACCCAGGACCGGACGCCCTCCAGCAGCTGCGCGCAGGCGTTCGCGGCCCGGCGCAGCGTCGGCGCCAGCGCCGCCGAGCTCCCCAGCGGCGGGGCGCCCAGCCGGTACCCCAGGTGCAGCAGGAGCGCCAGCGCCAGCTGGTGGCCGCGGCAGGTCAGCCCGCTCTTCTCCCGCTCCGCCCCCAGCGGCGCCAGTACGTCGGCGTAGCGGGCCGCGGGCGAGGCCGGGTCGTCGGTCACCACGATGATCGCCGACGCGCCCACGTAGCGGTCGAGCGCGGTGCACAGCTCCCGCCGCCCCCCGCCGACGTCCACCGCCACCACCAGCGTCGCCGGGCCCGGCGGCAGGGCCGCCTCGGCCGAGGGGAACTCCGCCACCGCGCCCAGCCCGGCCAGGCGCATCCGGAACGCCGCCGCGGCGCACGCCTGGCGCGCCGAACCGGTGCCCAGCAGCAGGATCCCCGCGGGCTCGTCCTCCACCAGGGCCGGCAGCGCCGCGAACGGGTCGTGGCGCTCCAGGCGGTCGGCGAGCGCGTTCAGCGCGGCGGGCTTGCCCGCGAGATCGGCGGAGAGCAGCTGGGCGGTCACGGAACTCCTTCGTCGGGCGGCGGCATCGACCCGACGATACTCAGCCCGGCGGACCGGCGCCGACGCCCGCCGCACCCGGGCCCCGCGCCGGCTATGGCCATTCTCACCGCCCCCGCCCGCGCGCGGGGGGGCGACCCGGCGGAACGCCGCCGGAGAGCGGCCATAGGCTGTGACCATGAGCGGCCGCCCACCCACCGAGGAAGCGGCGAGCGGCACCGGGCTGGACCCCGGCATCGCCGCCCGCCTCAAGCGCAACCCCGACGGCCTCGTGCCGGCCGTGGTCCAGCAGCACGACACCGGCGAGGTGCTGATGCTGGCCTGGATGGACGACGAGGCCCTCGCCCGCACCCTGCGCACCCGCGCCGGCACCTACTGGTCCCGCAGCCGCGGCGAGTACTGGGTCAAGGGCGCCACCTCCGGAAACGTGCAGCGGGTCGTCTCCGTCGCCCTCGACTGCGACGGGGACACCCTGCTGGTCAAGGTCGACCAGGCCGGCGGCGCCTGCCACACCGGCGACCGGACCTGCTTCGACGCCGACCCGCTGCCGCTGGACGGCCCCGGGGGGCCGCGGTGACCGGGGCGGCCCGCGCGCCCCGGCGCGAGTACGCGGTCACCGTGCTCGCCGCGGCCGCCGGCGCGGCCGGCCTGATCGCCGCCACCGGGCAGACCTGGGCCGAGGGCACCGTCGCCATGCCCGGGCCGGTCGCCGACGTCCCCGTCCGCCTCACCGGAACCGGGCTGGCCCCGGCCGCCGCGGCCCTGGGCTGGGCCGGGCTGGCCGCGCTCGCCGCGGTCGCCGCCACCGCCGGGCGCGCCCGGATCGCCGTCGGTGCGCTCATGGCGCTCTTCGGCGGCTCCGCGCTGGCCGTGCTGTGGACCGCGACCCGCCCCGGCCGGCTCGCCGCCGCCGTCGCCGAGCAGGCCGCGGCCGCCGGCGACGCCGCGGCCCCGCACCCGCTGTGGACCTGGCCCGCGGTGGCGGCGGCCGGCGCCGCGCTGCTCGCCGCCGCGGGCGCCGCGACCGCGCTGCGGGGCCCGTCATGGCCCGGAATGAGCAGCAGGTACGATCGCCACAGCGCCCCCGAGAGGGGGCCGCGCAGCGGCCCGGCCGACCCCGCGGACCTGTGGAAGTCGCTCGACGGCGGCGACGACCCCACCCTGGACCCCGCGCCCGGAGCGGCCGGACCCGCCGCCGGCCGGGGGCCCACCGACCCTGAAACAGCAGAGCACGACCGCGCCCGCGTCACGGGCGCCCAGGCAGCACAGAAGGAGCCCTGATGGCCGACGCACACCACGAGGAGCACGAGGACCACGGCAACACCGTCGCCGCGTGGTTCCTCACCATCTCCTGGATCGTGGCCTGGTCCGTTGCGGCCGTGGGCATCATGATCGGCGGGGACATGGCCACCTGGACCGGCATCGCGCTGGGGGCCAGCGTCGTCCTCGCCGTGATCGCCGGCGTGATGAAGAAGGCCGGCCTCGGCCGCAAGGAGCCCCGCCCGGTCCCGCCGACCCGCGAGGAGTGGGAGGCCTCCCGCGCCTCTTCCACCGAGGCCGGCGCCGAGAAGAAGGGCGAGCCCGCCCCGGCCGGAGCCAAGTAGCCTCCGGGCCGCCCCGGACGCCGCCCGGAGACCCCGCCGGGATCGTCCGGAAAAAGGCGGAACCGAACCGCGCCGCAGAGCGTCAGAACGGTCTGCGACGCGGTTTTTTCGTGCCGAGAGCACGAGGATGCACGCAGACGGCCGCATATCTGGCATGATGCTGTCCGTTCTGCGGCGCATTGAGGCGAGCCGCCCCCGGCCCTGAAAACCGCTGGCTCCCGAGCCGCCCCCGCCGCTGTGCGGCGCCGCGCTCTTTCATTGCCGTCTTCAGAAAGTTGCACGCTCCCATGAGCTACGGACCTCCCCCCGGCCCCCCCGGACCTCCCCCCGGCGGCGGCTACGGCCCCCCGCCCGGCGGCCAGCCGATGGGCGAGAAGCCCGACGTGGGCATCGCCGGT
The DNA here is from genome assembly GCF_000341105.1 of Nocardiopsis potens DSM 45234. Lineage (GTDB taxonomy): Bacteria > Actinomycetota > Actinomycetes > Streptosporangiales > Streptosporangiaceae > Nocardiopsis_A > Nocardiopsis_A potens. The sequence continues at coordinate 46,290 of NZ_ANBB01000003.1, forward strand.
GTCATCTTCTCCCTGCTCTGCTGCTGGCCGCTGGGCATCCCGGCGCTGATCTTCCAGCTGAAGATCGACAGCCAGTGGAACCAGGGCGACTACCAGGGCGCCCAGGAGTCCGCGGACAAGGCGAAGAAGTTCCGCAACATCGCCTTCATCCTGGGCAGCATCTCCCTGGTCATCAGCGGCATCATCACCGTGGTCAACATGTTCCTCGCGGCCGCCGCGGTCGAGGAGGCCAACCAGGACCTCCAGGAGATCGAGGAGAGCTACGGCGACTACAGCGAGTACGACACCGAGGACCTCGACCAGATGAACGAGGACCTCGACCAGCTCAACGAGGACCTCGAGCAGGACCTCGAGGAGCTGGAGAACTACTGATCGGGAACCGCGCCCGGTCGACGCGGCGCCGCACACCCGGTGTGCGGCGCCGCATGCTTTCCCGCTCCGGCGCCGCGGCCCGCCCCGGCCCCCCGGACCCGAGACCCTGACCTAAGGTGGAGGCCGTGGAAGAGACGGCGAACAGAACCGAACAGCACCCCCGGCAGGACGCCCCCGCGGCGCCGTTCTCGCGCACCCGGGCGCTCATCGGCCGGGTGCACCCCGGCACCTGGCCGATCCTGCTCGGCGCCGCCGGCCTGGCCGGGACGGTCATGGTGCACTTCGTCGACCCCAACGAGCCGGGCCACTACCCCACCTGCCCCTGGCTCACCATCACCGGGACCTGGTGCCCCGGCTGCGGCACCATGCGCGCCGTGCACGCGCTGAGCAACTTCGACATCGCCGGCGCCCTGGAGATGAACGTCTTCCTCGTCGCGATGCTGCCCTACCTGCTCTACCACTACGCCACCTGGCTCTACCGCTCCTTCCGCCCGAGCACCCGGCCGCCCCGGCCGTGGACCCGCGGGCGCCGCATCCTCAACGCGGCCTGGCTCTGGTTCCTGCTCATCGGGATCATCGCCTTCTGGGTCCTGCGCAACACCCCGATCGGGCTCTTCCTCGCGCCCGGCGGAGAACCGGCCGTTTCGCCCCTGTCCGGCTAGGAACGCGGGCCGGGCGGCCGCGGAACCCGGCCGCGGAACCGCAGGGCGGTGGCCGCCCCGCGGCCCGGGGTGGATACGATCGGACGCAACCGGGGACTCCGCTGCAGCCCGGCGCCGACCGGCCTGCGCGAGCGCCCCGCGACCGCCCTGAGCCGCGGGCGGCAGGGCGCACCGGCGCCGCGACCACGACTACCTGGAGGGGGCAGGCCCACGTGAGCGTGCTCGACGAGATCCTCGACGGGGTGCGCGAAGACCTCGCCGCACGGCAGGCGGCCACGCCGCTGGAGAGCCTGAAGGAGAAGGCGGAGTCCGTCCCCCGGCCGCAGGACGTCGCCGCGGCCCTGCGTCGCCCCGGCGTCCAGGTCATCGCCGAGGTGAAGCGGGCCAGCCCGTCCAAGGGCGCCCTGTCCGCCATCGCCGACCCGGCGGCGCTCGCCCGCGACTACGCCGACGGCGGCGCCGCCCTGATCAGCGTGCTGACCGAGCGCCGCCGGTTCGCCGGCAGCCTGGAGGACCTGGCCGCGGTGCGCGCCGCCGTCCCCACCCCGCTGCTCCGCAAGGACTTCGTGGTCAGCTCCTACCAGCTCTGGGAGGCGCTGGTGCACGGCGCCGACGCCGTGCTGCTCATCGTCGCCGCCCTGGAGCAGGACGCCCTCGTCTCGCTGGTGGAGCGCGCCGAATCGCTCGGCCTGACCCCGCTGGTCGAGGTGCACACCGAGGCCGAGGTGGAGCGCGCGGTGGCCGCCGGCGCCACCGTCATCGGCGTCAACGCCCGCGACCTGACCACCCTCAAGGTCGACCGGGGCACCTTCGCCCGGGTCGCCCCCGCCATCCCCGACTCCGCGGTCAAGATCGCCGAGTCCGGCGTGCGCGGCCCGCACGACCTGCTCGCCTACGCCGGCTCCGGCGCCGACGCGGTCCTCGTGGGTGAGAGCCTGGTCATCGGGCGCCATCCGCGCACCGCCGTCGCCGACCTGGTCACCGCGGGCGCGCACCCGGCGCTGCGGGACCGGCGCTGAGGCGGGTGGAGGAACCGATGCGGCCGCCGGAGCGGGCGGGGTGGGGCCGGCGCAGGCGATGGCCCTAGGGAGTCCGCGCCCGCGGCCTCCCGCCACCGATCCGCCCACGACAGGAACACGGCTCGGCCGGGCCGACCCGGCCAGGAGAACGACATGACAACCGCATCCGACCGCCCCGAGGCGGCGCCGGCGCAGCCCGACGCCCTCGGGCACTTCGGCCGCTACGGCGGCCGCTTCGCCCCCGAGGCGCTCGTCGCCGCCCTGGACGAGGTCGCCGAGGCCTGGGAGAAGGCCCGCGCCGACGCCGCCTTCCAGCAGGAGCTCGCCGACCTGCTGCGCGACTACACCGGGCGGCCCAGCCCGCTCACCGAGGCCCGCAACTTCGCCGAGCACGCCGGCGGCGCCCGCATCCTGCTCAAGCGCGAGGACCTCAACCACACCGGCTCGCACAAGATCAACAACGTGCTGGGCCAGGCGCTGCTCACCAAGCGGATGGGCAAGACCCGGGTGATCGCCGAGACCGGCGCCGGGCAGCACGGCGTGGCCACCGCCACCGCCTGCGCCCTGCTCGGCCTGGAGTGCGTCATCTACATGGGCGAGGAGGACACCCGCCGGCAGGCGCTCAACGTCGCCCGGATGCGCATGCTCGGCGCCGAGGTCGTCCCGGTCACCATCGGCAGCCGCACCCTCAAGGACGCGATCAACGAGGCGTTCCGCGACTGGGTGGCCAACGTCGACCGCACGCACTACCTGTTCGGCACCGTCGCCGGACCGCACCCCTTCCCGGCGCTCGTCCGCGACCTGCACTTCGTGGTCGGCGCCGAGGCCCGCGAGCAGGTCCTCCAGCGCACCGGCCGGCTCCCCGACGCGGTCGCGGCCTGCGTGGGCGGCGGCTCCAACGCGATGGCGATCTTCGCCGCCTTCATCCCCGACGCCGACGTGGCGCTGTACGGCTTCGAGGCCGGCGGCGACGGGGCCGAGACCGGCCGCACCGCCGCCTCCATCACCGCCGGATCCCCCGGCGTGTTCCACGGCGCCCGCACCTACGTCCTGCAGGACGAGCACGGCCAGACCCTGCCCAGCCACTCCATCTCCGCCGGACTGGACTATCCCGCCGTCGGCCCCGAGCACGCCCACCTCGCCGACACCGGCCGGGCCCGCTACGAGCCGGTCACCGACGCCGAGGCGATGGAGGCCTTCCGGCTGCTCTGCCGCACCGAGGGCATCATCCCGGCGATCGAGAGCGCGCACGCCCTGGCCGGCGCGCGCCGGCTCGGCGAGAGGCTCGGCCCCGACGCCGTGATCCTGGTGAACCTCTCCGGGCGCGGCGACAAGGACGTGGACACCGCGGCCGCCTACTTCGGCCTCGTGGACGAGGAGGGACAGGCGTGACCACCGCACTGCAGACCAGGCTGGCCGAGACCCGCGCGGCCGGGCGCGCCGCGCTGATCGGCTACCTCCCCGCCGGCTTCCCCGACCCGGACTCCTCGGTGCGGATCATCCGCGCCATGGTGGAGGGCGGCTGCGACGTGGTCGAGGTCGGGCTGCCCTACTCCGACCCGATGATGGACGGCCCCACCATCCAGCGCGCCGCGGACACCGCGCTGGCCGCCGGGACCACCCCGGCCGACGTGCTGCGCGTGGTCCGGGCCACCGCCGACACCGGCGCCGCGGCGCTGGTGATGTCCTACTGGAACCCGATCGAGCGGTACGGCGCGGACCGGTTCGCCGCCGACCTGGCCGCCGCCGGCGGGTCCGGCGTCATCACCCCCGACCTGCTCCCCGAGGAGGCGGGGGAGTGGACCGCGGCCACCGACGCGCACGGCCTGGACCGGATCTTCCTGGTCGCGCCCTCCTCCACCGACGAGCGGCTGCGGCTGACCACCGCCGCCTCCGGCGGCTTCGTCTACGCCGCCTCGCTGATGGGGGTCACCGGCACCCGGGAGCAGGTCGCGGGCACCGCGGAGAAGCTGGTGCTGCGCACCCGCGAGGCGATCGGCGGCACCGGCCTGCCGGTCTGCGTGGGCCTGGGCATCTCCACCGGGGCGCAGGCCGCCGAGGTGGCCGGCTACGCCGACGGGGTCATCGTCGGCGCCGGGTTCTGCAAGCGGGTCCTGGACGCCCCGGACCTGGACGCGGCCTGCGCGGCGGTCCGCTCCTTCGCCGAAGAGCTCGCCGAGGGGATCCGGTCGGCGGAGAAGGCGGACCCCCGGTGAGAATCGGGTAAGATAGTCGTTTTCTTCCTGGGAAGAGGAATGCTCCGGGCGGCCGGTGGCGCTAAGGTTCGAGACGCCGCGGCGCACCGGAGGCGCGACGGGCCGGCCGGAGCGCGGCCCGAACCGCCGTGCACAGGCCGGCGGGACCGGGGGTCGCGGCGCGGTCACATAAAGTAGGCTCCGCTTCGACCCCCGGCCCGGCGGCCCGCCGCCGGCCGCCGAGCACAGTCCGCCCTCAGGGAAGTTGACATGGACTCCACCGATAACACGACCGAGACAGCGCCCGGCGGCCCCGCCGGGGACGCCCCCGCCCCGCGGTCGCGCTGGGCGGCCGTCCAGCCCTGGGTCACCCTCGCCGCCCGCGTCGCCCTGGCCGGCATCCTCGGCTACGCGGCCTACTCCAAACTGCCGGTCGCGCTCTCCATCCAGTCCGTCGAGGCCTACGACCTCTTCCCCGACCCGGTCAACGAGTTCATCGGCATCACCCTGCCGCTGCTGGAGTTCGCCCTGGCGCTGCTCCTCCTGGTCGGCCTGGCCACCAGGTACGCCGGCGCCGCCACCGGCCTGCTCATGCTGGTCTTCATCGCCGGCATCGTCTCGGCCTGGGCCCGCGGCCTCAACATCGACTGCGGGTGCTTCGGCACCGGCGGCCCGGTCGCCCCCGGGGAGACCGCCTACGGCGTCGACATCGCACGCGATATCGGCTTCCTCGCCCTAGCCGGTATCGTCATGGTCTGGCCGCGCTCGCCGCTCTCCCTCGACCGGTTCGCCGGACTCTACCGCTGAGCGGACCGGCGGCCCGGCCGCGCCCGCACGGGCCCCGGGCAGCGAGCACACCCACACGGCGCCCCGCGGCCGCGGGGCCGGCATCGAACCCGACGTAGAACGGTGAACGGCTGATGAGCAAGGCGGCGCGGCGCGAGGCCCGCGAACGGATCAAACAGCAGCGGCTCGCGGAGGAGCGCAAGCGCAAGCGGAACAAGATCCTGGTCATCGGCGCGGCGGTGGTCGTCGTCGCGCTGATCCTGGGCGGCGGCTACTTCTGGTTCGCCTCCGACCGGGACGGCGGGGACACCGAGATCGCCCTGCCCCCGCAGACCCTCCAGCAGGACGGCAGCGTGGTGCTGGCCAAGGAGGGGGCCCAGGCCCCGGTCGTCGAGGTCTACGCCGACTTCCAGTGCCCGGCCTGCAAGCAGTTCGAGACCGCGAGCGGCTCCACCCTGCAGCAGATGGCCGCCGCGGGCGAGGCCGTGGTGCACTACCGGCCGGTGAGCATCTTCGCCCTCCAGCCCGACCCGATCAGCACCAACTCGCTGCGCGGCGCCGCCGCCGCCCGGGCCGCGGCCGACGCCGGCAAGTACGTCGAGTACAACGACATCCTCTTCGAGAACCAGCCGGTCGAGGGCAGGCCCGGCTTCGCGGTCGAGGACCTCAAGAAGTGGGGCGAGGAGGCCGGCATCACCGACCCCGCCTTCGCCGAGCGGGTCGACGCCGAGGCCGCCGTCGCCGAGCGGTTCGCCAAGGAGTACGCGCCCGCCCTGGTCCAGGACGCCCAGCAGCAGATGTCCGACCAGCAGATCGGCGCCATGCCCGTCACCGACCTCATCGCCTGGGGCGACGAGAACGGCCACGACTCCTCCTTCCTGGACGACACCTACGTCCAGCAGGTCCTCCAGGCCACCACCGACGTCAACGCCCGCTACTCCGGGGCCCAGGCGTTCAGCGGCACCCCCACCGTCTACCTCAACGGCCAGAAGATGGGCGACGAGATGTACTCCGCCTCCGGCCTGCGCGACGCCGTCGCCGCGGCCGGCCCCGGCGAGGTGCAGAGCGAGCCGCTGGAGAGCGGCGACGGGGCCGAGGCCGAAGAGGACGGCGACGGCGGCGGGAAGAAGGACGGCGACGCCGCCGAGGACGAGAACGAGGACGCATCCGCATCCCCCGAGGCCAAGGAATAGCCAGCAGAGATGACCACCCCAGTGACCACCCTGCCCCAGGCGGCCGCCGAGGGGGCGGCCGGGGCCGGCCGCACCCTCGCGGCGATCCCCAGCCCGCCGATGAGCGGCATCGAGATCGGCCCCCTCACCATCCACTTCTACGCGCTGTGCATCCTGGCGGGCGTCATCGCCGCCGTCGCCTGGAGCGAGCGCCGCTGGGCCGCGATGGGAGGCGAGAAGGGCACCATCATGGACCTGGCGGTGCCCGCCGTCATCCTCGGCCTCATCGGCGGCCGGATCTACCACGTCATCACCGACTACCAGCTCTACTTCGGCGAGGGCCGGGAACCGATCCGCGCCCTGTTCATCTGGGAGGGCGGCCTCGGCATCTGGGGCGCCGTCCCGCTCGGCGCACTCGGCGTGTGGCTGGTCGCCCGGCAGCGCGGCCTGTCCATGTCCAAGCTGTCCTTCGCCATCGCGCCGGCCCTCCCGCTGGCCCAGGCCTTCGGCCGCTGGGGCAACTACTTCAACCAGGAGCTGTTCGGCGCCCCCACCGACCTGCCCTGGGCGCTGCACGTCTCCACCGACAACGGCATCCCGGCCGGCTACATCCCCGGCGCGACCACCTACCACCCCACCTTCCTCTACGAGTCGCTGTGGTGCCTCGCACTGGCGGGCCTGCTCGCCTGGCTGGGCCGGCGCTACACCGACCGGCTGGGCGGCGGGCGGCTCTTCGCGGTGTACGTCATGGGCTACTGTGTGGGGCGGTTCTGGATCGAATACCTCCGGGTGGACCCGGCCCACGACATCCTCGGCCTGCGCCTGAACAACTGGACGTCGATCCTGGTCTTCCTGCTGGCACTGGCCTACTTCGTGTGGGCCGGGCAGCGGCTGGACCGGTTCTCCACCCGGGTCGTCCCCGTCGGCAGGGAGGCGGGCACCCAGGTGTTCGACACCGACCCCGCCTCCGGCGGCCGGGACAGCGGCGACGCGGCCCCGGAACCGGAAACGGACGCCCCGGACCGGACCGGGCCCCCCTCCGGGGACTCGAACCGGGACGGCGAGCGTTCCTCCACCGGGGAGGAGAGCACCGAGGGCCGAGACCCCGACGAGGGCCGGGCCCCCGGTGAGGAGCGCTCCTCCGCCGACGGGGAGGACCCCGAGGAGGAGCCCGACGGGGCGAAGGGCGCCGAGAGCGCGGAGAGCGGCACCGAGGACGCGGAGACCACCGCGAACGGGGCCGCCGCCAAGGCTCCCGGAACCGAACGCGACGAATAGGCGCCGGCGCCGCCGCGGACAGGACGCGGGGGGACGCGGCGGCGCCGACGAGGATGAGTGAGAACCCAGGTGAGCAGATCCGACTCCGCGGGACGAGCGGGGCGCCGCCGGGCGAGCCGCGGCCGGCGCCACCGCGACGCGGCCCCCGCCGCCGGCGTCGCCTACCAGGAGGACGAGGAGCGCGGCCACGGCGGTGACCCCCGCGGCGGGGAGCCCTACCCGGACTCCTACCCGGAACGCCCCGCCGAAGAGCCCTACGGCGGCTCCTACGAGGGGTCCTACGACGACGGGCCCTACGACGGGTCCTACGACGACGGCCCCTATGACGGGCCCTACGACGGTGAACCGGAGGAGGACGGCGCCCCCGCCGAGGCGGCGCCGCTCTCCAAGGCCGAGAAGCGCGCCGAGAAGAAGCGCCGGAAGCGGGAGCAGAAGCGCGGCAAGAGCGCCGGCGGCGCCCCGCGCCGCGGCCGCCGCGCCGCGGCCGCACCCGCCGCCGCCGACCCCGTCTCCCGGTTCTCCGCCTCCGCCCTGCGCAAGGTGAGCGTCCTCGGCGACCGCCCCAACCAGGTGGTCAACAACCTCGCCGAGCAGAGCGTCCGCAAGCGCGGCACGGTCGTCCTGGGCATCCTGCTCGGCCTCTTCGGCGTGGCCCTGGTCGCCCTGCTGGGCCTCCTCGCCTACCTGCTCGTCTCCGACACGCCCATCGGCAGCGGCGACAAGCCCAGGCTGGAGATGCCCGAAGACGGCCACTCCACCCTGCTGCCCACCGTCTACCAGGGCTCCACCGAGGGGCAGGAGATCTTCGACCCCATCGCCACCCGGGCCGAGGACGCGCCGCCCCTGGACGCGGAGAAGATCTTCGGCGGCGACGCGGAGAAGCTGGAGAAGGACGACTTCACCTTCGCCCTGGAGGACTCCGAGGCCACCGACACCTGCACCCAGTGGGTCTGGGGCGAGGACCTCGGCCAGGCCCTGGTCGACGGCGGCTGCACCTCCGCCGCCCGCGGCGTCTACCAGGACGAGAAGGGCGACTACGTGGCGCAGTTCACCCTGTTCGACCTCGCCGACGCCGACTCCTCCGCCGCCGTGGCCGAGGCGCTCGACCCGCGCAACCTGGAGTCCGACCCCGGCTTCCTGGTGCCGATGCAGGAGGACACCAAGGGCCTGCACGAGGGCTACAGTCAGGCCTCCGTCCAGGTCATGGGCCACTACCTGGCGGTCTTCTGGGTCGCCCGCACCAACGGCGAGGAGCCCGACAAGGACACCTCCATGGCCACCGCGGGCGTCGTCGCGATGGACGCCGCGGTCTGGGTCTACGAGGAAGTCAGCCGCGCCAAGGACGACGGAGGCGAGTGAACCGCGGGGCCGCCCGTTCCGCGGTTCCGGCTAGGATTCACCCGCCGGGGCCCGAGGGACGCCTGCGCCCCGGTGGTCCACGTGAGCATCCCGATTCAGCGACCGAGAGGTTCCGGTGTCTTCTTCTGATTCGTCAGGCGCGGCCCCCCGGAAGGGCGGCCGGCGGAGGAAAACCGACGAGGCCGAGGGCTCCCCGGCGCCCGGTCGGCGCTCGGCGGGCTCCCGCCGCAGGCCAGACCGGAGCGGCACGGAGGACGGCGGTAAAAAGAAGCGGGGCAAGGCCCTGCCGATCCTGCTCGGCGCCCTCGGCCTGGCCGTGGTCGCGCTGGCCGTCGTGCTCGTCCTCCAGTTCACCTCCTCGGGGCCCCAGGCCCCCGCGGACGCCCGCCCCTCCTCCTACACCATCGTCTACGAGTCCGAGCGGATGAGCGAGGTCCTCGCCGACCAGGAGGTGGACTCCCGCCCGCTCGCCGAAGGCGAGATGTTCGAGCGGGACAACGAGGAGATCGAGAGCCAGGGCATCACCTTCACCCTCAAGGCCAAGTCCCTGGAGGACGACTGCTCGGCCGCGGTCTGGGGCGACGAGGCCGCCGCCGCGCTCTCCGACGCCGGCTGCACCCAGGCCGCCCGGGCCGCCTACGACTCCGAGGACTACGTCGGGGTGGCGGCCCTGTTCAACCTGCGCGACGCCGAGGCGGCCCAGGCCGTCGCCGAAGCCCTGGAGCAGCCGAAGAGCCTGGAGGACAAGGGCCCCGGGTTCATCGCCAACCCGGGCGGCGAGGACCCGCTCACCCGGCTCGGCACCGGCTACAGCCGGGCGGAGGCCTCGGTCAACGGCCACTACCTGATGGTGGCCTGGGCCCAGGACAAGTCCTCCGAGGACCCGGCCGAGCACCAGGACCTCACCTCGCCGCTGATCGCCCTCAACTCCTTCAAGGACCCGCTCTACCGCCGCCTGGGCGAGGTGGAGAGCAACATGGAGTTCCAGGGCGGCGGCCAGACCGGCACCGAAGGCGGCGCCGGGACCGGCGCGGGCACCGGAACCGGCACCGACACAGGAGCCGGAGCCGGAACCGGTACGGACACCGGGACCGGTGCGGGAGCCGGCGGAACCGGAGCCGGTGCGGGCGCGGAGACCGCCCCCGGGACCGAGCAGCCCGCCGGCTGACCCGCGGCCGGGGCCCCGCCCCGGCCGCCCGGCACATCGCCACCTCGTTCACAGCGCTACCCGCACCACGGCGCTACCTCGTTGAGCTCAACGTCATCGTGACAGCGGCAAGGGTGGGCGGTGGCGGGCGGAGCCTCGACACGACAACCCTGAGCTCAACGAGGTAGCGCCGTGGTGCGGGGCCGGGGCCGGGGAAGGCCGGGGCTCCGTGTCCGGGGAAAACCCTCCATCGAGGATCTGAGCGGCGGATCAGCCCTCCGCCGAGTGCTCCGCCGCCGCGGCGGTCATCCCCTCTGCGGCCGCGCGCAGCTCGGCGAAGCGGTGGCCGGGCAGGTCGAGCAGGGTGTGGTTCGGGGCCCACGGCGCCCACTCGGACACCAGGGAACGGGCGGTGCGCTTGTTCACCGGGGCGCCGTCCCGGCCGGTGACCGCGATCAGCCCCTCGCGCAGCGTGCGGGGGAGCGGGCCGTGCGCCCGCTCCTGGCAGTAGGCCAGCAGCCGCTCCGCCGCCGGGGCGTCCTCCGGCAGGGGAGCGGCGGACACCTCCACCACCGTCTCCCGGGGCCCCGGGCGGCCCTTGAGGAACCGCACCCGGAACCGCGGCTCCAGCAGCGCGCGCAGCGCCCGCTGCCCGGCGGCGTCGCGCACCTCCGGCGCCGACGACGGCACCACCGCGCGGACCCGCGGCCCCGCCCCGGCCAGCAGCGCGCGGCCCAGCAGCGCCTCCCACCCGCCGGTCAGCAGCAGCACCGGGTCCTCGGCCGGCACCGGCGACGCCAGCCAGGTCGCCAACCGCACCCGGCGGGCCCCCTCGGGCAGCGCCGCGGCCGGCCACTCGCCCACCGCCGTCCCCCCGCCGAGCAGCTCCGCCGCGCCCGCGGCCGCCACCGCGCCCGCCGCCTCCTTGGCGTTGCCGCCCTGGCTGTAGATCCGGGCCTGCTCCGCGCCGCCGCCCGGCGCCGTGCGCGACAGCGGCCGCAGCACGTACAGGTCGCTGGCGGCGCCGATCGCCTCCGCGCCGAGGTAGCGGTTGAAGTCCGGCAGCACCGCCTCGAACACCAGGTCCAACCGGGCCAGCCGGGCCTGGGTCCTGGCCACCAGGCCCGGGGTGGTCCCACTGGCCCCGTAGGCCACCAGCACCCGGCCGCGCCGCGGATCGGCCATCCCCTCCAGGCCCCGCCGGACGAACAGCTCCACCCCCTCCGGGGTGTACGGCGGATCGGTGAAGACCAGGTCCCCCCAGCCCGCCACCGGCGCCGGCAGCCCCGCCCGCAGATCCGCGAAGTGGCACCGCACCGCCAGACCGAGCCGGGCCGCCGCGCCGTCGATGTACTCCAGCATCCGCTCGTCCACGTCCACCACGGCCGCCTCCGCCTCCGGGCAGACCAGCAGCGCCGCCAGCGACGTCAGATCGTGGTCGCCGACGCACAGCAGCCGCCGCCCCGGCATCGCGAACCGGTCGGCCAGATAGGCTCCGCGCCGCAGCGCGGTCCCCGGCGTCGCCGCCACATGGTCCAGCTCGGTCCGCGACGGCGGCGCCTCGGCCACCAGCCGCCGCAGCTCCTCGGCGGCCCGCGGGAACCGGCCCGCCGCCTCACCCGGATCGGCCGGCGGGCCGCCCGCCGCCCGGAACCCCGCGTACCCGCCCGGCCGGGCCAGCCGCACCCGCTCCTCGGGCCCGCCGTCCCCCCGCTCCAGGTCGCCGCCGAGCGCGTCCAGCGCCGCCGCGACCAGCCGGTGCGGCACCGCGGTGGCCCGCACCAGCTCCCGGGCGCTCCACGGCTCCCCGCCCGCCAGCGCGCCGAGCACGCGGTGGATGAGGGCCGCATCGGCACCCTGCTCGTCCAGGAGTGCGGAAAGGTCGGAAGGAAGATCGCTCACCCCACGATCCTCCCACCCCGGGCGCCCCCGGCCGCCGCGCCCGGGCCACCGCCCGGCCGGCCCGTCGGAGTGACATCCCCCACCCGCGCCCCGGCGGCCCCGCCCGCCGGCCCGCCCCCGCGGGGTGCCGCGGACCCCGCCGGAACCGCCCGGTGCGGCCCGGCCCGCCGCCCGCGGCCCGGCCCGCCGCCCGCGGCCCGGCCCGCCGCCCGCGGCCCGGCCCGCGCCGGCCGCGCCGCGGCCACCGGAACCCGGCGGAAACACCCTCGTCAACGCCTTGTTACGCTGCCTCGAGAAGGTCCCGCCCGGTGTGTCGATGTTTGACCCCCCGGGCCGCTGGAAACACCTCCGCCAACCCGGTACCACCGGGAGGGGGCGACCGTCGTATCCTTGCCGAGGCGGGGAACCGGCGCAGCGAACCGGGCCGCACCGTGGCGGCCCGTGGTCTAGACCTGGGATTCGCGAACCACCCCGACCACGTTGTATAACCTGAACCACCCGAGCGGGCCCGAACAGGCGCGCTCCGCAACGGTCACCACGAGGACGTGCACCCCCAGGACCGAGCGGAGCCCGCGGCGGCCCGCCCGCCCCGGCACCGCGGCCGGGCACAACCGAACCGAACACACCGCAGCAGGGCCAATGTCGTCCCGGATGCGCTTTCACCGAAGCCCATACGCACGACGACATGGAGGGTAGATGCCTGCTGGCCAGGTGCAGCGTCCGCTCGACCGCACGGACGCGGAACCCACCCGCAACGCGGCCACCCGCCCCGGCTCCGACCAGGGCCTCTACGACCGCTCCTTCGAGCACGACGCCTGCGGTGTCGGCTTCGTCGCCGACCTCACCGGCCGGCGCACCCACGGCACCGTGGGCAAGGCCCTCACCGTCCTGCGCAACCTGGACCACCGCGGCGCCTCCGGCGCCGACCCCGACGACGGCGACGGCGCCGGGATCCTCACCCAGATCCCCGACGAGCTCTACCGCGCCACCACCGGCTTCGACCTGCCCGAGGCGGGCGCCTACGCCACCGGCATCGCGTTCCTGCCCACCGGCGAGGCCGACCGGGCCGCAGCCGTCGCCCGCATCGAGGCCATCGCCGCCGAAGAGGGCCTGACCGTGCTCGGCTGGCGCGACCTGCCGGTGGAGCCGCGCTACTGCGGCCCCGCCGCCCGCCAGGCCATGCCGCACTTCGCCCAGCCGTTCCTCACCGGCGCCGCCGGCGGCCCCGCCGCCGGACTCACCGGCATCGACCTGGAGCGGTACGCCTACTGCGTGCGCAAGCGCGCCGAGCACGAGACCGGCGTCTACTTCCCCAGCCTGTCGCCGCGGACCATCGCCTACAAGGGCATGCTCACCACGCCGCAGCTGGAGCCGTTCTTCCCCGACCTGTCCGACCGGCGCTACACCTCCGCGCTGGCCCTGGTCCACTCCCGGTTCTCCACCAACACCTTCCCGTCCTGGCCGCTGGCCCACCCGTTCCGCTACGTCGCGCACAACGGCGAGATCAACACCGTCAAGGGCAACCGCAACATGATGCGGGCCCGCGAGGCCACCCTCGCCAGCGACGTGCTCCCCGGCGACCTGTCCCGGCTCTTCCCGATCGTCGACCCCGAGGACTCCGACACCGCGTCCTTCGACGCCGCCCTGGAACTCCTCCACCTCGGCGGGCGGTCCCTGCCGCACGCCGTGCTGATGATGATCCCCGAGCCCTGGGAGAACCACACCGAGATGGACCCGCAGGTGCGGGCCTTCTACGAGTTCCACTCCATGCTCATGGAGCCCTGGGACGGACCCGCCTCCGTCTCCTTCACCGACGGCACCCTCGTCGGCGCCGTCCTGGACCGCAACGGGCTCCGCCCCGGCCGCTACTGGGTCATCGACGACGGCCTCGTCGTCCTCGCCAGCGAGGCCGGCGTGCTCGACATCGACCCCGCCACCGTGGTCCGCAAGGGCCGCCTGCAGCCCGGCCGCATCTTCGTCGTCGACACCGCCCAGGGGCGCATCGTCGAAGACGAAGAGGTCAAGGCCGAACTCGCCGCCGAGCAGCCCTACGCCGAATGGCTCGCCCAGGGCGTGGTCCGCCTCGCCGACCTGCCCGCCGCCCCGGCCGAACCCGCCACCGGCGACGACCTCCTCCGCGGCCAGCAGGTCTTCGGCTACACCGAGGAAGAACTCCGGATCATCCTCACCCCGATGGCCCGCACCGGCGCCGAACCCATCGGCTCCATGGGCACCGACACCCCGGTCGCCGCGCTCTCCAAGCGCTCCCGGCAGCTCTTCGACTACTTCACCCAGGGCTTCGCCCAGGTCACCAACCCGCCGCTGGACGCCATCCGCGAAGAGCTGGTCACCAGCCTCGGCGTCGCCCTCGGCGCAGAGGAGAACGTCCTGGCCGGCACCCCGGAGGACTGCCGCCGGATCGTGCTGCCCACCCCGATCCTGGACGACGCCGAACTCGCCGCGATCCGCGCCGCCGGCGCCCCCGGCGGCGACCCCGCCTTCCGGGTGCACGTCCTCAACGGCACCTACGAGGCCGACGGCGGCGGTACCGCGCTCTCCCGGCGCCTCGCCGAGATCTGCGCCGAAGCCGACCGCGCCATCGCCGGCGGCGCCCGCATCCTGGTCCTCAGCGACCGCGGCTCCGGCCCCGGCCGCGCCCCGGTGCCCTCGCTCATGCTCACCGGCGCCGTCCACCACCACCTGGTCCGGGAGAAGACCCGCAACCAGGTCGGCCTGGTCGCCGAGGCCGGCGACGCCCGCGAATGCCACCACATGGCGCTCCTGCTCGGCTACGGCGCCTCCGCCGTCAACCCCTACCTGGCCCTGTCCACCGTGCGCGACCTCGCCGAACGCGGCGTCATCGGCGGCATCGACGCCGACACCGCGGTGCGCAACACCGTCAAGGCCTACGGCAAGGGCGTCCTCAAGGTCATGTCCAAGATCGGCGTGTCCACGGTGAGCTCCTACACCGGCGCGCAGATCTTCGAGGCCGTCGGCATCGGCCCCGAGGTCATCGACCACTGCTTCACCGGCACCACCTCCCGGCTCGGCGGCGTCGGCTTCGACGTGCTCGCCGAAGAGGTCCGGATCCGGCACGCCGCCGCGCACACCGCCAACCCGGCCGACCACCGCCGGCTGCCCGTCGGCGGCGAATACCAGTGGCGTCGCGAGGGCGAACCGCACCTGTTCGACCCCGAGACCGTCTTCAAGCTCCAGCACTCCACCCGCACCCGGCGCTACGAGATCTTCAAGGAGTACACCTCCAAGGTCGACCGCCGCGCCGGCGAGCTGATGACCCTGCGCGGAATGTTCCGGCTCAGGGAGGGCGTGCGCGAACCCGTCCCGATCGACGAGGTCGAACCGGTCTCCGCCATCGTCAAGCGGTTCTCCACCGGCGCCATGTCCTACGGCTCCATCTCCGCCGAGGCCCACGAGACCCTCGCCGTCGCGATGAACCGCCTCGGCGGCAAGTCCAACACCGGCGAAGGCGGCGAGGACCCGCGCCGCTTCACCCCCGACCCCAACGGCGACCTCCGGCGCAGTGCCATCAAGCAGGTCGCCTCCGGCCGGTTCGGCGTCACCTCGCACTACCTCACCAACGCCGACGACATCCAGATCAAGATGGCCCAGGGCGCCAAGCCCGGCGAAGGCGGCCAGCTGCCCGGCCACAAGGTCTACCCCTGGGTCGCCCAGACCCGGCACTCCACCCCCGGTGTCGGCCTCATCTCGCCGCCGCCGCACCACGACATCTACTCCATCGAGGACCTCGCCCAGCTCATCCACGACCTGAAGAACGCCAACCCGCAGGCCCGGGTGCACGTCAAGCTGGTCTCCGAGGCCGGCGTGGGCACCGTCGCCGCCGGCGTCTCCAAGGCCCACGCCGACGTCGTGCTCATCTCCGGCCACGACGGCGGCACCGGCGCGTCCCCGCTGACCTCGCTCAAGCACGCCGGCACCCCCTGGGAGCTCGGCCTCGCCGAAACCCAGCAGACCCTGCTCCGCAACGGGCTGCGCGACCGCATCACCGTCCAGGCCGACGGCCAGCTCAAGACCGGCCGCGACGTCATCGTCGCCGCCCTCCTCGGCGCCGAGGAGTTCGGCTTCGCCACCGCGCCGCTCGTCGTCTCCGGCTGCGTCATGATGCGCGTCTGCCACCTGGACACCTGCCCGGTCGGCGTCGCCACCCAGAACCCCGAACTGCGCAAGCGCTACTCCGGCAAGGCCGAGTTCGTGGTCAACTTCTTCGAGTTCATCGCCGAAGAGGTCCGCGAACACCTCGCCGCCCTGGGCTTCCGCAGCCTGGACGAGGCCATCGGCGCCGTGGAGCTGCTCGACACCGCCGACGCCGTCGACCACTGGAAGGCCGCCGGGCTCGACCTCGCCCCCGTCCTGCACAAGGTCGACCCCTGGGAGGGCGACCACGCCAAGCAGAGCCGCACCCAGGACCACGGCCTGGCCAAGGCCCTGGACAACACCCTGATCCAGCTCAGCGAAGGCGCCCTGGACTACGGCCAGAAGGTCTCCCTGGACCTGCCGGTGCGCAACGTCAACCGCACCGTCGGCACCATGCTCGGCCACGAGGTGACCAAGCGGCACGGCGCCGACGGCCTGCCCGACGACACCATCGACATCACCTTCACCGGCGCCGCCGGCCAGTCGTTCGGCGCGTTCGTCCCGCGCGGCGTCACACTCCGCCTCGTCGGCGACGCCAACGACTACGTCGGCAAGGGCCTGTCCGGCGGCCGGATCACCGTCCGCCCGCCCGAGCAGGCCCCGATCACCGCCGAAGAGCACATCATCGCCGGCAACGTCATCGCCTACGGCGCCACCTCCGGCGAGGTGTTCCTCCGCGGCATCGTCGGCGAGCGGTTCTGCGTCCGCAACTCCGGCGCACTGGCCATCGCCGAAGGCGTCGGCGACCACGGCTGCGAGTACATGACCGGCGGCCGCGCCGTCGTCCTCGGCCGCACCGGCCGCAACTTCGCGGCCGGCATGTCCGGCGGCATCGCCTACGTCCTCGACCTCGACCCGCACCGGGTCAACCCCGAGATGGTCGACCTCGACCCGCTCGACGCCGAGGACCGCGAATTCCTCCGCGACGTGCTCACCCGGCACGCCGAGCAGACCGGCTCCGCCGTCGCCGCCCGGCTGCTCGCCGACCCCGCCGCCGCCTGGCCCCGCTTCACCAAGGTCATGCCGCGCGACTACAAGCGCGTCCTGGCCGCCCAGGCCGAGGCCGAGGCGAACGGGACCGACGTCGACCAGGCCGTCATGGCCGCCGCCCAGGCATAGGGCCCGCGCCGAAAGGAGGGATTCAGGAACATGGCCGACCCCAAGGGCTTCCTCAAGATCACCGAGCGGGAGCTGCCCGCCCACCGACCCGTCGACGTCCGCATCAGCGACTGGCGCGAGGTCTACGAGGACTTCGACCGCGCCACCGTCACCAGGCAGGCGTCCCGCTGCATGGACTGCGGCATCCCGTTCTGCCACAACGGCTGCCCGCTCGGGAACCTCATCCCCGAATGGAACGACCTGGTCTACCGGCACGACTGGGGCGAGGCGATCGAGCGCCTGCACGCCACCAACAACTTCCCCGAGTTCACCGGGCGGCTCTGCCCCGCCCCGTGCGAGTCGGCGTGCGTGCTCGGCATCGACCAGCCCGCCGTGACCATCAAGAACGTCGAGGTCTCCATCATCGACCGGGCCTGGGAGGAGGGCTGGGTCCGCCCGCAGCCGCCCGCCGTGCGCACCGGAAAGAAGGTCGCCGTCATCGGCTCCGGCCCGGCCGGCCTCGCCGCCGCCCAGCAGCTCACCCGCGCAGGCCACGACGTCACCGTCTACGAGCGCGCCGACCGGATCGGCGGCCTGCTCCGCTACGGCATCCCCGAGTTCAAGATGGAGAAGCGCCACCTCGACCGGCGCCTGGCGCAGATGGCCGCCGAAGGCACCCGGTTCCGCACCGGGCTGGACATCGGCACCGACATCACCGCCCGCGAACTGCGCGCGAACAACGACGCCGTGGTGCTCACCGGCGGCGCCACCGTCACCCGCGACCTGCCCGTCCCCGGCCGCGAACTGGACGGCGTGCACCAGGCCATGGACTACCTCCCCGAGGCCAACAGGGTGCAGGAGGGCGACACCGACACCCCGGCGATCACCGCCCAGGGCAAGCACGTCGTGGTCATCGGCGGCGGCGACACCGGCGCCGACTGCGTCGGCACCGCCCACCGGCAGGGCGCCGCCTCCGTCACCCAGCTGGAGATCATGCCCAAGCCGCCGGCGAAGCGGCCCGGCTCCCAGCCCTGGCCGACCATGCCGGCGCTGTACAAGGTCACCAGCGCCCACGAGGAGGGCGGCAAGCGCGTCTACTCGGTGAACACCCTGGAGTTCCTCGGCGACGAGAGCGGCCGGGTGCGCGCGCTCAAGCTGGTCGACGTCGAGCGGACCGACAAGGGCTTCGAGCCGGTGCCCGGCAGCGAGCGGGAGATCCCCGCCGACCTGGTCACCCTGGCCATGGGCTTCACCGGGCCGCAGAAGGAGGGCCTGCTGGAGCAGCTGGGCGTCGAGTTCGACGGCCGCGGCAACGTGCGGCGCGACGAGGAGTACGCGACCAGCGTCGAGGGCGTGTTCTGCGCCGGCGACATGGGGCGCGGCCAGTCCCTCATCGTCTGGGCCATCGCCGAGGGCCGCTCCGCGGCCGCCGGCGTCGACCGCTACCTGGGCGCCGGGGCCCCGTCCTCGCTGCCCACCGCGATCCCGCCGACCGCCCGCCCGCTGGTCTGACCGGACGCCGGCACCGGACCGCACCGCCCGCCGCCCCGGAGCGCCCCGCCCCGGGTCGGCGGGCGGCGCCGTTCCCAGGGGCCGCCGGCCGAACCGGCGGGCTCCTGCGGCGCGCCCCGGGGCCGCCGGCCCGGCCCGGGTGCGCGGGGCGCGTCCGCAGGCCCCGGCCGGAGCCGTCCGCGGCCCTGGGCGGGACACCCCTCCCGGGGTACCGTCCGGGTATGGGCTACCGGCTGCTCGCCGAGGCCGCGATGGTGCTGCACTTCGCCTTCCTCGGCTACGTCGTCGCCGGCGGGTTCCTCGCCTGGCGGTGGCCGGCCGCGCTGTGGCCGCACGCCGCGGCCGCCTGCTACGGGCTGGGCATCATCGTGATCGGCTGGGACTGCCCGCTCACCCACGTGGAGCAGTGGGCGCGGCTGCGCGCGGGGGAGAGCGGCCTGCCGCCGGGCGGGTTCGTCGACCACTACCTGACCGGGGTGGTCTACCCCGAGGCCCACCTGATGGAGGTCCGGCTCGCGGCCGCCGCGGTGGTCCTGTTCTCCTGGGCCGGGGCGCCGGTCCTGGCCCGCCGGCGGCGCCGCGCCGCAGGCGGGCGGGGCGTCCGGACCGCCGAGGGCGTTAAGGATGCGTGAGCATCTGTCGGCGGCGTTCGTCGCCGTTCATCCTCTTTGCCCGGTTATAGAAGTGGCAAAAACCGGCATAGCGTGCAAGTCGGTCAGGTTTGCGGGGCGGCCCCCAGGCGTAGATTCCGAGGCATGAAGACGGTCACCGCCGACGCATTACACGCCGCAGAGCACTTCATCAGCCGCACCGCCCGGCTCCTCGACCGGCGCCGCTACGACCACCTGTTCGCCGCCGGCCCCACCGAACCCGTCCGCACCGCCCTGGACGCCTACCGCAACATCGACGGAGGCTACGGCAACGGCCTCTACCCCGACCTGCGCGGCCACCGGAGCGAACCGCTCGCCGTCGAATACGCCCTCCGCCACCTCCTCGAACTCGGCCCCGTCCCACCCGCCACCGCCACCGGCATCACCACCTACCTCACCTCCGTCACCGGACGCGACGGCGGCGTACCACCCGTCACCCACGGCGCCCGCTACACCGAAGCCGCCCCCCAATGGCGCGACCCCGACATCAGCCCCCGCGGCGCCCTCCGCCCCACCGCCGCCATCGCCGGCCTCCTCCACCGCGGCCACGTCACCGGCCCCTGGAGGGACCGCGCCACCGCCTTCTGCTGGACCCGCATCGCCGCCCTGCACTGGACCGACCCCGACGAGGCCATGGCCGTGTGCACCTTCCTGCACCACGTCCCCGACCAGGCCCGCGCCGCCGCCGAAGCCGACCGGCTCGCACCCATGATCCGCGCCGCCATCGAACTCGACGCCGACCGCCCCGGAGCCGTCCGCAGGCCGCTCGACCTCGCACCCGGCCCCGACTCCCTGGCCCGGCGCATGTTCACCGACGCCGAGATCGACGCCAACCTCGACCTCCTGGAACGCACCCAGCGACCCGACGGCGGCTGGCCCACCGCCCGCCCCTACTGGACCGAGCGCGCCCGCGACGACTGGCGCGGCATGGCCACCATCCGCCGCCTCCTCGTCCTCCGCGCCTACGGCCGCATCCCCGGCCGCACCGACACACCCTGAACCGGCGACCTCGGCGCTGCGGGGGAATCAGAGCGCCCTGACACCCCCACAGCGCCGAGACCGGCGAACCCCTCCGCGCGCACACGGCACCGCCCCGAAGCAGGACGCCCCCGCCCCTTCCCCCCGCCGCCGCGTCCACATCGCGAGAAAGCCGCCGATCATACGCCCACTCGCAACCTGGTTTAGACCACTCCGGCCCCGAAAAGCTCTAGAGTGGGAAGAGTGACACGTCGAGCGAAAATCGTCGCGACCCTCGGCCCTGCCACCTCGAGTCCGGAGACCCTCCGCGAACTCGTCGACGCAGGGCTCGATGTGGCGCGGCTCAACCTCAGCCACGGAACCCACGACGACCACCGCGCGAACTACGAGAACGTCCGCGCGGCGGCCAAGGAGAAAGGACGCAACGTCGGCATCCTCGCCGACCTGCAGGGCCCCAAGATCCGCCTCGGCACCTTCGCCGACGGCCCGGTCGACCTCACCCCGGGCGACCCCTTCACCATCACCACCGAAGAAGTCCCCGGCGACGCCCGCAAGGTGTCCACCACCTACAAGGGCCTCCCCGGAGACGTCCGCCCCGGCGACCGCGTCCTCATCGACGACGGCCGCGTCGTCCTCGAATGCACCAAGACCACCGGAACCGACGTGCACACCCGCGTCGTCATCGGCGGTCCCGTCTCCAACCACAAGGGACTCAACCTCCCCGGCGTCGCCGTCAGCGTCCCCGCACTCACCGACAAGGACGAGCGCGACCTGCGCTGGGCCCTCGCCCAGGGCGTCGACATGGTCGCCCTCTCCTTCGTGCGCAGCCCCGCCGACGCCGACGAGGTCCACCGCATCATGGACGAGGCCGGGGTCCGGGTCCCCCTCATCGCCAAGATCGAGAAGCCCCAGGCCGTCGAACGGCTCCAGGACATCATCGAGGTCTTCGACGGCGTCATGGTCGCCCGCGGCGACCTCGGCGTCGAACTCCCCCTGGAGAACGTCCCGATGGTGCAGAAGCGGGCCATCGAGCGCTGCCGCGACAAGGCCAAACCGGTCATCGTCGCCACCCAGATGCTCGAATCCATGATCAGCGCACCCCGGCCCACCCGCGCCGAGACCTCCGACGTCGCCAACGCCGTCCTCGACGGCGCCGACGCCGTCATGCTCTCCGGCGAGACCAGCGTGGGCAAGTACCCGGTCGAGACCGTCCGCACCATGGACCGCATCGTCGTCGCCGCAGAGCAGGAATCCCTGCGCGCCTCGCACATCCTCAACCGGGTCCCCGAGACCACCGGCGGCGCCATCGCCCGCGCCGCGGCCGAGGTCGGCGCCACCGTCGGCGCCAAGGCCCTGGTCGCCTTCACCATGTCCGGCGAGACCGCCCGCCGGCTGGCCCGCTACCGGTCGCCCATCCCGCTGATCGCCTTCACCACCCAGAGCACCACCAAGGGGCGCCTCTCCCTCCAGTGGGGCGTGGACGCCTACTGCGTGCCCTGGGTCGACCACACCGACGAAATGGTCCGCCAGGTCGAGACCGAACTCCTCGACATGGGCATCTACCAGAAGGGCGACAAGGTCGTCGTCGTCGCCGGCAGCCCGCCCGGAACCCCCGGCTCCACCAACTCCCTGCGCGTGCACCGCATCGGCGACGCCATCACGCACGGGAAGTGACCCGCCGCCGGCGGAACCGCTGAACCGGAACCGCCGAAGAACGGCACCGACACGGCACGGGAACCGGAACGGGGCGACCAGCCACCGCCCCACCGACACCCCGGCCAACGGCCCCGACCCCGGGAAGCGCGACCCCGCGCGACCCCGGGCGGGGCACGGGGAGCGGCGGATCGGCCAACGGGCGCCCAGCGCGCCCGCCGCCCGCTCCCTGGCCCCCGGCGGCCCTCCAGCGACCGCCGACCGGCCCCGGGTCAGGGATGCCGCGCCTGCGGCGCACCCCCCACCGACCCCTCCGGACCGGGCGAGGCACCGCCCTGGCGCCCGTCACTCGCCCCCGCCGACTCCGCCGCCGACCCCGGCGCCGCCTCATAAGGGGCCCGCTCCAGCGGCATGTCCCACGGCAGCAGGTTCCACGGGCTGTCCGGCGCGGAGTTCAGCAGCCCCAGCGCCGTCCACACCCGGTCCACCACGTCCTCGTCCGGCCCCCCGCCGTGCCACAGCAGGTACCCGGCATGGAACGCCTCGGCCAGCTGCTGCCAGCCCGAATAGCGCCGCTGCAGATCCGTGGCGACCCGGCGGAGCAGGTTCTGCGTCTCGGCCTGGCTCAGCCAGTCCAGCGTCGCGCCCCCGCACGCCAACCGGACCAGGTGCGCCGACTTCCACCACTCGTAGGCGCCGATGACCACCGTCTCGGCCCGGTCGTCGGCACCGGTCACCTCGCGCATCCGCCCGACCTGCTCGGGCGTGAGCAGCACCCGCTGCTCCGCGGCGCCCGCCGGAGCCCCCTCCGGCACCCGGGTGCGCGCCGTCCCGGTGCGCAGGTCCACCACCAGGTCGGCGGCGGGGCCGGCGTGCAGCTCGGCCCAGAGCCGGTCGACGGCGGCGAGCAGCCCGGCCCGGTCGGTCACGTTCCACTCGGCCTGCAGCACCTTGCGGTACCGGCGGCGCAGCTGCGGCCGGACCACCACGTCCCACGGCTCGGCCACCGCGACCCGGAACGGCGCGGCCACCGCGGCCGCCCACCGCTCGGTGCTCAGCGGCCCGTCGGGGTCCTTGGTGCGCAGGGTCGGCGCCTCCCGGGCGCCGATGACCAGCTCGGCGAAGGAGCCGGCGAGCAGCGCCGCGATGGGCAGGAAGGCCCAACCCGGCTGCCCCAGCACCACGAGAACGACCGCGAGCAGCGCCAGCGGGGCCATCAGCCACGGCTGCCGCCGCTTGGAACCCCAGGCCACGACCGCCCAGGCGCCGATCACCAGCACCCCGACGATCCCGGCCACCGCGGTCAGCACCGTCCACTCCCTTCGCCACCGGGCACCGGCGGCCGACGAAGTCGTTCCGCGGCACCCCTCCAATTCCAGGATCAGGGACCTCAGGCCCTTGTGGCGACCAAACTCACGGGTTGTGCCCAGGTTGTAGCCGTGATGTGACCGCCGGGAGCACCGGGGGATCTGAGCCTTCCGCAATCAGCTTTTCGGCCCGATGAAGGTGTCGAGCAGAGCGACGGAATCCCGTTTGGCGACGGAGAGGATGCCGGCGTCGCGGTGCTTCTCGTTCTTCAGCTTCTGCCAGCGCAGGGTCCACTCGACCCCGATGAGGTCGAGGGAGCGGATGAGGATGACGTGGATGTCGGGGGAGGTGTTGCTGAAGAAGTACCGGGGGTAGTCGTAGTACTTCCACTCGCCCCGGACTTTCCGGCGGACCCGGTTGTTGATCCGGCAGCCGTCGGAATGGAACAGTCCGCGGGCGAGCCCCTGGGGATATTCGTTCACTATTTCTTCCTGCCACTCGGCCAGGAGGATTCGCCGACTGTGCTTCTTGCCGGGGCCGTGTTGGGGGAACACGCAGGGCCAGTGCTTCGAGGCGGCCTTCACCTCGGTGCAACCCACCCGCTGGACACGGAAAGGCGTGCACGGGAAGACCTTCCCCATGCTCTCCTCGCACTGGCGGATGAGTGAGGGGTAGGAGTCGGTGCAGAAGACGGAGAGGTAGTGGACACCGCGCCGGTGGCGGGTGATGTGGCCGTCTCCCAGGTAGAGCCCGAGCAGATAGGAGTAGGCGGGCCGGTCTAGGGCGGCTTTTGAGCAGATGGGGCAGTAGGTGGTCCGGTTCGCACGACGAAGTTCGGTCTCGGGGGCGCGCCGGCGGCCGGTGCGCCAATGGCGTACGGATTGGATGGAGACGCCGAGTGCGGTGGCGACTTCTCGGTCGGTCCAACCGAGGGTGTGCAGCAGGAGGGCTTCGTCCACGGTTTCGCGGGGGTACATGGGTCAAGGGTCGCCCATTGAGTCGAACTCGCGTTCGATATCCACAGGAAAAAAATAAGAGGCGCTGACGCGCCTCGGGGTTCCCTGTGGATAATTTGCCTGGTGCCGGAAGTGGGATTCGAACCCACAAGCCCAAAGGGCAATCGCTTTTGAGGCGATCGCGTATGCCGATTCCGCCATTCCGGCTCTATTTCCTGACATCTTCTCGGATGTGTTAGATGTCCGGTTTTGTCTGGAGAGGCCGCCCCTGAAGAGCAAGCCGACGTCCCGGAGTCTACACGTTCTCGGTACCCTCGTGTCCGTGACGACGACGCAGAGCCGCGTGGTGATCGCGGAAGACGAGGCCCTGATCCGGCTGGACCTCAAGGAGATGCTTGAGGAGGACGGCTATGCCGTGGTGGGGGAGGCGGGCGACGGTGAGACCGCGGTGCGGCTCGCCGGCGAGCTCAAACCCGACCTCGTCATCCTCGACATCAAGATGCCGGTGCTGGACGGCCTGTCGGCGGCCGAGCGGATCGCGGCCGAGCGGATCGCTCCGGTCGTCATCCTGACCGCGTTCTCCCAGCGCGACCTGGTGGAGCGGGCGCGGGACGCCGGGGCGATGGCCTATCTGGTCAAGCCGTTCAGCAAGACCGACCTGGTGCCGGCCATCGAGATGGCGGTCAGCCGCTACGCCGAGCTGTCCGCGCTGGAGGCCGAGGTCAGCGGGCTGCAGGACCGGCTGGAGACGCGCAAGCTGGTGGAGCGGGCCAAGGGCCTGCTGCAGAGCCGGCACGGGCTGAGCGAGCCCGAGGCCTTCCGCTGGATCCAGAAGAACTCCATGGACCGCAGGCTGACCATGCGCAAGGTGGCCGAGACCGTGGTCGAGACCCTGGAGCAGGAGGGGTAGCCCCCGGCGGGCGGCGGGCCCTCTCCGGGCTCCGCCCTGCCCCGCCCTCGAAGGCGCTCCGCTGCGCGCGACGCCCCCGGCCGGTTCCGGCCGGGGGCGTTCTGCGTGCGGGCCCTGTGCCGGCCCTGTGTGCGGGGGATCCGTGTACGGAGCGGAGCCGTGCGCTCGGGCGGAGCGCCGCGCCCGGCCTCCGCCGTGCGGGCGGCCGACCTCCTCTCATTTTGGAAGTGTGCAGGTCAAGAGGGGTGTGGTGGTTTCCGAGGCGACGGGTGTTGCGATCCGGTCACGGATTCGCACGAAGGGGTACCGGTTGCATCACGTCGCATTAGCGATGCTGAAAGCCTCCGATAAACCGGGCTAAACTCGCGCCACCGATGGATACCTCCCGGTTCCGGACGAACCGTCTGGAACCGTCAGTTCTCAGATGCGCAAGGAGCGCGCGTGCGCACACGCCTCGTGACTGTGCTGCTCGCCGTGATCGCCGCTTTCATGGTGATCCCAGGGGCGGCAGCGGCAGACGCCCAGGGCGGTGAGAACCTCAACGGTCAGATTCGTCAGCCCACCACCGTCGAAGGCCTGGAGATCACGGTCTACGAAGGTACGGAAGGCGACGAGGTGATCGGTGAGGCGACCACCGACTCTGAGGGAAGATGGGAAGTCGAGTTGCCCGGTCCGGGCGACTACCGGGTCGTCCTGGATGAGGAGTCGGTCCCCGACGAGTACGTCGTGCCGGAGAAGCCCGGCAGCGAGCTCGAGGTCGAGGTCCGGCCCGACCAGCAGCGGACGGTGGTCTTCCGGCTGCAGACCCCGGAGGAGGCCGCAGAGGAGTCGGCTTCGCCGAGCGCGGAGGACGACGCCGAGGGCGGCGCCGGCGCCGGTGATGACGGTGCGGCCGGGGACGAGGGCGCCGAGGAGGTGCCCGGCGTGGACGCGGGGGCCTCGTTCGGCGACAAGTTCGTCCAGCTCGCCGTCTCGGGCGTGATCTTCGGTCTGATCATCGCGATCTCCTCGGTGGGGCTGTCGCTGATCTTCGGCACCACGAAGATGATCAACTTCGCCCACGGCGACATGGTCACCTTCGGCGCCTTCATGGCGATGATGTTCAGCACGATGACGGTCTTCTCGTCGCTGCACGATTCGGTGGCGGACGTGCCGGTCCTGGGCTTCCTGCTCAACCCGCTGGTGGTGGGGCTGGTCCTGGCGGTGGTGCTGGGCGGCGGGCTCGGCATGTTCCTGGAGCGCTTCCTGTGGCGCCCGCTGCGCAAGCGGCATGTGGCGCTGATCCAGATGTTCATCGTGACCATCGGCGTCTCGCTGATCCTGCGCCATGTGCTGCTGGTGCTCTTCGGCGCCCGCCGGGAGAAGTACGAGCAGTTCCGGATCCAGGAGCCGCTGGAGCTGGGGCCGCTGTCGATCACCCCGCGGGACCTGTCCATCCTGCTGCTGTCGGTGGTCGTGCTGGTGCTGGTGGCGAGCATGCTGCAGTTCACCCGGATCGGGAAGGCGATGCGGGCGGTGGCCGACAACCGGGACCTGGCCGAGTCGTCGGGGATCGACGTGGACCGGGTGACGCTGTACGTGTGGGGGCTGGGCGGCGCGCTGTCGGCCCTGGGCGGCGTCTTCTACGGGCTGAACCAGACGGTGCACTGGCAGATGGGCTTCCACCTGCTGCTGCTGATGTTCGCCGGGGTGATCCTGGGCGGTCTGGGCACCGCGTACGGGGCGATGGTCGGCGGCCTGGTGGTGGGTCTGGTGGCCATGCTGTCCACGCTGTGGTTCTCGCCGCAGCTGATGAACGTCTGGGCGCTGGGGATCATGATCCTGGTGCTGCTGGTCCGGCCGCAGGGCATCTTGGGCCGCCGCGAGCGAGTGGGCTAGGGGAGATACGGCGATGGACTTCTGGAACATCATCTCGACCTCCCTGACGACGGCCATCGGCCCGATCGCGGCGATCTATGTGCTGGCGGCGATCGGCCTGAACATGCATTTCGGCTACACCGGGCTGCTCAACTTCGGCCAGGTGGGCTTCATGCTGGTGGGCGCGTACGGCGTGGGCGTGGGCGTGGGCACGTTCGGCCTGTCGCTGTGGGCGGCGCTGCTGCTGAGCGTGGCGTGTGCGACGGTGCTGGCGCTGCTGCTGGGCATTCCGACGCTGCGGTTGCGGGCGGACTACCTGGCGATCTCGACGATCGCGGTGGCGGAGGCGCTCCGGTTGCTGTACCGGGCGGAGTTCGCGCGGCCGCTGACCGGTGGCGTGTACGGGAGGCAGAGCCTGGCCGCCGGGTTCATCGCGGCCAACCCGATCCCGTCGGGCCGGTACGGCGTGGCGGGCGTGGAGTTCAGCGCGAACCAGCTGTGGACGATGCTGGTGGCGTGGGCCCTGGTGGCGGTGGCGCTGCTGCTGACCTGGGCGCTGATGCACAGCCCGTGGGGCAGGGTGATCAAGGGCATCCGGGAGGACGAGGACGCGGTCCGCAGTCTGGGCAAGGACGTGTTCGTCTACAAGATGCAGAGCCTGGTGCTGGGGGGTGTGCTGGGCGGTGTGGCCGGCGCGCTGCTGGCGATCCACCAGCAGAACATCACGCCGGACCAGTTCATGCCGCAGGTGACGTTCTACCTGTGGGCGATGCTGCTGCTGGGCGGTGCCGCGCGGACGTTCGGCGCGGTGCTGGGCCCGATGGTGCTGTGGTTCCTGCTGACGGCGTTCGACGAGACGCTGCGGTCGCTGCTGACGATCGGTGCGCTGCCGTTCCTGGACGGCGGGGACATCGGTGCGCTGCGGCACGCGTTCGTGGGGTTGGCGCTGGTGCTGCTGATCGTGTACCGGCCGCAAGGGCTCATCGGCAACCGCAAGGAGATGCTGGTCAATGTCAAGTGAGGCGAGTGCGGCGCGGGCCGCGGACCGCATGGCCGGTGTGGAGCCGGTGCCGGGTGTGCCGAAGCCGGATCCGATTCTGAAGGCGAGCGGGGTGCGCCGTTCGTTCGGCGGGCTGACCGCGGTGGACGTGGAGCACCTGGAGGTGCAGCGGGGGACGATCACGGCGCTGATCGGTCCGAACGGCGCGGGCAAGTCGACGCTGTTCAACCTGCTGACCGGGTTCGACCGGGTGGATGCGGGCGAGTGGTCGTTCGAGGGGCGCCGGCTGAACGGGCTGGGCGGGCACCGGGTGGCCCGGCAGGGCATGGTGCGCACGTTCCAGCTGACCAAGGCGCTGACCCGGTTGACGGTGCTGGACAACATGCTGCTGGCGGCGCCGGGGCAGGTGGGGGAGCGCTTCTTCGGGGCGCTGTACCCGCCGGCGTGGCGGCGGCAGGAGGCGGTTCAGCGGGAGCGGGCGATGGACCTGCTGCGCCGGTTCAAGCTGGACGCGAAGAAGGACGATCTGGCGGGGAGCCTGTCCGGCGGTCAGCGCAAGCTGCTGGAGATGGCGCGCTCGCTGATGGTGGATCCGTCGATGGTGATGCTGGACGAGCCGATGGCGGGGGTGAACCCGGCGCTGGTGCAGTCGCTGCTGGGGCATATCACCGCGCTGCGGGACGAGGGCATGACGGTGCTCTTCGTCGAGCACGACATGGACGTGATCATGGGGATCAGCGACTGGATCGTGGTGCTGGCGCAGGGGCGGGTCATCGCGGAGGGGCGGCCGGAGGACATCCGCTCCGATGAGCGGGTGATCGACGCCTATCTGGGGACCCGGCACGATGAGCCGGGCGGGGACGGCGAGGCCGCGCGGGGCGCGGAGGAGGAGGCCTGATGGGCGACGTCGAGCGCGGCGCCGGAGAGGCCGCGGAGGCCCCGGGGACCGGGAAGGCCGCGGAGGCGGCGGAGGCGGCGACGGCCGCCGAGGGCGCCGCGGCGCTGCAGGACGCCCGGGAGGAGGTGCTGGAGCACGCGGGCGTGGGCCCGGTGCGGGACTACGGGGAGTACCTGCTGGTCGCCGATGAGCTGGTGGCGGGGTACATCCCGGGGGTGAACATCCTCAACGGGTGCACGCTGACGCTGGCCGAGGGCGAGGTCGTGGGCATCATCGGCCCGAACGGCGCGGGGAAGTCGACGCTGATCAAGACGGTGTTCGGGCTGCTTCCGGTGCGTTCGGGGGAGTTGGTGCTGCGTGGGAAGAGCATCGCGAACCTGAGCGCGCACGAGCTGGTGTCGCGGGGGGTGGGCTATGTCCCGCAGACGCAGAACGTGTTCCCGACGCTGACGGTGGAGGAGAACCTGGAGATGGGCGTGTTCCTGCGCCCGAAGGCGTTCCGGGGCCGGTTCGAGAAGGTGGCGGAGCTGTTCCCGCTGCTGGCGGAGCGCCGCCGGCAGAAGGCGGGGGCGCTGTCCGGCGGTGAGCGGCAGATGGTCGCGATGGGCAGGGCGCTGATGATGGAGCCGTCGGTGCTGCTGCTGGACGAGCCGACGGCGGGGTTGTCGCCGATCTTCCAGGACGAGGTGTTCCACCGGGTCAAGCAGATCAATTCGACCGGGGTGTCGGTGATCATGGTGGAGCAGAACGCCCGCAGGTGCCTGCAGATCTGCGACCGGGGCTATGTGCTGGACCAGGGGCGGAACGCGTACACGGGTACGGGGCGGGAGCTGCTGTCGGACCCGAACGTGATCGAGCTGTACCTGGGCACGCTGGCGAAGGCGGACTGAGGCCTGCCGCGCCGGGGCTCTCTTCCGGTCCGGTGCGGTGTGGGGCGGGGCGGTGTCCGACGGGGGCGCCGCCCCGCTCCGCTGTGCGCGGGGCCGCTCGGTGCGGGGGGTCGCCGTTCTCGGGGCGGTGGTCTCGGTGGTGCGGCCTGCGGGAGCGTTCCGTCGGGGTCGCGCCGCCGGGAGCACCGCGGGACGGGGTGTTCGTCCGGGGAATGGGGAAGGCCCCCGCGCGGGGTCGTCCGCGCGGGGGCCTCCGGTGTGCTCCGGCCCTCGGTGGCCGCCGGTCTTCCGGCCGCCTCCGGGGGTCAGGGGACGGTGATGGCGTCGACCTTGCTGTGCTCGCCCTTGTCGTCGAAGCCGTAGACCTGGAAGGTGGCCTGGGTGACGTCGCCGTTCTCGTCGAAGTTGATCGGGCCGCTCACGCCCTGGTAGTCGATGTCCTCGCCGTCGGCGATGAGCTGCTTGCACTCCTCGAAGGAGGCGCATTCGGTGCCGTCCTTGGAGACGGCCTCCATCTCGCCGACGAATTCGCCGGGCACGTTGCTGCCGGCCTGCTCGGCGGCGAGCGCGGTGACCATCATGCAGTCGTAGACCTGGCCGGCGAACTGGAAGACCTCGAGTTCGGGGGCGAACTCGCGGAGCCCGTTCATGAAGGTGTCCTCGCCGACGTCGGGGGCGGTGCCCTGGAAGCCGGCGATGGTGCCGGGGTCGTCGGAGTCGACCTTCTCGCCGAGGGTCTCGTCGTTCAGGCCGTCGGTGGCGTACATCTGGTCGGCGTTGACGCCTTCCTCGATGAGGCCGGTGATGATCTGGACGCCTTCTTCGAAGGAGACCATGACGACGGCGTCGCTCTGGGCGTTGGCGATCTCGCCGACGACGGCGTCGAAGTTGGGGGCGTTGGGGTCGTAGCCCTCGTTGTAGTCGACGGAGATGCCGTTCTCCTCCAGCGCGTCGGCGGTGGCGTTGGCGAGGCCTTCGCCGTAGTCGTCGGCGCGGTAGGTGATGGCGACGCTCTGGTGGCCGTCGGAGGCGATCTTCTCGGCGAGCACGGGGCCCTGGAGGAGGTCGCTGGGGGCGGTCCGCCAGTAGTAGCCGCTCTCGTCCTCTTCGGCCAGGCCCGGGGCGGTGTTGGAGCCCGAGCACTGGACGACCTCGTTGCTGGTGACGTTGTCCATGATGGCCTGGGTCATGCCCGAGGCGGCGGCGCCGATGATGACGTTGGCCCCGCCGTCGATCAGGCGGGTGGCGGCGTCGTTGGCCTGGGCCGCGTCGTTGGCCTCGTCGCCTTCGAGGAAGTCGGGCAGTTCGGCGCCGTTGACGCCGCCGGCGCCGTTGATCTCCTGGAGGGCGTATTTGGCGGCCTGTTCCTGGGGCGGGCCGAGGTGCGCGAGGTCGCCGGTCTGCGGCAGGACGTAGCCGTACTGCAGGGCTTCGCCGTCCCCGCCGCCTCCGCCTTCTCCTCCACCGCCGCAGGCGGTCAGTCCCAGGGTCAGGGCTGCAGCCGCAGCTGTGAGGCTGATGGCCTTTCTGCTCGGCATCTGAGGTGTCTCCGTTCAAGCCGGCTGGATCGGTGTGGCTTCTGCGCGCTCGGTCCGCGGGTGGGCGGCGTGCTGCGCCGCGCTTAACCGATGGCGTTAGCGGAGCTTAATTCGCGGGCGGCGGGTTGCGGAAGGAGGCGGGAGGGGTTGCTGCCGAGTCGGGTTCATGCCGTTATCGGGTCGTAGTGAAGTCTGAGGTGCTTTGTGAATGGATCGGGGTTTCTTGGCTGACCTGCGAGGATGCCGCGCGGTCCGGGGATGGTGCGGACATGGGAGGGGCCCGGCGGGAGGCGTCCCGCCGGGCCCGGTGCGCGGCCGCTCAGGCGTCGCGGAGCATGCAGGTGAGGCGGGAGGTGCAGACGCGCTTGCCGTCCTCGCGGGTGATCTCGATGTCCCAGGTGGCCAGGGTGCGGCCGGCGTGCACCGGCACGGCGACGCCGGTGATGTGGCCTTCGGTGGCGCTGCGGTGGTGGGTGGCGCTGATCTCGATGCCGACGGCGATCCGGCCCTCTCCGGCGATCAGGGCGGAGCCGACCGAGCCGAGCGTCTCGGCGAGCACGCAGGAGGCGCCGCCGTGCAGCAGGCCGTAGGGCTGGGTGTTGCCGGCGACCGGCATCCGGCCGACCACGCGCTCGGGGGAGGCTTCGAGGAACTCGATGCCCATCCGCTCGCCGAGGCTGCCGCCCCCGCTGCCGGAGCCCATGATCTCGGCGAGCCGTTCGGTGTCCACGCTCATCGCGGTCGGTCCCTTCCGGGGTCGTGCGCGGGGGCGGGTGCGCCGGGCCGCGCGAAAAAGTCCGCCCCGCATCCTAGGATTCCCCATGTGGCGAACACTCAGCAGACCCCCGGACAGAACAGCACGCCCCCGGCCCCGGCAGAGGGGGGTGGAGGCCGCCTGCTGCTGCTGGACGGCCACTCCATGGCCTTCCGCGCGTTCTTCGCGCTGCCGGTGGACAAGTTCGGCACCAGCACCGGGCAGTCCACCAACGCGGTGTACGGCTTCACCTCGATGCTGATCAAGCTGCTCCGGGACGAGCGGCCGACGCACATCGCGGTCGCCTGGGACCTGTCCGGGCCGACGTTCCGCCACGACGCCTACGCCGAGTACAAGGCGGGCCGGGCGGAGACGCCGCCGGAGTTCCCCTCCCAGGTGGAGCTGACCCAGGAGCTGCTGCGGCTGCTCGGGGTGGCGTCGGTGTCGGCGGAGGGGTTCGAGGCCGACGACGTGATCGCGACGCTGGCGGCCCAGGGCTGCGGGGCGGGCATGGAGGTGCTGATCGCCTCGGGCGACCGGGACGCCTTCCAGCTGGTCAACGGCGGCTGCACGGTGCTCTACCCGGGCAAGAGCCTGTCGGATCTGACCCGGATGACGCCGGAGCGGATCGAGGAGAAGTACGGGGTCCCGCCGGAGCGCTACCGGGACCTGGCGGCGCTGGTCGGGGAGAAGGCGGACAACCTGCCGGGCGTTCCGGGGGTGGGCCCCAAGACCGCGGCGAAGTGGATCGTGAAGTACGGGTCGCTGGACGAGCTGGTGGCGCGCGCCGACGAGCTGACCGGCAAGGCGGGGCAGAACTTCCGCGACCACCTCGACGACGTGCTGCGCAACCAGCGGCTCAACCTGCTCGCGCCGGACGTTCCGCTCGCGGTGGGCCTGGCCGACCTGGTGCGCGGCTCGGCCGACCGGAAGGGCGTGGACACGCTCTTCGACGACCTGGAGTTCGCCTCCACGCTCCGGGACCGGCTGTTCGCGGTCTTCGGCGAGGAGGCGGAGGGCGGCGCGGAGGCCGCCGCCGCGGAGGCCGAGGGGTTCTCCGACGAGGTGGAGGCGGCCGAGCCGGGCGGGCTGGGGGCGTGGCTGGCCGAGCACACCGCGCAGGGCCGCACCGGCCTGGCCTTCGAGGGGGAGTGGGGCCGGGGGACCGGCCGGCTCTCCGGGATCGCGGCGGCCGCCGCGGACGGCGCGGCGCTCCACGTCGACCCGGCGGAGCTGGGCGAGGAGGACGAGCGGGCGCTGGCCGCGTGGCTGGCCGACGCGGACCGCCCCAAGGCGGTGCACGACGGCAAGGGGCCGCTGCTGGCCGCCGCCGCGCACGGCTGGGACCTGGCCGGGGTCACCTCCGACACCGCGATCGCGGCCTACCTGGTCCAGCCGGGCCAGCGCAAGGCGGGCCTGGTCGACCTGTGCCGCAGCCACCTGAACAAGGAGCTGGAGCGGCGGCAGGAGGACGGCGGGCAGCTCTCGCTGGACCTCGGCGGGGAGGGGGCGGACGCCGGGGCGGCGGTCCGCGCCGACCTGGCGGTGGCGGCCCGCGCCACCGCGGAGCTGGCCGACCGGCTGGACGTGCTGCTGGAGCAGCGGGGCGCGGCGGGGCTGCTGCGCGACATGGAGCTGCCGCTGGTGCGGGTGCTCGCGGGGATGGAGCGCACCGGCATCGCCGCGGACCGGGACTACCTGGACGGGCTGGAGGGCGAGTTCGCCGCCGAGCAGCGCCGGGCGGTGGAGGAGGCGCACCGGGTGGTGGGCCGGGAGTTCAACCTGGGCTCGCCCAAGCAGCTGCAGCAGGTCCTCTTCGAGGAGCTGGGGCTGCCCCGGACGAAGAAGATCAAGACCGGGTACACCACCGACGCCGACGCGCTGGCCTGGCTGGCCGCCCAGACAGACAACGAGCTGCCCGCGATCCTGCTCCGGCACCGGGACCAGACCCGGCTGCGCACCACGGTGGAGGGGCTGGTCAAGACGATCGCGGAGGACGGCCGGATCCACACCACGTTCAACCAGACGGTGGCGGCCACCGGGCGGCTCAGCTCGGTCGAGCCGAACCTGCAGAACATCCCGGTGCGCACCGACGCGGGCCGGCGGATCCGGCGGGCGTTCGTGGTGGGGGAGGGCTACGACGTTCTGCTCACCGCCGACTACAGCCAGATCGAGCTGCGCATCATGGCGCACCTGTCCGGGGACGAGACGCTGATCGAGGCGTTCGCGACCGGGCACGACTTCCACGCCGAGATCGCGGCGCGGGTGTTCGGCACCGAGGTGGGCGAGGTCGGCGCCGAGGAGCGGGCCCGGATCAAGGCGATGAACTACGGCCTGGCCTACGGGCTGAGCGAGTACGGGCTCTCCCAGCAGCTGGGGGTCGCTCCGAAGGAGGCGCGGGCGCTGATGGACGACTTCTTCGTCGTCTTCGGCGGGGTCCGGGACTACCTGCACGAGGTGGTGGAGCAGGCCCGGCGGGACGGCTACACCGAGACGATCCTCGGCCGCCGCCGCTACCTGCCCGACCTGACCAGCGACAACCGGCAGCGCCGGCAGATGGCGGAGCGGATGGCGCTGAACGCGCCGATCCAGGGGTCGGCGGCCGACATCATCAAGGCGGCGATGATCGACGTGGACCGGGCGCTGGGGGAGAGCGGGCTGCGGGCGCGGGCGCTGCTGCAGGTCCACGACGAACTGGTGCTGGAGGTGCCCGCCGCGGAGGTGGAGGACGTCCGGAAACTGGTTTCGGAGAAGATGGCGGCCGCCTATGATCTGCGTGTGCCGCTGGCCGTGTCGGTCGGCGTGGGCGAGAACTGGCGCGACGCCGCGCACTAGGGGCGCGGGGCGCCCGATCGGACGAGACGGGGAGGGGTCGGCGATGAGCGGGAGCGGTGCGCCGCGGGGCGCCGGCCCGGAGCTGCCCGAGGCCGAGCTGGTCTGGCGGTTCTCCCGGTCGAGCGGGCCGGGCGGGCAGCACGTCAACACCTCCGACACCCGGGTGTCGGTCTCGCTGGACCTGGCCGCCACCTCGGCGCTGACCGAGCGGGAGCGGGAGCGCGCGCTGGAGCGGCTGGCCGGCCGGCTGCGCGGCGGGGTGCTCACCGTGACCGCCTCGGACAGCCGCTCCCAGGCGCGCAACCGGGAGCTGGCCCGGGAGCGCCTGGCGGAGCTGGTGCGCGGGGCGTGCGCGCCGCCGCCCAAGGCGCGCCGGGCGACCCGGCCGAGCCGGGCGGCCCGGCAGCGGCGGCTGGACGGCAAGCACCGCCGCTCCCAGCTGAAGCGGACACGCTCCAGAAGGTTCGAGGACTGACCGAATCCCCGGTGCGGGGCCGGTCCGGGGGCCGTCCCGGCCCGGGGAGCGGCTCTCGGGCCGGGTAGCATGCGCGGAATACGGTCTTGGTCGCATTCGCCGCCCGGATTCCGATTGACCAGGACGCGTGCGTCTCATATTCTGGCCGGAGCATTGAGAACGCGCATGCGCTGTCCGGCCCCACAGACGGTACCGAGGGGCGGGGCGCGCGGCGGGCGCCCCGGTGAAGCGGGGGGCGTGCAGCGGGCGGTGTCAGGGACGGTCTTCCGTTCCTGCTTCTGTCGTCTTCACATCCCTTGCCCGGATCCGGGCGGACGCGTGCGCTCTCGGTGTGACAACTTTCTGCCAATGTCCGTATCCGGAGTCCACCCACACATGACGAGCAGCACCGAGGCCACCTCGACACCCCAGGTAGCGGTCAACGACATCGGGTCCGAGGAAGCCTTCCTCGCGGCGATCGACGAGACCATCAAGTACTTCAACGACGGTGACATTGTCGAGGGCACCATCGTGAAGGTCGATCGAGACGAGGTCTTGCTCGACATCGGCTACAAGACCGAAGGGGTGATCCCCTCCCGGGAACTGTCGATCAAGCACGACGTCGACCCGGGCGAGGTCGTTGCCGTGGGCGACCACGTCGAGGCCCTGGTCCTCCAGAAGGAGGACAAGGAAGGGCGCCTCATCCTGTCCAAGAAGCGCGCCCAGTACGAGCGCGCCTGGGGCACGATCGAGAAGATCAAGGAAGAGGACGGCGTCGTCACCGGCACCGTCATCGAGGTCGTCAAGGGCGGTCTCATCCTCGACATCGGCCTGCGCGGCTTCCTCCCGGCCTCCCTGGTCGAGATGCGCCGCGTCCGCGACCTGCAGCCCTACGTGGGCCGCGAGCTCGAGGCCAAGATCATCGAGCTGGACAAGAACCGCAACAACGTGGTCCTGTCCCGCCGCGCCTGGCTGGAGCAGACCCAGTCGGAGGTCCGCCAGACCTTCCTCAACACCCTGCAGAAGGGCCAGATCCGCAAGGGCGTCGTCTCCTCGATCGTCAACTTCGGTGCGTTCGTGGACCTGGGCGGCGTGGACGGCCTGGTGCACGTCTCCGAGCTGTCCTGGAAGCACATCGACCACCCGAGCGAGGTCGTCGAGGTCGGCCAGGAGGTCACCGTCGAGGTCCTCGACGTCGACATGGAGCGCGAGCGCGTCTCCCTGTCCCTCAAGGCCACCCAGGAAGACCCCTGGCAGCAGTTCGCCCGCACGCACCAGATCGGCCAGGTCGTTCCCGGCAAGGTCACCAAGCTGGTTCCGTTCGGCGCGTTCGTCCGGGTCGAGGAGGGCATCGAGGGCCTGGTGCACATCTCCGAGCTGGCCGAGCGCCACGTGGAGATCCCCGAGCAGGTCGTCCAGGTCGGCACCGAGATCTTCGTCAAGATCATCGACATCGACCTCGACCGGCGCCGGATCAGCCTCTCGCTGAAGCAGGCCAACGAGAGCGTCTCGCCGGACCAGGAGGAGTTCGACCCGACCCTCTACGGCATGGCCGCCGAGTACGACGAGCAGGGGAACTACAAGTACCCCGAGGGCTTCGACGCGGAGACCGGCGAGTGGATGGAGGGCTTCGAGGCCCAGCGCGACGAGTGGGAGCGCCAGTACGCCATGGCGCAGTCCCGCTTCGAGGCGCACCGCAAGCAGGTCGAGGAGGCCCAGGCCGCCGAGGCCGAGGCCGCCGCGGCGCCCGCCCCCTACGAGGGCGAGTCCGAGGGCGGTTCCTCCTCGGGCGGCTCGAGCAGCGGTTCGGAGAGCACCGGCGGTGCGCTGGCCTCCGACGAGGCCCTGGCCGCGCTGCGGGAGAAGCTCGCCGGCGGCGGCGAGTAGCGCTCACCGGCACCCGGTAGCACCTGAGGGCCGCTCCCCGGAAGGGGGGCGGCCCTTCGCCGTGCCCGGGCCGCGGCGGCGTGCGGCGGCCCGGCGTCCGAACCGCTCGCCCCGGGACGCCGCCCGCGCGGATCGGGGCGGCCGGAGCGGCCCGGCGCCGCCGAACCGGAATCGGGCCCTCCGCGGCGATTCGGCGGCGCGGCCGGGCCGCGCGGGGTATCGTCGGCCGCAGGCGGTCCGCAACGGCTGCGAGGAGGGTCATGGCGGCACCGGAGCGGGGCGGGGCGTCATCGGACGTCGCCGTCACCGAGGCGGAGCGGGACGACATCGGGGAGCTGTGGGCGGTGCAGCGCGCCGCCTACGTCGACGAGGCCCAGATCTACGGGGACCCGTTCGTCCTCCCGCTCACCGAGAGCCGCGGCCAGCTGCTGCGCGCCGTCGAGGGCGGCGCGGTGCTGCTCAAGGCGGTGTCCGGCGGGCGGATCGTGGGCGGGGCGCGGGGCAAGGCGGTGGGCAGCGCGGCCACCGTGGCGCGGCTGTTCGTCGCCCCGGACCGCCGCCGCGAGGGGATCGGCGCCGCCCTGCTGGCCGAGATGGAGCGGAGGCTGCTCGCCGCGGACCCGCCGCCGGCCGCGATCACCCTGTCCACCGGGCACGGCGGCCGCGCCGCCCCGGCCCTGCTGCTCGCCGCCGGCTACCGGCAGACCCACCGCGAGGCGCTGCACGACCACCTCACCCTGCTGCACTTCCGCAAGGACGCCGCGGAGGCCCCGGCCGGCGGTCCCGGTGAACCGGTGCAGGAGCGCGTCCCGTAGGCTCGGCGCCATGCTGCGCGTAGGACTGACCGGGGGGATCGGCTCCGGAAAGAGCGAGGTGTCGGGGCGGCTGGCCGCCCGCGGGGCGGTCGTCATCGACGCCGACGCCCTGGCCCGCGAGGTGGTCGAGCCGGGCACGCCCGGGCTGGCCGAGGTGGTCGCGGAGTTCGGCGAGGAGGTCCTCACCGCCGAGGGGGCGCTGGACCGCCCCCGCCTCGGCGAGATCGTCTTC
This sequence comes from Nocardiopsis potens DSM 45234, assembly GCF_000341105.1. GTDB lineage: Bacteria > Actinomycetota > Actinomycetes > Streptosporangiales > Streptosporangiaceae > Nocardiopsis_A > Nocardiopsis_A potens. Next base: position 84,580 of record NZ_ANBB01000003.1, read on the forward strand.
TCCGACCCGGACCGGCTGGCCCGGCTCAACGCGATCGTGCACCCGAGGGTGGGGGCGCGCAGCGAGGAGCTGATGGCGGCCGCGCCGCCGGACGCGGTACTGGTCTACGACGTCCCGCTGCTGGTGGAGAACGGCCTCCAGGAGCTGTACGACGTGGTGGTGGTGGTCGACGCTCCGGAGGAGGACCGGGTCCGGCGGCTCACCGGGAACCGCGGCATGCCGGAGGACCAGGCCCGGGCCCGGATCGCCGCCCAGGCCTCCCGGGAGGAGCGGCTCGCCGCCGCCGACGTCGTGGTGGACAACTCCGGCACCCGGGAGGAGCTGGACGCCCGGGTCGCCGGGCTCTGGCAGGAGCTGGAGCTGCGCGCCGCGGTCAAGCACGCCGAAGAGGCCGGGGACGGGGCGCCCCGGGGCTGACCCGGAGGCCGGTCCCGGGCCGGGCGCCGGGGCGCCTTCCCTGCCGGGCGGGGCGCGCCCCCGGCCGCCGGGGCCTGCGGCCGGCGCGGCGATGAGCGGGAGCGGGGGCACCGGCCCGCCTGCGGCGGGGCGGAATCGGCGGCGGTCGGGCCGGGTTGCACGGAGGGGCGGCCCCGGGGCGCCGCGGATCCGCGGCGCCTGTCGCAGGGCGGCTGTACGGTGGGCGGTGTCCCGGGCGCGTCGCCCGGTTGCGGCATCGGGGAGAGTGGGGACTCATGCGGCCGGTCAGCGGCATCCAGCGCAGGGAGGCGTCGTTCGAGGTCGTCTCGGACATGACGCCGGCGGGCGACCAGCCCGCGGCCATCGCCGAGCTCACCGGGCGGGTGCGGGCCGGCGACACCGACACCGTGCTGCTCGGCGCGACCGGTACCGGCAAGACGGCGACGGTGGCCTGGCTGGTGGAGCAGGTGCAGCGGCCCACCCTGGTGATGCAGCCGAACAAGACGCTGGCCGCGCAGTTCGCCAACGAGCTGCGGGAGATGCTGCCGAACAACGCGGTGGAGTACTTCGTCTCCTACTACGACTACTACCAGCCCGAGGCCTACGTCCCGCAGACCGACACCTACATCGAGAAGGACTCCTCGATCAACGACGAGGTGGAGCGGCTCCGCCACTCCGCCACCAACTCCCTGCTCACCCGGCGGGACACGGTGGTGGTCGCCTCGGTGTCGTGCATCTACGGCCTGGGCACCCCGCAGGAGTACGTGGACCGGATGGCGCAGCTGCGGGTCGGCATGGAGGTCGACCGGGACGAGCTGCTGCGCCGCCTGGTGGAGATGCAGTACACCCGGAACGACATCGCGTTCACCCGCGGCACGTTCCGGGTCCGCGGGGACACGGTGGAGATCATCCCGGTCTACGAGGAGCTCGCGATCCGGATCGAGATGTTCGGTGACGAGATCGAGCGGCTGATGACGCTGCACCCGCTCACCGGTGAGGTGCTCGGCGAGGACGACGAGATGTTCATCTTCCCGGCCTCGCACTACGTGGCCGGGCCGGAGCGGCTGGAGCGCGCGGTCGGCCGGATCGAGCGGGAGCTCGGCGAGCGGCTGGGCGAGCTGGAGGCGCAGGGCAGGCTGCTGGAGGCGCAGCGGCTGCGGATGCGCACCACCTACGACATCGAGATGCTCCGCCAGGTCGGCAGCTGCTCGGGGGTGGAGAACTACTCCCGGCACTTCGACGAGCGGGAGCCGGGCAGCGCCCCCAACACCCTGCTGGACTACTTTCCCGAGGACTTCCTGCTGGTCGTGGACGAGTCGCATGTGACGGTCCCGCAGATCGGCGGCATGTACGAGGGGGACGCCTCGCGCAAGCGGACCCTGGTCGACCACGGGTTCCGGCTGCCTTCGGCGCTGGACAACCGGCCGCTGAAGTGGGCGGAGTTCACCGAGCGGATCGGGCAGACGGTGTACCTGTCGGCCACCCCGGGCTCCTATGAGCTGGAGCGGAGCGGCGGCGACGTGGTGGAGCAGGTCATCCGCCCGACCGGCCTGGTCGACCCGGAGGTGGTGGTCAAGCCGACCGAGGGGCAGATCGACGACCTGGTGCACGAGATCCGGGTGCGGGCCGAGCGGGACGAGCGGGTGCTGGTCACCACGCTCACCAAGAAGATGGCCGAGGACCTCACCGACTACTTCGCCGAGCTGGACATCCGGGTGCGCTACCTGCACTCCGAGGTGGACACGCTGCGCCGGGTGGAGCTCCTGCGCGAGCTGCGCACCGGCGAGTTCGACGTGCTGGTCGGCATCAACCTGCTGCGCGAGGGCCTGGACCTGCCCGAGGTGTCGCTGGTGGCGATCCTGGACGCGGACAAGGAGGGCTTCCTGCGCTCTGAGACGTCGCTGATCCAGACCATCGGCCGGGCGGCGCGGAACGTGGCCGGGCAGGTGCACATGTACGCCGACCGGGTCACCGATTCGATGCGCGCGGCGATCGACGAGACCAACCGGCGGCGGGAGAAGCAGCTCGCCTACAACGCCGAGCACGGCATCGACCCGCAGCCGCTGCGGAAGAAGATCGCCGACATCCTGGACTCGCTGGCCCGGGAGGACGTGGACACCGCGGAGCTGCTCGGTTCGGGGTACCGGGCGCAGCCGGAGCGCGCCCCGGTGCCGGGCCGGCCGGGCGAGGGGGGCCGCGAGGACGTCGCGGGGATGCCGCGGGCCGAGCTGGCCGCCCTCATCCAGCAGCTGGACGGGCAGATGCACCAGGCCGCCGCGGACCTCCAGTTCGAGCTGGCGGCCCGGTTGCGGGACGAGATCAAGGAGCTCAAGCGGGAGCTCCGCGGGATGGACGCGGCCGGCGTGGAGTGAGCGCGCGGCCGCCGGGACCGCCTGGGAGTGCTCCCGGGCGGTCCCGGCGTTTCGGCGCCGGGGGGCGTCGGATACCGTAGGCCGGGCGATAAAACGTCTTATAAGGGATTGCATGGCGTCGATTTCGAAACGAATCGATGCGATGCGTCCGATTCGACCGACCGCCCGGTGCGTCGGCCGGTACGCTCATCCGTGACCGGCGGGGAACGCACGGTCACGGTATGCGGCACCCCGCGGCGCACCGCGGGGCCGAGCCGCTCCCCGGTCCCGCTCCGCTGCGCGGGCCGGGTGCGACCCGGTCAGGGAGGGGGAGGATGAGCGGCTACGTGGCCCGCGTGCGCCGCGGCGACCTGCCCGGCGGCGGGACCGAGTTCGACCGGCTGATGGAGTCCGCCGCGCACCGCTGGGCCTCGGTCGACCCGCTGCTGCCCGCGCCGCCGCGCCCCCGGCGCAGCGGCGACACGCTGCTGACCGTCTCCGACGAGGCCGGGCGGCCGGTGGCCGCCGGCACCATGCGCTACTCCTGGTACCAGCCGGGCGAGGCCGGCCGCACCTGGGGCATGCCGGACCAGCACTGGCTGACGCCCCTGGTCGGCGGCCCCGAGCCGGGGCGGGCGCTGGACTCCCTGCTCACCAGCTGGCGCGAGCAGCTGGAGGCGCTGCCCACCGGCACCGGATCGGAGTCCTCGGCGCTGCTCACCTGGCCCGCCCGGGACCTCTGCGGGGTGGTGCCGCTGCAGCGGCACGGCCTGCAGCCCTACAGCGTGCTCGCGGTCCGGGGGCGCGGCCGGGGCGTCCCCCCGGTGCTGCCGCCGCGCGACGTCGTGATCCGCCTGGCCGACCGCGGCGACCTGACCGAGGCGGTCTCGCTGCTGATGGAGCAGCACCGCTTCGAGGAGCACTTCGGCGGGGTGTTCGTGCAGACCGAGACGGCCGAGCAGACCCGCGGGATACTGGCCCGCGCGCTCTCCCGCCGCCCCTCCTGGATCTGGGTGGCCGAGCGCCGCGGCCGCCTGGTCGGCCTGGTCTGGGTCTCCCCGCCGCAGCGCGCCCGGTGGGCCGCGCCGCTGGTCTCCGGGGCCTCCCCGGCGCACATCGGCTACGGCGTGGTCACCGAGGACGAGCGCGGGGCGGGCATCGGCACCGCCCTGGTGGAGCAGGCGCACCAGGCCCTGGACAGCACCGGCGCCCAGGCCGCCCTGCTCGACTACTCGCTGCTGAACCCGGTCTCCGGGCCGTTCTGGCACCGGATGGGCTACCGGCCGCTCTGGACCACCTGGGAGGCGCGCCCGGCCCTCGCGCTGCGCTGAGGCCCGCCCCGCCACCCCGGCCGCCCCGGGGCCGCCGCCCTCCGGCTAGGGTCGGCCCTACCTGTACGGACGCCGGGGTCCGCTGGGCCGGCCCCGGACGGTGAAGGGAGTGCGGCGTGGCGGAGCGAGAGGCGCGCGGCCGGGGCGTGGAGATCGTCGAGGTCGGACCGCGCGACGGGCTGCAGAACGAGGAGAAGAGCCTCACCGTCGAGGAGAAGGTGGAGCTGATCCGGCGGCTGGTGGCGGCCGGGCTGCGCCGGATCGAGGCGGTCAGCTTCGTCGATCCCCGCCGGGTGCCGCAGATGGCCGGTGCCGAGGAGGTCATGGCCGGGGTGGAGCGGCTGCCCGGGGTCTCCTACATCGGGCTGGCGCTGAACCGCCGGGGCCTGGACCGGGCGCTGGCCGCCGGCGTGGACGAGGTGAACGTGGCGGTGCCGGCCACCGACGGGTTCTGCGTCCGCAACCAGGGCTGCACGGTCGAGGAGATGATGGACGCCTTCGACGGGATCGCCGCGGCCTGCCTGGAGGCCGGCACCCCGGTCAGCGTCACCGTCTCCACCGCGTTCGGCTGCCCCTTCGACGGGGAGACGCCGCCGGAGCGGGTCGCAGAGATCGCCCGGCGCGCGGCGGCCGCCGGCGCCTGGGAGGTCGCGATCGCCGACACCATCGGGGTGGGGGTGCCCCGGCAGGTGGCCGACCTGGTGGGCCGGGTCCGCGCGGCCGCGCCCGAGGCGGTGCTGCGCTGCCATTTCCACAACACCCGCAACACCGGCTACGCCAACGCGCTGACCGCGGTGGAGCAGGGCGTCACCGTGCTCGACTCCAGCGTCGGCGGGTTCGGCGGCTGCCCGTTCGCGCCGGCGGCCACCGGCAACATCGGCACCGAGGACCTGGTGTACATGCTGGAGCGGGGCGGCTCCGGCACCGGTGTGGCGCTGGCGGAGGCCTCGGCCGCCGCGGAGTGGCTCGGATCCCGGCTCGGCAAGACGCCGCCGGCGCAGCTGAGCCGGGCCGGCGCCTTCCCCGCCGAGGGCTGAGCCCCGCCGGGGGCCGAGCCCCGCGGGGAACTGGGCCCGGCCGGGGACCGAGCCCCCGGCGCGGGCCGGGCACCGCCGCGCCGGAGAGCCTGCGGCACCGGCGGTACCGGCCGCGGCGGCGCGCCGCCCGCGCCCGCACGGCGGCGCCCGGGCCGCCCGCGCGCGGAGGGAGACCAGGGACACGCGGGGCGGCGCAGGCGACCGCCCCGCCCCGCCGCAGGGCCCGGCGGAACCGGTCCCGGTGCTGGTCAGTGCGGGTGCGGGCGGGGCCCTCAAGGGTGCCGCGCGGCAGGGTGCGGGGAGCGGGCCGGGCCCCGCCGGGCGCCGTGCCTGTTATCCTGGTGGCCCGTGGAGTCCGAGGCCCGGAGCGGGAGCACCGCAGGGTCCGCGAGGGCGCCGCACGGCCGCCCGTCCGCGTTCGGGCGATCCGTAGCCATTCGACCACGGGAGCAACACTTGGCATCCGCCGCGAGCACCAAACACCTCTTCGTCACCGGCGGGGTCGCCTCCAGCCTCGGGAAGGGCCTCACGGCCTCCAGCCTCGGCCGGCTGCTGAAGTCGCGGGGCCTCCGGGTCACCATGCAGAAGCTTGACCCCTACCTCAACGTCGACCCGGGGACGATGAACCCCTTCCAGCACGGCGAGGTGTTCGTCACCGACGACGGCGCGGAGACCGATCTCGACATCGGCCACTACGAGCGGTTCCTGGACACCGAGCTCTCCGGTTCGGCCAACGTCACCACCGGGCAGATCTACTCCAGCGTGATCGCCAAGGAGCGGCAGGGCGCCTACCTGGGCGACACCGTCCAGGTCATCCCGCACATCACCAACGAGATCAAGGCGCGCATCTACGCGATGGAGAGCGCCGACGTCGACGTCGTCATCACCGAGATCGGCGGCACCGTCGGCGACATCGAGTCGCAGCCCTTCCTGGAGGCGGTGCGCCAGATCCGGCACGAGATCGGCCGGGACAACTGCTTCTTCCTGCACGTCTCGCTGGTGCCCTACCTGGCGCCCTCCGGTGAGCTCAAGACCAAGCCGACCCAGCACTCGGTGGCCGCGCTGCGCAGCATCGGCATCCAGCCCGACGCGCTGGTGTGCCGCTCCGACCGGCCCATCCCGCAGGCGATGAAGTCCAAGATCAGCCTGATGTGCGACGTGGACGAGGGCGGCGTGATCTCCTGCCCGGACGCCCCGTCCATCTACGACATCCCCAAGGTCGTGCACCGCGAGGGCCTGGACGCCTACGTGGTCCGCCGGCTGGGCCTGGCCTTCCGCGACGTGGACTGGACCGAGTGGGACGAGCTGCTCCGCCGGGTGCACGAGCCCTCGCACGAGGTCACCATCGCCCTGGTCGGCAAGTACATCGACCTGCCCGACGCCTACCTTTCGGTCACCGAGGCGCTGCGCGCCGGCGGTTTCGCGGAGAACACCCGGGTCAAGATCCGCTGGGTCGCCTCGGACGACTGCGCCACCGAGGAGGGCGCCCGGCGCGAGCTGGCCGGGGTGCAGGGCGTGCTGGTCCCCGGCGGGTTCGGGGTCCGCGGCATCGAGGGCAAGCTCGGCGCGATCCGCCACGCCCGGCAGAACCGCATCCCGCTGCTCGGCATCTGCCTGGGCCTGCAGTGCCTGGTCATCGAGTTCGCCCGGAACGTGGCCGGCATCGAGGGCGCCAACAGCACCGAGTTCGACGACAAGGCCGCCGAGCCGGTCATCGCCACCATGGCCGACCAGGCCGACGTGGTCTCCGGCGAGCGGGACATGGGCGGCACCATGCGCCTGGGCATGTACCCGGCCGACCTGGCCGAGGAGTCCCTGGCGCGCGAGCTGTACGGCGCCCCCCGGGCCTCCGAGCGGCACCGGCACCGCTTCGAGGTGAACAACGCCTACCGCGCCCGCCTGGAGGAGGCCGGCCTGGTCTTCTCCGGCCTGTCGCCGGACGGGCGGCTGGTGGAGTACGCCGAGCTGCCCCGCGAGGAGCACCCGTTCTTCATCGCCACCCAGGCCCACCCGGAGCTGCGGTCCCGCCCGACCCGCTCGCACCCGCTCTTCTCCGGCCTGGTCGCCGCGGCGCTCAAGCACGACGCCGGCGGCCGCGGGTGACCGGCGCGCAGCGGACCGGGGCGGTCTCCGACTCGCCGGAGTCCGCCGAGGTCGTCGAGCGGGAGGAGCCGTTCCGCGGCGCCAAGACCGCGATGCGGGTGGACCGGCTCATGCTGCCCGGCGAGGACGGCCCCGAGCTGGTGGCCCGGGAGTACATGGTGCACCCCGGCGCGGTCGCCGCGCTCGCCCTGGACGACCGGGACCGGGTGCTGATGGTGCACCAGTACCGGCACGCGGTCGGCGCCCGGCTCTGGGAGCTGCCCGCCGGGATCCGGGACGAGGAGGGCGAGCCGCCGCTGCGCACCGCGGAGCGGGAGCTGCTGGAGGAGACCGGCCACCGCGCCGAGCACTGGTTCGAGCTGGTCGACCTCTACCCGTCGGCGGGCTTCTCCACCGAGCGGATCCAGGTCTTCCTGGCCCGCGGCGTCACCGAGGTCCCCCCGGAGCGCTCCGGCTACCGGCGGGTCCACGAGGAGGCCGACATGGCGGTGGAGTGGATCCCGCTGGACGACGCCGTGGAGGCGGTGCTGGCCGGGCGGCTGCGCAACGGGGCGACCGTGGCCGGGGTGCTGGCCGCGGCCACCGCCCGGCGCGACGGGTACGCCTCGCTGCGCCCCGCCGGCTGACCCGGCCCAGGCGCACCGGCGCCGCACCCCCTGCACGGGGTGCGGCGCCGGAGCCGTCTCCGGACCCGCCCCTCCCCTCCGGTGGTCTCGGGGCCGCGGCCCCGAGACCACCGGAGGGGAGGGGCGGGTCCGCGCGAAACGCCGGGCGGCGCGGCGGCGGCCCGGTCGCGCCGCCCGGTTATGGCATGATCTCTGCGGACACGACGGAGAGCCGGGTGATGGCGACGGCAGCGGAGCGGGACGAGCGCGGCGGGGCGGCCGCAGAGGCGGCGCCGGCCGGTGCCGAGGTGCGCGGGTACCTGGACCACCTCGCGGTGGAGCGCGGGCTCGCCGCGAACACCCTCGCCTCCTACCGCCGCGACCTGCGGCGCTACGCCGAGTTCCTGGCCGAGCGCGGCATCGGCTCGCTCGCCGGGGTGGGGCCGGAGGACGTCGCCGCGTTCCTGCGCCGGCTGCGCGAGGGCGACGCCGACCACCCGCCGCTGGGCAGCAACTCGGCCGGGCGCGCCGTGGTGGCGGTGCGCGGCCTGCACCGGTTCGCGCTGCGCGAGGGCATCGCCCGGACCGACCCGGCCGAGGAGATCAGCCCGCCGCGGCCGCGGCGCCGGCTGCCCAAGGCGGTGCCGCTCTCCGACATCGAGGCGCTGCTGGCCGCGGCCGGGGTCTCCGGGGACGCGCGCGGGCTGCGCGACCGGGCCCTGCTGGAGCTGCTGTACGGCACCGGGGCGCGGATCTCCGAGGCGGTGGGCCTGGACGTCGACGACGTGGCCGGGGACTCCGCCGGGGTGGTCCGGTTCCGCGGCAAGGGCGGCAAGGAGCGGGCGGTGCCGATCGGCCGGTTCGCCCAGGAGGCGCTGGAGGCCTACCTGGTGCGCGGGAGGCCGGCGCTGGCCGCCGCCGGCCGGGGCGTCCCGGCGCTCTTCCTCAACGCCCGGGGCGGCCGGCTGACCCGGCAGGGCGCGTGGGCGGTGCTGCGCGCCGCGGCGGCCCGGGCCGGCCTGGACGAGGTCTCCCCGCACACCCTGCGGCACTCCTTCGCCACGCACCTCATCGACGGCGGCGCCGACGTGCGGGTCGTCCAGGAGCTGCTCGGCCACGCCTCGGTGAGCACCACCCAGGTCTACACGCTGGTCACGGTGGACCGGCTGCGCGAGGTCTACGCCGCCAGCCACCCCAGGGCCCGCTCGGCGCGGCAGCCGTGACCACGCAGGGGATCGCGGCGCCGGGCGGGGCGCGGAGCGGATCCGGAGCCGGACAAGTGCCGCAAGGGGGCGTTCCGAGCGCGTAGAGTGTCGCGTTGAATCACCCCGTGCGGTCGTTCTAGAGTCGCCGCACGACGGTAGGTCGCTGTCGACATATTGAGTTTTTTCCGACGGCCGGCCGACGGGGCGGATCCGCCAGGTCCGGCCATGGCCGGTCCGTAGGGAGGTCAAAGGGTTGTGAGCTGGTCTCGATACGACGGCGCGGAGGCGCAGACCCCGGCCGACGGGGGAGTGCAGGGCGGATCGGCGCACGACCCATGGGGAGAACCACGCAGCACGGGGGACGAACTGCAGACCGGGAGATCACGGCAGGGCGGCTATCCGGAGCCCGCTCCGGTGGAGCGCCACGGTCCGGCACGGATCGTAGCACTGTGCAACCAGAAGGGCGGCGTCGGCAAGACGACCACCACCATCAACCTCGGCGCGGCGATCGCGGAGTTCGGGCGGCGGGTGCTGCTCGTCGACTTCGACCCGCAGGGCGCGCTCTCGGTCGGGCTGGGGCGGCTCGACCCCCGTGAGCTCGACCTCACCGTCTACAACCTGCTCATGCAGCGGGACGTGACGGTCGGCGACGTCCTGCTCAAGACCGACGTCGACGGACTCGACCTCATCCCGAGCAACATCGACCTGTCCGCGGCCGAGGTGCAGCTGGTCGGGGAGGTCGCCCGGGAGCAGATGCTGGCCCGCGCGCTGCGCCCGGTGATCGACGAGTACGACGTCGTGCTCATCGACTGCCAGCCCTCGCTGGGCCTGCTCACGGTGAACGCGCTCACCGCGGCCGACGGGGTCATCGTGCCGCTGGAGTGCGAGTTCTTCGCGCTGCGCGGGGTGGCGCTGCTGATGGACACCATCGAGAAGGTCCAGGAGCGGCTGAACGAGCGCCTGGTCATCGACGGGTTCCTCGGCACCATGTACGACCCGCGCACGCTGCACGCCCGCGAGGTGCTGTCCACCATCATCGACGGCTTCGGCGACAAGGTGTACGGCACGGTGATCAACCGGACCGTCCGGTTCCCGGACGCGACGGTGGCGGGGGAGCCGATCACCCGGTTCGACAGCTCGTCCGCGGGCGCCGCGGCCTACCGCGACCTCGCGAAGGAGGTGCTGGCCAGATGGCCAAGCAGCGGCCTCGCCGGGTGACGCTGCCGGGGGCGGACGAGATGTTCTTCCGCTCCGCGGAACCGGCCGGTGCCGAGCCGGAGCCCGCCGCTCCGGCCGGCGCCGGCGCGCCGGAGGCCGCCCCCGCGCAGCGGCCGAAGCCGCCCCGCCGCCGTGCGCCCGAGCCGAGCGGCCGGGAGCGGCACGACGAGAAGATCACCGTCTACGTCTCCGCCGCGGAGCTGCTCGCGCTGGAGCAGACCCGGCTGGCGCTCCGCGCCGAGTACGGCCTCAGCGCCGACCGGGGCCGCATCGTCCGGGAGGCGGTCGGCGTGCTGCTCGCCGACTTCGAGGAGAACGGCGACAGCAGCATGCTGGTCCGCCGGCTGAGCGGCTGATCGGCGGCCCCCGGCGCGCCGGGCGCGCCCGGTCCGACCACCGGCGCGGCGGTGCCAACCTAGAGGAATGACAGAAGACGGCACCGGGGGCGAGGCCGGGGAGGAGAGCGGGGGCGGCGGCTTCCGGGTCCACCTGGACAACTTCGAGGGGCCCTTCGACCTGCTCCTCGGGCTGATCTCCAAGCACAAGCTGGACATCACCGAGGTGTCGCTGTCGAAGGTCACCGACGAGTTCATCGCCTACATCAAGGCGCACGGCGAATCCTGGGACCTCGACCAGGCCAGCCATTTCCTGCTGGTGGCGGCCACCCTGCTGGACCTCAAGGCGGCGCGGCTGCTGCCGCGCGGCGACGTCGAGGACGAGGACGACCTGGCGCTGCTGGAGGAGCGCGACCTGCTCTTCGCCCGGCTGCTGCAGTACCGGGCCTACAAGCAGGTCGCCGCGGTGCTGTCGGAGCGGATGGCCTCCCAGGGGCGGCGGTTCGCGCGCGCCGTGCGGCTGGAGGACCGGTTCGCCGAGTCCCGCCCCGACGTGCTGATCAGGCTGGGGCCGCAGGAGTTCGCGGCGCTGGCCGGCCGGGTGTTCACCCCCCGGGAGCCGCCCAGTGTGCCGGTCACCCACATCCACCAGGCCAAGACGTCGGTGCGCGAGCAGGGCGCGCTGGTGGTGGAGGCGCTGCGGGAGCACGGCAGCCTCACGTTCGCCGAGCTGACCGAGGACTGCACCGGTACCTTCGAGGTGGTCGCCCGGTTCCTGGCGCTGCTGGAGCTGTACCGGGCCGCCAACGTCGGCCTCGACCAGCCCGAGCCGCTCGGTGAGCTGCTGGTGAGCTGGACCGGTGACACCGTCGGCGAGGTGGCCGTGGAGGACGACTACGACGACGCCGCACCGCGCGAGGCGGAGGGCGGCGGAAGGGAGGGCGCGTGACCGTGGGAGAGGACGCCCCGGGGGCCGCGGCCGCGGCGGGAGGGGTCGCCGACCGCGCCCTGCGGCGCGACCTGGAGGCGGTGCTGATGGTGGTGGACCAGCCGGTGGAGGCCTTCGAGCTGGCCCGGGGGCTGGGCCGCCCGGTCGGCGACGTGGCCGACGCGCTGGAGGAGCTGTCCGCCGAGTACACCGCCGAGGGGCGCGGTTTCGACCTGCGCCGGGTGGCCGAGGGGTGGCGGATCTACACCCGCCCGGAATGCGCGGAGGTCGTCGAGCATTTCCTCAAGGAGGGGCAGGAGGTCCGGCTCACCCAGGCCGCCCTCGAGACGCTCGCGGTGGTCGCCTACCGGCAGCCGGTCTCCCGGGGCCGGGTCTCGGCGGTCCGGGGTGTCAACTGCGACGGAGTTATGCGTACCCTCGTACTGCGGGGGCTGATCGAGGAGGCGGGCCAGGACCGGGAGTCCGGCGCCATCCTGTATCGCACGACGAGCTACTTCCTGGAGCGTCTGGGGCTGATGGGCCTCGACGACCTCCCGGATCTCGCCCCGTTCCTGCCTGACGACATCGAAGGTATTGACGACACCGGTGAACACGCCACATAGAAACGACAGGTCCCGCGGTGAGCGGGACTCCTTCCGACCGCGCGGTGAGCGCGGACGAGGCGCCCCGCGCGGTGAGCGCGGCGACTCCCACCGCTCCGAGCGCCCCTTCCGGCGCGACGACCGCCGGGACGACCGTCGCGATGACCGCCGGGACGACCGGCGCGGGGGCTTCCGCGACGAGCGGCGCTCCGAGCGCGGCCACGGCCGTGACGACCGGCGGGACGACCGCCGGGGCGGTTTCCGCGACGACCGCCGCGACGAGCGGCGGGGTCCGCGTGCGGACCGCGGGGAGGACCGGGGCCGCCCGCACGGCGACCGGGACCGCGGGGACCGGCGCCCTTACGGCGACCGCGACCGCGGCCGGGACGACCGCCGCGACGACCGCCGCGACGACCGCCGGGGGGGATTCCGGGACGACCGGCGCGGGGACGCGCGCGGCGACCGCGGCCGCTCCTACGGGGACCGCGACCGGCGCCCCTACGGCGACCGGGACGAGCGCCGGGACGACCGGCGCGGCGGATTCCGGGACGACCGGCGGGACGACCGCCGGGGCGGGTTCCGCGACGACCGCCGTGATGACCGCCGGGACGAGCGGCGGGGTCCGCGTGCGGACCGCGGGGAGGACCGGGGCCGCCCGTTCGGCGACCGGGACCGCCGCCCGCACGGCGACCGGGACCGCGGGGAGCGGCGCCCTTACGGTGACCGCGACCGCGGCCGGGACGACCGCCGCGACGACCGCCGGGGCGGCTTCCGGGACGACCGGCGCCCCTACGGCGACCGCGACGACCGGCGCGGCGGCTCCCGCGACGACCGTCGGGCCGCCCCCCGGGGCGAGCGCCGCTTCGAGCGCCGTGACGACCGGCCCCGCGGCGACCGCCGCGACGAGCGCCGTGACGACCGGCGCGGGGACGCGCGCGGCGACCGCGGCCGCTCCCACGGGGACCGGGACCGCCGCTCCGGCGGTGCCGGCGGCCGGGGCGCGGAGCGCTCCTCCGCCCCCGCACCGGACCAGGGCGCGCGCAGCGAGCGCGACCTGTCCCCGGCGGCGCGGGCCCGGCTGAAGGCGCTGCGCTCCGAGTACGACCCGGCCGACGAGGACCGCTCCGACGGCGGCCCGCGGGACACCTACCAGAACGTCCCCGGCGGCATCCGGCTGCAGAAGGCCCTGGCCCAGGCCGGGGTGGCCAGCCGGCGGGCCTGCGAGGAGCTGATCTCCGACGGCAGGGTGACCGTGGACGGCCAGGTGGTGCGCCGGTTCGGCGCCCGGGTCGACCCGGAGACCTCGGAGATCCGGGTGGACGGGATGCTCGTGGCGGCCTCCCCGGACCGGCTCTACTTCGCGCTGAACAAGCCGCGCGGCGTGGTCAGCACCATGTCGGACCCGGAGGGGCGGCCCACCCTGGCGGACTACGCGGGCCAGACCGAGGAGCGGCTGTTCCACGTCGGCCGGCTGGACACCGAGACCGAGGGCCTGATCCTGCTCACCAATGACGGCGAGCTCGCCAACCGGCTCACCCACCCGCGGTACAAGGTCATCAAGACCTACATCGCGAAGGTGCCGGGCCCGGTGCCGCGCGAGGTCGCGCGGGAGATCCGCGACGGCGTCGAGCTGGAGGACGGCCCGGTGGAGGTGGACTCCTTCCGGGTGGTGGAGAACCTGGAGCCCAAGGCGCTGGTGGAGATCCGCCTGCACGAGGGGCGCAAGCACATCGTGCGCCGGCTGATGGAGGCGGTGGGCCACCCGGTCTCCGACCTCGCGCGCACCCAGGTCGGCCCGATCGACCTGAACGTGCTCAAGCCGGGCACCATGCGCGCGCTCACCGCCCGCGAGATCGGCGAGCTGTACGCGGCCGCCGGCATGTAGCCCCGCCCGGCCGGGGCGCGGAGTACCCGCGCCCCGGCCGGATGGTGCACAGTGGAGCGGGCAGAGGAACGACGGCCAGTAGAGGAACGGAACCACAGTGGCAGTTCGAGCGATCCGTGGTGCGGTGCAGGTGGACGCGGACGAGCGGGAGCTCGTCCTGGAGGCCACCGCGGAGCTGGTCTCGGAGGTGATGCGGCGCAACGGGCTGCACACCGACGACGTGATCAGTGTGTTGTTCACCGCGACCACCGACCTCACCTCGGAGTTCCCGGCCCTGGCCGCCCGCAAGCTCGGCTTCTCCGACGTGCCGCTGATGTGCGCGAGCGAGATCGCCGTCCCGCACGGGCTGCCCCGGGTCGTCCGGCTGATGGCCCACGTGGAGACCGACCGGCCCCGCGCCGAGCTGCACCACGTCTACCTGCGCGGCGCCCAGGCGCTCCGGCTGGACATCGCGCAGTGACGCCCGCCCGGGCGCCCCTCCGCCGACGGAAGGGCCCCGGCCCCGGACACCGCGGCCCCCGCCCTCCCGGCGGGGGCCGCTCCCGCTTCCCGGGCCCGGCCGGGAGGGGGTCCCCGGGGTCCCGCCGGACGTAGCGGCCCCCGCCCTGCGCACCCGGGGCGGACGCCTGCCCCGGAGGCCCGCGGCCGCCCGGGACCGCTCGCCGCCGGTGCGGGACGGCCCTCCCGGGCGGCGGCCCCCCGCCCGGGGAGCCGGAGGACCGCTCGCCGCCGGCCGCGCGGGTGCGCCCCGGGTCGGGTTTCCCCGGTACGCTTGGGGTCTCCGCTGATCAGCGGGGGGAAGAGCGGACGGAAGGGGCCGTGGGGGGATGATCGACCGCGCCGTGGTCGTGGGCGCAGGGCTGATCGGGACGTCGATCGCGCTCGCGCTGCGGGAGCACGGGGTGCGGGTGGGGCTGTACGACCCCGACGCGCGCAACCTCCGCCTGGCCTGCGACATCGGCGCCGGTGAGGCGGTCGACCCGGCCGACGCGGGGCCGCCGGCCGACGTCGCGGTGGTCGCCGCGCCCCCGGCGGTGGTGCCCCGCGCGCTGCTCGGCGCCCAGCGGGCCGGGCTGGCGCACGTCTACACCGACGCGGCCAGCGTCAAGGCCGGGGTGGTCGCCGAGGCCGCCCGGATCGGCTGCGACATGGCGAGCTACGTCCCCGGCCACCCGATGGGCGGCCGGGAGAAGAGCGGCCCCGCGGCCGCCCGGTCCGACCTCTTCCTCGGCCGCTCCTGGGTGCTCTGCCCGACCGCCGAGGCCGGGCCGAAGGCCGTCGCCGCCGTCACCGAGCTGGCCCGGCTGTGCGGCGGCGAACCGGTGGCGATGGCCCCCGACGCCCACGACCGGGCGGTCGCGCTGGTCTCGCACGCACCGCACGTGGCCTCCTCCGCGGTCGCGGCGCGGCTGGTCGAGGGCGAGGCGGAGGCGCTGCGCCTGTCCGGCCAGGGGGTGCGCGACGTCACCCGGATCGCCGGCGGGGACCCCGGCCTGTGGACCGAGATCCTCGGGCACAACCCGGGCCCGGTGGCCGACGTCCTGGAGGCCATGGCGGCCGACCTGGCCGGCGCCGCCGAGCGGCTCCGCGCCGAGCAGCGCGGCACCGGCGGCGGGATCCGCGACATCCTGGAGCGCGGCCGGGCCGGCCGCGACCGCATCCCCGGCAAGCACGGCGAGCCGGAGCGGGCCGCCTCCCGCTACACCGAGCTGGCCGTGGTCCTCCCGGACGAGCCGGGCGCGCTGGGCCGGCTGTTCGCCGAGGTCGGCGCGGCCGGGGTGAACATCGAGGACGTCCGGATGGACCACTCGCCCGGCCAGCCGCTGGGCCTGGCCCAGCTCTCCGTGCTCCCCGAGGCGGCCGGGCCGCTGGCCGCCTCCCTCAAGGAGCAGGGCTGGTCGGTGCACGGCTGAGCGGTCCTCCGGGCCCGCCGCGACGCGGGCGGAGCAGGGGATGCGCGGCTGTACCCTGGGTCGTTGAGATGAGATGGAATCAGACCCCTGGGGAGAGGACCGACGTGAGCGCGCAGGGCAACGCCGGGGAAGGCGTGGAGGACGCGGCCGGGCCGGGCATCGTCATCGCCATCGACGGGCCGTCCGGTTCGGGCAAGTCCAGCACGTCCAAGGGCGTCGCCAGGGCACGCGGCCTCGAGTACCTGGACACGGGGGCGATGTACCGCGCCATCACCTGGTGGATGCTGCGCAACGGCGTCGAGGCGGAGGACGCGGTGGCCGTCGCGGACGCCGCATCGAAGCCGGTCATCACCATGGGCACCGACCCGTCGGCCCCCACCGTCCAGGTGGACGGCACCGACGTCGCCCGTGAGATCAGGACCCAGGAGGTCACCTCGTCCGTCAGCGCGGTCAGCGCCGTGCCGGCGGTGCGCGAGCGGCTCGTGGCCATGCAGCGCGACACGATCGCGCGGGCCCGGCGCGAGTCCGGAGGGATCGTGGTCGAGGGGCGCGACATCACCACCGTCGTCGCCCCCGACGCGGAGGTGAAGGTCTTCCTCACCGCCAGCGCGGAGGCCCGCGCCCAGCGGCGCAGCAAGGAGAACAGCAGCGACGACGTGGCCGGCACCCAGGAGGCGCTGGCCCGCCGGGACCGGATGGACTCCTCGCGCGCCGTCTCCCCGCTGACCCGCACCGCGGACGCGGTGGAGCTGGAGACCACCGGCCTCGGCCTGCAGGAGGTCATCGACCTCGTGTCGGGCCTGGCCGACGAGGCCGCCGCCGCGGAGGCGAGCCCCGCGGCCGGATGAGCCGGCGCGGCCCGCACCGGGCCGCGCGGAACGGGCGCCCGGCCGGTCCGGCCGGGCGCCGACACTGCCGTCCTCACGGCACGCGGCCTGGGCGCGTGGGGGCGATGTACCGGGATTGGATTTTTTCGCATGAGTGAGAACACCGAAGCCTTCGAAGCCGGGGCGGCCGAGGGCGAAGAGGTCGCCGTCAAGCCCGTCGTCGCGGTCGTCGGACGACCCAACGTCGGCAAGTCGTCGCTGGTCAACAGGATCATCGGGCGCCGCGAGGCGGTCGTGGAGGACGTTCCGGGGGTCACCCGGGACCGGGTGGCCTACGACGCCTCCTGGCAGGGGCGGGCGTTCACGCTCGTCGACACCGGCGGCTGGGAGACCGGTGCCGAGGGCCTGGCCGCGATGGTCGCCCGGCAGGCCGAGTACGCGGCGCAGACCGCCGACGTCATCCTGTTCGTGGTGGACGCCACCGTCGGCATCACCGACGCCGACGCGGCCGTCACCCGGGTGCTGCGGGCCACCCGCCGCCCGGTGGTGCTGGCCGCCAACAAGGTCGACGGCGAGCTGCAGGAAGCCGACGCCATGGTGCTGTGGAACCTGGGCGTGGGCGAGCCGTTCCCGATCTCCGCGCTGCACGGCCGGGGCACCGGCGACCTGCTGGACGCGGTCGTCGGCTCCCTCCCGGAGCAGGCCGGCGGGGAACCGGCGGAGGAGGAGGGCGGGCCG
This sequence comes from Nocardiopsis potens DSM 45234, assembly GCF_000341105.1. Lineage (GTDB taxonomy): Bacteria > Actinomycetota > Actinomycetes > Streptosporangiales > Streptosporangiaceae > Nocardiopsis_A > Nocardiopsis_A potens. The sequence continues at coordinate 102,075 of NZ_ANBB01000003.1, forward strand.
CGCCGCATCGCCCTGGTCGGGCGGCCCAACGTCGGCAAGTCCAGCCTGCTCAACCGGCTCGCCGGGGAGGACCGGGTGGTCGTCGACTCGGTGGCCGGGACCACCCGGGACGCGGTCGACGAACTCATCGACCTGGGCGGCATCACCTGGAAGTTCATCGACACCGCGGGCATCCGGCGCCGGTTCCGCCAGCTCCAGGGCGCCGACTACTACGCGACCGTGCGCACCTCCTCGGCGCTGGAGCGGGCCGAGGTCGCGGTGGTGCTGATGGACGTCTCCGAGCCGCTCGCGGAGCAGGACATCCGGGTCGTGGAGCAGGTGGTGGAGTCCGGCAGGGCGCTGGTGCTCGCCTTCAACAAGTGGGACACGCTCGACGAGGAGCGCCGCTACTACCTGGAGAAGGAGATCGACCGGCAGCTGTCCCGGGTCGCCTGGGCGCCGCGGGTGAACATCTCCGCCAAGACCGGCCGGAGCGTGGAGAAGCTGGTCCCGGCGATCGAGACCGGCCTGGCGGGCTGGGACACCCGGGTCCCGACCGGGCGGCTGAACAGCTGGCTCAAGGAGCTGATCGCGGCCACCCCGCCGCCGGTGCGCGGCGGCAAGCAGCCCAAGATCCTCTTCGCCACCCAGGCCGACACCCGGCCGCCGCACTTCGTGCTGTTCACCACCGGGTTCCTGGAGGACAACTACCGGCGCTTCGTGGAGCGCCGGCTGCGCGAGGAGTTCGGCTTCGAGGGCACCCCGGTGAAGGTCAGCATGCGCATCCGGGAGAAGAAGGGGAGCACCCGGGCCTCCAAGGGCAGCGTCCGCAAGGACTGGCACCGCTGAGGCGCCCGCGCCCCGGCGCGGGGTGCACCGGTGCGTAGGATCGGAAGGGCGGGGCGGCCGGGGGCCGCTCCGCCCGCGGCGTCCCCGGCCGGGCCGCCGCACGAGGGAGGGGGCCGGGACGTGCACAAGGTCATGGTCAGCGCCTGCCTGATGGGGCGGCCGGTGCGCTACGACGGCCGGGCCAAGACGTCGGAGCACCCGGTCCTGGCGCGGTGGCGGGCCGAGCGGCGCCTGGTGGTGTTCTGCCCGGAGGTCTCCGGGGGCCTGCCGGTGCCGCGCCCGCCCGCCGAGATCGCCGCGGGCGCCGGCGCCCGCGCGGTCCTGGACGGCACCGCCGCCATCCGCACCCCGGACGGCGCCGACGTCACCCGGTACTTCACCGACGGCGCCCGGGCGGCCCTGGCCGCCGCCCGCGAGCACGGCGTCGCCGTCGCGGTGCTCAAGGAGGGCAGCCCCAGCTGCGGGCTGCACCGCGTCTACGACGGCTCGTTCACCGGCTCCACCGTGCCCGGGCCGGGCGTCACCGCCCGCCTGCTGGCCGACGCCGGCATCGCCGTCTTCACCGAGGACGAGATCGACGCGGCCGCCGCCCGCCTGCGCGCACTGGAGGAGCGGGACTGAGTCCCGCTGCGGGGCGGTGGCCGGATGAGGCCGCGGCCGGGCGCCCGCCACCGCTGTGACCGCAGGAAACCCCTGGGGCGCAAGGGGGCCGGGGCGCCCGCCGGTTGCGGTGCTTCGCCGGGGGACACGAGAATGCGCGCAGCGGACGCCGGCCCGGCGCCGCGTTCCCGACCCGATGGGAAGTGACGCAGATGACCGGCACGCCTTCCGGCGACGGCGCCCCCTCGGGCGTGGACACCACGGTGGCGCATTCGGCGCGGGTGTGGAACTACTGGCTGGGGGGCAAGGACAACTACCCGGTCGACCGGGAGCTCGGCGACCGCATCATGGACGTCTACCCGCAGATCGTCCAGGGCGCCCGCGCGGACCGGGGCTTCCTGGTCCGGGCCGTCACCTCCATGGCCCGGGAGGAGGGCGTCCGGCAGTTCCTGGACATCGGCACCGGGCTGCCCACGCACAACAACACCCACGAGGCGGCCCAGGCGGTCGCGCCGGACGCCCGGGTGGTCTACGTGGACAACGACCCGATGGTGCTGGTGCACGCCCGCGCCCTGCTGGCCGGCACCGAGGAGGGGGCCACCGAGTTCGTCGACGCCGACCTGCGCGAACCGGAGAAGGTCCTGGAGGCGGCGGGCCGGCTGCTCGACTTCGACCGCCCGATCGGGCTGACCGTGCTCGGCACGATCGGGCACATCCCCGACTTCGCCGAGGCCCGCGCCCTCATCGGCCGCTACCTGGACGCGCTGCCCTCGGGAAGCCTCCTCGCCCTGTGCGACCTGGTGCTGCCGGAGGACCCGGCCAGCGCCGAGGCGCTGGAGCGCTGGAACGCCGGCGCCGCGCTGCCCTACCGGGCGCACACCCCGGCGGAGATCGCCTCCTACTTCGACGGCCTGGAACTGCTGGACCCCGGTGTGGTCCCGGCCAACCGCTGGCGCCCCGAGGAGGGCCCCGGAACCGACGTCGAGCAGTACTGCGGCCTGGCCCGCAAGCCCTGAGAGCGGCCGCCGGGGCGCGCCCCGGCGGCACCCGGCACACCGCTCGCCCGGCGGAGTGCGCGGGCCGTCCGCTCCGCCCGGCCGGCCGCCGCGGAGCGCGAAGGGGCGCCGCCCCGGCTCTTTCCGGCGGCGGCTCAGGGGTTCAGGGGCCCTGGTCGGCCAGGGTCCTGATGGCGCGTTCCAGCAGGGAGCGGAGCCGGTCGGCCTCCTCTGAGGTGAACGCGCCGAGGAGGCGGCGCTCCACCGCGACCGCGGCGGCGTCGGCCCCGGCGAGGAGCGCGGAGCCCTCCTCGGTCAGCCGGGTGACCAGGACCTGGGCGTGGTCGGGGGAGGGGTGCCGCTCGATCAGACCGCGTGACTCCAGGGTCTTGAGGACCGTGGTCATGCTCTGCGGGGTGACCGAGCAGAGCCGCGCCAGCCGCGCCCCCGAGGCGCCGGGCGCGAGCGACAGCGCGTAGAGCGCGACGTACTGCGGGACGGTCAGCCCGAAGGGGCGCAGCACCCGGGTCTTCTCGGCGATGAGCGCCTGCTCGGCCTGCTTGATCGCGTTGCCGGGGCGCCAGGCCACCGAGGCGCGGACCTTCTCTTCCTCCTCGGCGCCGTGCTCCGCCATGCCGCCTCCTCCGCTCAGAGCATCAGGGCCCTGATGTGCCCATGGACTCTACCAGTCGAGTTGACGCGACTTCGCTCGTCGTGCAACCTCTGATGTGTATCAGGACTCTTATGGTCATCAGGAGACGAATGGAATGGTGTCCGTGGCGGCCGCGCGCCCGGCCCCGCCGCATCGGGCCGCGGACCCCGCGCCGACGGCCTGACCGGCGGCTCCCGCCGCGACCGGGCCGCCGCGAAGCCCCGACGCCGACCTCCGACACCGACCCCCGATAGCGACCGACGAGGAGAAGCAGGCATGCCCATCGCAGACGTCCCCCTTTCCGCCGGCGTCGGCGGCGTCCACTACCTGCGCGCCGGAACCGGGACCGGGCTGGTGCTGGTGCACGGCACCGGCGCGACCGCCGAGGGCAACTGGGCGCCGCTCGCGGAGGCCGCCGCGGACCGGTTCACCGTGGTCGCCCCGGACCTGTCGGGCTCGGGCGCGACCACCGATCCCGGCGGGCCGATCACCGTCGACGACCTGGTGGCCGAGGTGCTGGGTGCGGCCCGGCACGCCGGGCTGGACCGGTTCCACCTGGTCGGACACTCCCTCGGCGCGGTCGTCGCCACCGCCGTCGCCGGCACGGTCCCGGACCGGGTGCTCTCGCTGACCGCGCACGCCGGGTGGGTCCGGACCGACCCGCACATGGCGTTCCAGTTCGACCTGTGGCTGCGGCTGATGCGCATCGACCCGGGACTCCAGGCCCGGCTGCTGCAGGCCACCGCGATGGGCGAGGCGACGCTGCGCTCGCGCACCGCCGCCGACTTCGAGGCGGCTGCGGCCGGGTTCGCCGCGCTGCTGGACGGCGCCGCGGACGGCTTCGTCCGCCAGGTCGAGGCGGACCTCGCGGTGGACGTCGCCGCGCTGCTCCCCGAGATCACCGCGCCCACCCTGCTGATCTCCGGGACCGATGACCGCATCGTCCCGCCCCGCCACCAGGAGGAGCAGGCCCGGCTCATCCCGCACGCCGAACTGCTCCGCCTGCCCGGGGGCCACGCCCTGCCCTTCGAGGCGCCGGAGGCCTTCACCTCCGCGGTCCTGGACCACCTGGACCGGCGGCCCGCCCCGGCCCGCTGACCACCGCGGACCGGCGCGGAGCGGGGCGCGGCCGCCTCCCGCCGGTCCGGCCCGGGAGGGCGCTCGGCGGGCGTATCGGAACCAGGGCGGGGACGGGGGCGTGAACCGCCGGGCGGGGTCCGGTTTCATCGGAGGGCCTTCTCCGTCGCTTCGCCGCGCCGCGACCGCCGCGTGCTTCGAGCGGGCGGGGTCCCCGCTCGGTCCCGCTCGGTCCGGCGTCCCGGGGGCGGCGCACTGAGCGGGACGGGCGCCGCTTCCCGGTGCCGGGACTCCTCCCTCCCCCGTCAGCGGTCCCGGCCGCCGGGGGCCGGCTCCGCCCCCGGGTCCTCCTCCCCGTCCTTCTCGGCGAGGACGAGGTCGAGCAGTCCGGGGAAGCGCGCGTCGAACTCGGGGCGGCGCAGCCGGTTGAGGCGCTTGGCGCCGGAGTCGCGCTGCTCCAGCAGGCCGGCGGAGCGCAGTACCGCGAAGTGGTGGCTGCGCGCCGCCTTGCCGACCGGCAGGTCGAAGGTGCCGCAGGCGCGGGCCCAGTCCTCGGCGGCGGCGAGTTCGCGGATGAGCCGGCGGCGGACCGGGTCGGCCAGCGCGGCCAGCGCGGCGTGCAGGGTGACGTCGCCGGGGTCGGCGTGCTCGGGGGAGCTGCGGTGGCGAGGGGACGCGGACGGCATCGGGGCCTCCCGGGATTGCAAAGTGTTCGATGGCGGTCGTACACTCACGGCTGTTCGATCTGCATCGAACATCTTATGCGCGCCGTGCGCGGCGCGCGCCGGGGCCGGCCGACCCCCTTCCGATCTCCCCGCGCCGGGGAGCAGACCGCGAACGAAGCGAGGACAGCCATGCCCGCAGCCGATCCTTCGACCGCCCCCTGGAGGCGGCGCCGCTGGGCGCTGGCCTCCGCGAGCCTGGGGGCCGTCGTCGTCACCCTCGACGTCAGCGTGGTCAACGTCGCCGCGGACGCGCTCGACCGGGACCTGGGCGCCGGCATGGCCGCGCTGGAATGGGTGGTCAACGGCTACACGCTCACCTTCGCCGCGTTCCTGCTCAGCGCCGGGACCCTGGCCGACCGGTTCGGCCCGGGGCGGGTCTTCGAGGCCGGGTTCGCGCTCTTCGCGGCGGCCTCGCTGGCCGCCGCCGCGGCCACCGGCCCCGGCGCGCTGATCGCGGCCCGCGCCGTGCAGGGAGTGGGGGCGGCGCTGCTGCTGCCCTCGTCGCTGGCCCTGGTCAACCGGGCCTTCCCGGAACCGGCCGCCCGGGCGCGCGCGGTCGGGATGTGGGCCTCGGGAGGCAGCCTCGCCCTCGCGCTCGGCCCGCTGTTCGGCGGAGTACTGATCGAGCAGGCCGGCTGGCGGTCGGTCTTCCTGATCAACCTGCCGATCGCCGCGGTCGGCATCGCACTGGCCAGGTTCGGCGCCGGAGAGGCGGCCCGGGCGGCCGGCCGCGCCCCGCGCGCCTTCGACCTCCCCGGCCAGCTGCTGGCCGTGCTCTTCCTGTCCGCGCTGACCGCGGGCCTGGTCGAAGCGAACACGCTGGGCTGGTCCGCGCCTGTGGTCTGGGCGCTGCTGGCCGCGGCCGCCCTCGGGCTGGCCGGGTTCCTCCTGGTGGAGCGGGCCGCCGCCGAGCCGATGCTGCCGCCGGCGCTGTTCCGCGGCCGCGCGTTCACCTCGGCCGTGCTGATCGGGGCGCTGCTGAACTTCTCCTTCTACGGCCTGGTCTTCGTGCTGAGCCTGTTCTTCCAGAAGAGCTGGGGGTACTCGCCGGTGGAGGCGGGGGCGGCGCTGCTGCCGGCCACCGCCGCGATCCTGGCGGCCAACCTGCTCAGCAGCAGGGCCGCGGCCCGGTTCGGCCTGCGCGCCGTGCTGGTCGCGGGCGGCGCCGCCGCGGCCGCCGGGTTCTGGGCGATGGTCCCGGCGGTGCACTCCGCGAGCCACCCGGCTCTGGCCGTGCCGTTCCTGCTGGTCGGGGGCGGGCTCGGGCTGGTGGTGCCCGCCGTCACCAACGCGGTGCTGGCCGCGGTGGAGCCCGGCGCCGCCGGTCTGGCCTCCGGTGCCTTCAACGCCGCCCGCCAGGTCGGGGTGGTGCTGGGGATCGCGGTGATGGGGCTGGTCGTGGGCGAGGCCTCCCCCGGCGCGCTGGCCGCCGGGCTGCCGCTCGCGCTGGCCCTGGCCGGCGCGGTCCAGCTCGCTTCGGCCCTGCTCGGCCTGCTCGCGGCCGGCCGGCGCGCGGCGCCGCCCGCCCCGGCCGGGCGCCCGCCGGCCGAGGCGGTGCGGAGGCCCTGACCGGCCCGGTCACCCGCCCGGCGCCGCGTCGAGCCAGTGGCAGTGCCGGGTGAACAGGTCGGCGATCTCGGCCCGGTCGGTGAGGTCGGCGACCCGCCGCCGGAGGCCGGTGTCGGATGCGGGTGCGGTGTCGGGGGCGGTGGACACTGCGGACCTCCAGAAGAGCATTGGCGGTTCCGGTGCTGGTCGGCCCGACGACCATTGGGGTGAAGGGCGGCGGCAAGCCCCCCGAGGGCGCCCTCGGGGGCGGCTCCCGAGCGGCCGGCCCGCCCCGGGCGCCGCCCGGTCCGCCCGCCGGGGTTCCGGTCGCGTACCTCTTTCGCCGGCGGACTGGAACGGGGAGCGGAGACCGCGCATCCTAGAGCGTCGACGGAGGACCGCTTCCGGACCTGCGGGCCCGGAAGGGGCGGCGGCCCCCGCGCCCGCCGCGTCCCTCCCTCCGGCGGACCAGGTGCGGTCCCCGCCTCCCCGGGCCGGGGACCGGAGCAGAGCGAAGAAGAGAAGAGGCGCGCATGTCCCCCGATGCAGGCGGTCCCGGAGCGGAACCGCGCCCCCTGCCCACCGGATTCTCCCCGCTGGAGGAGGCCGACCCGCGGACCGTCGGCCCGTTCCGGATCGTCGGGCGGATCGGCGCGGGCGGCATGGGCGCGGTCTACGGAGCCCTGGACGGCGGCGGCCGCCGCGTGGCGGTCAAGGTCGTCCACCCCCGCCACGCGGGCGACCCGGTGTTCCGGGAGCGGTTCGCGCGCGAGGCCGAGCTGCTCGCACGGGTCGACGCCGAGTGCGCACCGGCGTTCTACGGCGCCGACCCGCACGCCGGAACCCCCTGGATGGCCACCGAGTTCGTCCCCGGCCGCACGCTCAGCGGGCACCTGCGCGAACGCGGCCCCCTCGGCGGGCGGGCGCTGCTGTCGTTCGCGGCCGGCACCGCCGAGGCGCTCGCCGCGATCCACGCCGCCGGGATCGTGCACCGCGACGTCAAGCCGGCCAACGTGATCCTGGCCCCCGGCGGGCCGAAGGTGCTCGACTTCGGCATCGCCCGCGCGGCCGGCGACCGGACGCCCGAAGAGGGCGTGTACGGCACCCCCGGCTGGGTCGCCCCCGAGCGGCTGGCGGGCGAACCGGAGACCCCCGCCACCGACGTGTTCGCCTGGGGCGGGCTGGTGGTCTACGCCGCCACCGGGCGCGGCCCGTTCGGCACCGGGAGCGCCGCCGAACTGGTCGAGCGGACCCGCACCGCCGAGCCCGGCCTGGAGGGGGTGCCGGACGAGCTGCTCCCCGTGGTCTCCCGGGCGCTCTCCCGGGACCCGGCCGAGCGGCCCGGCGCGGCCGCGGCGCTCGCCGAGGTCCTCGCGCTCACCGGCGCGGACGCACCGCAGGGCGGGGACCGGGAGCGGCTGCGCGGGCTGCTCCGGGCGGCCTGGACCGGGTTCGAGGCGGTGCGCGGCGCCGGCCCGTGGATCGCGGCCGCCGGCTCGGCCGCGGCGCTGTCCGGGGCGGCCGCGGCCGGTGCGGGCACGGCGGCCACCGCCACCGGGGCCGCTGCGGCCGGCGCGGCGTCCGCCGGCGCCGCCGGCGCCGCCGGGGCGGCGGGAGCGGCCTCGACCGGGGCGCTCGGCGGGGCCGCCGCGGGGGCCGGGACCGTCGCCGGGGCCTCCAAGGTGGCGGCCGCGATCGTGGTGACCGCCTCGGTCGCCGCGGTCGGCGCCGGCGGCTGGACCGCGGGCCGGCTCTACGCCGGCGAGCCGATCCTCCCGCTGGGCGCGGAGGCCTCCGAGGAGCCGGGCGAACCGGAGGGGGAGCGGGTGGAGTACCGGGGGATGTCGCTCCCGCTGCCCGAGGGGTGGGCCGCGGACACCGTCGAGGAGGAGTTCGGCGCGCTCTCCTCCCCGGGGGACTGGAAGACAGAGGAGTGGCTGGTGCTCTACCCGGAGGGGCAGCAGGGGTGCGCCTCCGCCGAGTGGTCCTGGACCGACAACGACACCGGCTGCGAGCACGTGAAGGTGCTGGGGCCCGAGGGCATCGCCTACGGCGGCGCCGGCTACGCCCCGCTGGACGAGGAGAGCCTGGCCTCCTCCTACAACCCCGCGAGCGAGCTGCGCCCCTGCCCGGGCGGGGTGGAGCTGCACGCCGAGGGGGACGCCGGCCACCGCGGCCCGCAGGAGTGGGACAGGCGGAGCCCGGACATCGGAGGGGAGCGGGCCGCCTACGCCGAAGGCTCGGTCCCGTGCGCCCCCGTGGACGGCAGGACGCAGGACACCTCGGACTACCGGTACTACGTGCAGCGGATGTGGCTGCTGGAGGAGCGGGAGATCCTGCTCGTCGACAACTACGGCCTGGAGGCGCTGGAGGAGGCCCTGGCCGGCGCCGAGTGGGAGGACGGGGCCGGCGGCGGGACGCAGACCGTCGAGTACCGGTCCGTGTCCCTGGAGGTGCCCGGGGACTGGCGGGTCGTCGAGGGCGAGTCCCAGTACGCCCGGTTCCAGGGGGAGCCGGTCACCGACGGCTGGGTGCTGCTCGGCACCGACCCGGACGAGCCCTGCGGCGCGGACGCCGAACCCGGGGCCGCCGACTGCCCGCACGTGCTGCTGCTCGGCCCCGGCGCCATCGCCACCGGCGACGAGAACGGCCCGCTGGACGAGAACGCGCCGTACCACCCCTCCACCGGCGTGGTCGAGTGCCCGGCCCGCCCCGAGGGCGCGGACGGCGGCCCGCCGGAGCGGGCCGAGGACCTCGCCCCGATCGGGTCGCTGATGGCCTACCACCGCACCTGGACGATCGACTGCCTGGACACCGGGGCCGGCGGCCCTTCCGAGTACCGGCAGCGGTACTGGCTGCTGCCGGACTCGGAGATCCTCGTCGTCGACGAGTACGGCACCGAGGAGCTCGACCGGATCCTGCGCGCCGCCGACGCCTGACGGCCGCCGCCCAGGGGGGCTTGGCCGTGCGGCGCTCTGCGGTCGGCGCCGGGCCGCCGCCGGGCGCGGGAGCGGCGGGCGCCGGGAGCGGCCCCGCCCGGGCTTCGCGCACCCGGTGCCGGGCTCCGGCGCGCCCCGTCCGCATACTGGGGGCAGGGCGCGGCCGCCCGGCCGCGCGGGAGCCGGGAGGACGGCGATGGGCGTGCGCGAGGCCTGCGACAGCGTGATCCTGGCCGGCGGGCGGGCCGACCGGATGGGCGGCCGGGACAAGCCGGGCCTGGAGGCCGGCGGGGCGACGCTGCTGGAGCGGGTGGCCGCCGCGGCGCCGGGCCGGATCGTGGTCGTGGGGCCGGAGCGGGACCGGCCGCGCGCGCTCTACGTGCGGGAGGACCCGCCGGGCGCGGGCCCGGTGCCCGCGCTCCGCGCCGGGCTGGCCGAGGTCGGCGAGCCCTGGACCGCGCTGCTCGCCGGGGACCTGCCGTTCCTGCGCCCCGAGCGGATCGACGCGCTGCGCGCCGCCGCCGAGGAGGGCGCCGGCGCGGTGCTGCTGGACGCCGGGGGGCGGGAGCAGTGGCTGCTGGGCGTCTGGCGCACGGAGGTGCTCCGGACCGCCCTGGGCGGCTACTCCGGCGGGTCGCTGCGCGGGCTGCTCGGCCCGCTGCGGCCGGTGCCCGTCCCGCCGGCCGGCGAGCAGGACCTGACCGCGTTCGACTGCGACACTCCCGAGCAGCTGGCCCGCGCCCGCGAGCTGCTCGGCGCCGCCCGGCGGCGCGACCGCTGAGCGCCGCACCGGCCGCCCCGGGGGAGCGCCGCACCGGCCGCTCCCGGCCCCGGCGGGCCGCTCCGGGAGCGGCCGAGGTCAGCCCTCGAACTCGTCGAAGGGGACCGTCTCCCGGAGGAAGCCGCGGAGGTCCAGGAAGGCGGCCAGGTACTCCCGGTGCTCGTCGCAGGCCAGCCAGGTCTTGCGCCGGTCGGGGGTGTGCACCTTCGGGTTGTTCCACACCAGGGCCCAGCGGGCGGCGGCCCGGCACCCCTTCCGGGAGCACACGGGGGGCTCGGCGGGGGCGGCGGCTGCGTCGTCGTTCAACTCGGGACTTTCCTGGTGCGGCCCGGGCGGTCCGCGCCCGGAGGGCGGAGGGGCGCCGGTGCGGCGCGGCCGGGATCGGTACAAGAAAAAAGGCGACGCCGGGTGGCTACGGGGGCAAACCACCCGACGTCGCGCGCAGTGTTCCGACGGGGGCTCGAAACACTGGCCAAGCGCTTCGACGGGGGACCGAAGCGCCGAAAACCAATGTACACCGCGACCCCCTCCGGTACGTCAAGAGTCGGTTACGACGTGATCTCGGGACAGTTCAGCGAAGTGCGCTTTTGTCGATGAATGGCGAATTGTCTGGCAAGGGACCTATGGCACTGCAGAGGGTCCGGTAAAGGGACGGGAAAGTAGGCGTGGCGGGCGGATTGTCGGTCTTCCCGAGCGGGAACGAGGCGGAGACGGAAAGGGAATGTGGTGTATGACACATCCCTCTTCCCGGCCGGGGAGAGAACGGTACGACCGAGGAGGCGGCATGACCGACCACACCTACCGCGTCACCGAGATCGTGGGCACCTCGACGGAGGGCGTGGACGCGGCGATCCGCAACGGGATCGCCAGGGCCGGCGAGACGCTGCGCGGGCTGGACTGGTTCGAGGTCACCCAGGTGCGCGGCCATCTGGAGAACGGCGAGATCGCCCACTACCAGGTGGGGATGAAGGTCGGCTTCCGCCTGGAGTCCACCGGCGGGTGACCGCCGCGCAAAGAGGGCCGGGCGGGGGAGGCGGTCTCCCGCCTCCCCCGCCCGGCCCTCGCGCCCCGCGCCTCGCGCCCCGCGGGCCGTTCCGGCCCCGGCGGCGGGCACCGGGACCGGCCGCGGAACGCCCCAGGAAGCCTCAGGGCGCCCCGGGACGCCTCAGGACGCCTTGCTCACCGTGGACATGTTGAAGTCCGGGATGCGCAGCGCGGGCATCTCCGTGCGCGGGAAGTAGTCGCCCATCTCCCGGGAGAGCGCCGGCACCGGCGCCCCCGCCTCGGTGGCCCGCTGCAGCAGGCCCACCGGGGACTCGTTGAACCGGAAGTTGTTCACCGCGCCGGTGATCCGGCCGTCCTCGATCAGGTAGACCCCGTCCCGGGTGAGGCCGGTCAGCAGCATCGTCTGCGGGTCGACCATCCGGATGTACCACAGGCAGGTCAGCAGCAGGCCGCGCTCGGTGGAGGCGACCAGGTCGTCGGTGCCGCCGGCCGCGCCCTCCTGCTCCAGCACCAGGTTGTCCGCGAACCCGGCGGGCGGGGTGCCCAGCCGGGCCGCGGTGGCCCGGGTCTGGCCCAGCGCGGACAGCACCCCCTTCGAGATCCACTCGGTCCGCCGCAGCGGGAGCCCGTTGTCGAAGGCGCTGACGTCCCGGCCCGGGGCGTCGGCGACGACGAACGGCGCGCACTCCAGGCCGGGGCGGGCCGGGTCGCTCAGCAGGGTCAGCGGAAGGCCGGCGATCCGCTCGCCGATCCGCACCCCGCCCTCGCCGTCGGAGAACGCGCTGCGGCCCTCCGAGGCGTCCCGGGCCCCGGAGTCGAAGTACATCGGCACCATCATGTCGGCCACCGCGGTGGGCGGCAGGACCGTCTCGTACCGCCCGGCCGGCAGCTCGACCGGGGTGCGCGCCCACTCGGCGCGCCGGGCCAGCTCCGCGTCGAGCGCGTCCGGGTCGACGTCGGTGAAGTCCCGGGTGGCCCGGCCCACCCACGCCGAGCGCGGGTCGGTGCCGTCCGCGGAGCTCCCCCGGGTGTTCATCTCGATGGTCCCGGTGGGCTGGTCGTGCCGGAGCCGCACCCCGGTGGAGGTGCCCAGGAACACCGACTCCACGGTGTGCTCGGCGTAGCCGTAGTGCAGCCGGCCCGACTCCGCGGAGGCGCGGAACGCCCGGCCCAGCCCGGTGGCGGCGGCGGAGAAGACGTCCACGCCGGTGGCGGCGGCCGGGGCGTCCCAGTCGCCGCCGGCGCCCGCCTCGGCCGGGCCGAGCAGCGGCACCGCCTCCTCGCTGGGCAGCGCCGACTCGCTCGCCGCCTCGGCGGCGCGCACCAGCCCCTCCAGCTCGTCGTCGCGCAGGCCGCTGCGGGCCATCACGCCGACCGAGGTGCCCGATGGGCCGTCGGTGAGCGCGATGACGGTCACCGTCCGGTTCCGGGCGACCCCGTTGGTCGTCAGCGAACTGCCGGCCCAGCGGAGGTTGGCGGTGCTGCGCTCGCGCACCAGCACCATGCAGGACGAGGAGCGGGAGAGCTCCAGCGCCCGCTCGACCACTGCCTGAGGGGAGGACCCGCTCACTTTCCTGCCTCCTGCGCGGTGTTGAGGACGCGGACATCGGTGAAGACCGCCGACGGGCAGCCGTGGCTGACCGCCGCGACCTGGCCGGGCTGGCCCTTGCCGCAGCGGAACGTGCCGCCCAGCACATAGGAGGCCGGGCCGCCCACCGCGGCCATCGAGTTCCAGAACTCGGTGGTGCTGGCCTGGTAGGCGACGTCGCGCAGCATCCCGTCCAGGCGCCCGCCGCGGATCCGGTAGAACCGCTGCCCGGTGAACTGGAAGTTGTACCGCTGCATGTCGATGGACCAGCTCCGGTCGCCGACGACGTAGACGCCGTCCTCCACCCCGGAGATCAGCCCCTCGGTGTCGGGGCCGGTCGGGTCGGCGGCCAGCGACACGTTGGCCATCCGCTGGATCGGCATGTGGCCGGGGGAGTCGGCGAACGCGCACCCGTTGGAGGAGCGCAGCCCCTGGGCCGCGGAGATCCGGCGGTCCCGCTGGTAGCCGGTGAGCACCCCGTCGCGGACCAGGTCGAAGGAGGAGGTGGCGACGCCCTCGTCGTCGAAGCCGATGGTGGCCAGCCCGTGCTCGGCGGTGCGGTCCCCGGTGACGTGCATCGACGGCGCCCCGTAGCGCAGTTCGCCCAGCCGGTCGGGGGTGGCGAAGGAGGTGCCGGCGTAGGCGGCCTCGTAGCCCAGGGCGCGGTCCAGCTCGGTGGCGTGCCCGATGCTCTCGTGGATGGTCAGCCACAGCTGGGAGGGGTCGACCACCAGGTCGTAGCGGCCCGGCTCGACCGAGGGGGCGCGCAGCTTCTCGTCCAGCAGCGCGGGCAGGCCGGCCAGCTCGGCCTCGACGGTCGGCAGGTACTCCCAGCCGCGCCCGGCCGGCGGGGACAGGGTGCGCATGCTGTCCAGCAGGCCGTTGCGGTTGGCCACCACCTCCACCTCGGGGGCGATGCGGACCCGCTGCTGGGTGGTGCTGGTCCCGGCGGTGTCGGCGTAGAACTTCTGCTCCTTGGCCTGGAGCAGGGAGGCGTCGACGTGGTCGACGCGGCCGTCCTCCATCAGCCGCCGGCACCAGCCGGAGAGCAGGGCCGCCTGCGCCCGCATCGACACCTCGAACGGGTCCTCCTCGTAGGAGGAGACCCAGGTCCGGTCGGCGTGCACGGGCTCGGGGGCGAGTTCGACGCGGTCGGTGGCGAGCGGGGCGGCGACCTCGGCGACGGCGACCGCCCGCTCGGCGGTGCGCGCCGCCGCGTCGGGGGTCAGCGCGTCGGCGGAGGCGAACCCCCACACGCCGCGGTGCACCACCCGCACGGCGAAGCCGAGGGCGTCGCCCTCGGCGGCGGTCTCCACGGCTCCGTCGGAGACGGCCAGCGTCCGGTCGCGGATCCGCTCCAGGCGGAAGTCGGCGTGCTCGGCGCCGAGCTCGGCGGCCCGCCCGAGAGCGGCGTCGGCGAGCTCGCGCAGGGGAAGGGCGAGGAAATCCGGATCTATGTCAGGCACGCGGGCCAACCTACTTCGCCCCGCCCCTCCGCGGCCAGGGGGACGTGCCGGGGACGCTCCGGCCCACCGGCGGCTCCCGATGATCTTGACGTTGCGGGGGGGCGGAGCGCTCCGACACCCCCGCAACGTCAAGATCATCGATGGCGGGGGCGTGCGGGCTCAGCCGCCGCGCTGCACGTCGACGTGGACGTGGTCCAGGTGGCGGAGGATCTCGTTGCCGGGGTCGGGCGCGATGTAGTCCCACCAGCCGCGCGCGGAGCCGCGGGCGTTCCAGATCTTGTCGTCGAAGATCACGTTGGCCACGTCCAGCTCCTCGGCGTGCGCGACCAGCCAGTGCGCCAGCAGCCAGCCCTCGCGCCGGTTCTCCTCGCCGACCGGGCGGTAGAAGACGTCGATGGCGCGGCCGTCGTAGTGCGCGGAGTCGGCGCCGTGCCCGGCGTCCACGCCGCCGGGCTCGTAGCCGCCGAGGCTCTGCTCGCCGAAGACCCCGCCCATCTCGTCCAGCACCCGCTGGGCGCGCGGGGTCAGCCCGGTCTCGGTGAGCTCTTCGCGCTCCAGCCCGGAGGCGGGCGAGACCCGGCAGGTCAGGCTGGGGCCCGCGTCGTCCGGGGGCCCTTCGGCGAGGCGCTCCAGCGCGGCCGGGTCGATGCCGGAGGTGTCCGGGCCCTCCTCGCCGCGGGCCTGCAGCGCCACGGCGGTGGTGGCGGTGCGGGCCTGCTCGGCGGTGAGGCCGATCGAGCCGTCCGCGGTCCGCACCGAGCACTCGGGCCCCCAGGGGAGGGCGGTCTCGTCCAGGCCCAGCCGCGGGGCGAACACCACCAGGCCCCCGGTCACCAGCACGATCAGGGCCAGCGGCACCAGCAGGCAGCCGGTGAGGCACCCGCCGCGCCGCCTCCGGCGCCCCGCCCGGCGCCCGCGGCCCGGCTCTCCGCCGTCCGGTCTCCGGTCCTGCGGCCCCTCTTCTTCACGTGTGGTCACGGAACGTAGGACGGCCGGGGCGCCGCAGGGGTTCCCGGAGCGGCGGGGCCCCGGGGCCCGCGGCGGCTCAGAGCGCGCTCCACAGCACGAAGGCGCCCCCGGCGATCAGCGCGAACGCCCAGACCCGGTCCATGGTCACCCAGCGCAGCCGCATCGCGTGCACGCCGAGGAAGTCGTAGGCGAGCAGGGCGACGACGCCCGTCGCGGCGAACATCGCCGCGGTGTGCACCGCGGTCGCGGTGAGCCCGAGCAGGGTGGTGTCGAACGGCTCCCAGGTCGGCGCCGCGGCGGCCGGCTCCCCCGGGGCGGCCGCCGGGGCCGGCGCGGCGCCGTGCGCGTGGTGCCCGCCGTGCCCGGCCGCCCCGCCGCCCTCCGGGCCCAGGTCCCCGGCGAGGACCGGCAGCAGCATCAGCCCGGCGCCGTGCACCGAGGCCATCAGGAACGACCAGACGCCCAGCTGGGGCAGGGACATCCGGACGTCGGTGCGGTGCGCGTGCGCCCGGGAGAGCAGCAGCCACAGCCCGACCGCGGCGAGCAGGGCGCCCCCGGCCGCGGGCACCCAGTGCGAGGCGGTCAGCGACCCGGTGGCGGTGATGACCGCCGCGACCGCCGCCACCGAGGCCGCGTGCCCGGCGGCCAGCACCGGGAGCGAGCGGAGCAGCGCGCCGCGGCCGCCCTCCTGCAGCCCCCGGGACACGGCGAGCAGCCACCCCATGCCCGGGTTGGCGCCGTGGAAGACCCCCAGGCCGATCAGGGCCCACAGCTGGGCGCCGGTCACCGGGGGGCCGCCGCGCGGGGGCCGCCGGGCGGGCCGGGGGCGGTGCGGACCGGCGTGGCGCGCCCCGCGGAGCGCTCCGGCACGGCCGGGCGAGGACCTCCGGGGGAGGGGGCGCCCGCAGGGCCGCCGCCCGGTCTCCGCCGCGCTCGGCCCCCGGCGGCCGGTGCTCCGCCGCGCACCGCGCGGGGCAGGCGATGAGCAGGGCGGGAAGGGCGGTGCACGGCCCGGTGCGGGCGGTGCGCGTCCGCTGCGGCCGGGTGGGGAGACGGCAACGGATCCCTCCGATCACCTCGGGGCGGCCGCCGGGGGCCACCGCGAGCGTCACACACCGCGATGGCATGATCAACGGCGAGCGACCGGGGTGACCGGGACCGGCCAGCCCCCGGGCACCGACCCCGGCGGCGGCCGGGCGCCGCCGGGATGCCACCGTGGAGGGCGGACGGCCGCCGCGGAGCGGGGTGATCCGGAGCGCACCGGGCGCCTCCGGGGGCGCCGCACGGAATACCCGCGGTCCGACCGGGGCTGTTCCTGGACGGCGGCCCATGGCGGCCGCGCCCCGGCGAGGACGTCGAAGAGGAACCAGGGAAGGCGAGGCGACCCGTGCGGACACCCCCGAGCGGTCCGGCAGCGCAGGCCGGCGGCGAACCGCGGCCCCGGCACCAGTGGAGCGGCTCCGGGGAGCGGCCGCCGGGCGGGGCGCGGCCCGGCGCCGACATCGGGGCCGAACGGTTCCGCCAGGTCATGGCCGGGCACCCGGCGGGCGTCGTGGTGGTCACCGCCGCCCCGGACCAGGGGCCGGTGGGGCTCACCGCCACCTCGTTCACCAGCGTGAGCCTGGAGCCGCCGCTGGTGTCGTTCTACATCGACGGCCGCGCCTCCACCTGGCCGGGCATCCGCGACGCCCAGGCCTTCGCGGTCAACCTGCTCGCCGAGGACCAGCACGGCGTCGCCGCGCGGTTCGCGGCCCGGGGCGTGGACCGCTTCGCGCCGCCCACCCGCTGGCGGCACGGGCCCGCCGGGGTGCCGCTGCTGCACGGCGCCGCGGCGCACGTGGTCTGCCGCCGCCACGACGTGCTCGCCGTCGGCGACCACTGGCTGGTCGTGGGCCGGGTGGCGGCCACCGCCGTCGCCGGCGAGCAGCACGCGCTCGGCGTCCAGGGCGCCCCGGACGCGGCCCCGGGCTCGTCCCCGGGCCCGCTGCTCTACCACCGAGGCCGCTACGGCTCCTTCACCGCCCGCGAGGACTGACCCCGAGGACCGCCCAGCGTCGCTCCCGGCGCCGTCGCCGCTCCGGTCGGCGTCGGGGCGGCGACGGCGCCTTGCGGGTGCGGGTCAGCCGCCTTCGAAGGTGATCTCCACCCGGCGGTTCTGCGCCCGGGCGGAGGGGACGTCGGCGCCCTCGGAGTCGGTCTCCTCGGCGAGCGGCTCGTCCGAGCCGCGCCCCTCGGCCTCGATCTCGGGGGCGCCCGCGCCGAGCTCCTCCTCGATCGCCTCCTTGACCGCCTCGGCGCGCCGCTCGGAGAGCTCCTGGTTGTAGGAGTCCTCCCCGATGCCGTCGGAGTGGCCCACCACCTGGACGGTGCCGGAGACGCCCTCCAGCCGGCCGGCCAGGTCGGCGACGGTGCCCCGGGCCGCCTCGGTCAGCTCGGCCTCGTCGAAGGCGAACAGCACGTCGGCGGAGATGGTCACGGTCGTGCTGGAGCCCTGGACCTCCTCGGTCTCCAGCTCCTCCACCGACCCGGCGGGGTCGATGCCGATGACGCGGGTGGACGGGTCGATGGCGGCGACGGAGGAGTCGATGGCGCTCTGGGAGACCCGGTCGGGATCGCCGGCCGGCGTTTTCTCCTCGTCGGCCGCTGCGGCGGCCGGGGCCAGCAGCAGGGCCGAGAGCGTCCCGGCGAGCAGCCCGGCGCGGCGGGCGGCCGGGGTCACCGCTCCTCCCCGACCGGGACGTCCATGATCGGCTGCATGCCGTACAGGTAGACGTCGAAGGCCTCGGCGCCGTCGCGCGGAGCCGCGAAGAACGCGGTGAAGGAGTTGGGCTCGTCGTAGGTGAGCACGGTCGTGGGGTGGGGCTGCAGGAGGTCCCCGTTCTCGTCCTCGACGACGGTGTAGCGGCGCAGGTTCTCCATGTCGACCAGGTCGATGTGGGGCGCGGTGAGGGAGACGTCGAACACCTTCCAGATCTCCGGGTCGGACTCGGCGTCCGACCCCGGGGTGCCGGGGGTGATCGTGTAGTCGAGCTGCATCAGCTCGCCGCGCACGGTCAGTGAATTGATCTGGAAGGTCGCCTCGCCCTTGTGCTCGTGGTACGGGAAGGTCGCCTCGGCGATGACGTCCTCGGTCGAGGGCTGCCCGGGGGAGGCCTTCCGGTCGCCCTCCGCGTCTGAGCCCTCCCGCGCGTCCTCGCCGCCGGAGCAGCCGGCCAGGAGCAGGGTGAGGGCGAGGGCGGGGGCGGCGGCCTTGAAGAACGGGCGCACGTCGGTGCTCCTCCGTGGTTCAGGGGAAAGGGGAATGCGACCGGGAAGACGCGGAGCGCCCCCGCGCGGTTCCGGACCGGAGGGGAATCGGCCGCTTCCGGACCGCGCCCGCCGGGGGCGGCGTCCGCCGGGACGGAAGCGGGCGGATGCGGAGGCGCCCGCGCCCCGGCGGTGCGGCCGGTGGGCGGGCGCCTCCTCGGCGGGCGGTCAGGGGCAGATGGCGTCCAGAGAGGTGGCGTCGTCGCCGACCTGGCGGCCCGGGGTGGTGGGGGAGGGCTCGGGCAGGCCGGTGTAGTCCTGCCACTCGGTGCTGTCGCCCTCGCCGCCCTCGTCCTCGGCGCCCTCCGCGGAGGGGGAGGGGGACGGCGCCGAGGCGCTCGGCTCCGGCTCGGCCGCCCGGTCGCCGTCGCCGCCGTCGTCCTGCTGCGCGGAGACCGCGTCGGCGACCAGGCCGCGGATCTCCTTCCAGTCCGGGTAGGCCGGGTTCACCTGGGGCGGGGAGAGCTGGAGGGCCTTCATCCGGCCGTCGTCGGAGAAGGACTCGGCGAGCTCGATGAAGGCGGGCAGCTTGGCCTGCGGGATGTCGGTGCGCAGGGTCTTCTTGGTGGCGCCGGCGAGGTCCTGGTAGCTGGTCAGCACGGTGGCCGGGTCGGCCTGCTCGGCCACGTACTTGATCAGGCAGCCCTGCCGGCCCATCCGGGTGTAGTCGTCGCTGTTCACCCGGCTGCGGCCGTACCAGAGCGCCTGGTTGCCGTCCAGATGCTGGTCGCCGGCCTCCAGCACGGCGCCCTCCTGGCCGTAGGGGATCGGCTGGTCGATGTGCACGTCGATGCCGCCGATGGCGTCGATGACGGCCTCGAAGCCCTTCATGTCGACCAGGGCGTAGTACTCCGGCTCCAGGCCGGTGATGTGCCCGACGACGCCCTTGAGGGTGTCCGCGGCCGGGTCGGTGGCCTGCGGGTTCTCCGCCAGCCGCTCGGGGTCGTCGGCGACGGTCTGGTAGATCTCGTTGAAGATGTCGTCGAACCCGTAGGGCGGCGGGTAGGCCTCGGCCAGCTTGGAGCCCTTGGGGAACTGCACGTCCTCCAGGTTGCGCGGCAGGCCGATCAGGACCGTGTCGCCGTCGTTCACGTCGATGCTGGCCAGCATGACCGAGTCGGTGCGCATGCCGTACCGGTTGCTGCCGGAGTCCCCGCCGATGAGCAGCACCTCGATCCGGTCCCGGCCGTTCCACGGGTCGGCGTCGTCGTGCGGCTTGCCGTCCAGGTCGTCGTCGCCGAACACCGAGCTGAGGGTGTCGTAGGCGGTGTAGCTGGTGTGCATCACCGCGCCGGCCGGGGCGGCGATGCACAGGCAGAGCAGCAGGACGAGGGCGGCCCCGCCGATCCTCGCCCCGGCGCCGGCCGGCCGCGGGCGGGTGATCACCCAGGAGTGCACGATCACGGTCATCCACAGCACCGCCAGCACGAAGGCGGCCGCGCCCACGGTGAGCAGCCACTCGCTCTGCACCGCCATCCGGGCGCCGCGGGTGATGTTCCCGGCGAGCAGGAACGCGGCCGCCGCCGCCCCGGCGATCAGCAGCGCGTAGACCGACAGGATGGTGATTCCGGCCGCGCGCCGCCCCGAGCGCAGGTGGGCGATTCCGGGCAGGACCACCGAGGCCGCGGTGAGCAGCAGCGCGCGCCCCGTGCCCGACCGGTTTCGGTCGGACTCTTTTCCGTCCGCCTCCGGCCGCTCGTCTGCCCCTTCGTTCGCCATCGGGGTCCCTTCTAGATGCCCGTGTCCGTCCCTCGGTGCGCCGTCCCCGCCGGTGCGTGTCCCTGGAGGCCGCCGGCGGGGCGGGGAGCGGCGCCGCCCCCGGTGCCCCCGGCGCCGGTGACGATCATGCCGGACAACAGTGTCTCGCTTTGCCGGAGTTGTTCGTACGCGGAGTCGGCCGGAAGGCCCTCCGATCGCATGCCCGTGATGTAGCAGAGAATGCCC
Organism: Nocardiopsis potens DSM 45234; assembly: GCF_000341105.1. GTDB lineage: Bacteria > Actinomycetota > Actinomycetes > Streptosporangiales > Streptosporangiaceae > Nocardiopsis_A > Nocardiopsis_A potens. Next base: position 122,498 of record NZ_ANBB01000003.1, read on the forward strand.
GTTTGCCTGGTACCGATGCCATCCGTGGTCGAAGACGGGCTTGTTTATTTCGTGATCAGTAGTTAAGGAACGCCGCAACTGCCATGATCTGGCCGCAGGAGGGGGCGGCGCCCCGGGGGAGCATGGGGGCCGCCGATGAACGAAAGGCGAACATATCGTGCTCGACGCGGTCGACGTGGCGCTCATGCGCGCGCTGCAGGGGGACGGAAGAGCGACCTATCAGGCCCTCGCCGACGGGGTGGGGCTGTCGCGCACGGCGGTGCGCGCGCGGGTGCGCCGGCTGGTCTCGGTCGGAGCCATCCGCATCGTGGGGGTCCTGCACGCGGGGGTCCTCGGCAGAGAGGTTTTCGGCCATATCTCGTTCACGGTTTCGGGCCCGGTCGGCCCGCTCCTGGACGAGCTGGCCGGGCGGGAGGCGGTGGTCTTCGCCGCGCAGACCGCGGGGCGCTTCCCCGCCGTGGCCCAGGTCCGGGTCCGCGACGACGAGGCGCTGGCCGAGGAGACCGCGGTGCTGCGCGCCCTGCCCGGGGTGACCGGCGCCGAGGTGTTCCGGGCCGGCACCGTGGTCAAGGACGCCGACAGCGGCGTCCGGGAGCTGCGGGACACCCCGCTCGACCCGCTGGACTGGCGGCTGGTCCGGCACCTGCAGCGGGACGGCCGCGCCTCCTACGCGGAGCTGGCCCGGAGCGTGGGGCTCTCCCAGGCGGCGGCGCGCTCCCGGGTGGTGCGGCTGATCGAGTCCGGGGTGGTGCACGTCACGGCGGTGGTGGAGCGCTCCGCGGTGGGCGCCGACGAGCGGCTGGGGTTCGGGGTGCGCTGCCGCGGCGGCTCCGCGGCGCCGGCCTCCCGGCTGGCCGGCGTCGCCGGGGTCTCCTTCCTCGCCGCCGGCTTCGGCCGCTACGACCTGGTGGGCACGGTGGCGGCCGCGGACCGGGCCGGGCTGGTGGACGCGGTGGAGGCGGTCCGGTCCTGCCCGGACGTCGGGATCCTGGAGACGTGGGAGCATCTGCGGGTGGCCAAGGAGCGGCTGCGCGGCGACGGCGCCGTCCCCGTGCCGCCCAGGGAGCGGAAGGGGGTCGCCGCGTGAGCGGGACCGCGGGAGAGGCGGGCGCCCGGCCCGGCGGGGTGCTGCGGTTGCGCGGCCGGGTCTTCGGGCCGGGGCGGCACGCGGTGATGGGGGTGGTCAACCGGACCCCCGACTCCTTCTACGACCGGGGGGCGACCTTCGCCTTCGAGGCGGCGCTGCGCGCGGCCGACGCGGCGGTGCGCAACGGCGCGGACATCATCGACGTCGGCGGGGTGAAGGCCGGGTACGGCGACGAGGTCTCCCCGGAAGAGGAGATCGGCCGCACCGCGCCGTTCGTCGCCGAGCTGCGCGCCCGCCACCCCGACGTGGTGATCTCGGTGGACACCTGGCGGGCGCGGGTGGGGGAGGAGTGCCTGCGCGCCGGGGCCGACCTGATCAACGACACCTGGGCCGGCGCCGACCCGGACCTGGCCAGGGTGGCCGCCGAGGGCGGCGCGGGCCTGGTCTGCAGCCACAGCGGCGGGCTGGGGCCGCGGACCGACCCGCACCGGGCGCACTACGCCGACGTGGCGGCAGACGTCGTCGCCACGGTGACCGGGCTGGCCGAGCGCGCCGTCGCCCTGGGCGTCGCCCCGGACCGGGTGCTCATCGACCCCACCCACGACTTCGGCAAGAACACCTACCACTCGCTGGAGCTCACCCGGCGGCTGGGCGAGCTGGCCGACACCGGCTGGCCGGTCCTGGTGGCGGTCTCGAACAAGGACTTCATCGGGGAGGCGCTGGACGCCCCGCTCACCGACCGGCTGGCCGGGACGCTCGCGGTGCTGGCCGTTTCGGCCTGGGAGGGCGCGCGGGTGTTCCGGGTGCACGACGTCGGGGCCGCGCGGGCCGCCCTGGACGCGGTGGCGGCGGTGGCCGCGCCCGCCGGTGAGGCCGCCGGCCGGAGCGGATCCGCAGGCCCGAACGTGTAACCGCCGGTAGCGTTTTTTGCTCTTTTCCGCGTCGGACGTCTTGCATTGCAGGGAAGTTACCCGTGAGTATGAGGGGGGTCGGGCCGCCGGCCCCCTCCACGGGGTGCGGGCGGCCCGCTCAGGCGCGTGTATTGGAGGCAGACGTGGCGCTTGCGGACACCTTGACGGCGCTCGGAACGGCGGCGCTGACCAGGAGCGGGGCGCGCCCCCTCGGCGCCCACCTGTTCCCGGTCCAGCCCGGGCCGGGCCTGGCGGCCACGGTATTCCCGGTGCGCTGCGCCCCCGGCGACAACCTGGCGCTGCACGCCGCGGTCGCCCAGGCGGCCCCCGGGACCGCGCTGGTGGTCGACGCCGCCGCCGAGCCCGAGTACGGCTACGTCGACGAGATCCTGGCGGTCGCCGCGCGCAACCGCGGCCTGGCCGGCATCGTCATCGACGGCTGCGTCCGCGACCTCGCCGCGATCGCCCGGGCCGGCCTGCCGGTGGTCAGCTCCGGGGTGGCGCTGCGCTCCCCGGGCCACGACGCCGGCGGGGCGGTCGGCCAGGACATCCTGATGAACTCGGCGGACTCGGCGCCCACCCCGGTGCGCCGGGGCGACTGGGTGGTCGCCGACGACGACGGCGTCGCCTGCCTGCCCCGGGGCAAGGCCGCCGACATCGTCGCCGACGCGCTCCGCGGCGTCCGCGCCGACCAGGAGCTGGTCGACGCGGTCTGCGCCGGCGCCAGCACCATCGACCTGCTCCACCTGGACCCGTCCCGGGTGGCCGGCTGGGAGGGCGGCCCCGGCCGCCTGCACGCCGCCCCCGCCGCCGGCGAGGGCTGACCGGGCGAGGCCCCTCTCCCGGCGGTCCCGGCACCGGGACCCCATCGGCCTGCTCTGATCGGGACCGCGGCGCCGAGGTCATCGGAAGGGGAGGGCGGGCGCCGGCCCCCCGGGGTCAGCCCGGGCCGCCGCCCTGGGCGATCGCGCCCACCACGGAACCGGTCAGGCCGTCGACGACGACCTCCTCCGGGACCTCGGGGTGGTCCAGCCACCACTCGCCGGCGGCCTGGACCATCCCCACCACCGCGTGCGCGGTGATCTGCGCGCGCAGCGGGTCGGCGATGTGCCCCTCGGCGACGAGCATCCCGGCCAGCTCCTCGCCGAGGCGGCGGACCATCATCCCCACGTCGCCGCGGGTCTTCGGGTCCTCGGAGGTGGCCCGGTCCATCAGGAACCGGTAGAGGTTCAGGTTCCGCCCGATCATCTGCAGGTAGGCGCCGACGGTGGCGCGGGCGCGCAGCCGCAGCGTCTCCCGGCCGTGCAGCTCGGAGCGGATCCGCTCGATGAGCGGGTCGACGTGCCGCTCGGCCAGCGAGCGGTACAGCCCGCCCTTGTCGCCGAAGTGGCGGTAGAGGATGGGCTTGCTGATCCCGGCCTCCGCGGCGATCGCGGACATCGGCGCGTCCGGTCCGTCGCGCTGGATCACCCGGTCGGCGGCGTCCAGGATGGCGCGGCGCCGCTCCGGGCTGCGGCCGCGGGAGGGCTTGGTCTGCTGTGCGGGTTCGAGGGCCACAGCGCACCACGTTAACCGGGCCGCCGCCGGGAGCGCACCCGGCGGCGGCCGCGGACCGGGCGCTACCCCGCGGCGGAGAACGCCGCGACGTCCACGGTGATCCAGACGGCCTCGGCGGCGGCGATCCGCGCGCCCTCGTGGTCGTACAGGGCGGTGGCGGTGAAGACCTTGCGGCCCTCGGAGCCGAGCAGCCGGCCGGTGACCACGTGCTCGCGGCCCACCTGCGGCGGGCGCAGCACCTCGGCGGTCATCCGGCCGAGCAGCATCGGGCGCTCCAGGATGTCGCTGGACCAGCCGCCGGGGCAGTCCAGCGCCGCCCAGGCGGCCTCGGGGCCCGCGTAGCGCGTTCCGGGCACCGCCAGCGAGGCGTCGGGCGTCCACGCGGCCGCGACCAGGCCGCCGTCCGAACCGGGCACCGGGCCGGCGAAGATCCGCAGGCCGTCGCCGGACTCCCGGTCCGTCCCGCACACGTAGCAGGTGGTGAACGGGTGCCCGGAGAACCCCCGGTAGCCCCGGGACGCCTCCCGGGCGACCGGCGCCGGGACCCGCTCGGCCAGGACCCGCACCGATCCCGCGTCCACCGGCTCGGCCTCGGCGACGGCGTCGGCGCCGTCCAGCAGCCGCAGCCCCGCCCCGTCGGCCGGCTCCACCGCCATCGCGGTGTCCAGCGGCGGCGGCTTGCGCAGCGTCACCCGCGCCGCCGGGGCGCCGAGGCGGGCCGCCAGCAGCCCGGCGATGTGCCCGCCGTTGGCGGAGCCCGGAGGCCCGTTGAAGCGGCGGTCCACGGTCAGCTTCTCGGAGGCGTCGATGCCCGGAATGTCGGTCATGGGGCCAGGGTATGCACCGCCCCGCCCGTACCCCCGCGTCGCCCCCGCCGGTTCGCCCGCGCCTCTGTGCCGCCCCGCCGGTTCGCCCGGGACCGGGGCACCGGTGCGGCCGGCCGGCGGAGGAAGGCGGTGAACGCCCCGGGCGGCGGCGGGGCGCCCCCCGGTGCCCCGGTGGTGCCGGTGAAGGCGGGTGCGAGGGACGCCGGGCGGACCGGCCCGGCGGTGGTCCGGGGCCGGGCGGGGGGCCGGCGCCGGCAGGGCGGACCACCGCCACGGCGGGGGCGTGCTCCGGGCCGCCCGGGCGCCGACCGCGGCCGGCGCCCTTTCCGGCGATCGGCGGCGGAGAGTGGAGCCCGCTACACCGACACGGCCCCGGGAGTGGGCGACAATCGTGCCCATGGCCCTGAAAACCACCCGTCCGGGGCGTGCGCCCGCGGGCGGAGCCCTCGCCGGCCCGGTGCGCGCCGGCGTGCGGTCCGCTCTCTACCTGTGCACCACCCTCGGCTCGGCGCTGGCCACCCTGCTGGTGCCGCCGCTCCTGCTGCTGGCCGCGGTGTCCGTGCTGCTGGCCGGCGCGGGCCTGGTCACCGTCCCGTTCGCACTGGACCGGCTGCGCGACTGGGCCGACCTGGAGCGCCGCCGGATCGCGCGGTTCCTCGGCGAGGAGGCCCCCGCGCCGCACCGCCCCGCCCTGCCCGCCGGGCCGGGTCCGGCCCGGTTCCGCGCCGCCCTGCTCGCCCCGCGCACCAGGCGCGACCTGGCCTGGGTCTTCGTCCAGATCGGCATCGGCGTCCCGGTCGGCCTCATCGGGCTGGCGGCCCTCATCGGCACCCCGCTCACGGTGGTGCAGATGCTGCTGTGGTGGGTCCTCCCCGCCGATGAGCCGCTGACCCTGCTGGGCGTCCCGGCCACCTCCTGGCCGACCGCGCTGGGCCCGGGCGCCGTCCAGTTCGCCGTGCTCGGCTGGCTGCTGTGGGCCGCGCCCTGGCCGGCCCGGCTGCACGCGCGGGCGGTGCGCGCCCTGCTCACCCCGTCGGCCGCCGAGGAGCTGGAGGAGCGGGTCGAGGAGCTGACCGAGACCCGCGCCGGGGCGGTGCACGCGCACGCCGCCGAACTCCGCCGGATCGAGCGCGACCTGCACGACGGGACCCAGGCGCGGCTGGTCGCGCTGGCGATGCGGCTCGGCCTGGCGCAGCGGACGCTCGGCCGGGACCCGGAGGCGGCGGCGCGCCTGCTGGAGCAGGCGCAGGCCGGCGCCGAGGAGGCCATGACCGAGCTGCGCGCCGTGGTGCGCACCATCTACCCGCCGGTGCTGGCCGACCGGGGCCTGGCCGGGGCGCTCTCCGCTCTGGCCGCGGACGGCGCCGTCCCGGTCCGCCTCGACATCGGCGACCCGGGCGGCGCGGACCTGGCCGGGCTGCCCGCCGCGGTGGAGGCGACCGCCTACTTCGTCGTCGCGGAGTCGCTGACCAACATCGCCAAGCACGCCGGGGCCTCCGCGGCCGCGGTGGAGGTCGCCCGGGACGGCGCAAGGCTGCGGGTCCGGGTCACCGACGACGGCCGGGGCGGCGCGGACGAGGGCGGCGGCAGCGGCATCGGCGGGATGCGCCGCCGGGTGGCCGCGCTCGACGGCGGGCTCGCGGTGTCCAGCCCGCCCGGCGGACCCACCCGGGTGGAGGCGGTGCTGCCGTGCGGCGAGTGACCGCGGGGCCCCGGAACCGGGGCGGTTCCGGAACCGGGGCGGCTCCGGGGCCGGGGCGGATCCAGGACGGATCCGGGGTCGGGGCGGGCCGCGCCCGGCCCCGCGGCCGGCCCGGACGCGGTACGGTCGCCTCCGCGCCCCCGCCTCCGGCGGGAGCGGAGCGGCGGGCGGCCCGGGCGGCGCCCTGGAGGGGCTCGGTTGAGGGTGGTGGCGGGTGACGGGCGGGACGTGGAGGGCAGGGCAGCGGTGCGGGTGGTGATCGTCGAGGACAGCGCGATCCTCGCGGAAGGACTGGAGCTGCTGCTCACCTCCTCGGGGCTGGAGGTGGCGGCGGTGACCGGGGACGCGGAGTCGTTCCTGGCGGCGGTGGCCGAGCACCGGCCCGACGCGGCCGTGGTCGACGTGCGGCTGCCCCCGTCCTTCACCGACGAGGGCGTGCACGCGGCCCTGGCCGCCAGGAGGATCGTCCCGGCCCTGCCGGTCCTGGTCTTCTCCCAGTACGTGGAGCGGGTCTACGCCCGCGACCTGCTCTCCGACGGGGCGGGCGGAGTGGGCTACCTGCTCAAGGACAGGGTGGCGCGGGTGGACGACTTCCTGGACGCGCTGCGCCGGGTGGCCGCCGGCGGCACCGCGCTGGATCCGGAGGTCGTCTCCCAGCTGCTCACCCGCCGCTCCGACCCGCTGGGCGGGCTGACCCCGCGCGAGCGGGAAGTGCTGGAGCTGATGGCCCAGGGGATGGGCAACACCGAGATCGCGGCCCGGCTGGTGGTCACCGAGCGGGCCGTGCACAAGCACGTCGGCAACATCTTCGCCAAGCTCGGCCTGGCCCCCGACGACGGCGGGCACCGCAGGGTCCGCGCGGTCCTGGCCTACCTGGACGCCTGACGCCGGAGCGCCCCTGGAGGAACCTCCGCCCCCTCCGGCGTGCGTCCGGGGTGCGGCGCGGAACCCGTCCGAATCCGGGCGGTTGCGCACCCGGCCCCACCGGGTAGGAATCCCCCTCGGAAAGCACGCCCGGGCCGGCCCCGGCCGGCGGCGCCGGGCGATGTCCCGAAGCACCCGCCCCGCTACCCTCCGTCGATGTACGATGGCGGCCCCTCTCCTCCTGGCAGTACCCCCTGCACCCTCCGCACCGATCAGACCGGGAGTCGAACGTGAGCGAGCGCTCCGCGAAAGGAACGGACTGGACCGTTTCCGCCATGCCGCAGCTGGACATGTCCGTGCCCACGGTGGCCCGGACCTACGACGCCCTCCTCGGGGGGAAGGACAACTTCCAGGCCGACCGGGAGGCGGCCGCCGCCCTGGAGGAGCTGAACCCCGGCACCGTCCAGCTCTCCAAGGACAACCGCGGCTTCCTCTCCCGGGGCGTCCGCTACGTCGCCGAGCAGGGCGTCCGCCAGTTCATCGACCTCGGCTCCGGGCTGCCGACGGTGGAGAACACCCACCAGGTCGCGCAGCGGGCGATCCCGGACGCCGCCGTGGTCTACGTCGACATCGACCCGATCGTCCTGGCGCACGGCCGCGCGATCCTCGCCGATTCGCCGCAGACCACGGTGATCACCGCGGACCTGCGCGACGTCGACCAGGTGCTCTCCGAGCCGGACACGCAGGACCTGATCGACTTCACCGAGCCGGTCTGCGTCATGCTGGTCAGCCTGCTGCACTGCATCCGCGACGAGGACGACCCGTTCGGCCTGGTCCGGCGGTACTTCGAGCGGCTCCCCGCCGGCTCGGCGCTGGTCTACTCCCACCTCTGCTCCGACGACGGGGACTTCGCCCGCACCTTCACTGAGCAGTGCCACGACTCCGGGATGGACTGGGGCCGGGTCCGCTCGCCGGAGGAGTGCGCCGAGGCCTTCGACGGCCTGGAGCTGGTCTCGCCCGCCTCCGACGGGTCGGTGCCGCCGATGCCGGTGGACTGCCCCACCTGGCGCAACGGCGACGTGCCGCCGGTCCCGCTGCCGGACAAGAAGCTCTGGGAGCACTCCGGCGTCGCCTTCAAGCGGAGCTGAGGGCGCCGCCCCCCGGACCGGGCTCCGCACCGGCCCCGGGCGGGCGGCGCCCGGAGCGGTTCAGATCAGCAGCGCCCGCGCCCCGGGGATCCGGCGGACCACCGCCACCGCGGCGAGGCTGAGCAGCGCCGCGGCGGCCGCGTAGCCGAGCGCGGCGCCCACCGCCTGCCAGCCGTCCGGGGCGCCGAGCAGGCCGCGCAGCTCGTACAGGACCATCACGTGCACCAGGTAGACGCCGAAGCTCAGCGCGGAGATCCGGCCGACCGCGCGCCGCACCGCCCCGGCGGCCCGCCCCTGCGCGCGGGCCAGGCGCAGCCCGGCCGCGCGCAGCACCAGGAACGCGCCGACCGAGCTCGGCAGCACGGTGGGGGAGAGGTAGTCGTAGACGTAGGCGGATCCGGCCTCCCAGGCCCCGGCGGAGTCGGCGAGGGCCCAGGCGGCCCCGGCGGTCGCGGCGGTGCCGACGAGCAGCACCGCGGCGGCCGGGCGCGCGGTGCGCGCCCCCGGGGCGGCGGTGTGCAGCAGCCATCCCAGCAGGTAGTAGCCGAGGAACGGGAGGAACCGGGTGGCGGCGGTGGCCCCGCCGGCCCCGTCCACCAGGCTGAGCGCCTGGTCGGCGACGCCCAGCGCGGTGGCCGTTCCGGCGAACCACCACAGCCCGGACCGGGGGGTGTGCGCCACCACCGTGCGCAGGAACGGGGTGAGCAGGTAGAGCCCGGCGATGACGTACAGGAAGTACAGGTGGACGCTGGGCGCGCCGGAGGCCGCCTGCCGCCAGGCGGTCTCGGCGTCCATCCCGTTCCGCCAGACCTCCCAGAGCAGGTAGGCGGCGGTCCAGGCGACCAGCGGCAGGCCGATGCGCGCCCACCGCTTGCGGTAGAACTCCCGCGGCGCCTCCGGCTTGGGGGCCAGCAGCAGCGCGCCGCTGATCATCACGAACACCGGGACGCACCAGCGCGCCGCGGCGTCCAGCGTGTTCGCCGCCCACCAGGGGGCCGTCCCGAGGTCGGTGTGCGAGGCGGTCACCAGCGGCGCCACCGCGTGCACCAGCACCACGGCGCCCATGGCGCACACCCGGGCGAAGTCGATCCAGGCGGTCGAGGGCCGCGGCGGCGCGGGGGCGGCGGACGGAGGAGCGGGGCCGCCGGACACGGGCCGCGGTGCTGCCGGACCCCCGTCCGCGCGGATGTCGTCGACGCGCATCCCCCATCGATACCACTTCGTTACACATCGGCTCAACCGCCCTTTCCGCGGCGCTTTCCGCCCCGCTCCCGCCCCGGCCGCTCCGGACCGCCTTCCGCCCAGGTCACGCGCCTGGCCGCCGGGCGGGCCGGGGAGAAGCCCCGGCGGCGGGGGCTCCCGAGGGCGGGATGGAACGGGCGCCGCCCGCACCGTTCCGAGCACGGATGGAGCCCCCTCATGCCGTACCTGCTGATCCGCCGGCGGTTCACCGGATACGGGCGCCGGCGCGCGGCGTTCGACTCGCTGGCCGAGCGCCGCGCCGGGCTGGGGCTGAGCACCCTGCTGGTCGCGCGGGACGCCGACGAGCCGGACGGGGCCGTGGTGCTGCTCGGCTTCGACGACGCGGAGCGGGTCCGCGCGCACTTCCCCTCACCGCAGCCGGAGGAGGCGCACCGCAAGGGCGGGGAGGTCCCCGGCAGCACCCGGCTGCTCTTCCTGGACGACCTGGACGGCGCCCCGGTCTGAGGCCGGGCGCCGGATCGCCGGGCGAAGGGAGCAAAGGGAAAGGAGGGGGCCGCGGCCCCCTCCTCCCGTTCCCACCAGCGGAACGCTCACTTCACCGGCAGGCCCGTGACGGCGCGGCCGATGATCAGGCGCTGGATCTCGCTCGCGCCCTCGAAGATGGTGAAGATGGTGGCGTCGCGGTGCCAGCGCTCCACCGGGTATTCGCGGGTGTAGCCGTTGCCGCCGAGGATGCGGACGGCGTTCTGGGTCACCCAGGTCGCGGTCTCGCTGGCGAAGAGCTTGCTCATCGACCCCTCGGCCTGGGCGAAGTCCTTGTCGTTGCGGGCCATCCAGGCGGCGCGCCAGACCAGCAGCCGGGAGGCGTCGATCCGGGTGGCCATGTCGGCCAGGGTGAAGGCGACCGCCTGGTTCTCGGCGATGGGGCGGCCGAACTGCTCGCGCTGGGCCGCGTAGTCGCGGGCGTACTCGTAGGCGGCGCGGGCGCAGCCGACCGCCATCGCCCCGACGGTGGGGCGGGAGGCCTCGAAGGTCTTCATCGCGGCCTGGCCCCCGGAGCGCCGGCCCTCGCGGGCGCGGGCCAGCCGCTCGTCCAGCTTCTCCTTGCCGCCCAGCAGGCAGCCGCCGGGGACGCGGACGTCCTCCAGCACCACCTCGGCGGTGTGCGAGGCGCGGATGCCGTGCTTGGCGAACTTCTGCCCCTGGGACAGCCCGGGGGTGTTCGGCGGGACGATGAAGCTGGCCTGGCCGCGCGAGCCCAGTTCGGGGTCGACCGAGGCGACCACCACGTGCACGTCGGCGATGCCGCCGTTGGTGGCCCAGGTCTTGGTGCCGTTGAGCACCCACTCGTCGGAGGCCTGGTCGTAGACGGCGCGGGTGCGGATGGCGGAGACGTCGCTGCCCGCGTCGGGCTCGGAGGAGCAGAACGCGCCGAGCTTGATGTCGTCGGCGGTGCCGAACATCTGCGGCACCCATTCGAACAGCTGCTCCTGGGTGCCGTTGGCGGCCACCGAGACGGCGGCCAGGCCGGTCCCGGTCAGGGCCAGCGCGATCCCCGGGTCGCCCCAGTACAGCTCCTCGAAGGCGACCGGGATGCCCACGCCGCTGGGCTCCAGCCACTGGTTGGCGAAGAAGTCGAGGGAGTACAGGCCGATCTTGGCCGCCTCCTGCAGGATCGGCCAGGGGGTCTCTTCGCGCTCGTCCCACTCGGCGGCGGCCGGGCGGACGACGTCGCGGGCGAACCCGTGGACCCAGTCCCGGACCTCGCGGATGTCCTCGCTGAGCTCCAGGCTGAACGCGGGTGCGCCGGCGGCGCCGGAATCGGTCATCTTCACACGTCCTTCGATCGTCCCGGCGGGCACCGGGAGGAGGAATGCGTCGGGCTCCGGGGAGGGGAGGCGGATCGGCGCGCCGAGGACCGCCCCGCCAAGGTGTTACCAACGGTAACACGCGGGTTCGGGGCACAGGAAGGGGGCGGGCGCCGCGGCGCCCGCCCCGGTGGGGAGGCGGAACCGGCGCGGCGGGGCGCGACCGCCCCGCCGCGCCGGCGCGCGGGTCCGCGGCGCCGTCCACACCGGCGGCCGCGCGTGCGGGCGCCCCCGCCCCGTCCTCCCGGCCCCTCCGCGGGGCCGGGCGCTACCCCTGCGCCCCGGCGGAGTCCCGCCAGTCGGTGCCGAAGGTCCACACGCTGCCCTCCGGGTCCCGGGCGGCGTACTCCCGGGCCCCGTAGCCCATGTCCGCGGGCTCGGCGACGATCTCCGCGCCGGCGGCGCGCGCCCGGGCGCAGTGCGCGTCGGGGTCCTCCACCGCCACGTACAGCAGCTGCGGCGCGGCCGGGACCGCCGTCGGCCCGGCGTCCGGCCCGCGCTCGGAGCCCACCATCACCACGCCCCGGCCCAGGCGCAGCTCGGCGTGTGCGACGAACTCCCCCTCGGGCGGGTGGCGCACCTCGGCCTCGAAGCCGAACGCCTCGGTCAGGAAGCGGATCGCCTTGTCCGCCTCCCGGTAGCGCAGCACCGGGAACACCGCCGGCCGGTCGGCCTTCTCCACGTCGGCCATGGTTTCTCCCCTCGCTCTCAGCGGCCCCCCGCCCGTCCGCGGAGGGGCGTCGGGGAGACCCTAGGCGGGGGGAGCCGCGGGGTCTTGTAGGTATGGGAACCGCTTCACCGCGGGGCGGCGGCGGGCGCGGCGAACCCGGCCAGCATCTCGCCGCGCAGCTCCGCGGGGGTGCAGCCGGCGAGGTCCCGCCAGTCCCGGGTGAGGTGGGCCTGGTCGTGGTAGCCGGACTCGGCGGCGGCCTCGGCGAGCGCCCTGCCGGACAGGACCAGGCCGAGCGCGGCCCGGAAGCGCAGCACCCGGGCGGCGGCCTTGGGCGCCAGGCCCAGCTGCTCGTGGAAGCGGGCGCTGAGGTGGCGGCGGCTGTAGCCGGTCTCCCGGGACAGCTCGGCGACGGTGGCGCGGCCGCGCGAGGCGGCCAGCACCTCCCAGGCGCGGGCCACCATCGGGTGCACCGCGGCCGGCTCCCGGGCCCGCCCCAGCAGGGCGGCGTCGAGCAGGTCGAACCGCTCGGCCCAGCCGGGTGCCGCGGCCATCCGCTCCACCAGCCCGCGCGCCCCGGGCCCGAGCACCTCCTCCAGGGCGACGATCTCCCCGGACAGCTCGCGCAGCGGCAGCCCGAACAGGGCGTAGGCGCCGAGCGGGGTCGGCTCGAACTCCACCCCGAACTGCTCGCCGGAGTCCAGGGTGTAGGCGGCGCGGTCGTGCATCCCGGCGATGAACGAGGAGGCCGGGGCGACCTCGAAGGCCGGCCCGGGGGAGCCGAGCCAGCCGGCGGTGAACCGCCCGCCCAGGTTGACGATGACCGTGACCGCTCCGGCGGGCGGCTCCCGGCGCCACACCGCGCCGCCGGCGGAGTAGCGGTAGCCGCGGTAGAGCGGCACGTGCCGGCGGATCGCCGGGTGCGGGACCCGGGCGGCGGTCTCGGCGGAGGCGGTCGGCGGCTGGGCGTCCATGCGCCGAGTATCCCGCCGCTGCGCCGGGGCGCGCCAGGCGCGGGGCGGGGCGGTGCGCCCGTCCCCGCCCGCCCCGCGCCGGTGCGGCTACTCGGCCTCGTGCCGCTCCAGGAAGGTGTAGACATCGGTCTCGTCGACGCCGGGGAAGGTGCCCGAGGGCAGCGCGGACAGCACGTGCGAGTGGGCGCGGGCCGACGGCCAGACGTTCCCCTCCCAGCGGGCGGCCAGCTCGCCCGGCGGCCGCACGCAGCACTCCCCGTTCGGGCAGTTGGACTTGGTGCGGTTGGTGGTCTCCCGGCCGCGGAACCAGCGCGACTCCTTGTAGGGCACGCCGAGGGTGATGGCGAAGTTCCGCTCCCGGCTGGGGTCGACGTGCGCCACGCACCAGTGCGTCCCGTTGGGCTTGTCGGTGTACTGGTAGTACAGCGAGTACCGGTCGGGGGAGGCGAACACCTGCCGGCCGGACCAGTACCGGCACATCCGCTGGCCCTCGATGGCGCCGCTCTCGTCGGTGGGGAAGACCAGGCCGTCGTTCTCGTAGGCCTTGTAGATGATGCCGGTCTCGTCGTTGCGGATGAAGTGGCAGACCAGGTCCAGGTGGCGGAAGGCCAGGTTGGTGAACCGGTGCGCGGCCATCTCGTAGGAGACCGAGAAGACGTCCCGCAGGTCCTCCACCGACAGGTCCCGGGCCTTCTTGGCCTCCTGCAGATAGGCCACCGCGGGCTCCTCGGGCATCAGCACGGCCGCGGCGAAGTAGTTGGCCTCCACCCGCTGGCGGAGGAAGTCGGCGAAGTCGCGCGGGTGGTCGTGGCCGAGCACGAAGTGGCCGAGCGTCTGCAGCAGGATCGTGCGCGGGCTGTGCATGCCCAGGGACTCGCGCTTGAGGTAGAGCCGGCGGTTGCGGGTGTCGGTGACCGAGCGCACCGAGCGCGGCAGGTCCTGCACGTAGCGCAGGGTGAAGCCGTGGTGGGTGACGATGGCCAGGATCTGCCCCTGGGAGAGCGCCCCGCCGCTGTAGCCGATCGCGCCCAGCGTCTCCTTGGCGGCCTTCTCGATCTGCTCGAAGTAGTTGCCCCGCTCGCGCATCTGGCGGCGCAGGTCGGCGTTGGCCCGGCGGGCCTCCTCCGGGCTGGCGGTGGGCTTGACGCTGCGCCGCTTCAGCTCGTCGTAGAGGCCGACGATGTGCTCCAGCACGTCGTTGGGGACCCGCTTGCCCACCTTGAGGTGGGAGAGGTTGAGGCCCTGGTACACCGGGTCGCGCTGGGCCTCCTCCAGGGCGATCTCCAGCTGGGCGCGGCGGCTGGGGGGCTGCCGGGAGAGCAGCTCCTCCACCGAGACGCCGAGCGCCTGGGCCAGCGCGGTGAGCAGGGACAGCTTCGGCTCGCGCTTCCCGTTCTCCAGCAGGGAGAGCTGGGAGGGCGCCCGGCCGACGCGCTCCCCCAGGTCGGAGAGGGTCATCCCGCGGTTCCGGCGGAGGTGCCGGAGACGCTGGCCAAAGGTGACGAGATCCAGGTCACCCGGCAAAGACGGGATTTCTTCAGTACCAAAGTACGTCATGGCTTCATCTTAGGGAAAGATTCGAAGATCTTCACCTGGAATCGGCTCGAAAAACCCTGGAACTTTGCGAAGAATCGTAGTCACCGGCGGGGAACACGGCCCCCGCAAGGCCGGAAGGCCCTGCGGACCACGTCTCCAGCCGGTACAACGACCAGGGGAACTGAGAAGGCGGGTAGCCAGATGAGCATCAGCGGCCGTCAGAAGGAAGCCGCAGCGGCGCTGCAGCAGGAGTGGGAGAGCGACCCCCGCTGGAAGGGCATCGAGCGCACCTACTCCGCCGAGGACGTGATCCGCCTGCGCGGGTCGGTCACCGAGGAGCACACGCTGGCCCGGCTCGGCGCGGAGCGGCTGTGGAGCCTCCTGCACGACGAGGCCTACGTCAACTCCCTCGGCGCCCTCACCGGGAACCAGGCCGTGCAGCAGGTCCGAGCCGGCCTGAAGGCCATCTACCTGTCCGGCTGGCAGGTCGCGGCCGACGCCAACCTCGGCGGCCAGACCTACCCGGACCAGAGCCTCTACCCGGCCAACTCGGTCCCGGCCGTGGTCCGCCGGATCAACAACGCCCTGCTCCGCGCCGACCAGATCACCTGGTCGGAGGGGGACGAGAACGCCCCGCACTGGCTCGCCCCGATCGTGGCCGACGCCGAGGCCGGCTTCGGCGGCGTCCTCAACGCCTACGAGCTGATGAAGGGCATGATCGCGGCCGGCGCCGCGGGCGTGCACTGGGAGGACCAGCTGGCCTCCGAGAAGAAGTGCGGCCACCTCGGCGGCAAGGTGCTCATCCCCACCGGGCAGCACGTCAAGACGCTGAACTCGGCCCGCCTGGCGGCCGACGTGGCCGGCGTCCCCTCGCTGGTCATCGCCCGCACCGACGCCCAGGCGGCGACGCTGATCACCAGCGACATCGACGAGCGCGACCGGCCCTTCGTCACCGGCGAGCGCACCGCCGAGGGCTTCTACCGGGTCCGCAACGGCCTGGAGGCCTGCGTCGCCCGCGGCCTGGCCTACGCGCCCCACGCCGACCTGCTCTGGATGGAGACCTCCACCCCGGACCTGGAGGTGGCCCGCCAGTTCGCCGAGCGGATCAAGGCCGAGTACCCCGACCAGATGCTCGCCTACAACTGCTCGCCGTCCTTCAACTGGAAGCGGCACCTGGACGACGCCACCATCGCCAAGTTCCAGCGCGAGCTGGGCCACATGGGGTACAAGTTCCAGTTCATCACCCTGGCCGGCTTCCACAGCCTGAACTACTCGATGTTCAACCTGGCCAAGGGCTACGCGGAGAGCGGCATGACCGCCTACGTCGAGCTGCAGGAGGACGAGTTCGGCGCCGAGTCCAAGGGCTACACCGCCACCCGGCACCAGCGCGAGGTCGGCACCGGCTACTTCGACCTGATCTCCACGGCGATCACCCCGGACGCCTCCACCACCGCTCTCACCGGCTCCACCGAAGAGGACCAGTTCTCAGCGGCTCACTGAGGCCGGCTCCTCGTCCCCGGCGGCCGCCCGCCCCGCTTTCGTGGCTGGGGCGCGGCGGGACGGCCGTCACCGCCGCCGGGCCCGCGGTTCTCGTGTCACCCGCGGGCCCGGCGGCCCTGAGACCATGTTGATGGAGAGGAGAGGACCGGAGCGCCCAGCGGCTCACTGGCACCGGTCCCTCTCCCCCCGGCGGCCGCCCGCCCCGCTTTCGTGGCTGGGGCGCGGCGGGACGGCCGTCACCGCCGCCGGATCCGCGGTCCTCGTGTCACCCGCGGATCCGGCGGCCTTTCCGCTGCGGCGGCGCCCGCGGGCCTCTCGCGGGCGCCGCCGCAGCGGGCCCGGCCCCTCCCCGGGCCGGCCGGCCGCCCGGGCGTGCGATGATCGGCCGCATGTCCGAGCCCACCACCCCGCGCACCTCCGCGCCCGGTCCGGAACCGCGGCCGGAGCCGGCCGCCGCGCCCGCCCCCTCCCTTCCGGTGCCCGCCCCGCTCACCCCGCGGCTGCTCGGCTGGGAGGTCGTCTGCGTCCTGGCCCTGTCGCTGGGCGCCTCGGCGGTCTCCGCGGTGATCTCCTTCACCGGGTCGCTCACCGCCCCGGGCGGGCTGGCCGAGCAGACGGCCAACCTCGTGGTGCCGCGCGCCGAGGCCGAGCGGCCCTGGCTGGACCTCTCCCGGCAGCTCTACTCGCTGGTGTTCGCGATGGCGCCGGTGCTGCTCGTGGTCCACCTGCTGCACCGCACCCGGGAGTCGGCCCGCACCATCGGCTTCGACCTGCGCCGCCCCGGCTTCGACCTGGCCTCGGGCGCCGGCCTGGCCGCGCTGATCGGCTGCGGCGGCCTCGTCGTCTACCTGGTCTCCTGGCGGCTGGGGCTCACCGTGACGGTGGCGCCCAGCTCGCTGGAGCAGCACTGGTGGCAGTACCCCGTGCTGATCCTGCAGGCGGTGAAGAACGGGGTGCTGGAGGAGGTGATCGTGGTCGGCTACCTCATGCTGCGGCTGGGGCAGATGGGGTGGTCGCCGGTGCGGATCATCGCGGCCAGCGCGGTGCTGCGCGCCTTCTACCACCTCTACCAGGGGGTGGGCATGTTCTTCGGCAACCTGGTGATGGGCGTGGTGTTCTGCTGGTGCTACCGGCGCTGGGGCCGGGTCGGCCCGCTGATCGCCGCGCACTCGCTGATCGACATCGCGGCGTTCGCCGGGTCGGTGCTGCTGATCGGGAAGGTCGGCTGGCTGCCGGGCTGAGCCGTCAGGACCGGGCGGCGCGCGCCTCCAGCGCGTCCTCCAGGCAGCGCGGCCGCCCGAGCAGCAGGCCGACCGCCATGTTCACCGTCACCAGCACCGCGACCAGGGCGATCGGCGCGTGCCAGCCGCCGGACACCTGGTGCAGGAAGCCGAAGAGGAACGGGCCCAGGCCGCCCATCAGGTAGCCCACGCTCTGGCTGGAGGCCGACATCGCGGCGGTCGCCGCCGCGGTGCGGGTGCGCACCGCGAAGAAGGTCAGCGCCAGGGTGAAGGTGCCCATGCCCAGGCCGAGCAGGACGGTCCAGACCCAGATCCCCTGCAGCGGCCAGAACCAGATGCCGGCCAGCCCGACCGCGTAGCAGGCGAAGAAGAACAGCACGAAGCCGCGGTGGTCCCGGGCCCGGGCCATCATGCCGGGCAGCACCAGCGAGGTGGGCACGGCCAGCGCGGTCAGCACGGACAGCGCCAGCCCCGCCATGCCCGCGCTCATCCCCTGGTCGCGCAGCATCTGGGCGTACCAGCCGAACAGGATGTAGGCGACCGTGCACTGGGTGCCGAAGAAGAGCACCGACTGCCAGCCCATCCCGGTGCTCAGCACCCGGCGCAGCGACAGCGCGGAGGAGGGGTCCTTGCGCGGCGGCTCGTGCTTGAGCACCAGCAGCCAGGGCACCACCGCGACCACGCCGAAGGCGGCGAAGGCGCCGAGCGCGGTGCGCCAGTCCCCGGTGGCCTGCACCATCGGCACGGTGCCCGCCGCGGCGATGGTGGTGCCCAGCGCCAGGAAGGTGGTGTAGAGCGTGGTCATGGCGCCGACCCGGTCCGGGAAGTGCTCCTTGACCAGGGTGGGCAGCAGCACGTTGCCGATCGCGCCGCCGGACAGCGCCACGGCGCTCAGCGCGAGGAAGGGCAGCGGGTCGCCGACCAGGGGGCGGGTCGCCAGTCCGACGGTGAGCGCGATCAGCGCGGCGACCAGCACGTGGTGCTCGCCGAACCGGCGGATCAGGGCCGGGGTGGCCGCGCCGAAGGCGGCGAAGCAGAGCACCGGCAGCGTGGTGAGCACCCCGGCGACGGTGGAGGACATGCCCAGGCCCGCGGTCACCTCGTCGAGCACCGGCCCGACGCTGGTGATCGCGGTGCGCAGGTTGATGGCGGCCAGCGCCACACCGGCGACCAGGAGCCATACGACGCCGCGCCCGCGCCCGGCCGCGCGGTCGGTGTTCGCGCTCTCCGAGCGCTTCCCGGTGACGCTTGCCACACACCCCTCCAAAAACATAGGATGACAGGATCTACATCGACAGCGTAACGCATTCGCGGGGAGAGGCTATTCCGTGCCGAGGCTGGTCTAGGCTGCGACCCTGACCGACTCTCCCGGGCCGGCCACGAACGGCGGCCGACATCTGTAGGAGGTAAAGCGAGTGCCCCTCGCCTCGACGCGCCGGACCGGCCTGGTCGACCAGGTCATCAGCCAGCTCAGAGCACAGATCGACTCGGGCGAGTGGGGAATCGGCGACCGCATCCCCACCGAGTCGGAGCTCTCCGACCAGCTGGAGGTCGGGCGCAACACCGTCCGGGAGGCGGTCCGCGCCCTCGCCCACGCGGGTCTGCTGGAGATCCGCCAGGGCGCGGGCACCTTCGTGCGCGCCTCCAGTGAGCTCGGCGGTGCGCTCCGCCGCCGCTTGGAGCGCTCCCGCCTGCGGGAGAACCTCGAGGTGCGCCGCGCCCTGGAGATGGAGGCCGCCCGGCTGGCCGCGCTGCGCCGCACCGAGGAGGACCTGGCCGAGATCGAGCGCACCCTGGCCCTGCGCGACGAGGCCTGGCGCGTCCAGGACATGAGCACCTTCGTGGAGACCGACTTCGCCTTCCACCGCGCGGTGGTGCACGCCACGCACAACCCGCTGCTGATCGAGCTCTACGACGACATCGCCTCGGTGGTCTACGACAGCATCGCGCACAGCGCCAACATCGAGCCCACCCAGGACGACCTCGACCACGACCGGCTGGGCTCGGCGATCCGCGACGGCGACGCGGGCCGCGCCCTCCAGGAGGCCGCCTGCTACCTCGACGAACTGGTCTCCCGCGCGGACGACTCGGACGACTGAGCGACCACCGGGCCAACGGCCACCGGGCATGCGGCCGGCCTCCGCG
Source organism: Nocardiopsis potens DSM 45234 (assembly GCF_000341105.1). Classification (GTDB taxonomy): domain Bacteria; phylum Actinomycetota; class Actinomycetes; order Streptosporangiales; family Streptosporangiaceae; genus Nocardiopsis_A; species Nocardiopsis_A potens. Next base: position 141,731 of record NZ_ANBB01000003.1, read on the forward strand.
AGGCCACGCCCTAGCGCCTCGCGTCTCGCGTCTCGCGGGCGGACCGGGCGTTCCCCCGCGTGTCCGACGGCCTCCCACCCGAGTGCGGCGCCCCACGGGGCGAGGGGCAGGCGGGCGGCGACGGCGGCGGTAGGGGCTGGGTGCAGGCGGTCGCCCGGGTGCGGCGCCCCGCAGAGCGAAGGTTCAAACAGCGGCGACGGCAGCGGTAGGGGCTGGGCGAAGGTGGTCGCCCGGACACAGCGCCCCACGGGGCCGGGGTTCAAACGGGCAGCGACGGCGGCGGTGGGCACCGGCCGGTCGGTCCGGCGCGGCGCCCCACGGAGCGAAGGTCCAGGCAGGCGGCGACGGCAGCGGTAGGGGCGGGGTCGAGCGTCCCAGCCGGGCGCGGCGCCTCACGTGGCGAGGGTTCAGACGGGCGGCGAAGGCGGGAGCGGGCGGGGTGCCGCGTTCACCGACCGGGGGCGGCGCGTGCTCCCGGAGGAGGGCAGGGCAGCGCCCCGGCGGCGCGGGCCGGCCCGCCTGCCCGGGCCCGCCAGGGGTCTTATCCCTATATGCCTGGTTTGCGGCAGGGAACGGGTAGGGGCGAGGGCGGCCTGCGCACCTCGAGAGCACCCCGATTACATCTACCGGCGAGTAGTAAGCCCCCAGGCCCCCCACAACCCCCTCGCCGATTACCCAGAGTGGCCAAGCTGGGGCCTTGTAGGGGGATGAATGCGACATCTCGCTCCCGCGCTGCCCTTGCCCAGGTTCCGGCCCCCTGCTTTGCGGCCTTGCGGGCGGCTCGAACCCCTCATCACCGGCCCGATCGGGGCCAATCAGGCCGCCAGGGGCCCGATCCGGGCCGGGATGCGCGCCTGGGAATCACCGGGGTGCTCTCGCGGTGCGCAGGGCGCCCCACCCCGCCATCACCCTGCGTATTCACCCAGGTCAGAGAGGGGGAGCGATTTCAAGGGAGGCCGACCCCGGCGCCGGGGCGACGCGGGCGCGACGATCCCGCCGCCCGGCCCGCCCCGACCGGCCCCGCCCTGCCGCGCCGGACCGGCCGGCCGGCCGGTGCCCATCGCCGCCGTCGCTGCCCGCCTGAACCTTCGCCCCGTGGGGCGCCACGCCCGGGCGACCATCCTCGCCCCGCCCCACCGTTGTCGTCGCCGCCTGTCTGGGCCTTCGCTTCGCGGGGTGCCGCGCCGGACCGGCCGGCCGGTGCCCCTGCCTGCCCTCGCTGCCAGCCTGAACCGCCACTCCGTGGGGTGCTGTGCCCGGGCGATCGCCTTCCCCCCGTCCCTACCTCTGCCGTTGGCGCCTGTCTGGGCCTCGCTCCGTGAGGTGCCGCGCCGGACCGACCGGCCGGTGCCCACCGCCGCCTTCGCCGCCCGCTTCAACCTTCGCTCCGTGGGGTTCGCGCCCGGGCGACCGCCTCCGCCCTGCTCCTACCGCTGCCGTTGGCGCCTGGTTTTGGCCTTTGCTCCGTGGGGCCCGCGCCGGACCGACTGGCCGGCATGCCCTCCCGCCGTCGCCGCCGGCTTGAACCCCTGCCTCGTGGGGCGCTGTGCCCGACCGGACGGCCGGTCTGCCAGCCCGGTCCCGTCGCCCGCCGTCGGGGCGCGGTCCTGCGTCCTGGCGGAGGCGTGCCCGTAGCGGTGGGCTTCCGTGCCCCCAGAGGGAGAAACGGTGACGATATTCCCGGACCGGGAGCGGTGCCGCGTCGGGCGGGGTGATCAGGGCGGTCCTTTCCGCACCGCTCGGCCGCGCCACCCGCTGCCGTCCGCCCGCGATCGGTAGCGTCCGGCGTAGTCAGCGTCTGATCGCCGCCTCGGGAGGAACCATGGGAGCCAAGACCGCCGTCGTCGCCTTCTGCGACACCGACCCCGCGTTCGTGCTGCGCGCCGGGGACGCCGCCGAGCCCGGCGCCGCGCGCGAACTCGTCGAGCACCTCTTCCCCGGACGCGTCGGAGGATCGATCGGCCCGGGATACCTGGCCGACGCCGTGCTGCCCGGCGAGTACGTGTACGCGGGGGCCTTCCCCGGCCTGGAGATCGTCTGCGGCGGCCCGGTCGTGCAGGACCTGCCCGCCGACTTCGGCGCCCCGCCGTGGAAGACCGAGCGCAAGGGCGTCTACCTGCACACCATGCAGAGCGCGGTGGACACCGCGATGTTCGGGGTGTGGCGCGACGGCGAGCTGCTCCGCGCGGTCGGCGTCTCGCCCCGGCACCGGCCCTGGCTGGTGGGCGAACCCTTCCCGTTCGAGGCGCCATGGTGGGCGGGGGAGTACCGGGACGGGGCGGTCGAGGGGCTGCCCTTCCACCCGATGGCCTTCGGAGAGGCGGCGCTGTGCGCCCTGTTCGGCTTCGTGTCCGAGGGGGTGCCCGGCGCGGCCCCCGTCCTGGACCCGTTCCAGGTCACCCTGGAGGGGTTCCGGGTGGACTGAGGGGAGGGGTGCTCCCGGGCGGCGGGCCGTCCTCCCGCCGCCCGGGGGGCTCATTCAGCGGCGGCCGCTCCGGCCCGGCGCAGCCCGCTGCGCCGGGCCCGCTCCGCCTCGGCCTCGCGCGAGCGCGGCGGGGCCGGGCTGACCAGCTCGGCGACGAGCCGCGAGGTGGCGGCCGCGACGGCCTCCACCGCCTCGTCGAACGCCGCCCGGTTGGCCGCCGACGGCCTGGTGCTGCCGCTGATCTTGCGCACGTACTGCAGAGCGGCGTCGCGGATCTCGTCCTCGTCGGCCGGCGGCGCCATGTTGTGCAGCCGGCGAATGTTGCGGCACATGGTGATGACGCTACGCCCCGCCGCCGACATTTCACCGATCCGCCGGGCGGAGAGGCCGGTCGGCGGATCGCGCCGAACGCCCCGGCCCGCCGACCCCCGGTCTGTCGAACGCCTCCGTCCGCCGACCGGTACCGCCCGCGAACGCCCCGGCCCGCCGGCCGGAACCGCCCGCCGAACCCCCGGTCTGCCGGCCCCCGGTCTGGCGAACGTCCCAGCCCGCCGGCCGGTACCGCCCGGTGGCGCTCCGCCGGAGGAGAAGATGGAGAGGATCCCTCTGCGCCGGCGGCCCGCACCGTCCTGCCGCCCGGGGAGCGGGCGCCCGGCCGGTGGCGCCGGTCGGACGCCCGGGGGCGGGAACCGGCCGGTCAGTCCTCGCGGGTCAGGCCGGACAGCATGCCGGGCAGCGGCCGCTCGTGCAGGACGGTCAGCCGGCGGGTGGCGCGGGTGACCGCGACGTAGAGGTCGCGGCCGCCCTGGGGCGAGCCGGCCAGGATCCGGTCCGGTTCGGCGATGAGCACCGAGTCGAACTCCAGCCCCTTGGCAAGGGTGCAGGTCAGCACGGCCACCGGGGAGTCGAGCACGGCGGGGGAGGCGTCCGATGCGGCCTCCGGCAGTAGCGCCGCGAACTCCGCGTGCCGGTCGTCGGGGACGATGACGGCGACCCGCCCGCCGTTCTCCGCTCCACCGCTCTCTGCTCCGCCGTCCTCCGCCCCGCTCTTCTCCGCTCCGCCGTCCTCCGCCCCGCCGGGGCCCGCCGGGGCCGGGGCGGCGCCGACGGCGCGCAGCTCCGCGTCGACCAGCCCGGGCAGCAGCCCGGCCCAGGCGCCGGGCCCGACCCGCACCGCGCGCGGCCGCTCGCCGCCCTCGCGCACCGACTCCGGGGGCGCCTGGTCCGGGGCGACCTCCTTGAGCACGTCCGCCGCGACGTCCATGATCTCCACCGGGGTCCGGTAGTTCACCAGCAGCCGCTCCTCGTGCAGCCGCCCGCCGGCGTACCCGCCGAGCATCGCCTCCCAGGAGGAGGCGCCCGCCGGGCTGCCGGTCTGGGCGGTGTCGCCGACCACGGTCAGCGAGCGGGTGGGGATGCGCCGCATCACGGTGCGCCAGGCCATCTCGGACAGCTCCTGGGCCTCGTCCACGATGACGTGCCCGTAGGCCCAGGACCGGTCGGACTCGGCGCGCTCGGCCGTGGTCCGCGCCGGGCCCTCGTCGGCCTGGCGTTCGGCCAGCGCCGCCGCGGCCCCCTTCCGGTCGCCCTCGAACAGGCCGGAGATCTCCAGCACGCCCAGGGCGTACCGCTCCCGCTCGCGCCGCCTCCGCTCGGCCGCGCGGTCCCGGGCCCGCTGCTCGCCGGCCTCCTCGCCGAGCAGTTCGGCGGCCTCGTCCAGCAGCGGGACGTCGTCCACGGTCCAGGCCGAGCCGGCCGGGCGGAGCAGGGCGCGCCACTCGTGCTCGGCCAGCACCCCCTCCTCCGGTTCCCGGGCGGCCTCGCGCGCGGCGGCGGCCATCAGGCCGGCGTCGGAGAGCAGCTCCCCGACCAGCCGCTCCGGGGAGAGGTGCGGCCAGAGCGCGTCCAGCGCCTCCCGCACCGCGGCGTCGCCCCACAGGGTCTCCACCGCGACCTCGGTGTCCTCCTCGGTCCACAGCGGGGCGTCGGGGTCCTCCAGCTCGGGCACGGCGCCCGCGGTCAGGCCCGCGTCCTCCTCGGCCTCGCGCACCGACTCCTCCAGCCGCCGCTGCTGGTCCAGGGCGAGCGCGCCGAGCATCTCCCGGACGAAGAACGGGCGCGCCGCGTTGTGCCGGATGCCCAGGTCCCGGGCGCGGTCCCGGATGTCCCGGCAGGTCCGCTCGTCCACCTCCAGGTCCATGCCCTGCGCCTCGAGCCGCAGGCCGCCGCGGGGCACCCGCTGCCGCTCCCGGACGGCGGCCGCGACCATCCCGGCCATCCGCAGCGAGCCCTTCGGGACCGCGGCCTCCGGGGCGTCGCGGGCCTCGGCCCGCACCCCGGGGAAGAGGCCGCCGACGGTGGTCAGCACCACGTCGGTCTCGCCGAGCGAGGGCAGCACCTGGGAGATGTAGCGCAGGAAGGTCGCGTTGGGGCCGACGACCAGCACGCCGCGCCGCTCCAGCACCGAGCGGTGGGTGTAGAGCAGGTAGGCCGCGCGGTGCAGCGCGGCGACGGTCTTGCCGGTGCCGGGGCCGCCCTGGACCACCAGGATCCCCTGCAGCCCGGAGCGGATCACCCGGTCCTGCTCGCCCTGGATGGTGGAGACGATGTCGTGCATCCGCCCGGTCCGCCCGGCGCGCAGCGCCGCCAGTAGCGCGGCCTCGCCGGACAGGCCGCTGCGCTGCTCCTCGTCGAGGCCGTCCAGGTCGAACACCTCGTCGTCCAGGCCGACCACGGTGCGCCCGCGGGTGTGCAGGTGGCGGCGGCGCACCAGGCCGGCCGGCGACTGCGGGGTGGCCGCGTAGAACGGGCGGGCGGCCGGGGCGCGCCAGTCCACCAGCATCACCTCGTGGTCGGCGTCGCGCAGCCCGATCCGGCCGACGTAGAGCGGGTCGCCGGGGGTGCCGGGCAGGTCGCGGTGGTCGATCCGGCCGAAGCAGAGCCCCTCCTCGACGGTGGCGAGCCGCCGGGCCAGCCGGGCCTGCTCGTCGACCACGGCCTGGCGCTCCACCAGGCCGGCGTAGCCGTTGCCGCCCCCGCGCGCCTCCGCCTCGCGCAGGGTCTCCTCGGCCAGGGCCCGGGCGGCGTCGAGGCGTTCGTAGAGCGCGGACACGTAGGCCTGCTCCGCCCGCAGGGAACGCCGGCGGGCTTGACTTGCGGCCTGGTGTTGACTCATGCCCATCCCTAGGTTACTATGTGGATGTCTCTAAAAGTTGTGCGCAGAAACAGCTTGCAAGTCGTACAACCTAGCACGCGCGCCCGAGCAGCCGCCAGTCGGCCGGGCGCTTTTTTCATGCCGAGCCCCGCGACCGCGCCCCGCGGGCTCCCGCGCACCGCCCGGCCGCGCTACACTGCGACGCATGCGAACCCCGGTCAGTGCCCCAGCGCCCCGCCAGTGGTGGCGCCGCTCCTAGGCGGCGCACCGAGGTTCTGCTCTACCCACAGCGACCGCCGATCGGCGGTCGTTTCGCGTTCGCGGCGCGGCCGCCGGATCATCGTCCGAGACCGGCCCAGCGCGAAAAGGACCCCCAGTGGATTCCAGCACCGACGCCCGACCCGCCGCCTTCCGCACCGCGGGCGGGATCATCGTCCGCCGCAGCTCCGAGCCCTGCGACCCGGAGGTCCTCACGGCCCTCGTCCGCGACGTGGAGGGGCGCCGCGGCGGCGTCCTCTCCTCCGGCATGGAGTACCCGGGCCGGTACAGCCGCTGGCACCTCGGCTACGTCGACCCGTGCCTGGAGATCGCCGCGCACGGCCGCCGGGTCACCGCCACCGCGCTGAACGGGCGCGGCCGGGTGCTGCTGCCGGCCGTCGCCCGCGCCCTGGCCGAGCACGGCCCGCTGCAGGACGGCGGGCGGCCGGACGGGGCGGCCGTCGCCGTCACCGTCCCCGAGCCGGACCCCTCCGCCTTCTACACCGAGGAGCGGCGCAGCCGCCGGCCCAGCGTCTTCTCCGCGCTGCGCTCGGTGGTCGCGCTGTTCGCCTGCGACACCGACCCGCACCTCGGCCTGTACGGAGCCTTCGGCTACGACCTGGCGTTCCAGTTCGAACCGGTGGAGCAGGTCCTGGACCGCGACCCCGGCGACCGGGACCTGGTGCTGCACCTGCCCGACTCGGTGGTGGTGCGCGACCGCAAGCGGGAGACCTGCGTCCGCTACGGCTACGAGTTCACCGTGCCCGGGCCGGACGGCGCGGAGGCCTCCACCGACGGCCTGCCCCGCGCCACCGGCCCCACGCCGCCGGTGGTCGCCGCCGAGGTCCCGGCCCAGCCCGAGCCGGGCTCCTACGCCGCGGTCGTCGCCGAGGCCAAGGAGCGGTTCCGCCGCGGCGACCTGTTCGAGGTCGTGCCCGGGCACCGCACCTACGGGGCGTGCGCCTCCCCGGCCCGCTTCTACGAGCGGCTGCGCGAGCGCAACCCCGCCCCCTACGAGTTCTTCTTCAACCTCGGCGAGGGCGAGTACCTGGTCGGCGCCTCCCCGGAGATGTTCGTCCGGGTCACCGGCGAGCCGGGGCGCGGGCAGCGGGTGGAGACCTGCCCGATCTCCGGCACCATCAAGCGCGGCGCCGACCCGCTGGAGGACGCCGAGAACATCCGCGCCCTGCTCACCTCCGCCAAGGAGGAGTCCGAGCTCACCATGTGCACCGACGTGGACCGCAACGACAAGTCGCGGGTCTGCGAACCGGGCAGCGTCAAGGTGATCGGCCGCCGCCAGATCGAGATGTACAGCAGGCTGATCCACACCGTCGACCACATCGAGGGGGTGCTGCGCCCGGAGTTCGACGCGCTGGACGCCTTCCTCACCCACATGTGGGCGGTCACCGTCACCGGTGCCCCCAAGACCTGGGCGATGCGCTTCATCGAGCGGCACGAGGGATCGCCCCGCCGCTGGTACGGCGGCGCCGTCGGGTTCATCGGCTTCGACGGCTCGATGAACACCGGGCTGACCCTGCGCACCGCGCAGATCAAGGACGGCGTGGCGACCGTGCGGGTCGGCGCCACCCTGCTCTACGACTCCGACCCCGAGGCCGAGGAGAAGGAGACCTTCCTCAAGGCCCGCGCCCTGCTGGAGACGCTCGCCCTGGAAGAGGAGGCCGCCGCCGCGGAGGGCCGGCCGGAGCCGGCCGCCCCCGCCGCCCCCGCCGAACCGGCCGGCGCGGGGATGAAGGTCCTCCTCGTCGACCACGAGGACTCCTTCGTCAACACCCTCGCCGACTACGTCCGCCGGCACGGCGCCGAGGTCACCACCGTCCGCTACGGCTTCGACGAGGCCCTGCTCGACGAGCTCGCCCCGGACCTGGTGGTGCTCTCGCCCGGACCCGGCCTGCCCTCCGACTTCGGCACCCGCGCCCTGCTGGACGCCCTGGAGGAGCGCAACCTGCCGGTGTTCGGCGTCTGCCTCGGCCTGCAGGCCATGGTCGAGCACGCCGGCGGCGAGCTGCTCACCCTGGACGAGCCGGTGCACGGCAAGCCCGGCCGGGTCCGGGCCGTCGGCGGCGAGCTGCTCACCGGGACCGGCGGGGACTTCGCGGCCGCCCGCTACCACTCCGTCTACACCACCCCGGAGCGGGTCAAGGGCTATACCGTCACCGCGGTCACCGAGGGCGGCCCCGAACCGGTGGTCATGGCGATCGAGGACCCGGCCGCGCGCCGCTGGGCGGTCCAGTTCCACCCCGAGTCGATCCTCACCGCCGCCGTCGGCGAGGGCATCGTGGAGCGGGTCCTCCGCCTGGCGCGCTGACCCGCCGCCCGCCCCGCGCCGCCGCCGCGCGGGGCGGGCGGGGCCCTCTCCGGCCCGCCGGGACCGGCCCCGGCGGGCGCCCGGGGAAGGGCCGCCCCCGCGGCGCGGGGCGGGAGCGCCGCGGCCCCGGAGACCGGCCGGGACCGCGGTCCCGGATAGGCTTCCGGGCATGACCGGAACTCCGGGAAGGACCGTCGTCACCGGCGCCGCGGGCCGCGTCGCCGCCGCGGTGCGGGAGGGCCTCCGCGACGCCGGGCACCTGGTGCTGCTGGACCGCCTCCCGCCCCCGCCCGGGTACCGGGCCCGGGGCAACGAGACCTGGGTCCGGGCCGACATCGCCGACCCGCGGGCGCTCGCCGAGGCCTTCGCCGGCGCCGACGCGGTGGTGCATCTGGCCGGGATCCCCGACGAGGCGCCGCTGCCGGACCTGCTGCGCGCCAACGTGGAGGGGACGCACAACGTCCTGGAGGCGGCGCGCCGGGCGGGGGTGCCCCGGGTGGTGCTGGCCTCCAGCAACCGGGCCACCGGCAACTACCCGGTCGACCGCACGGTGACCGCGGCGGACCCGCCGCGCCCGGACGGCTTCTACGGGGTGAGCAAGGCGGCGGCCGAAGCGCTGGGCCGGCTCTACGCCGACGCCTTCGGCCTGCAGGTGGCCGCGGTGCGCATCGGCTCGCTGGAGGAGCGCCCCACCGAGGCCCGGCACCTGGCCACCTGGCTCAGCCCGCGGGACTGCGCCGGGTTCTTCCGCGCCGCCGTCACCGCCCCCGGGGTGACGTTCGTCGCGGCCTACGCCGTCTCCGCCAACGCCCGGAGGTTCTGGGACCTCTCCGCCGGCGAGGCCGGGCTGGGGTACCGCCCGGTCGACGACGCCGAGGCGTTCGCCGCGGAGATCCCCGGCGGCGACCCGTTCTGGGACGGCGGACCGCAGGGCGGCGCCTACGCCGGGCCCGGCGCCCTGCTGCCGCACCTGCCGGACCCCGGCCGCTGATCCGGGGCGGCGCGGGCGCTCCCGGTACCGGTCCGGCGCCGGCCGCCGGGCGTGTAATGTCGTCTCGGCCCGGGAGCCGGGGGAGCCCGAGACATGGAGATGGAAGCACCGTGAAGCACGTCGAACCTGAGGTCCACCTGGTCGCCAAGCCGCAGCTGGACTACGACGAGATCGCCCGCTACCTCGCCGACGTCGGCGGGGAGAAGTGGCTGGAGCGGTTCGACCGGGGCGAGCTCGACGCGCACCTCAACGACCCGCAGAACCTCGCCGAGTTCGCCGGCCGGCTGTGCTACCGCTCCTGGGAGCCGGGCCTCAACCCCAACGTCACCCGGGTCCGCACCGACCAGGACGCCTACCTCACCAACATCCTGCGCAGCCTGCACGGCTCGGTCCTGGAGCACGTCAGCTTCAGCTTCGTGCTGCACAACGTCAGCCGGGTGCTCACCCACGAGCTGATCCGGCACCGCCCCGGCGTCGCCGTCTCCCAGGAGTCGCTGCGCTTCGTCCGCCTCACCGACCTGCCGTTCTGGTTCCCGGACTGGGCGCAGGAGGACCCCGAGCTGATGTCCCGCGCCACCGAGATGCTGGAGAAGATGGAGGAGTTCCAGCTCTGGATGGCCGACCACTTCGGCCTGGACGAAGAGGGCAAGAAGTTCGCGGAGAAGAAGCACCGCACCTCCTTCATGCGCCGCTTCGCCCCCGAGGGCGTCGCCACCGGCCTGGTCTGGACCGCCAACGTCCGCACCCTCCGCCACACCCTGGAGGCCCGCACCGCCCCCGGCGCCGAGGAGGAGATCCGCCTGCTCTTCGCCAAGATCGGCGAACTCCTGAAGAAGGAGGCCCCCTCCCTCTTCGGCGACTACACCGTCGACCCCGAGGGCACCTGGGTCCCCGGCTGGCGCAAGGTCTGAGAGGCGCTCGGCGCGGATCCGCCGCTTCCGGAGCGTCCGGAGGCGGCGGATCCGCGGTCCTGCTCGGGATCACCCCCGCTCGGTGAGCCAGGTGCGGCAGTGTCGGTAGAACCAGTCGAGCACCTCGCACAGTTCCGTGATGCCGTGCTCGGCCAGGGCGCCGATGGGGAAGCCGGGGCGTCGGTCCAGCGACTCCTCGGGAAGGTCGATCCCCGGCACGGAGTTGAGTCGCTTGAGGAACTCCCGGCGAAGCTCGACGTCGTTGAAGGGCGGCCGGGTCCGCAGGTGCTGGAAGACGACTTCCACTGTTCCGTGACCGGGATAGAGCACCAGCGGCCAGCGGATCTCCGGTGAGCTCTCCCGGTCCCACGTGAACAGCCGACAGCTGATCGCTCCCGTGGACGAGACCCGGTAATCGAGGACGCCGCCGAGGTCCTCCCAGGCCTTCATCAAGCGGGTCACCGCGCCCGCCTCCTCAGGGGAGAGGAGACCGGGGAGCCCGCCGAGAAAGCGCTGTTCGTGCTCGAGCCGGACGTCCACCTCCATCCCCAGTAGGTCGGCGATCTCGATCGCGTTCAAACGGCGCCGGGGTGCGGCCTCACCCGAGTCGTCGAAGTCGACGCCTTCCTCTTCGAGAGCCGCCCGCGCAGCCTGGCTCAGCGGGGTGCCCTCTCCCTCCAGCACCCGGTGGGCATTGCGGAAGCCGCCCTCCCCACTCAGGAGTTCCGACAGGGTCGACGCCTTGGTCCCGAGGAGTAGAGCGAGATCGCGGAGAGTGGTCCAGCTCCCCGCGGGGACGGCGGCGAGCACATCGCGAACGGGCTTCTCGAAGCGCTTCGGTCCCTCCTCCGTTTCTCCGCCGGGCAGCGGAGCAGGCCACAGCCCGATGGCGCGCTCGGTGATCTGCGCGGCCCGGGCCTCGATCTCCGGCCGCCCCCAGCTCTCCGCGTCCGCGATCTCCCGGTTCATCTGCAGCGAGCTCCGGTCCAGGATCTGCTGCTTGCGCTCGAACATGTGGTTCGACAACCGCGAGTTCTGCGAGGTCAGCGTCAGGTTGCCGAGCGTGTGCAGCAGCCGTGCGTGCAGCTCGGAGGCGTTCTCGTCCTCATCCGCCTGAGCGCGGAGGACCTCACTCCACTGCGGCGTGAGCGACTGCGGCATGACGTGCTCGATGGTCAGCTTCGCCTTGGTGAAGTCCACCGGCTCGTCTCCGGCGTAGCTCTCCTCCAGGCGGCGCAGGACGAAGGTGCGCTGCGGGGCGCGTCCGCTCCAGTAGAAATTGCGGTCCGAGATCGCTGCGGCGAGAGCGCGGTCGGAGGGCCAGCGGTGCCGGGGCAGCGACAGGTAGCGCCGAACCTCCTCGTCCACCGGCGCTCCCTCCTGCACGGCTCCCGGGGCGGTCAGGAAGATCCGATTGAGCCCCTGGGTGGCCTCCCCGACGAGCATTCGGCGTACCAGGTAGCTCTCCACATAGGAGAGAGCCCGGACGACCTCCTCGGTGGATGCCTGCTGCCGGTCCCTCAGCTGCAGCAGGCGCAGTGCCAGCGGGCGGTAGATCGTGTTCCCCCAGGAGACCAGGCGGGCCAGTACGACGCGCAGGTCCGGGTCGTTCTCGTAGCCCGGGTCGACCACCCGCAGCAGCAGCTGGCCCAGGCGGCGCAGTTCCTCCAGCTCGCTGCGGACCGCGGTCTCGCCGCCCTGCAGCGAGACCTCCCCCAGGCGCTGCTGCTGTCCCTGGTAGACCTCGCTCTGCTTGGCGCGCTCATCTCCCCGCAGGACCAGATCGAGCCAGGCCAAGGTCTCCAGCGTCTCCGGACCGAGTTCTTCCTGCATCGGCGACCAGACCTCGGCGTAGACCTCCTCCCCGGTCTCCGGCAGCAGCATGAAGACGTGGTTGCGCATCAGGTCGGTCTGGCTCAGCCCCCGCCCGGTGTTGTTGAGCGACTCGAAGATCCGGAAGACGTTGTCCCCGGGATCGGCCTGGATCTCCACCAGGCTGAGTCGGCGCCCGATCACCGCCTCCACGTCGAGCAGGGCGTCTGTGCCCCAGTCGCAGACGAGCTGCCAGAAGAAGTTGTGCGCGCGCTCGACCCCGCTGGTTCCTGCGCCGGAGGCGCCGTCGAGCAGTGCCTTGAAAGCGGCCCGGTCGGCCTGGGTCGGCAGTAGCCGGTACCGGTCGGCCCCCCGCTTGTAGGGGTTGATCAGGTAGGTCGCCTGGATCCGTTCGGACTCCAGCGGCTCGCCCGGGGAATCCGACTCCAGCTCGCGCAGCCGGTCGCGGACGGCGGTCAGCGCGATGGTCAGGCTGGTGAGCCGCTGCTGGCCGTCGATCACCAGCCACCGGGTCATGTCGCCGGCAGAGGACGCACTCGGAGCCAGCACCACCGAGCCCAGGAAGTGCGAAGCCGCCGCGTTGCGCTCCGAGGCGCTCTCCGGGCCGGCTTCGGCCTGTGCGGTCAGGTCGTCCCAGAGACGGCCGAGCTCCTTGCCGCCCCATGAGTAGGGGCGCTGGTAGAGCGGCACCTGGAACTGCTTCGTCCCTTCGACCAGCTTCTGGAAAGTCGTTTCGTATGCCTTCATCGTCCGCTGTTTCTACATCGGGGCGGTGGAGCGGGCACCGTCGGCTCATTTCGGGAGGAACGGGCTGGGGGAGCCCGTGTAGGACACGAGCAGGTGGTCCCGGGCCCGGGTGCAGGCGACGAAGGCGAGGTTCCGCTCGCGCTGCAGATCGTGGGCGTGCGCGACGGGGTCCTCGTCGGCGTCGGTCACGTGCGGGAGGTAGGGAAGGTGCTCGGAGTCGGCGCCGATGACGGCGACGCAGCGGAACTCCAGCCCCTTCATCGAGTGCATGGTGCCGACGCGTACGCCGTTGTCCGAGGTCAGGTCGGAGGTGCCGATGGAGCGCTCGGCCAGTGCGCCGGTCACCTGCCGGGCCAGCGCGTCGGTGCGGGCGGCGATCCCGATGGAACCGGGCTCCACGCCCTCCTCCAGCCAGGCGGAGACCGCCGCGACGAGGTGGGACAGCTCCTCCTGGCGGGAGGAGAAGCCCTGCACGACCGGGCGGCGGCCGCGCAGCGGGGAGGAGTAGCGGTCCAGTCGGTCCTCGGTGCCGTCGAGCCCCTCCACCCGCGCGGTGCCCAGGAACCGGACCGCCCAGGACAGGATCTCCTGGGTGCTGCGGTAGCTGAGGGTCAGCCGCCGGCTGCGCCCGCGCACGTTGACGCCGACCGAGGCCAGGGAGACCTGGTGGTCGTAGATGCGCTGGTGCGGGTCTCCCGCGATGAACAGGTCGTCGGCCCCCTCCGGGGCCAGCGCCCGGACCAGGCGCCATTTGGCCGGGTGGAGGTCCTGGGACTCGTCCACGACGATGTGCCGGTAGAGCCGCTCACCGGTCCGCTCCAGGATCGCCGCGGCCTCGGAGGCCAGCTGCGTGAAGGTCCACTGGTTCTCGCGCCGCATACGGGTGGTGGCGGCCAGAACGGCCCGCCACACCGCGCGCCGCTGCTCGGCGCCGAGTCGGCCGCCGCGTCCGCGCCGCCGAGCCTGCAGGTAGTCGCGCTCGGTGTGCAGGTCCTGAGCGAGGACCACGTGCTCCCATTCCTCCAGCAGGAATCGGCCGGGGAGACCGATGTCCGCGCCGGCCTCGTCCCACAGTGCGGCCAGTTTCCGGGGGTGCGGGAAGTTCGGGTTCTTCCCGAGGTCGCCGCGGACGACCTGGTGGGCGATCTTGTCCAGATTGCGCACGTCGATCAGGGCGCGCTGCCCGGAATCGGTGATCAGCAGGTCGGTCTGGGAACGCAGTGCGGCGTCCAGGGTCTTGGTGAAGGTGGTGAGCAGGATCGGCTTCTCCGGACCGGAGCCGGCGTCCCACCGCGCGGCCAGGTGGGCGACCCGGTGGACGGCGGTCACGGTCTTTCCCGTCCCCGCTCCGCCGGTGACCATCGCCGGGCCGGCGTAGGAGTCCCGGTAGGCGATGCGCTTCTGACGGGGGTGGAGGAAGGTGCGCCAGACGTCGAAGGGGTGGTCCAGCATCTCCCGGAGCTCCTCCGGGCCTTCCACGAAGATCGCCCGCTGGGGCGTGCGCCGGATCGCCGTGGCGAGGTCGTCGGGGTCGACCGGCTCCTCGGGAACCTCCTCGGCCAGGTCCTTGCAGATCTCCGCCCACGCCTCCTCCACGCTCATCCCGGAGGCGAGCGCGACCAGCGCGTTGTGCTGGGCGGAGGGCAGCATCGGAGAGAGCGCGTCGAGGTGCGCCTCGTCGGGGAGGAGGCGCACGATCCGCAGCGTTTCGGCGTCGATGCCGAGTTGACTCAAATGCTTATCGGAGACGCCGTCGAAGAGCCGGGAGGAGGAACCGGCCGCGATCGGTTCGAGTGCGGTGCCCAGCGTTTCCAGCTGCTCCTCGTCTCGGAATTCCAGCACGCCCAATGCCAGGTTCACCGAGGAGCGCCTCCGCCGGCAGTAGGCGTAGGCGTCATCATGAGGCAGGACCGCGACCAGCAGATAGGTGTCCCCGTCCTCCGGCGCGAGGACGACGCCACGGTATCCCAGGGTGATCCGCAGAGTGCGCCACCGGGGGTCGCGCGCATTGGCGACCTTTTCCAAATGGCCGCCGGCATGGTAGGTGTCGGCGAACTTGTCGAGCGCGGCGTCGACGGCGCCCCGTATCTTCTTTTCCAGGTTCGCGTATTGGCCGAGGAAGTCCTTGTCGATGGCGAGCCGGGGCATGGAGGCCTTTCCTGCAACGGGGGCACGGTTCTCAGAGCGGGACTCCAGAATAGGACGGAACCGGTTCTCCGTGGCCCTGTCGGCCGCGGTCGCCGGTGTACGCGAGACTGGGGCGGCGGCAGCGCCTCGGAGCGATGGGCGCAAGAGCGGAAAGGCGGCGGCGGATGACGGCCGATACGGCGCAGGAGGCGGGAGCAGCCCGGAACGGTGCGGAGGCCTCGCCTCCCGAAGTCGGACAGCTGGTCACCGTGCGCAACCGCCGCTGGATCGTCTCCGACGTCACCGCCGGGACCATCGCCTCAAGCGACGCCTTCCGGATCACGGCCCGGCCGCAGCATGTCGTGTCCCTGGTGGGAATCGACGACGACGCCGTGAACGAGCGCCTCCAGGTCCTCTGGGAGCTGGAGGTGGGAACGCGGGTGCACGAGACCAGAGAGCTGCCGGGGCCGGAGCGGGGCTTCGACGACCCGGTGCGCCTGGACGCGTTCCTGCACGCCGTGCGGTGGGGGGCCGTCGCATCGGCGGACACCACCGCGCTGCAGGCCCCCTTCCGCTCCGGTATCGAGATCGAGGAGTACCAGCTCGAACCGGTCGTGCGGGCGCTGTCGATGCCCCGGACCAACCTGCTCATCGCCGATGACGTCGGCCTGGGCAAGACCATCGAGGCCGGCCTGGTCATGCAGGAGCTCCAACTGCGCCACCGGGCCAGGACGATGCTGATCGTCTGCCCTGCGGGCCTCACCGCGCAATGGCACGACGAGATGCGTGACAAGTTCGGTCTGGACTTCCGAGTGGTCGACACCGAGCTGCTCCGCAGGCTCCGCCGGGAGCGGGGGCTGTACGCCAACCCGTGGACCCACTACCCGCGGCTGATCGTCAGCATCGACTGGCTCAAGCGCGAGCGCCCGCGCAGGCTGCTCCGCGAGATCCTGCCGGCGACCCCGCGCTACCCGCGCACCTTCGACCTGCTCGTTGTAGACGAGGCGCACAACTGCGCCCCGGCGGGAGGGGGCAAGTACGCGGTCGACTCCCAGCGGACCAAGGCGGTCCGAGAGCTGGCGCCCCACTGCGAGCACCGGCTCTTCCTCTCGGCGACCCCGCACAACGGCTACCCCGAATCCTTCTCCGCCCTCCTGGAGCTCCTCGACGATCAGCGGTTCGCCCGCGGGGTGCGCCCCACTCCCGAACAGCTCGATCGAGCAATGGTCCGTCGCCTCAAGCGGGACCTGCCCAGGCGGTGGGACGGGTCGGCGCGCTTCCCCGAGCGCAGGCTCGGCTACCTGGAGGCGGTCTACGGGGACGCCGAGCGGCTCGCGCACGCGAAGCTCACCGAGTACGCCGACAGTCGGCGCGGCAGGTCGGGAGCGGCCGGCCGGCACACCGCCGACTTCGTCACCACTCTGCTGAAGAAGCGCCTGTTCTCCTCACCGAAGGCGTTCGCCTCGACCATCGAGACCCACCTGAAGACCATGGCCGACCGGGAAGAGCGAGAGGAGGGCGGTGAGGAGGTGTTCCCCGAGGCCGCGGTCCGGCCGGTACTGGCCGCGGCCTCGGAGAAGTTGGCCGAGGCGGCCGAGCACGACGGGGCCTACCGAGAAGCGGAGGGCGAGGCGTTCGCCGCCGCCCGGCGCGGCTCGCCCCCGCTCACCGGGCACGAGCGCTCCCTCCTGGAGGACATGCTCGCCTGGGCCCGCCTGGCCCAGGACGCCCCGGACGCCCGGTTCGAGGCGCTGCGCGGCTGGCTCGACCCGGTCCTGTTCGGCAGCGGCCCGGACGGGAAGGCGCGGCGCCCCGGCCCGGAGGCCGAATGGAGCCGGGAGCGGGTCATCCTCTTCACCGAGTACCGGGACACCCAGCGCTGGCTGCACGACCAGCTCATCGCGGCCGGCTACGGAGGCGATGGCGGAGGGCGCATCGCGCTGCTCTACGGCGGGCAGGACCAGGCCGAGCGCGAGCACGTCAAGAGCGTCTTCACCGACCGCCCGGAACTCGACGACGTACGCATCCTCATCGCCACCGACGCCGCCAGTGAGGGCATCAACCTGCAGCGCCACTGCCACCGGCTGCTGCACTGGGAGATCCCGTGGAACCCCAACCGGCTGGAGCAGCGCAACGGTCGGATCGACCGGCACGGCCAGTACGCGGACCGGGTGGAGGTGCTGCACTTCGTCCCGGCCGGCTGGGAACGGGCCGAACCCGGGTCGCTGGAGAACGAGTTGGGATTCCTGCGTGTGGCGGCGGAGAAGGTCGACCGCATCCGCGAGGACCTGGGCAGCGCCGGGGACGTCATTGCGGCGCAGGTCGAGCAGAAGATGCTCGGGCGCCGCACGGACTGGGCCGAGACCGACGCGGAGATCCGGGTCCGTGCGGGCGGAGCGCGGCTCCGGGTCGAGCGGGACCTGAACGATGAGCTCCAGCGGCTCCGCGCCGAGCTCACCGGGAGCCGCACCAGACTGGACCTGACCCCCGCCACCCTGGAGCGGGTGGTCCGCACCGCGCTGATCCTCGCGCACCGCAGGGACCTGGTCGAGACCGAGCCCCCCGAGGGCGTGCAGGCACGCTGCTTCCGCCTCCCCGAGCTGGCCGGCGCGTGGGCGAGCGCCCGCGGTGACGGGCTCCTGCACCCGGTCACCGGGGCCGAGCGCCTGGTCACCTTCGACCCCGATGCGATCGTCGGCCGCAACGACATCGTCCTGCTCCATCTCAAGCACCGCCTGGTGGACATGTGCCTGACCCTGCTCCGCCAGGAGCTGTGGTCGGAGGGGACGCGGCTGTCCCGGGTCACCGCCCGGGTCGTTGAGGGCGACGTGCTGCGGACCCCGGCGGTGGCGGCGCACGCCCGGGTGGTCATCACCGGTGCAGAGGGCAGCCGCCTGCACGAGGAGGTCCTGGTAGCGGGCGGAAGGATCGAGGAGGGCCGGCTGGTGCCGGCCCCGGAAGCGGACGTCCAGGGGTGGCTGGCCGCCGCCTCGGACCAGGCGCCCCCGGAACCGGTCCGCATCACCCTCACCGGGCTGTGGGGGAACCTGGAGAAGGGCGTAGGGGGCGCGCTCCAGCGGCGTGCCACCCAGCGGGCGAAGACGCTGCGCAACGTGCTCGCCGAGCGCTGCGAATCCGAGGTCCAGGCGATCGAGGCCGTGCTGGACGAACTGGCCGAGAGCATCCGTGCCGCCTTGGACGACGCCCCGCGCTGGCACCAGGACAGCCTCTTCGAACTGGGAGCGGGGGAGAAGGACCAGCTCCGCAAAGACCGGGAGGCGCTCACCGCCCGCCTGGAGGAGATCCCGGAGCAGAAGGCCGACGAGGTCCGTGCCCTTCGCCGCCGTTACGCCGAGCCGAAGGTGCGCTGGTTCCCGGTGGCCGTCACCTTCCTGGTCCCGACCTCGCTCGCTCGGCACTTGTAGGGGCCGCTGAGGGGCGGGCGGCGGACACCGGGAGAGCACCTCGCCACCCGCGGGAGGCGGCAGGAGCGATCCTGTGTCCCGTGGCGGCGCCAGGGGCCCGGGCCGGAAGGGCTGCTTCGCCGTCCTCGCGAATCGATAGTCTCGGGGCATGTCCGGAGCCCGTAAAAAGCGCGTCCCCCGCCCCTCTCCGGTCGAGCAGCACGCCGAATGGCTCGGCCTGCTCGCCCCGGACGGCCCCTTCCTCGCCGCCGAGGTCCTCACCGAGGCGTTCAACGCCGGCCTGCCCGATCTCGCCGCGGACCGCAGGGATCGGATCCGCCAGGGGTGGAGCGAGGTCCAGGGGGCGCCCGACCTCCTCGCCGACCGGTGGATCGAGCTGATCATCGGGGAACTGCTGGGCTGGAAGGACGGCTACCGGGCCGCCCCCGACCGGTCCGGTCCGGCCCCCCGACCCGATTTCACCCTCACCGGCCCCGGCCACCGGGGCGGACGCGAGGACCGGCTGCTCTTCTACCGACTGCCGTGGGGGACCGACCCGGCGGCCTCCACCCGGGAGGGCCCCTCCCCGGTCGAGGCCGCCGCGGCGCGCTGCCGCGAGGCGGAGGTGCCGCTGGCGCTGGTCACGGACGGGCGCTTCTGGGCGCTGGTGCACGCCCGCCCGGCCGAGCCGACCTCGGTCGGCGTCTACGACGCAGACCTGTGGCTGGAGGAACCGCTACTGCTCCGCTCCTTCACGGCCCTGCTCGCCGGGAGGCAGGTCCAGGTCCCGCCCGTCGGCCGGAACGGCGAGGCGCCCAGCGACTCCACCGCTTCGCTGTTCGCCCGCAGCGCGGACCGGCAGAGCGAACTCACCGACGAACTGGGCCTCCAGGTGCGGCGGGCCGTCGAGCTGCTGGTCGCCGAGCTGGCCCGGCTCGACCGGGAGTCGCGCGGAGCCGTCCTGGCGCACGTCGGCGAGCGCGACGTCTACCGGGGCGCGCTCACCGTGCTGATGCGCATGGTCTTCCTGCTCTACGCCGAAGAGCAGCGCCTGCTGCCCACCGACGACCTCTACGCGGAACACTACTCGGTCGGCCGGCTCCACGACCGGCTCGCCGAGGACCGGACCCGGCACGGGGAGGAGGTCGCCGACCGCCGGGCCGCGGCCTGGCCTCGCCTGCTCGCGCTCTTCAACGGCATCCACGGCGGCGCCGAGCACCCGGACCTGCGCCTGCCAGCCTATGGCGGCGCGCTGTTCTCCCCGGAGGCGTTCCCCTGGCTGGAGGCGTTCCAGGTCTCCGACCGGGTCGTCTTCCAGATCCTGGACGCCCTCGTCATGCTGGCGCCGAAGCGGAAGAACGGTACCCCCACCCGTATCTCCTACAAGGGGCTGGGGGTGGAGGACATCGGGCACATCTACGAGGGCCTGCTGGAGTTCTCCTGCCTGAAGGTCGAGGAAGCCTACGTCGGCCTGAAGGGCAAGCGGGAACCGGAGCTCCCGCTGGCTGCCCTGGAGGAGCGGGCCTCGGCGGGGGAGGAGGTGTTCCGCGCCTACCTGATGGAGCAGATGGGGGTCACCTCCAGGCAGCTCGACGCGATGCTCGCGGTGGAGGCGACGCCGGAACGGCAGGCCGCCCTCCAGGCCGCCTGGGACTCCAGCGAGGAACTCGCCGAGCGCACCGCCCCCTACGCCGGCCTGCTCCGCGACGACCTGCGCGGCGACCCCGCGGTGTTCCCCGCCCACTCGGTGCTCTTCACCCAGGTGGGGGAGCGCCGCCGGACCGGCACCCACTACACGCCCCGCTCGCTGGCGGAGAAGGTGGTCCGGCACACCCTCGCCCCCCTGGTGTACGCCCCGGGCCCGGCGGAGGGGGCGGACGAGGCCGACTGGAAGGTCCGCCCGGCCGGGGAGCTGCTGGCCCTGAAGGTCTGCGACCCGGCGATGGGCTCCGGTGCCTTCCTCGTCGCGGCCGTCCGCTACCTGGCGGAGCGGGTCGTCGAGGCCTGGCAGCGCGACGGCCTCCCCGAGGAGGCATCCCGGGTGCTGGGCCCCGGCTGCGACCGCGACGAGGTGCTGCTCTACGCCAAGCGCAAGGTCGCCGGCTCGTGCATTTACGGCGTGGACCGGGACGACATGGCGGTGAGCCTGGCCAAGCTCTCGCTGTGGCTGGAGACCCTGGCGAAGAACAAGCCGTTCAGCTTCCTGGACCACGCGCTGCGCTGCGGCGACTCCCTGGTCGGGCTGGTGCGGGAGGAGCAGGTCAGGGCCTTCCACACCGACCCGGTGCAGGGCCGCATCATCAACCTGCGGGTGGGCAGCGACGCCGAGGAGGCCATCACCGCGGCGCTGCGCGATATCGCCGGCCTGCGCACCCGGATCGAGGAGCTGCCGCCGGCCAACGACCCGGAGGACGTGCGGCACCGGGCCGAACTGCTGAAGAAGGCCGACGCGCGGGCGGAGCGGCTCCGCCTGGTCTGCGACGCGGTGGTCGCGGCGGCCCTGGCGGCGGAGCGGTACGCCGAACTCGACCTGGAGGAGCACGAGAAGAAGCTCCAGGACGGTGCTGCGAAGAAGGTGAACTGGCAGGAGGCGTACAACAGGCTGCTGCTCCGGCTGGTGGACGAGATCCCGTCGCTGCTCGATGAGGAGTCGTACGACTTCCTCAAGGAGAACGACCTGGAGAGCCGGGTCCGCGACTGGTTGACCGGGGTGCGGGACGAG
The DNA here is from genome assembly GCF_000341105.1 of Nocardiopsis potens DSM 45234. GTDB lineage: Bacteria > Actinomycetota > Actinomycetes > Streptosporangiales > Streptosporangiaceae > Nocardiopsis_A > Nocardiopsis_A potens. The sequence goes on from NZ_ANBB01000003.1 coordinate 162,629, forward strand.
CCGATCCGGCCGTTCCACTGGGCACTGGAGTTCCCTGAGGTGATGGGCGGCCGCGGATTCGACGCGGTGGTGGGCAACCCGCCGTTCATCGGCGGCCAGCGCCTCACCGGGACGATCGGCGCGGACGTCCGCGAATACCTGGTGGTCGACATCGCGGGCGGGAAGCGGGGGAGCGCGGACCTGTGCTCCTATTTCCTGCTCCGCAACCTGGCATTGGCCCCGGAGGGGCGCACCGGGATCATCGCCACCAACACCATCGCGCAGGGCGACACCCGCGAGGTCGGACTGGACCAGGTCGTCGATGGAGGGTGGACCGTCTACCGCGCGGAGAAGAGCCGGAAATGGCCGGGAAGCGCGAACGTGCACGTCTCCCTGGTATGGGCCGGCCACGCGGGGGAGCAGGAGAAGCCGGTGCTGGACGGGGGGCGGGTCAACGGGATCACGCCCTCGCTGGATCCCCGCTCACGGGTGACGGGCAACCCGTACCGGCTGGTGGCCAATGAGGACCAGTCGTTCATCGGATCGTACGTGCTGGGCGAGGGCTTCGTCCTGACGCCGGAACAGGCACAGGAGCTGATCGAGGCCGACCCGAAGAACAAGGACGTTCTCTTCCCCTACCTCAACGGCAAGGACCTCAACTCCAGGCCGGACTGCTCACCGAGCAGGTGGGTGATCAACTTCGGTGCCATGTCAGAGGAGGAAGCGCGGGAGTATTCCGGGCCCTTTGAGATCGTAGAACGCCTAGTTAAACCTTTTCGAATGAAGAATAATCGAAAGGTTTATCGGGATTACTGGTGGCAGTATGGTGAGAAGCGTCCTTATCTTCAAGGTGCTATCTTTGACTTGGACCGTGTGCTGGTGATTGCTCTGGTGAGCAAGACCGTGATGCCGGTATTTTCTCCTGCTTGTCATGTGTTCGCCCACAAGCTTGCCGTGTTTGCAGTTTCAAATTATTCTAGCCTTGGTGTGTTGTCGAGTTCTTTTCATTATCATTGGGCTTGGACTAGGTCGTCTACAATGAAGGATGATTTGAATTATTCGCCTTCTGATGTTTATGAAACATTTCCATGGCCTCGCATGGTGGATCGGATTTCTGGACTGAGTGGTGAGTTGGATGAATTTCGGCGGTCGGTTATGCTTGACCGTCGGTTGGGTTTGACAAAGCTCTATAGTCAAATCCATGACTCTGCTCATGTCGGTGACGCTGAGCTTGACCGGCTCCGGGAGATCCATGTCGAGATCGATGAAGCAGTCAAGGATGCCTATGGTTGGGACGACCTCGATCTCGAGCACGGACACCACGAGACGCCGCAGGGGGTGCGCTGGACGGTTAGCCCGCAAGCTCGAACTGAGATCCTGGACCGGTTGCTCGAGCTGAACCACGCGCGTCATCAGGAAGAGGTGGAGAAGGGGATTTGGTCGCCGAAGAAGAAGCGGCGCAAGCGTGTAAAGGCGGCCCCGCTCCCTACTGAGGCTTCTCCGTCCGTCGAAGATGGGGGCCTCTTCGTTCCTGACGGGGCCCTGTTCTGACAACGATGCCCGGCCGTGGATGCCTTTCGGTCGGGCATCGTTCCGATCTTCCTACAGGCCGTTCTCGCGTGCTGCGTAGATGAAGGCCGCCCACTCGGTCGCGGGGAAGGAGAGGTGGCCGGCCTCGATGTGCTTGGAGTCACGGATCGCGGAGGTCCGGGGGAGGCCTGCGACTTCGACGCAGTTCTGCCCCTGCCCGCTGTAGCTGCTCTTGCGAAAGTCGAGGGTGGTCATCATCTCTTCTCCAGCTCCTTGATCACGCCTGCGATGAAGTCGGCCGACTGGGTGGCGCTCATGGCGGCCCCCTGAATGTCGCTGAAGATCACGTTATACCTTGCCACGTCGTCGGCTTCTTCGAGGAACAGTCCGTTGGTCGCGGTTTCGACGAAGACGATCGGAGTGTCCAGTGGGTCGGGGAACTCCAGGATGGAGAAAGGGGCGGTCAGGGCTGCGTGCGCCCCTTGGGCCAAGGGGATGACCTGTAGGTCGATGTTGGGCATCTGCGCCATGTGGAAAAGGTGCTTGACCTGGGTCAGCATCACCTCGCGGCCGCCGACCAGCCTGCGCAAGGCAGCCTCGTCCAGTACCACGCGCAGGTGCGTGGGGTCGAACTTGCTGAGGATCTCGCGGCGTGCCATGCGGAAGGCGACACGGCGGTCGATCTGTTCCTGGCTGACGAAGCGTCCTCCGCGGAAGACCGCTTCCGCGTACTCGGGTGTTTGCAGCAGGCCCGGGATCGCAAGTGCCTCGAAGGTCTTGACAGCTTTGGCCTCTGCCTCGAAGTCTGGCAGTGCGCGGTCTCCGAAGATCTCCTTGTACCGCGCCCACCAGCCGCGCTCCCTCGCATCTCGGGCCAGCGCCTGCATGGCCTCACGTGTCGGTGGGTCCTTCACCTCGTAGAGATCGAGGAGTCTGTCCAGGTCGTTCGGGTTGATGCGCTTGGTCTCGGTGGTCTCCATCTTGCTGACCTTGGGAGCGCTCCAGCCGAGCTCTTTGGCTACTTGGGTGACTTTGTAGCCGGCGGCTTCGCGGCTCCGGCGAAGTTCGGAGGCGAGGCGGCGGAGTCGCAGGGAGGGGCTTCGCATGTCGCGCATGAGGGCAGTCTAACGAGAGAAGTTGATTAATGTTCGCTCACTTGATTGAAAACTCGAACATTAACAGTTAAGTTGGCGTGTGTAGTTAGTGACCGCATCATCACCCCGAGTTCCTGGCGGTCACGCTACCCGGGTGTCCGCTGCCCCGTCCGGTGATCGAACGAGCCCGCGCGGACACCTCCCAGTCCCATGCCCACTGCATCCTGCAGGAGGAGTGTGTCCACATGACCGCGACCCTGACCGCCCCCCGCCTGCCCGAGGTGACCCTGCCGCTGATGGACCTGGTCCCGCCCGGCCAGCGGCACTACTTCGTCGACCGCCCCGGCCCGGCTCACTTCAAGCGGCGCCGCTACGACTTCGGCTGCTCCCGCCAGCTCATGCCGCTGGTCCGGGCGTTCCTGTCCACCTGCGCCGCCGAGTACGGCCCCGACTACCGCCACCTGTTCACCCTGCTCGGCTCGGAGCTGGCCAACAACGCCCTGGAGCACACCGCCTCCGGCCTGCCCGGCGGCACCTACACCCTGCTCTGCCACCGCCGCCGCGACGGCCTGCACCTGACCTGCCGCGACTCCGGCGCCCGGGACGGCCGCCGGGCCTCCCTCCGCGAGCGCGAGCACCTCCGGCCCGACCCCGTGGGCCTCGACCCCGGTTCCCAGGGCGGCCGGGGCCTGGCGCTGATCGACGCCCTGGCCACCTCCTGGGGCGACAACGGCCTGGTCTTCTACCGGCAGGTCTGGTTCTTCCTCGACCGCGACCTCACCGGAAGCGCCTGGACCACCTGCTGACCTCAGCGGACGCCCCGGCGCACGCGTGCCCGCCCCGAGCACGAGGGGCGGGGCGGGCACCGTGGTCGACGGAGAAGGCGGAAGCGGCCACTCGCGGTGTCGGCGCGAGGTCCTAGAGTTGCCCGCATGGGCGACGAGAAGGTACTGCAACCCCCTGCGCCGAGGGAGATCCGGGACGAGCTGGAGCGGCTCGTGGTCCAGGACCTCTACGGTCCCGTCGGCGGGGACGAGCACGAGCGGGTGAGCGGCGAGCGGGTCACCGACCGCTACATCCTCGGCAGGCTGGCCCCTAACGGTGCGCTCACCCGCCCGGACGAGCAGGACGGGTTCGCCGAGGCCGGGCTGGAGGACAGCGCCGGCATCGCCGATGCCGAGCCCGGCGACTCGGTGGCCGAACCCGAGGCGCCGGCCGTGCCCACCATGTACTGCAACGCCTACGGCTTCACCGTGTGCGTATCGCCGGAGACCGGGGTGCTGCGGGCCCGCGCCACCTGGGCGCGCTACGTCCGGGCCAAGTCGTCCGACGGGCCGCAGCCGCTGGTCCGCGACCCGCGAGCGGGTGAGGCCCTCATCCCCCTCACCGAAGGCGCGTTCGGGCCGATCGGGCTCGACCCCGAGCAGCCGGGCGTCGCCCTGCGCGGGCGGGTCCGGGAGCACCAGGGGATGCGCCTGGCCACCGTCTTCCTGGTGAACGGCCAGCGCGGCGAGACCAGGGATCAGGAGAAGTGGCTGTTCCAGGCGGAACTGGAGGTCACCGCCGAGGACGGCACCGCCCCGGTGTTCCTTCCCCGGCCGGACGGCTTCTCCGGCGGCGACGCCTTCGACCGGGACGAGCAGAAGCGCCTGGCCATGACGTACCGCTTCGACGCGGAGTTCGCCGTCGGGCACAGTACCGCCGTCTCCGTCCGGACCGCCCCCGCCGACCGGCTCCGCGCCGTGTCCGTGCGCACCGACGCGGTGCCCGGGTACGAGCTCCCGCACACCGACGTGCCCAGCGCGGAGGCCGACCCGGACCTGCCCGAGCTGGCCGACACCGTGCTGGACATGGCCCGGCTCGGTGCGGAGGGGGCCGACGCGATCGGAGTGCGCGCCGCGGTCGGGCCGCTGGTCGACGGGTACCGGGCCTGGATCGGTCGGCAGCGGGACCGGATATCGGACCCGGCCGCCCGGCTGAACGGCGGGACCGACTACCGGGCCGAGGCCGAGGAGAACCTGCGCCGGGCCGAAGGCGCCGCCGACCGCATCGCCGCCGCGATCGACCTGCTGGAGTCCGACCCGAAGGCGCTGGCGGCCTTCCGGTTCGCCAACCGCGCCATGCACCTGCAGCGGGTGCGGAGCATCGCCGCCAAGGTCCAGGACGGCCGTTCGGCGGACGAGCGCACAGCCGCCTGCGACGTGCCGGCCAACCGGAGCTGGCGCCCCTTCCAGCTCGCCTTCATCCTGCTCAACCTGCCGTCGGTCACCGACCCCGCGCACCCGGAGCGCTCCCGGGACAAGCACCGCGTCGCCGACCTGCTGTGGTTCCCCACTGGTGGTGGCAAGACCGAGGCTTACCTCGGCCTGACCGCCTACACCCTGGCGATCCGCCGGCTGCAGAGCGGCGAATCGCGGCTGCGCTCGGACAGCGGTGTCGCCGTGCTGATGCGCTATACCCTGCGGCTGCTCACCATCCAGCAGTTCCAGCGGGCCACCACGCTCATCTGCGCGTGCGAGGCGCTGCGGACCGAAGACGAACAGACCTGGGGGCGCGTCCCGTTCCGGATCGGGCTGTGGGTGGGGACCAAGGTCACCCCCAACGACTACGACCGCTCCCAGGACTGGGTCAAGGCCAAGCGCGCCGACCGCAGCGTCAACCGCGCGGACGGCTCCCCGCACCAGCTCACCTCCTGCCCCTGGTGCGGCGCCGGGATCGACCCGAAGAGCGACATCGAGGTCGATTCGGTCGAGCGCCGGACCCGCGTTCTCTGCCCCGACTTCGAGTGCCGGTTCAGCTCCTTCGGCAGCGGAGGGGACGGGATTCCGGTGCTCCTGGTGGACGAGGAGATCTATCGGCTCGTGCCTTCCCTGCTCATCGCCACCGTGGACAAGTTCGCCCAGCTAGCCTGGAAGGGGGAGACCCGGGCGCTGTTCGGGCGGGTCGGCCAGGTGTGCGGGCGGCACGGCTTCCTCACCGGCGACATGCAGCAGAAGGTGTGCGGGGGCGCCAAGCGGCACCAGGCAGCGGGCAAGGGGGCGTCGGCCCATCCGGAGGCCCAGGTCACCAGGGCGGCGGAGCTGCGCCCGCCGGATCTCATCGTCCAGGACGAGCTGCACCTGATCTCCGGGCCGCTCGGTTCGCTGGTCGGGCTCTACGAGACGGCCGTTGATCGCCTCGCCACCTGGGAGTACACCGACCCGGCGGGTCGGGTGAAGCAGAGCGGGGTGCGCCCCAAGGTCATCGCCTCCACTGCCACGGTCCGGAGGGCCGCGCACCAGATCGGCTCGCTCTTCGCCGGGCGGAGCACCGAGGTGTTCCCGCCCCCCGGCCTCGACGCCGACGACTCCTTCTTCGCCCGGCGGCGCCCGGTGGAGAGGCGGGATGGCCGGCGCTACCTCGGCATCTGCGCGCACGGTGTCCGGGTGAAGTCCGCGCAGATCAGGGTGTACGTCGCGGTGATGGCGGCCGCGCAGCGGCTGCACGACAAGTACGGCGGCAACGAGGTCACCGACCCGTACATGACCCTGGTGGGCTACTTCAACAGCCTGCGCGACCTGGGCGGGATGCGCCGCCTGGTCGACGACGACGTCGCCACCCGCCTCGCCCGCGCCGACGGACGGGGGCTGGCACGGCGCCGCCCCCCGTGGGTGGAGGAGCTCACCTCGCGGCTGGGCACGGATGCGGTGCCGGCGATCCTGGACCGCCTCGAGGTGCCGTTCACCGCGGGCGGAGCCAAGGCGCCCCGTCCGCTGGACGTACTGCTGGCAACGAACATGGTCGCGGTGGGGGTGGACGTCCCCCGGCTGGGGGCGATGGTCGTCAACGGCCAGCCCAAGTCGGCGGCCGAGTACATCCAGGCCACCAGCCGGGTCGGCCGCCGCCACCCGGGCATCGTGTTCACCGTCTACAACTGGGCGCGCCCGCGGGACCTGTCGCACTACGAGCGGTTCGGGCACTTCCACGCGACCATGTACCGGCACGTCGAGGCGCTGTCGGTCACCCCGTTCGCGGCGCGGGCCATCGACCGCGGTCTGATGGGGCTCATCGCGGCGCTGGCGCGCAACCTCGAAGGGGCGCTCAACCCCAACGAAGGCGCGGGCAGGTTCGACCGGAACGGTAAGACCGCCGACCACATCGCCAACGAGATCAAGCGCCGGGCCGAACTGGTCACCGGGGACAAGAAGCAGGCGAGCCGGATCGCCGACCAGGTGGACCACCGGATGGACGTCTGGCACGGCCGCCGGAGCCGGCAGACGACGGACGGGGTCCGGTTGGCCTACCGGGCCCCCTACACCTCCGACGACGTCATCGGTCTCCTCTCCCGGCCCGAGGACGGACGCTGGCGCGACACCACCTGCCCCACCTCGCTGCGCGAAGTGGAGCCCGGGATCAGGCTCATCCTCGACCCGGGCGGCCTGCTCGGCGACCCGGCCGAGCACCCATTCCAGCCCTACGAGCAGGGCGACGGAGAGCAGGAGGACGCGTGATGAACGGTGAGACCCAGCGGGTGGGGGAGCTCCGCGCCAGCCAGCTCCTGCACACCTTCGGCGTCGGCGCGGTGGTCGACCTGCCCAACATCTCGGTGGTGGTGCGCGGGCTGGACGACTGGAAGAAGGAGAACACCGGGGTACTCCGGGAGAACCGGCTCCTCGCCGCGGTCCGGGGCAAGCTCGGCGGACAGGTCAAAGAGCTCCGTACGCCCCCGTACACGCCGCCGACCAAGAGCGTCTACGACGACTGGACCCGGGTCGGCGTCCCGGTCGCGGCCTTTCCGCGCTGGTTGCGCTGCACCCGCTGCCGCCGGCTCGCCTCGGCCGATTCCGGTCTCTTCGAGCTGCTGTCCGACCCCTACCGCCCGGACCGGGTGCGGTTCGTGCACGGCTGCCATGGGCAGGGCGGCAAGCGCCCCTCGGCGGTTCCCGCGAGGTTCGTCCTGGCCTGCGAGGCCGGCCACCTCGACGACTTCCCATGGATGTACTTCGTGCACTACGGAAGCGTTCCGGAAGCCGGGGAGGGCGGGCACACGCTGAGCTTCAGCGAGCGGGGCAGCTCAGGGGAGGCGCGGAACCTGTTCGTCCTGTGCGGCTGCGGTCAGAGGCGGGCGATGTCCGAGGCGATCGGACAGGAGTACGCGGAACGGAACCTGCCGGCCTGCCGCGGCCGCCACCCGCATCTGGGGACCTTCGAGGGGTGCGGCGGGCTGAGCCGGGCCATGTCGCTCAGCGCGACCAACGCCTGGTTCCCGCTGCGGATCAGCGCCTTCACCCTCCCCGAGGCGGACACCGCTTTGGACGACGAGATCGCCCGCAACTGGGACCTGCTCGGGGCGCTGGCCGTCCTGCCCAAGGAGTCGGCGCTGAACCTGGTCGAGGCGATGGCCTTCTGGCCCGAGCTGGAGCGGTTCGGACGCGACGCGGTCTGGGACACGATCCAGGCCCGTAGCAACGGTGAGGCGGAGCAGCAGGCGGAGCACGACGACACCGACCTGGCCACCCCCGAATGGCGGACGTTCACCGGGCCGGACGTGCCCGACCTGCCGGAGTTCACCACCAAGACCGTGCCCACCCCGCCCAGCGCCGCCTCCTACCTGGAACGGGTGCTGCTGGTCCCGCGCCTGCGCCAGGTCAGCGCGCTCTACGGGTTCACCCGCATCGACGCCCCGGAGTTCGACGTGGTCGCCACCGAGGACGCCCGGGTCGCCCCGCTGTCGGCGGAGGCGCCCCTGTGGGCGCCCTGCGCCGAGCAGCGCGGCGAGGGGATCTTCCTGAAGTTCCGGGAGGAGAGGATCGCGGAGTGGGAGCGGAGTGCCGCGGTCATCGCGCGCGAGGCCCTTCTCCGGGACGGGCACGACCGCTGGCGGGAGAAGCGCGGGATGAAACCGGGGGAGTGGCCCGGAGCCAGGTACCTGCTGCTGCATTCGCTGGCGCACTGTCTCATCCGCGAATTCTCCCTGGAAGCCGGGTACAGCGCGGCCGGTATCGCCGAGCGCGTCTACGCGCGCACCGGCGAGGAGCCGATGGCGGGCATCCTGCTCTACACCGCGGCGCCGGACAGCGAGGGGACGCTCGGCGGACTGGTCTCCCTGGCCGAAGAGCCCGCCCGGCTGGAGGGCCTCCTCGTCCAGGCCCTGGACGCGGCCCGGCTGTGCAGCTCCGACCCGCTCTGCTCGGAGCACGACCCGACGGACAGCGCCCGGCTGCACGGCGCGGCCTGCCACGCCTGCCTCTTCGCGGCGGAGACCTCGTGCGAGCACAACAACCACTACCTGGACCGCGCCCTGGTGGTGGAGACGATGGCCGGCACCGGGAAGGAGACCGGGTTCTTCGGCTGATGGGAGAAGAGAAGAAAGCGAAGGCCCCGTCCCGGTCCTTCGCGGAGCGGATCGCGGCCCTTGCCGAACACCTTCCGTCCCCTCTGGCCCGCTCCTGGGCCGAGGTGCTGAGCGCGAGCGACACCCTTGAGCGGCTGCCGGAGAGGCTCCTGGCGGCCTACCCCGGTCCGGGGCTCGCCCACCGCGCGACCGAGCTGGCGGAGGCGTGGCGGTACGCGCCGGACCTCTCCGGCCCGGCGGTGGCGGCGGCGCTGGTCGCGGCCTCCGCCGCCGCGGCCCGCGCTGATGAGCGCAGGGCCCGTGTGGTCGTGACCGGCCCCGCGGTCCAGGGGAGCCCCACCCGGCTGACCGCGGCGGCGGTCGTCCAGCTCATCCGCAGCGCCCGTGAGGAGCTGCTGGTTGTCAGCTTCGCGGCGCACCGTTCGGCCCGCCTCGCAGGGGAACTGCGGGCCGCCGCCGCGCGGGGCGTGACCGTCGACCTGGTTCTGGAGGACTCCACCGGCGCCGCGGCCCCGCTATCGCTCCTGGACGGCCATGCCCGCTTCTGGAACTGGCCGCCGGAGAACCGGGGCGGCGAAGGCAAGGCGTCGCTGCACGCGAAGGTGCTCGCCGCGGACCGGGAGCGGGCCCTCGTCGGCAGTGCCAACCTCACCGGCCGTGCCCTGAACGACAACATCGAGGTCGGGGTACTGCTGAACGACCCGCAGACGGTCGGCGGTGTCGTCGGCCACTTCCGCTCCCTGATGCGCCAGGAGGGCCCGCTGCGTCCGGTCGCCCCCTTTCCCGAGTGAGAACCGGAGGAGCATGAACGACGCCGACCGGCGGCCCGAGGCCGACCACATCCCCTATGCGCGAATGGTGCACGCGGTGTTGAGCGGGCATGTTCCGCTGCGGCCGTTCTCCCCTTCGAAGGACCGGCCCTTCGGTTCTCCGCGGACGGCGGTGATCGGGTTCCGGGAGGCCGGTCCAGGGCGGGGCGGCCTCGGAAAAGCGGAGCTGCGCTGGACCGAGGAGGAAGGGTGGTCGCTGACGACCTTTCCGCGCGGTGGCGCGGGGGAGACCGAGCGCCTGCACACCCGCGTCGTGCCTCCGCCGGCGGAGGTGGCCGAGTGGGTGCTGGACGTCATCGAGAAGAACCCGGAGCGCGCACCGGAGGGCGGCGTTCAAGAGGACCTGTTCAGCGCTCTGTTCGCTGATCCGGTTCCGGAACCGGGCGCTCCCTGGAGCATCGAGGAAGCACTCGAGGTCTACGGGCGGTCCCTGCCGCTCACCGGCACGGTCAGAGCGCCGGTTCAGATGAAGAGGAAGGAGGAGAAAGAGAGGCGGATCAATGTCGGGGTGGCCGATCTGACGGATGTCATGCGCGAGCGCCTTCTGCCGAAGACGAGGTTCGGTCGGTTCTCTGTGCGCAGCGGCACTTGGAAGCGTGCTCCGTGCCTCTGTATCTTCCTGGACCGTTCAGGGCGTGGAGCCGGCTTCGTGGCAGGGCTGGGGGTCGCGACCTTGGCGGGCTCCGCCGGAACCTATGAGAGCAAGATCGAAGTCCAGCATTTCCTGGAGCTCACTGCGAGAATTTCGGTGGATCACCTGAGGAAACTGGGGAGATGGGAGGATGAATCCTTGCGGCGCAACGGCTGGGCCGGTCCCCGTGCCGGAGAGCGCCTGCTGGAAGAGATCGGGAAGATCTCCCTGGAGGCGCGCGATCATATGGATTTACTGCGACGGCATCTTGAAGTGGACCCGCCGTCGACGGCCGATCGGAAGACGCGCCCCTATGAACGTGATGCGGTCGGAGTCCTGTTCGAAGCGTTCGACATCGACAGGGAGATCTTGGCCGATTGGCGCCCGGCCAAAAGCGGTGCCCCTTATCTGAACGGCGTCCCCGGGGTGCAGGTGGGCCCTCAGGAGAAATGGAACATCGCATACGACGCGGGAAAATTTCTGGATTGGGCGCAGGGGGAGACGCGGCATATCGCCTGGCGAATGTTCGAGAACACCTACAAGACGCGGAAGATGCTCATCGCGAACCTGGACTCCACTCCGCACGAGAAGAACATGGGTGTCGACCTCGTCTATTACAACATCAGTCAGGGCTCTTTCGTCATGCTTCAGTACAAGGTGATGGAGAGGTCAGGTGAGGAGCTTTTCAGTCGAGTCGACGATCGCTTCCTGAAGCAGGTCGAGCGGATGCGAGCGGTCGATGAGGAGTTTCGGGATGAGAGCGCCGGGAATCCGGACATCCGCCTGGTCGATACGCCGTGCTTCGTCAAGCTCTGCTCTCCCGTCACCCACATGGATCCATCGAGCGACCTGCTCCCGGGGATGTACCTCACGCGGGAGCATTTCGAGATCGCCCACGCGCAGGCGCTCAGCCCAGGGCGTCGCCAGGCCAAGGTCGGACCGGCGGGTGTTCCCCGCTACCTGACCAATACGGAATTCGCAATGCTCCTGTCGAACGGATGGCTCGGAAGCAGGGGGACCGGGACCGAGCAGCTCAAAAAGCAGCTGGGAATCTCCCTGGAAGGAGGGCGGTCGGTCGTTTTCGGGATGCATGTGGACGACCGGCCCCTGACCAACCTGAGCAGTGGCCTGTGAAGTCCTGAAACCGAAGAGCTCTTCCCAGCCGCTCTCCACGCCCCGAGCGGAGGAGCGGCCTGGTGCGCCTCGGGCCGCGGTCAGCGGTCGGTACCGCCGGTGAGGGCGCGCATGGCGGTGGAGACCAGGGCGGAGGGGGAGCCGGGGCCCGAGACGGGGCGGTCGGGGGCGGCGGACCAGTGCTCGATGGCGGTCCGGATGGCGGCGGCGGCGCCGGCGGACAGGGTGCGGATCCGGAGCGGGTCGGCGTCGGGGGCCAGGCCGGTCAGCACGGCGGCCAGCCGGCGCTCGGCGGCCAGGTTGACCCTGGCCCAGACGGCCTCCAGGGCCGGGTCGGCGGAGGCGGCGCGGAGCAGGCCGCCGGTGCGCTCCATGGCCTCCACGCCCTCGGCGTCGTCCGGGGCCAGCGCGCGCACCGCCACCGACTCCAGGGCGGCGGCGTCCGGGAGCCCGGGCGGCCCCGCGGCCACCAGGTCCAGCCACCGGTTGGCGCCCTCGGCCAGCACCGGCTCGACCGCGTCCTCCTTGTACCGGAAGTACCGGTAGAAGGTGCGCAGCCCCACCCCGGCGGCCGCGGCGATCTCCTCCGCGGTGGTGCCGGCGGCCCCCCGCTCGGCGAAGAGTTCGCAGGCCGCCCGGGCGATGGTGCGGCGGGTCTCCGCCTTGCGGCGCTCGGTGAGGGGGGAGCGCGGGGCGCGCGCCCCGTCCGGTCGGGTCACGGTGGACACGGTGTTCTTCCTGATCGCGGGTGGGCCGTCGGTGTCCAGGGTAGGCCATGCGCCACATTGGCATGTCGTGCCACTTTGACATAATCTGCAGGTGAGGGGGTCGCCCGGGACCCGGCGGACGGCCCCCGCGTCCACCGGACCGGGCCGCGCAGTACAGGCAGTGCAGAAGGAGAAGGCCCATGAGCAGCCTCGAAGGCAAGACCGTCCTGGTGACCGGGGGAGCGCGCGGACTGGGGGCCGAGGCGGCCCGCCGCGCGGCGGCGGCCGGGGCCCGCGTGCTGATCACCGACGTCCTCGACGCCGAAGGGGAGGAGACCGCGCGCGGCATCGGCGCCGCCGCCCGCTACCTGCACCACGACGTCACCTCCGAGCGGGACTGGGAGCGCGCCGTCGGGTACGCCGCCGAAGAGTTCGGCGGCCTGGACGGGCTGGTCAACAACGCCGGCATCGCCACCGGGACGCCGCTGGTCGAGGAGTCCGCCGAGCACTTCCGCAAGGTCCTGGAGATCAACCTGACCGGGGTGTTCATCGGGGTGAAGACCGCCGTCCCGGCGATGCGCGAGCGCGGCGCCGGCTCCATCGTCAACATCTCCTCGGCCGCCGGGCTGATGGGCCTGGCGATGACCGCCGGCTACGGCGCCTCCAAGTGGGGCGTGCGCGGGCTGACCAAGATCGCCGCGGTCGAGCTGGGCACCGAGCGGATCCGGGTCAACTCCGTCCACCCCGGCATGACCTACACCCCGATGACCGCGGACACCGGCATCCGGCCCGGCGAGGGCAACTACCCCAACACCCCGATGGGCCGGGTCGGCGAGCCCGGCGAGATCGCCGACGCCGTCGTCTTCCTCCTCTCCGACGCGGCCTCCTACGTCACCGGCGCCGAGCTCGCGGTGGACGGCGGCTGGACCACCGGCCCCACCGTCGAGTACGTGACGGGGCGGTGACGGCGCCGGAGGGGGAGGGCGCCCGAGTCCCCTCCCCGGCGGGGCGCGGCACCGCCCGGCGCCCGCCGCCGGGCGGTGCCGCCCCGCCGGGGCTCAGCCGGACGCGAAGGACGGGGCCAGGGCCCGTTCGAAGCGGGACAGCCACTCGTCGAACGAGCCCCGGACCCACGGGCAGTCCCGGGTGAAGTGCCCCCACTCCTCCTCGTCCATGTAGTCCTGCGCGCGCAGGTACCGCTCGTCCACCCGGTCGGCCTCCTCGCCGAGCTCCGGGCGGAGCAGGTCGACGAGGACGGAGCGCGGCACCCGGGTGCGCTCGCCGAGCAGCACCGCGTCGTAGAGGTCCTTGCCCTGCGGGTACATGTCCGTGAACAGCCACTGGACCTTCCACGCCAGGGAGAGGTCGGCGCCCGCGGCCGGCAGCCGCACGGTGCGGGCGCCGCCGTCGACCGGGATCGCGGCGCGCACCGGCGGCAGCGGAAGCTCCTCGCCGAACACCACGTCCAGCTGGACGGTCCCGGGCGGCAGCCCCTCCCCGCCGCGCCACGGGACGACGACGCGGCGGCCGGGGACCCGGTCGTAGGTCCAGATCCCGTCGAACCGGGCCGCCCCGGTGTCGAAGGACAGGCCGGGGCCGGGGTCGGTCCCGCCGATCGCGGCCACCACCTCCTCGAGCAGCCGGGACCCCTCGGCGCCGTAGGCGTCGGCCTCCGCGCCCGCCTCCGGGTCCTCCCCGCCGAGCACCACCCAGTCCAGGTCGCGGGGGCGGCGGGCCCGCTCGCCCGCCCACAGCGGCATCACCATGCTGCCGCGCAGCATGAGCCGGTCGGCCCACGGGCCCGCGGCGACGGCGGTCAGCACGTGCTCCATGGCCCGCCGCTGCGCCGCCCACCACCGCTCGCCCAGCTCCTGGTCGGCGAAGACCGGCTCGCCCGGCCGGTAGGCGTGCGAGAAGTGCTTCAGCGCCGGGTCGAACACCTTCTGCTGCCGGGCGTGCGGTCCGCCGGTGACCGGCAGGTGGGAGGCGGGGAAGCCGCTGTAGGCCGAGCGGCTCCGGGCCGGGGCGTCGGGGCCGGCCTGCACCGGCGCGGCGTCCATCCACCCGGCGTCCAGCGACAGGGCGCTGTCGTACACCACGAACTCCCGCTCCATGGAGACGATGCCGAAGCCGGGCCGCCCGGAGAAGACCCAGGGCAGGCCGTGCTCGATCAGGGCCTCGCGCAGCCGGCCGAGCATGTCGGCGGCGTGCGGCCGGCCCACCCGGGAGCAGCGCTGGGTGACGAACCGCTCCTGCGCGCCGTCCTCGCGGACCTTCCGGGCGTTCCGGGAGAGCCGGGCGGAGTGCGGCTCCACCAGCGCGGCGATCGCGGCCAGGTCGGCGTCGCCCGGCAGCAGCAGCTTGATGTGGTGCTCGAAGTAGCACCACTCCGGCAGCGCCTCGGCGGCGGCGCGGTCGGCCGGGACGCCGTCGTTGACCGGCGCCGCCTCGATCTTGGTGCGCAGCACCGGGAGGCCCGCCCCGGCCAGCCGCTCCGCCCACTCCCGGGCGGTGGCCAGTTCGCCGCCGAGTGTGCCGTACCCGTGGTAGGTCACCATCGGCTGGGAGGGCGCCTCGCCCGCGTCCAGCTCGATGTGGGTGAACTTGAGCCCGTTCTCGGCGGCCCACCGCGCGGCCTCCTCGACCCGCTCGGGCCCGGCGGCGTCCAGGGTCAGGTGGGTCTCGAAGTCACCGGCGAATTCCATGGTCTGCATCGGCCTCCTGCGGCGGCGGAACGGGTCCCCGGTCCGACGTGCGCACCGCCACGGAGGTTCCGGGCACCCGGTGCGGCCGGCGGCCGTTTCCCCCGGAGAGGACCGCGGACCCGCTCTGCCGAGAGGAGCCCGGGAAGTGCGGACCGGTAGGCTCGAGGCAGGGAACACTGGAGGTGGGGTGGCGAACGGAACGAACGGGCCGGGCGACCGCGTGTGGACGATTCCGAATCTGCTCAGCGTGCTGCGCCTGCTCGGGGTGCCCCTGTTCCTGTGGCTGGTCCTGGGCCCGAAGGCGGACTGGTGGGCGCTGGGCGTGCTCGCCTTCGCCGGGCTGTCCGACTGGCTCGACGGCAAGATCGCCCGGGCCTGGAACCAGACCAGCAGGCTGGGCGCGGTGCTCGACCCGATGGCGGACCGGCTCTACATCTTCGCCGCGCTGCTCGGACTGGCGGTCCGCGGCGACGTCCCGTGGTGGCTGATGGCGGTGCTGGTCCTGCGCGACCTGCTGATGGTCGGCGCGCTCCCGCTGCTGCGGCACTACGGCTACGGCCCGCTCCCGGTCAACTTCGCGGGCAAGGCGGCGACGCTGTGCCTGCTCTACTCCTTCCCGCTGCTGTTCATCGCCGGATACGGCGGCGTGCCGGGCGATATCGCACGAATCGTGGGTTGGGCGTTCGCGATCTGGGGAACGGCTATCTACTGGTGGGCCGGACTGCTGTACGCGGTCCAGGGTCTGCGCCTGATCAGGCAGGCCCGGCGCGCCGACCGCGCCGCTGAGGGCACCGGCCCCGCGGGCGGAGCGGGCGCGCCCGGCGACCCCGGAGCGGAGCGCGCGGCGCCGAGACCGGCCGCCCCGTCCTCCGGCGACTCCGGGCCACCGCGTGATGACAAGAAGGGAGCGACGTCCCCGCCATGAGAGCACGCCCCAGGACCCTTCGCCGACACCTGCCCGGAGCACGGAGCCGCACGGCCGGCGGAACCGAGCCGCGCAGACCCCGCGCGGCCGCCGAGCCGAGGAGTCCCCGATGAAGGCGGTGGTCATGGCGGGCGGCGAGGGGACCCGCCTGCGCCCGATGACCGCCAACCAGCCCAAACCGCTGCTCCCGGTGGTCAACAAGCCGATCATGGAGCACGTGCTGCGGCTGCTCAAGCGGCACGGGTTCGAGGAGACGGTGGTCACCGTCCAGTTCCTCGCCACGCTGATCCGCAACTACTTCGGCGACGGCGAAGAGCTCGGCATGAACCTGCACTACGTCGCCGAGGAGGTGCCGCTGGGCACCGCCGGCAGCGTGAAGAACGCCGAGGACCACCTGCGCGGGGAGCCGTTCATCGTCATCTCCGGCGACGCGCTCACCGACATCGACCTGACCGACATGCTCCGCTTCCACCGGGAGAACGGGGCCATGGTCACCATCGGGCTCAAGCGGGTCGCCAACCCGCTGGAGTTCGGCATCATCATCGTGGACGAGCAGGGCCGGGTGCAGCGCTTCCTGGAGAAGCCCACCTGGGGGCAGGTCTTCTCGGACACCGTCAACACCGGCATCTACATCATGGAGCCCGAGGTCCTGGACCGCGTCGCCGCCGGCGAGGTGGTGGACTGGTCCGGCGACGTCTTCCCCGGGCTGGTCGAGGACGGCGAACCGGTCTACGGCTACATCGCCGAGGGCTACTGGGAGGACGTCGGCACCCACGAGTCCTACCTCGGCGCTCAGGCGGACGTGCTCAAGGGCCTGGTCGACGTGGAGATCGACGGTTTCGAGATGTCGCCCGGGGTGTGGGTGGCCGAGGGCGCCGAGGTCGACCCGGAGGCGGTGCTCAAGGGCCCGCTCTACATCGGCGACTACGCCAAGGTCGAGGCCGGCGCGGAGCTGCGCGAGTACACCGTGCTGGGCAGCAACGCGGTGGTCCGCTCCGAGGCGTTCCTGCACCGCACGGTGGTGCACGACAACGTCTACATCGGCGCCAGCACCAACCTGCGCGGCTGCGTCGTCGGCAAGAACACCGACGTGATGTCGGGCGCCCGGATCGAGGAGGGCGCGATCATCGGGGAAGAGTGCGTCGTCGAGTCCGAGGCGTACCTCTCCAACGACGTCAAGGTCTACCCCTTCAAGACCATCGAGGCCGGCGCGGTCGTCAACACCAACGTCATCTGGGAGTCCCGCGGGCAGCGCTCGCTGTTCGGGCCCCGCGGCGTGTCCGGGCTGATCAACGTCGAGATCACCCCCGAACTGGCGGTCCGGCTGGCCAGCGCCTACGCCACCACCCTGAAGAAGGGGTCGGTGGTCACCACCTCCCGGGACGTCTCCCGCGCCGCGCGCACCCTCAAGCGCGCCGTGGTCAGCGCCCTCACCGCGGGCGCCATCGACGTCCGCGACCTGGAGGCGGTGCCGATGCCGGTGGCCCGGTTCTCCACATCGCAGAGCGGGGTCAGCGGAGGAATCGCCATCCGCACCACCCCCGGCGACCCGCAATCGGTCGACCTGGTCTTCCTGGACGACAGCGGGGCCGACCTGTCCCCGGCGGGCCAGCGCAAGCTGGAGCGGGTCTACTCGCGGGCGGAGTTCCGCCGCGCGTTCCCCGGCGAGATCGCCGAGCTCTCCTTCCCCTCGCGCACCGTGGAGGGCTACGCCCACGAGCTGCTCCGGCGGATCGACACCTCCGGGGTGGCCGAGGCGGAGATGAAGGTCGTGGTGGACGCGGCCGGCGGCACCGGGGCGCTCATCCTGCCCTCGCTGCTCGGCCGGATCGGCGCCGACGTGCTCACCCTGAACAACCGGCTGGACGAGGTCTCGCCCACCGACACCCTGGCCAAGCAGATGCGCGACCTGCAGCGCCTGGGCGAGCTGGTCTCCTCCTCCGGGGCGGACTTCGGGGTGCGCTTCGACCCGGTCGCCGAGCGGCTGTCCATCGTGGACGAGAAGGGCGAGCTGATCGACAACGAGCGCGCCCTGCTCGTGGTGCTGGACCTGGTCGCCGCGGAGCGGCAGGGCGGCCGGGTCGCGCTGCCGGTGACCACCACCCGGGTCGCCGAGCAGGTGGCCAGGTTCCACGGGGTGGAGGTGCAGTGGACGCCCACCGCGACCGACGAGCTCACCAAGGCCGCCAAGGCCGAGGACATCGTGTTCGCCGGCGACGGGCGCGGCGGCTACATCCTGCCCGAGTTCTCCCGCACCTCCGACGGCGTCGCGGCGTTCGTCCGGCTGCTCGGCCTGGTGGCCCGGACCCGGCTCTCGCTCAGCCAGATCGACGGCCGCATCCCGCAGGCGCACCAGCTGCGCCGCTCGGTGCCGACCCCCTGGGCGGTCAAGGGCAGCGTGATGCGGGCCGTGGTGGAGGCAGCCGGCGACCGCGAGGTGGACACCACCGACGGGGTGCGCGTGGTGGAGGCCGACGGCAGCTGGGCGCTGGTGCTGCCGGACACCGCCGAGGCCGTCACGCACATCTGGGCCGAAGGTCCCGATTCCGACGCCGCCCAGCGGCTGCTCGACTCCTGGGCGGCCGTGGTGGAGCGGGCCGAGGGCTGACCCGGGCCGGTCCGCGGGGCCCGGGCCGCCCGGGCCCCGCGGACCGGCCCCGCGCAGGCGGCCGAAGTCGGCCGAATTCCCTTGCGGATCAAGGGCCTGGGGGCGCCGTCCGGCGCTGGATATGGTTTAGAGTCGAGTGTTCCCGCAACGCCTGGTACACGCGGGAGTGACAGGAACCGATCGCGGCGGCCCGGCGCCGCCCGCGCGGCCGGATCGGGAACACCGGGGCGTGCGCCCTTCGTTGCCAGAGAGGGATTGCCTAGGAGGTGAGCGTCTCCGGCAACCAGGCACTGAACACGACCACCCAGCCGATATCTGAGCACCGCCCCCGTGCGGTAGGAGGCCGAGCCGACCTATGTCGAGCGTTAACTGCACGCAGTGCGGTCACGCCGTTGCGGATGATGCCCGTTTCTGCTCCAACTGTGGGTCCCCGATCGTCCGGAGCGGACAAGAGGCCCCCCGGGCCGGCGAGCGCCGCGACTCCGTCGGCGAGACCACGTCCACCATCTCCATCGCCGGCATCCAGGCCCTCGAGGCCGAGGCGGACGCGGCCGAGGAGGTGGGCGCCGACGCCACCAGCGTCGAGGCGCTGCCGACCGGAACGGCGCTGCTGGTCGTCAAGCGCGGCCCCAACGCCGGCAGCCGGTTCCTGCTGGACTCCGACGTGACCACCGCGGGGCGCCACCCCAACAGCGACATCTTCCTGGACGACGTGACCGTGTCCCGGCGGCACGTGGAGTTCTTCCGCCGCGGCGACGGCTTCGGCGTCCGCGACGTCGGCAGCCTGAACGGCACCTACGTCAACCGGGAGCGGATCGACGAGGCCGAGCTGGGCGGCGGCGACGAGGTGCAGATCGGCAAGTTCCGCCTGGTCCTGCTGACCAAGCCGCGCCGCTGACCGGTTCCGGGCGCCGGGGGCGGGACGCATCAGGTTTGCGCCCGCCCCCGACCGGACAGCCTTGTAACGAAGACCGGCGTGCAGGCCGTCGGCCACCCCCTTCCGAGGGGCCGACGACGGGGTGCAGAATCGGAGAGTACGGCCGAGCACAGCCGGGCGGGTGCCCATTCGGCACGCGAAGTCGTGGGACGGAGCCGCAGTGAAGCACATGGAGGTCGTCGGGGTCCGGGTCGAGATGCCCTCGAACCAGCCGATCGTCTTGCTCAAGGAGACCGCCGGCGAGCGCTACCTGCCCATCTGGATCGGTGCGGTGGAGGCCACCGCGATCGCCCTCGCCCAGCAGGGCGTCACCCCGGCCCGCCCGCTCACCCACGACCTGTTCCGCGACGTCCTGGAGGCGCTGGACGCCACCCTGGACACGGTGAACATCACCGCCCTCAGCGACGGCATCTTCTACGCCGAACTGGTCTTCTCCAACGGGATCGAGGTCAGCGCCCGCCCCTCCGACTCCATCGCGCTGGCGCTGCGCACCGGCGCGACGATCTACGCCGACGAGGGCGTCATCGACGAGGCGGGCGTGCCCATCCCGGACGAGCAGGAGGACGAGGTCGAGAAGTTCAAGGCCTTCCTGGACAACATCACCCCGGAGGACTTCGGCCGCACCACCTGACCCCGCCCCGCCGCAGGCCGGGGGAGCGCCGGGCGCTCCGCCCCGGGCCGCCCGCGCCCGCGCGGCCCCGGGCCTGAAGCGGGTGTGCAGCAGAGCCCCCTTCCGCCCCGCAGGGACGGCACCGCCGCCCGCTTCCCGGCCGCGCTCAGCCGGCGCGCGGGGACGGGCGGGGGCGCCAGGGCGGGTGGGGGACGCCCGCCGCGCGGTTGGCGGCGTGGCCCACCGCCGTCACCAGGACCACCCCCGCCGCCACCGCGGCCAGCTGGTGCGGGGTGCGCAGCAGCCCCAGCGCGACGATCAGCGTGGTGGCGCCCGCAGGCGGGTGCGGGCAGCCCAGGGCCGGCATGAGCGCGCAGGTCAGCCCGATCGCGATCACCGCCGCGGCCGCCCGCTCCCAGGTGGCGTCCTCCAGGTCCGGTGCGGCCCCGGTGAGCCCGGTCGCCGCGAGGCCCAGGACGCCGGCGCCGATGCCGACCAGGTGGCCGAGGACGATGTTGCGCGGGGCGGCCGCAGTGCCGAGCGGGTCGGCGAACAGCAGGTAGACGGTGGGCCCCAGGGAGGGGAAGAGCAGCGGCTCGCCCGTGGCCGCCGCGAGGGCGGCGGCCGCCCCGAGCGCCAGCGCGGCGCCGCCGCCCACCGCCGCGGCCCGCCCGGCGGCCGGGCCGCGCCGCCGGGCGCGCCCCGGCCGCCCGCGGGTCACGGCGCCCAGCCGCGGGGCTGGGCGCGGGTGCCCAGCACCTCCGGTGCGCGCCGCCGGTAGACCAGGTAGGGGCGGAACAGGTAGTGCACCGGGGCGCTGAAGGCGTGCACCAGCCTGCTGAACGGCACCAGCGCGAAGAGCACCATCGCCAGCAGCACGTGCAGCCGGAAGTCCAGTGGCACGCCGGCCATCAGCTCCGGGCGGGGGTCGAGCAGGAACAGGTGCCGCAGCCACGGCGCGACCGTCTCGCGGTAGTCGTAGCCTCCCCCGATCCCGTTGTCCACGATGGTGGCGGTCAGCCCCAGGAGCAGCACCAGCCCGAGCACCGGGTAGACCAGCCGGTCGTCGAGCGTGGTGGCCCGCCGCACCCGCGGCACGGTCAGCCGCCGGTAGAGCAGCACCGCCAGCCCCGCCGCGGTGAGCAGGCCGGCGACCGTCCCCATGCCCAGGGAGACCAGGTGGTAGGTGTGCTCGTCCACCCCGGCGAGCTCGGTCAGGGCCTTGGGCACCGCCAGGCCCAGCACGTGCCCGCCGGCGACGAGCAGCAGCCCCAGGTGGAACAGCGGGCTGCCGACGCGCAGCAGCCGGGACTCGTACAGCTGGGTGGAGCGGCTGGTCCAGCCGAACCGGTCGTGGCGGTAGCGCCAGACCAGGCCGCCGGCCAGCACGGCCAGGGACACGTAGGGCGCCGCGCCCCACAGCAGCAGGTCGATGGGGTCGGTCATGTCCTCTCCCTCGGCGGGGACGCGGGCGGGTAGGGGGCGAGCCCGACCGCCTCCGCGGGCGGCGGCTCCGCCGGGGCGGCGGCCCGGTCGCCCTGGGGCAGGGTCGCCAGCACGGCGGCCGTGCCGGCGGCGTAGGGCGTGTCCAGATCGGCCAGGCGCCCGTGCAGCAGGGCCAGCGCGGACCGGAAGGAGGACAGCAGCTCCTGGCCGGCCCGGGCCGCCGCGGGGTCGCCGGACGCGCTGAACTCCAGCAGCACCGGCAGGTGGTCGGGGAGCTCGCCGCCGGCGGTCCGGTGCCCGTGCGCGCGGTAGGCCCCGGCGAGGCGGGCCAGGGAGGCGCCGCGCCGCCGGGTGTCGCCGTCCAGGTACCAGGTGAGGTGGAGGCTGCGCCGGGGCTTGGTGTCGAACACGGTGACGTAGTGCTCCTCGGCGGTCCGCGGCGGGGTGCGCTCCAGGTGCTCCAGGAGCGGCCGGAGGAGGGCGGCCGGGCGGTGCCCGCCGGTCTCGGCCAGGGCCGCGCGGAGCAGCGGGAGGTGCCCGCGGACCGCGGCGTCGGGGTACTGCAGGCACCAGGCGGCCGCCATCCGGACCACGGCGGTGTGCGCGGCGGCGCGCCGCCGCGCGGGGGCCGGGCTCATCGCGCCGACCTCCCTTCCCCGCCGCGCCGGGGCGGGAAGAGGCCCTCGGGCCGGTCCCCGGACCAGGTCAGCAGGTCGGTCGCGCCGGGTTTCAGCGGCGCCCCTCCGGGGCCGCCCATCCCCGGGCCGCCGTCGGTGTCCAGGCTGCAGGAGGTGGCGATGGACTCCAGGTCGTGCGCGGTGCCCACGCCCGCGGTCGGGATGACGTAGCGCTCCTCGTACTTGGCCAGCGCCAGCAGCCGGTACAGGTCGCGGACCTGCGCGGCGTCCATCCCGGCGGCGGCCGGCACCTCCGGGTCGGGATCCTCGCCGAGGTTGACCGAGCGCATGTGCGAGCGCATCGCGGCCAGCCGGCGCAGCGCCGCCTCGACCGGCGCGGGGTCGCCCGCGGTGAACAGCTCGGCGAGGTAGTCCACCGGGATGCGCAGCGCGTCGATCGCGCCGAACAGGTTGCCCGCGTCCTCCCCGTCGTGCCCGCTCTCGGCGACGGCCTCCACCACCGGGGAGAGCGGCGGGACGTACCAGACCATCGGCATGGTCCGGTACTCCGGGTGCAGCGGCAGCGCCACCCGGTGCCGCACGATGAGGTCGCGCACCGGCGAGCGGCGGGCGGCCTCGATCCACTCGCGGCCGATGCCCGAGCGCTCGGCGGCCGCCGCCACCCCGGGGTCGCCGGGGTCGAGGAACAGGTCCAGCTGCGCCGGGTAGAGGTCCTTCTCCTCGGGGACGGAGGCCGCCTCGGCGACGCGGTCGGCGTCGTAGAGCAGCACCCCCAGGTAGCGCAGCCGGCCCACGCAGGTCTCCGAGCAGATGGTGGGCTCCCCGGCCTCGATCCGCGGGTAGCAGAAGGTGCACTTCTCGGCCTTGCCGGTCCTGTGGTTGAAGTAGACCTTCTTGTACGGGCAGCCGGAGACGCACATCCGCCACCCCCGGCAGCCGTCCTGGTCGACCAGGACGATGCCGTCCTCCACCCGCTTGTACATCGCGCCGGAGGGGCAGGACGCCACGCACGACGGGTTGAGGCAGTGCTCGCAGATCCGCGGCAGGTAGAACATGAACGACCGCTCGAACTCGTAGGCGATCCCGCGCCCCACCCGCTCGCGCATCCGGACGGCCATCGGGTCGAGGTCCTCGTTGCCGGGGGCGCCGCCGAGGTCGTCGTCCCAGTTGGGGCCCCAGGAGACGTCGGCCGGGGCGCCGGTCAGCGCCGAGACCGGGCGGGCCACCGGGGGCTCCTCGCCCAGCGGGGCCTCGGTGAGGGTGCGGTAGTCGTAGGTCCAGGGCTCGTAGTAGTCGTCGATGCCGGGCAGGTCGGGGTTGGCGAAGATGCCGGCGAGCCGGCGCAGCCGCCCGCCGCCGCGCGGCCGGAGCCGCCCGCGCCGGTCCAGCTCCCAGCCGCCCCGCCACCGCTCCTGGTCCTCGTACCGGCGCGGGTACCCCTGCCCCGGGCGGGTCTCCACGTTGTTGAACCAGGCGTACTCCACCCCGGACCGGTTGGTCCAGGTCTGCTTGCAGGTGACCGAGCAGGTGTGGCACCCGATGCACTTGTCCAGGTTCATCACCATCGCGATCTGGGCCATCACGCGCATCAGTACCTCACCTCCTGGGAGCGGCGGCGCAGCACCGTCACCTCGTCGCGCTGGTTGCCGGTGGGGCCCAGGTAGTTGAAGCCGAAGGAGAGCTGGGCGTACCCGCCGATGAGGTGGGTGGGCTTGATCTGCAGCCGGGTCAGCGAGTTGTGCACGCCGCCGCGGCGGCCGGTCTCCTCGCTCCGGGGGACGTTCACCGTCCGCTCCTGGGCGTGGTACATGAACACGGTCCCGGCGGGCATCCGGTGCGACACGACCGCGCGCGCCACCACGACCCCGTTCCGGTTGACCGCCTCCACCCAGTCGTTGTCCCGCACGCCGATCGCCTCGGCGTCGACCGGGCTGATCCAGAACACCGGCCCGCCCCGGGAGAGGGTGAGCATGATCGGGTTGTCCTGGTACTCGGTGTGGATGGACCACTTGGAGTGCGGGGTGAGGTAGCGGACCGCCACCCCGGCGGAGCCGCGCTCGCCCGGCCGCGGCTCGCCCGCCAGCCGGTGCAGGTCCAGCGGCGGCCGGTACACCGGCAGCTGCTCGCCGAGCTCGGCCATCCAGTCGTGGTCGAGGTAGAAGTGCTGCCTGCCGGTGAGGGTGTGCCAGGGCTTGAGGCGCTCCACGTTGACGGTGAAGGGCGCGTAGCGCCGCCCCCCGGACTCGTCGCCGGACCACTCCGGGCTGGTGATCACCGGGGCCGGGCGGGCCCGGGTGTCGGCGAAGGTGGTCCGGTGCGCCCGGTCGTGCTCGACCATGGGGGCCAGCGGCCGGCCGACCCGCCGCTCCAGGTCCCGGAAGCCGGCGGCGGCCACCCTCCCGTTGGTGGTGCCGGAGAGCGCGAGGACGGCGTCGGCGGCCCCGCGGTCGGTGTCGATCAGCGGGCGGCCCGCGGCGGGGCCGCCGGCCGCGCGGCCGTTGGACTCGCCCAGCCAGGCCAGCTCCTCATCGACCCGGACGGTGGTGCCCTTGGCGGTGGCGCCGAGCGTGTCCAGCAGCGGCCCCAGGGCGCCGAGCTTCGCGGCGACGGCCGGGTAGTCCCGCTCGACCACGGTGAGGGCGGGCATGTTCCGGCCGGGCGCCGGCGCGCCGCCCGCGCCCCGCCAGTCGTGCTCGCGGCCGCCCGGCTGGGCGGTCTCCGCGGGGGTGTCGTGGGTGAGCGCGGTGGCCACCACGTCGCGGCGGACCCCCAGGTGGTCGCGGGCGAGCTCGCTGAACCGGGCGGCGATGGCGTGGAAGGCGTCGAAGTCGGTGCGGCACTGCCAGGGCGGGTCCACCGCGGCGTTGAAGGAGTGCACGAACGGGTGCATGTCCGTGCTGGACAGGTCGTGCTTCTCGTACCAGGTGGCGGCGGGCAGCACCACGTCCGCGAACAGGGTGGTGCTGGTCATCCGGAAGTCCAGGGCGAGCAGCAGGTCGAGCTTGCCCTCGGGCGGGTCGTCCCGCCAGCGCACCCCGGAGGGGCGGTGCTCGGGCGGGGCGTCGCCGGAGCGGGCCCGGTGGTCGGCGCCGAGCAGGTGGCGCAGGAAGTACTCGTTGCCCTTGGCGGAGGAGCCGAGCAGGTTGGACCGCCACACGGTGAGCACCCGCGGCCAGTTCTCCGGGGCGTCCGGGTCCTCGCAGGCGAAGCCGAGTCCGCCGGAGGCCAGCCGCCGCGCCACGTGCTCGGCGGGGTCGGCGCCGGCCCGCTCGGCCTCGTCGGCCAGGTCCAGCGGGTTCCGGTCGAAGGTGGGGTAGGAGGGCATCCAGCCCATCCGGGCCGAGCGGGCGATGCAGTCGGCGGTGTGCGCGCCGGAGAGCGCGCCGGCGGCGCCGGGCCAGCTCAGCGCGTCGGTGCGCAGGGCGTCGTAGCGCCACTGGTCGGTGTGGAGGTACCAGTAGGGCGTGCCGGCCATCTGGCGGGCGGGCCGGTTCCAGTCGGAGGCCGAGGAGAGCACGGTCCACCCGGTCAGCGGGCGGACCTTCTCCTGGCCGACGTAGTGCGCCCAGCCGCCGCCGTTGCGCCCCTGGCAGCCGGTGAGCAGCAGCAGGGTGAGGAAGGAGCGGTAGACCTGGTCGGAGTGGAACCAGTGGTTGGTGCCGGCGCCCATCAGGATCATGCACCGGCCGCCGGAGCGCCGGGCGGTGTCGGCGAACTCGCGGGCGATCCGGACCGCCCGGTCGGCGGGCACCCCGGTGATCGCCTCCTGCCAGGCGGGGGTGCCCGGCCGGTCCGCGTCGCCGTAGCCGGCCGGCCACTCCCCGGGCAGCCCTTCGCGGGCCACCCCGTACTGGGCGAGCAGCAGGTCGAAGACGGTGGTGACGAGCGGCCCGTCCGGGTCCGGCCGGACGGCGGGCACGCCGCGGCGGACGGCGGCGCCGGTCCCCTCGGGGGAGTCGAACCGGGGCAGCAGCACCTCGGCGGGGCGCACCCGGCCGTCCAGGGCGGCCGCGCCGTCCAGGGTGAGCAGCGGCTCGACGCCGTCCAGGTCGAGGTTCCACCGGCCGGAGCCGCCCTCCTGCCAGCGGAAGCCGAGGGAGCCGTTGGGCACCGCGGGCCTGCCGGTGGCCGAGTCGAGCAGCACGGTCTTCCAGGCGTCCTCGGGGCCGTCGCCGCCGAGGTCGGCGGCGGTGAGGAACTTGCCGGGCACCAGCGCGTCCCCGCGCTCGGCGAGGGTGACCAGGAACGGCAGGTCGGTGTAGCGGCGCACGTAGTCCGCGAAGGCCGGGACCTGCTCGCGGACGAAGAACTCGGTGAGCACCACGTGGCCCATGGCGAAGGCCAGCGCGCCGTCGGTGCCGGGGTGCGGGGCCAGCCACTCGTCGGCGAACTTGGTGTTGTCGGCGTAGTCGGGGGAGACCACCACGACCTTCTGGCCGCGGTAGCGGGCCTCGGTCATCCAGTGCGCGTCGGGGGTGCGGGTGACCGGGACGTTGGAGCCCCACATCATCAGGTAGGCGGCGTCCCACCAGTCGCCGGACTCCGGGACGTCGGTCTGGTCGCCGAACACCTGCGGGGAGGCCACCGGCAGGTCGGCGTACCAGTCGTAGAAGGAGAGCATGGGGGCGCCGATGAGCGACATGAAGCGGGAGCCGACGGCGTGGGAGACCATGGACATCGCCGGGATCGGGGAGAACCCGGCGATCCGGTCCGGGCCGCGGGTCTTGATGGTGTGCACGTGCGCGGCCGCCGCCATCTCCACGGCCTCGTCCCAGCCGATCCGGACCAGCCCGCCCCTGCCCCGGGCCGAGTGGTAGCGGCGGCGCTTCTCCGGGTCGGCGGTGACCTCGGCCCAGGCGGCGACCGGGTCGCCCAGCCGCTCCCGGGCCTCCCGGTACATCTCCACCAGCACCCCGCGGGCGTGCGGGTAGCGGATGCGGGTGGGGGAGTAGGAGTACCAGGAGAAGGACGCCCCGCGCGGGCAGCCGCGCGGCTCGTACTCGGGGCGGTCCGGTCCGACCGAGGGGTAGTCGGTGGACTGGGTCTCCCAGGTGATGATGCCGTCCTTGACGTAGACGTCCCACCGGCAGGACCCGGTGCAGTTCACCCCGTGGGTGGAGGGGACGACCTTGTCGTGGCTCCACCGGTCGCGGTAGAAGGCGTCGCCCTCGCGGCCGCCGGTCCGGTAGAGGCCGTGCAGGTCGTCGGAGGTCTCGGCCCGGGCCAGCAGGCGGCCCGTCCGGAGTAACAGCTCTCCGGCGGAGGCCGCTCCGCCGGTGCCGCCCTTGCGGAAGATGGACATGGGTCCTCACCGTCCTGTCGTCTGATGATCCGATCAGGGGAGGGGTCGCACCGGAGTGCGCCGGGGGCGGTGTGCCTCCCCGTGATCCGCGCGTCACGCTACGCCCCGATTCCGGGCAGCGGAATCCTCGGCCGATCACTGTGGCGCACGCCACAGTGGAAACGGGAACCTTTGCGGCGCAGGGGTTTCCGGGCCCCGCGGAGCGGGGTCGGGCGGGCGGAGCGGCGGGCCGATCCGGGCCGGACCGGCCCGCCGGCGCGGCTCACCCCGCCGCTTCGGGGGACCGGTCGAGCCGCCGCTCGGCCGCCTTCAGCAGGCGGAGCTGGCGCCGGGCCGCGGCCGGGCGGTCCGGCGCCGGGACGCGCCGCAGCGCCTCCCGCCGGCCGTGCCGGGTGGCCAGCCCGCGGGCGTCGGACCGGCGCAGGTCGACCGCCTGCCCCTCGGCCTCCAGGGCGTTGCGCAGCCGGCGCCGGTAGGCGGCGCGGACCGGCAGGTAGACCAGGAGCGCGGCGGTGGAGACGACGGCCGCCTTGGCCGCCGCTCCGGGCAGCGAGACCAGCACCGGCGCGTTGAAGAACGCGTGCAGCGCCATCGCGGACAGCAGCAGCAGGCCGGCGGCCCAGGCGCGGCGCGGGCCGGGCCGCCACCGGGCCGCGGCCAGCAGGCCGACCCCGGTCCCGGCGATCGCGGTCATCGCCCAGTGCGAGCCCGCCCCGGTCACCCCGACGCGCAGCGCCAGCGAGCCCAGGACCGACGCGCCGCCGGCGGTCGCCCCCTGCATGACGATGGTCTCCAGCGCGTAGATCGCGTTCTCCACCAGCTGGAAGCCCAGGCCGGCCAGGGCGCCGAGGACGAAGCCGTCCGCCGGGCCGCGCAGCGCGGCGGGCGCGGCGACCGCCAGGATCACCACCCCGGCCGCCTTGATCGGCTCCTCGTTGAGCGGAGCGGTCAGCGACGGCCCCCAGGCGGTGCCCGCCTCCACCCCCAGCACCGAGTTCCACACCGACAGCAGGGCGGAGTTGGCGATCAGGGCCAGGCCGGCCGCGGCCGCCGCGCCCCAGAGCAGCGCGGCGGCGGCCGCCGCCGCCCCCGGCGGGCGCACCGGGCGGATCCGGCGCAGCACCCAGTACCCGGCGGCCAGCACCGCGGCGAGGGTCGCCGCGGCCAGCAGCGCCTCCACCGGGAACACCCGGACCAGGCCGCCGGTGCGCACGGTGGTGGAGGCCGTCCCCGCGGCGCACAGCAGCGCGAAGAGCGCGGCCGCGGCGAGCGGGGCGGTCACCCCGGGGCGCCGCCCGGCCCGGCGCGGGCCCGGGTCGCGCCCGGTCGCGTGCCGGGCGGACCGCCGCGGATGCGGGACGCCGGCCCGCCCCGGTCCGGCTCCGGTGCTCCTCCGCTCCGGGGACGCCCGGTTCACGGCGCCTCCCCGGAGTCCTCGCCGAACGCCACCGTGTCGAACACCCGCTCCGCCTCCTCCAGCCGCTCCGCGGGGACGCCGGGGCCGGCCGCCAGCACCATCTCCACGGCCAGCCCGCCGTCGTGGGCGCCGAACACCGCGGCGCTCCCGGACGCGGCGTCGCCGCGCATCGGGCCGGTGCGCCCCTCGGCCCCGTGCTCGGAGACGGCCGGCCGCGGCTCGCCCAGCCGGGCGGTCGGGTCGTCGACCCGGACGATCCGGCGCAGCCCGTCCCAGAGCTCGCCGGGGCCGGCCGGACCGGCCGGGACCACCGTCGCCAGCCGCAGCTCCACCGGGCCCCGGGTGAACAGGAGGCTGCGGCCGTCCCGGCTCCGCCCCTCGTCCAGCGTCCACCCCGGGCCGAACTCGACCGAGGCGGTGTGCCCGTGCCCGGCCCCGACCTGCACCGGCCGCCCGGGCTCGACCGGGGCGGTGCCCGCCACGGCGGCGTCCAGCGCGGGCCAGCCCGCGGTGAGCAGGACGACCGCGCCGACGGCCGCCCCGAGCGGGAGCCAGCCGCCGCGTCCGCGGGGCGCGGCGCCCCGCTCCTCGCCGTGCCGAGCCATGGCTCCCCCCCCCGCCGGTCCGGTGCGGTGCCGGTCCCGAACCCTCTTCGGGCCCTCTGACCAGCCAAGCAGTGCCGCGCGGGGCCCGCCCCGGGACGGGCGCGGACTTGGCGGACCTTTGCGCGGTTTTTCACGCCGCGGGGAGGGGCGCGGCCCCGGCGGGACCGGGCCGGGGCGGAAACGCTCCGTGACCGTGGCGAGGATCACAGGCGGTGACAGGGGGTGAGCGCGGATTCGGGCGGCCGCCACCCCTGCCCGAATCCTTGGCGTGTCGCCGCCGCGGGAGCTCCGGTGCGCGCTTAACATGGTCGTGAGCTGCCGAAAAGGCCGCCGGAACGGTGTTCAGCGCGCGCTCGTCGAAAGGTTCCGCGACGCGCCGATGAGTGTCGTTGACGCTCTCCGCCGGACCGGCTTACCTTCAATGTCGAAGCACCCGCGGCGCACCCTTCGCAACCCCCTGTCAACCGCCGTGGGCCGAGGAGCCGGAGGTTCGGCGTGGCGGTTACGAGCGGCAATCAGCGGGCCTCCCTCCCCGGGCGAGCGGCGATACGGCGAGCGGGGGAGCAGGGTCTGCTGTGTGAAGAGGACGTGGTGGCGCTGCCCATGGACATCGGCTATCGCGGTCCCACGGCGTGCGCGGCGGCCGGTGTGACCTACCGCCAGCTCGACTACTGGGCGCGGACCCGGCTGGTCGGGCCGAGCGTGCTGCCCGAACCCGGCGCGGCCTCCGTCCCGCTCTACAGCTTCCGCGACATCCTGATGCTCAAAGTGGTCAAGAGGCTGCTGGACACCGGGATCTCGCTGCAGCAGATCCGGACCGCGGTGGAGCACCTGCGCGGCCGGGACACCTCCGACCTGCCGCACATCACCCTGATGAGCGACGGGGTCAGCGTCTACGAGTGCACCTCGCCCACCGAGGTCGTCGAGCTCATGCAGGGCGGCCAGGGCATGTTCGGCATCGCCCTGGGGCGGGTCTGGCGGGAGCTGGAGGGCGCCCTGGGGCAGCTGCCGGGGGAGCGGCTGGCCGAGCCGCTGCCGGACGAGCCGCACCCCGGCGACGAGCTGGCCCGCCGGCGCCGGGAGCGCCGGACCGGCTGACCGCCCCCGGTCCGGCCGCCGCGGGGCGGGGCCGGGCATGCGCGGCGGAGCGGCATCGAGTACGGTCGGGATTCCGTCCACCGGGTTCCGCCCGGGGCCGTGCGCCCGAAGCCGGGCGGCGCGCCCCGGACCGCGTCCGTGCACGTGACGTGGTGCACGAAACGGGCGATTCGGTGGATAATTGCAGGGAAAAGTTCATCACCGGCCGTTGATACCGCGCGGGAGAGACCCCGGCAGGGGCGCCGACGGGGCAATACTCCCCAGTAACCTCTCAGGCACCAGGGACCGCGCGGAGAAGGCCACTCTGAAGCTGCGGACGTGCGGTACGCGCCACGCCCGCACGGTCGCGCGGCCGGCACGGCAGCGAGCGACAGAGGGGGAGACACCGAGGAGAGCAGCCGCGTCCGCGGCCGATGCGACCAGGAGGTCTCCATGCCGGAGCAGCCGACCCCGAAACCCGCCGCAGCAGGGGCGCCGGCCCGTGAATTCGCCGACCGGCACATCGGCCCGGACCCCTCCGCGATCACCGAGATGCTGAAGGCGGTCGGATACGACTCCACCTCGGCCCTGATGGCGGCGGCGGTCCCGGAGTCCATCCTCACCGCCCCCGGCACCCCGGCCGAACTCGACCTGCCCGCCCCGGCCGGCGAGACCGAGGCCCTGGCCGAGCTGCGCGCCCTGGCCGACCGGAACACCGTGCGCACCTCGATGATCGGCCTCGGCTACTACGACACCGTCACCCCGCCGGTCATCCTGCGCAACATCATGGAGAACCCGGCCTGGTACACCGCCTACACCCCGTACCAGCCGGAGATCTCCCAGGGCCGGCTGGAGGCGCTGCTCAACTTCCAGACCATGGTCTCCGACCTGACCGGGCTGGCCGTCTCCGGCGCCTCGCTGCTGGACGAGGCCACCGCGGCCGCCGAGGCGATGACCCTGGCCCGGCGCGCGACCAAGTCCAAGAGCGCCGCCTTCGTGGTGGACGCCGACGTCTTCCCGCAGACCCTGGACGTGCTGCGCACCCGCGCCGAGCCGCTCGGCATCGAGATCGTCGTCGCCGACCTGTCCGAGGGCCTGCCCGAGGGCGACGCGTTCGGCGTGCTGGTGCAGTACCCGGGCGCCTCCGGCGCGGTGCGCGACCCCGGGCCGGTCATCG
Source organism: Nocardiopsis potens DSM 45234 (assembly GCF_000341105.1). Taxonomy (GTDB): domain Bacteria; phylum Actinomycetota; class Actinomycetes; order Streptosporangiales; family Streptosporangiaceae; genus Nocardiopsis_A; species Nocardiopsis_A potens. The sequence goes on from NZ_ANBB01000003.1 coordinate 194,315, forward strand.
ACGCCGCGCACGAGGCCGGCGCCCTGGCCGTCGTCGCCGCGGACGTCCTCGCGCTGACCGTGCTGCGCAGCCCGGGCGAGCTCGGCGCCGACATCGCGGTCGGCTCCACCCAGCGGTTCGGCGTCCCGATGGGCTTCGGCGGCCCGCACGCCGGCTACATGTCGGTCCGCGAGGGCCTGCAGCGCCAGATGCCCGGCCGGCTGGTCGGCGTCTCGGTGGACAACGCGGGCCGGCCCGCCTACCGGCTCGCCCTGCAGACCCGCGAGCAGCACATCCGCCGGGAGAAGGCGACCAGCAACATCTGCACCGCCCAGGTGCTGCTGGCGGTCATGGCCGGCATGTACGCGGTCTACCACGGCCCCCGCGGGCTGCGCGAGATCGCCGAGCGGGTGCACGGGCACACCGCCCGGCTCGCCGAGGGGCTGCGCTCCCGCGGCTTCCAGGTGCTGCACGGCTCCTTCTTCGACACGCTGCGGGTCCGGGTGCCCGCCGGCGCCGAGGCCAAGCTCGAGGCGGCCGCCGCGCGCGGGATCAACCTGCTCCGGGTGGACGCCGACACGGTCGGCATCAGCTGCGACGAGACCACCACCGGCGCGCACGTCGCCGCGGTGCTCGCCGCCTTCTCCGGCAAGGACGCCGCCGAGCAGGCCCCCGCCCGGGGCCTGGAGGCGCTGCCCGAGGGGCTCCGCCGCGGCGTCGACTACCTCGACCACGAGGTCTTCAACAGCCACCGCAGCGAGACCTCGCTGCTGCGCTACATGCGCCGGCTCTCCGACAAGGACCTCGCGCTGGACCGCAGCATGATCCCGCTGGGCTCGTGCACCATGAAGCTCAACGCCACCGCGGAGATGGAGTCGGTCACCTGGCCGGAGTTCTCCCGGCTGCACCCGCTGGCCCCGCTGGAGCAGGCGGCCGGCAGCGTCGCCCTCATCCGCGACCTGGAGAAGTGGCTGGCCGAGGTGACCGGCTACGACGCCGTCTCGCTGCAGCCCAACGCCGGCTCCCAGGGCGAGCTGGCCGGCCTGCTGGCGATCCGCGGCTACCACCGCAGCCGCGGCGAGGCCGACCGCGACGTCTGCCTGATCCCCAGCTCCGCGCACGGCACCAACGCGGCCAGCGCGGTCATGGCCGGCATGCGGGTCGCCGTGGTCGCCTGCGACGACGGGGGCAACGTCGACCTGGACGACCTCCGCGCCAAGCTGGCCAAGCACGAGGGCTCGGTCGCCGCGATCATGGTCACCTACCCCTCCACCCACGGCGTCTACGAGGAGACCATCACCGAGGTCTGCCGCCTGGTGCACGAGGCCGGCGGCCAGGTCTACGTGGACGGGGCCAACTTCAACGCGCTGCTCGGCTGGGCCAAGCCGGGGAAGTTCGGCGCCGACGTCAGCCACCTCAACCTGCACAAGACGTTCTGCATCCCGCACGGCGGCGGCGGCCCCGGCGTCGGCCCGGTGGCGGTCCGCTCGCACCTGGCGGGCTTCCTGCCCAACCACCCGGGCCAGCCGGACGCCGGCCCGCACACCGGCGTCGGCCCGGTCTCCGCGGCCCCGTTCGGCTCGGCGGGCATCCTGCAGATCTCCTGGGCCTACATCCGGATGATGGGCGGGGACGGCCTGCGCGCCGCCACCGAGACCGCGGTGCTCAGCGCCAACTACGTGGCCAAGCGGCTGGAGCCGTACTACCCGGTGCTCTACACCGGCGCGGGCGGCCTGGTCGCGCACGAGTGCATCATCGACGTCCGCGGCCTGGCGAAGAAGACCGGGATCACCAACGAGGACATCGCCAAGCGCCTGATCGACTACGGCTTCCACGCGCCGACGATGTCCTTCCCGGTGGCCGGGACCCTGATGGTGGAGCCCACGGAGAGCGAGGACCTGGCCGAGCTGGACCGGTTCATCGACGCGATGATCGCGATCCGCGGCGAGATCGACCGGGTTGCCGAGGGCGGCTACGACGCCGAGGACAACCCGCTGAAGAACGCCCCGCACACCGCCGAGGCGCTCACCGCCGACGACTGGAAGCACTCCTACCCGCGCAGCGAGGGCGCCTACCCGGTGGCCCGGCTGCGCCAGGAGAAGTACTGGTCCCCGGTGGGCCGCATCGACCAGGCCTACGGCGACCGCAACCTGGTCTGCTCCTGCCCGCCGCCGGAGGCGTTCGAGGAGTAGGAGGACGGCGCCCCGGGCCCGCCGCACCGCGCAGGTGCGGCGGGCCCGCGCGCTTCCCGCCGCTTCCCGTCGGGGAAGAGGACGCCGGACCGGGGCGCCGGCCGCGCGCCCCCGCCGCGGGCGGAGAGCACCCGGGCCGCGTCCGGCACCGCTGTGGGAGCGTTCCCATTTTTTCCCGAACCCCCCTTGCGGGCGGATGGGGCGGTCCGTAGCGTTTCGTTCCGATCCGCTCGGTGACCCCGCGGACGCGCTCGGTCGCCGAACCCGCCGTGCGCCCGCCCCGGTCCGGACGGACCCGCAACCCGGCCGAGCCGGCGCGGCGCACCCGATCCGCCCCCGAGCCCGCCGGAGCGGCCCGGCCGCATCCGGCGGCGGTACCGATCGGAGCCCCCTCATGTCCCGAAGCACCCCGCACCTCCGCACCCGGCTGGCCGCCTCCGCGGTCGCCGCCTCCGCCCTGGCCGCCCTGGGGTTCGCCGCTCCGCAGGCGGCGCCGGCCCGGCCGGCCGAGCCCGCCGGGGACGCCGCCCCCGGCGCCCTGGTCTGGTCCGACGAGTTCGACGGCGCCGCCGGCTCCGCCCCGGATCCGGCGAACTGGAACCACGAGCTCGGCGACCACGGCTGGGGCAACGGCGAGCTGCAGGACTACACCGGCAGCCGGGAGAACTCCGCGCTGGACGGCGCCGGCAACCTGGTCATCACCGCCCGCCGGGAGGCCGACGGCGGCTACACCTCGGCCCGGATGACCACCAAGGACAAGTTCGAGCAGGCCTACGGCCGGTTCGAGGCGCGCATCCGGATCCCGCGCGGCCAGGGCATCTGGCCGGCCTTCTGGATGCTGGGCGGCGACTTCCCGGAGACCCCGTGGCCGGACTCCGGTGAGATCGACGTCATGGAGAACGTCGGCCACGAGCAGAGCACGGTGCACGGCACCGTGCACGGGCCCGGCTACTCCGGCGGCGAGGGCATCGGCGGCTCCTACCCGCACCCGACCGGCGGGGCCTTCGCCGACGACTTCCACGTCTACGCGGTGGACTGGGCCCCCGACTCCATCACCTGGTCGGTGGACGGCGTCGCCTACCAGACCGTCACCCCCGCCGACCTCGGCGGCGACCGGTGGGTCTTCGACCACCCGTTCTTCATGATCCTCAACGTGGCGGTCGGCGGCCAGTGGCCCGGGTACCCCGACGGGACCACCGAGTTCCCGCAGCGGATGACGGTCGACTACGTCCGGGTCTACGCGCCCTGACCCCGGCGCCGGCACCCGTTCATATGCATACGGTGGGTGCTGGTGCCGATCCATGCGAATCCGGAGGAGCGCGGTGGGTGCCGGTACCGATTCATACGAATCCGGAAGAGCGCGGTGGGGTGCTGGTGCCGATTCATATGAATGCGGTGGAATGGGGGTGAGGGAAACCCCGGAGGAACGTCGTCGAGTCGTGACAGGATGTGACCGTCAGATGCCCGATGACGAGGAGTCGAAGATGACGGCGCTCGCCACCGAAGCGGGGCAGGGCCTGCGGTCCGAGGCGGCCGGTCCTGCGGCGAAGCTGTTCCAGATCCTCGATGACCTGCCGGAGACCAAACTCCTGCGGGCGGAGATCCTGGACGGGGAGACCATAACCTTGTCGCCCACCCCCAGCGGCCTGCACGGTCGGAACGTGCGCGTACTCGAGCGCGCCATCGGTCCGTACCTCCCAGACGGAACGGATTATGAGACCTACCTGGAGATCCGGCTCCCTGAAGCCGGGCGGGGGGTCGTGCCGGACTTCTTCGTCGCGCCGACGCAGATCCTCAAGACCAGGGACAGCTGGATTCCTCCGGACGACGTGCTTCTGGTGGCCGAGGTCGCGTCGCCGGGGAGTCGTTCCGCGGACTGGGAGCTCAAGCCGGTCATCTACGCTCAGGCGATGATCGACCTGTACCTGTTGATCGATCCTGCGGAGCGGAGCACGGCGCTGTTCGCCAGACCCGACGGGGAGAAGTTCGGGAGTCGGAGGCAGGAATCGTTCGGTGCGAAGATCGGGCTTCCCGACCCGTTCAACATCCAGCTGGACACCTCGCAGTTCCTCCCTTACGAGTGACAGAACCTTCCCGGCGAACGCTTCCCACGTAGGGCAAATCGGAAATCTACGGCATAAAGGTGATTGTTCTCGCGCCTCCCCGGAAGAATCCGGTGCAGCGTCCGGGGTCCCTCGGTAGGAACCGTTAGTCTCCGAGGGACAGGCCATCCGCCGCCGCGCGCGGCGGGACCCCCGCCCCCTCGGAGAGTTGCACGGGATGACAGCGACGACCGGAACCCCCGCCACCGGCGCACCCGGTGAGGAGCCCGAATTCGCCGACCTCTGCGAGCAGGCCCGCGACCTGGCGGAGACCGGGCATTTCGCGCGGGCGGCCCAGGTGTACGAGCAGGTCCTGGACGGCGGGTCGCAGGTGCACCGGGCGCGGGCGGCGATGGGGCTCGCGGTGGCGCGGCACGGCGAGGGGAAGGTGCGCGCGGCGCGGGAGGCGGCGCACGCCGCCATCGAGACCGGCCACCCGGAGTTCGCCCCGCGGGCCGCCTGCCACCTCGCCCTCTCCTACGAGGAGGAGGGGCTCGCCGCAGAGGCCGAGCGGGCGTGGCTGCGCGCGCTGGACTCCGGGAACGGGCGCTACGCGGCCGCCGCCCACCACGGACTGGCCCGGATCGCCGAGGACCGCGGCGACGAGGAGGTCGCCCGCGGCCACTGGGAGGGGGCGCTGGACGGCGGCGCCGACACGGTCCCGGAGGCGGCCCGGGACTACGCCGAGCGGCTGCTGGCCCGCGGCGAGCCCGGCCGCGCGGAGGAGGTGCTCCGGCACGGGCTGGCCTTCGGCGAGGACCCGGGGCTGCGCCTGCTGCTGGGAGCGGTGCACGTGGAGCGGGCCATCGCCGAGTTCGGCGCGGTGGCCGAGGCCTCCGACCCCGGCGGCGGCGAACCGGGACCGGTCCCGCCGGGCGCCGCGGCCACCGCGGTCGAGCTGCTGGCCCGGCTGCTCCTGCTGCGCGGCGACCCCGACGGCGCGGGCCGGGCCTGGGAGCAGGGCCTGGCGCACCGGGACCCGGAGGTCGCCGCGGACGTGCACGGCCGGCTGCGCCGGGGGTTCCTGGAGCCCGACCCGGACGCGGCGGAGGCCGGGGCGGTCCCGTGGTGGGACCCGTACCTGGAGGCGGCCGCCGCCGAGGGCAGCACGCCGATGCTGGCCGGCGAGCTCTTCGCGGCCCTGGGCGAGGTGCACGCCCGGGCGGCGCTGCCGCTGGCCGAGGGGGAGACGCGGGTGGCCGCGCTGCGCACCGCGCTGGAGGAGGCGGTGCGCATCCCCAGCCCCTACGTCTGGGGGCGCGCCCTGCACGACGACTTCCGCGAGCGGCTCCGGCTGGCCTCCGGCTCCCGCGACGACGTGCTCCCCGAGGGCTGGCCGGAGCACGGGGAGCGGCGGCCGGACTGACCCCGGCCCGGCCGGCCTCCCGCCCTCCGGCGGTGCGGCCGCGGCGCCCTCAGCCGACCTGGACGAGGGCGGTGCGCTCCGCTCCGACCAGGAGGAGGCAGGAGTACCCCTCGCCGTACAGGACCGAATCGAGGGGGAGGTTCTTGGCGTAGGCGAGAAGGGGCGGGGTCCCGGGTGCCCCGGTGGCCTCGGTGAGGACCGTTTCGAGGAGGTCGCGGGCGAGCCAGGAGACGAGTTCGCCCCCCGGGATCTCGGGCGCCGCGGAATCGAACTCCCAGAGCAGGGTCCCCCTCCGCGCCTTCGCGACCATGTTCGACTCGGACTCGGCCAGCGCGGCCTTCAGGGCGGCGGCGTCCACCGCCCAGAGGACGTCGTCGGCCTCGTCGTCGCCCTCTTCCGCGATCGGCCAGTGCCCGTCTCCGGCCCAGCCGGTACGGAAGGCGGCGTCGGGGTCGGCGGTGTCCAGGCCGACGCCGTGGGTTCCGAAGGCCGCCTCGAAGGCCACCGTGTCGTTGTTGTTGATCCGGAGGAACTCGCCGAGCAGCGTCGCGGCGCAGGCGATCCGGTGCTCGGCCGTATCGTCGGCCCCGTCCCCGTCCCCCGCGCCGGCCGGGGCGGGGGCCAGCGCCAGGCGCACCGTGCCCGCGCCGGAGCGGACCAGGAGGTGCAGTTCGCCGTCGGCCGGGGCGCCGTCCGGGTCGGCGGCCGCCGTGATGTGCAGCAGGTCGGTGCCGCCCGCGGCCACGAGGCCGGCCAGGTATCCGGCGAGCGCCCGGCCGCGCCGGTCCAGGCCGCGGGGGTCGGTCTCCAGTGCCCCGATGATCAGCTCGAACACCTGCTCCGCGCCGTCGTCCGGCACGCCCCAGGAGGCGTGCAGGGGACCGTCGGAGGTCTCGTCCGGGTCTTCGATGCCGAACCGCTCGGCGGCGACCGGGTGGCGCCGCCCGCCGGGGCCGGGGAACGTCTCCGGGAACGCCCCGTACTCCGCCGCCTCGGCCGGGGAGGGGGCGGTGTCCCACTCCTCTTCGTAGGGGGCCGGAGCCCGGCCGGCGGTGAGCACCAGGCGCCATCGAGGCAGCCACAGCCTGAACAGGTGCTCCACGGCTTCGAAGGGGGTGGGTCCGGCTTCCGTCATCGTCCGTCCTCGGGGTCGCTGCTCGCGGTCGGGGCGGAGCATAGGGGGAGGGGGTGACCGTCGGCCGGATCCTCCCGGGGCGGGCGGCGGCCCCGGTGCCGCCGGACCGGGGGGCGGGCGGGCGCGGCGCTAGGTTGAGGGCATGGAGATCGAGATCGACACGCCGAGGGGGCCCGGGCGGGCCGATGTGGAGCTGCCGGAGGGGGAGGCGCGGTACCTGCTCGCGATCACCCACGGCGCGGGCGGGGGAGTGGACGCCCCGGACATCGCGGCGGTGCGCGATGCGGTGCTCGCCGCGGGCGGGGCGGTCGCCCGGGTCACCCAGCCGTACCGGGTGGCGGGGAGGCGGATGCCGGGGTCGGCGACGGGGCCGCAGGACGAGGCGTGGCGGGTGCTGGTGGAGAAGGTGCGCACCGAGTCCGGTGCGGCCGGCCTGCCGCTGGTGCAGGGCGGGCGGAGCAACGGGGCGCGGGTGGCGTGCCGGACGGCCGGTGCGGTGGGGGCGGAGGCCGTGGTGGCGCTGGCCTTTCCGCTGCACCCGCCGAAGCGCCCGGAGCGGTCGCGCGCGGGCGAGCTGCGCGGGGCGGGCGTTCCGGTGCTGGTGGTCAACGGGGACCGGGACCCGTTCGGGGTTCCGGACGCGGCCGACGCCGACACCGTGGAGGTGCTCCCGGGGGAGCGGCACGAGCTGGCGAAGGACCCTGCGGCGGTGGGCCGGATCGTGGCCGGGTGGCTGGACCGGCGGTTCCGCGCCGGCTGAGCGGGCGCTCCGGGGCGCCGCCGGGGGCTCCTGCGCCGGACCCGCCGGGCCCGGTCGGCCGAGCACGGGCGCGCCCGCCCATTCTCGGCGCTCATGGGCGGGCGCGTTCGGGTTCGGTGCGGGGCCCGGCGGGTCGGGGAGCGGTGCCTCAGGCGGCGGCGCGCACCACGCCGGGGCGGTGCGGTGCGACGATCCGGCCGTCGGGCAGCAGTTCGCCGGTGTCCTCGAACAGCACGACGCCGTTGCACAGCAGGCTCCAGCCCTGCTCGTGGTGCTCGGCGATGACTCGGGCAGCCTCACGGTCGACGGCGTCGTAGGACGGGCATTCGGGTTCGTGACGGCACATGGCGCGCCTCCCGTTTCGGTCGTACGTGCGGAGCCTGACCTCGGCCCCATCGGAACCATAGTGGCCTGAACCACACCCTGCTGTGTGTTCTCGCATATTCAGACGCACTCGGAGCCGGTTTGGATCGATCGGATTCCGTTCGATTCACTACTGATTCTCACCGGCCCCTACGACAATCCGGGGGCCCGTTTCCCAGGATCCGGCATCGGCCGGAAAAAACATCGCACGGCGTGCGGCGTGTCCCCCGGGGCGGCCGCGGGGCGGGGCGCTCAGGCGCCGGAGAGCCCGGCCAGGGCGTCCCGGGAGAGCCGGTCGGCGCGGCGCACCGTCTCGGGCAGCCGGAACTCGGGGGTCAGCCGGAGCACCAGGTCGGTGGCGCCGTCCAGGTCGGCGCGGTGCCCCACCGAGACGTAGACCGGGCGGACGCCGGTGCGGGTGCGCAGCGCGCGGCCGACCACCTCCTCCTCCGCGCCGGCCTCGCCGCCGGCGCGCAGGGGGCTCCAGTCGCCCCGCTGCGGACCGGGCTCGTCGGCGCGGCCGGTGAAGGGCGACTTGCCGACCCCGATCGCGGGCCGGTCCAGCAGCCAGCCGAGGTGGCAGGCGAGCCCGAACCGGCGCGGGTGGGCCAGGCCGAAGCCGTCGCAGACGTAGACGTCGGGCTCGGTGGAGAGGCCGCGGACGGCCTCCAGCAGCGGCGGCAGCTCCCGGAAGGCGAACAGGCCGGGGAGGTAGGGGAAGGAGGGGGCGGCGTGCGCGGTGGCGGAGTCGACGACCTCCAGGCCGGGCAGGGAGAGCACCACGGCGGCGGCGACCAGCCGCTCGTCGTCGCGGTCGTAGGAGACGTCCAGCCCGGCGGCCAGCCGCACCCCGGCGGCGTCCAGCGGGTCCTGCCGCACCTCGCGGGCCAGCCGCGCCTGCAGGGCGCGGGCCTGCTCCGGGTCGGAGGGCCACAGCCCGGGGTCGTCGGCGCGGGAGGGAAGGTCGGTCATGGCGGAGAACCCTAGTACGCCCGGGCCGGTGCGCGGACCGGGGGCGGGGCCGTTCGGGTGGGCGCCGCCGGGCGGGTGCCGGGCGAGAGCTCCGAGGCCGCCCGGGACCGGGGGTCTCCGCCCGGCCCGTGCGCGGCGGCCGGTTCCGGGGCGGGAAGGCCGCCGAGTCCGGTCCGCGCCCCGGGCGGCCGCTCCCGCGGCGGGGCGGGGTGGCCGGAGGCGGCCGCCCGGATCGTCTCGGAAACCCGTCGGAACGCCTGCGGAGGCGGAATCGCGGTGTTTACCATGGCCGTGTTTTCTGTGTCCGGTGTGCTCACGGAGGTCGGCGGGGAGGACGGGTGCGGGTCGGGTTGTTCGTCGCTTGCCTCACCGACACGGTCTTCCCGGAGACCGGCCGGGCCGCGGTGCGGCTGCTGCGCCGGCTGGGGTGCACCGTGGTCTGTCCGCAGGAGCAGACCTGCTGCGGGCAGGCGCACCACACCTCCGGCTACCGGCGCGAGGCGACCGGCCTGGCGGCGCGGTTCGCCGAGGTGTTCGACGGGTGCGAGCTGGTGGTGACGCCCTCGGCGTCGTGCGCCGCGATGGTCCGCGACCACTACCCGGTGCTGGCCGGGCGGGAGCCGCGGATCGCTCGGGCGCCGCGGACCCTGGAGCTGACCGAGTTCCTCGTCGACGTGCTCGGGGCGGTGGACGTGGGCGCGTCCTTCCCGCACCGGGTCGCCTACCACCCGGCCTGCCAGGCGCTCCGCTCGCTGCGCACCGGGGACCGCCCGCTCCGGCTGCTGCGCGAGGTGCGCGGCCTGGAGCTGGTCGAGCTGCCCGGCGCCGAGGAGTGCTGCGGCTTCGGCGGGGCGTTCGCCTGGAAGAACTCCGACACCTCGGTGGCGATGGTCGCCGACAAGGTGCGGCGGATCGGCGGGAGCGGGGCGGAGGTGGTCTGCTCCGACGACGACGCCTGCCTGATGCAGATCGGCGGGGCGCTGTCCCGGCTGCGCGGCGGGGTGCGCGCGGTGCACCTGGCGGAGATCCTCGCGGAGACCGCGCCCGCGCCGGGGCGGGCGCGGCGGTGAGCCCGCAGGCGGGTCCGGGGCTGCCCTGGGCGCGGCTGCTCCGCGGCGGGGCGCGCGGGGGCGGCGCCGGCGGCGGCGAGGCGGGGCCGCCGCGGTTCGCCG